>NZ_JBEPKB010000009.1:0-177685 GCF_040496055.1 Agromyces zhanjiangensis | reverse complement strand
GCGCGCGCCGGGGCGTTGGCGGCCGCGCGACGCGCGGCCGACGCATCCGACTGCGAGCCCTCCGAGGCGACCGGCCGGCTGGTCGCGATCCTGCTGGCGCTCGGTGAGCGCGATGCCGCGATCGAGACGGCCGACGCGCTGCGCGTCTCGGGCACCGCGCCGTGGTGGCGGCACCTGCACGTCGCCGAGGCCTTCGAGTTCGCCGACGAGTTCGAACTCGCCGAACGCTGGTTCGCGATCACGCTGCGGCTCGTGGAGCGCGACCCCGAGCACGACGTCGCCGATCGCCTGATCGCGCTGAGCGGTCGCTCGCGCGTGCGGCGCGACGCGGGCAAGCCCGAGGACGTGCTCGACGCCGAGACGAGCCAGTTGCGCGAACTGCTCGGCTACGAGCCGATCGCGTAGCCCTCGGTCAGCCCGTCGCGGGGTGGGTGGGGTCGGGCGGGTCCTCCGGAGCCGGTTCGTCCGGGCGGTCGGGACCGTGGGGCATGATGCGCCCGTCGGCGTCGGCGTCGGCGTCGGCGTCGGCGTCGGAGTCGCGGACGGTCGTGCCGTCTGCGGCGCCCGCGACATCCGTCTCGTCGCCCTCGTCGCCTTTCGACGCCCCGGCGGCCAGCCGTCCGAACGGCCGACTCGCGACGCGACCCGCGGTCGACACCGCGCGCGCAAGGCGGCGGCCGGCCGAGGTGAGCACCGTCTCATCGCCGCGGGGCTCCAGGTCGGCCGGGAGCGCGAAGGGCGCGGGGCCGAACGCCAGACGGGACTGCTGCAGTACGCGGCGCCCGAGCACGTGGTTGCCGATGCCGCCGATCGCGGCGCCGATGCCGAACGGGATGGCCCGCCCGATGATCCCGGCTCCGCCCCTCACGGCGAACTGCTTCACGAACACGTGCCGCAGTCGATCGACGACCGAGCCCATCACTGCACGGGGGAGCGTGCTGGTGATGATCTCGCCGAAGTACGCGTTCCGCGGCACGCCCTTCCCCGTCGCCTGCGCGGCGAACTGCCGCACGAGGTCGGCGCCCTCGCGTCCCATCATGAGTGTCATGACGAGCGCGCGAGCGCGGTCGGGGTTCTCCACGTGCAGGCCGTGCACCTCGGCGACGGACTGCGCGAAGAGCGCCGTGGCTTCGAGGAAGCCAGCGGTCTCGACCCCCGAGAGGGCCAAGGTGATGCCGGTCGAAATGCCGGGAACGACGGCGGTCGCGCCCACGGCCGCGCCGCCCGTGGTGACGGCCGTGAGGTACCGGCGCTCGAGCACGCGCACGAGCTCCTCGGGGCTCGCCGTGGGGTGGTTGCGGCGGATGGCGCGCAGGTGCGCGAGCACGATCGGACGCTGGATCGACAGGAGCCGGTCGAATCCGCGTTCGAGGCCGACGGCGCGATCCGCCGGATCGATCGGGGGCGCGGCGCGGGGACCTCCGGGCTCACCGGTGCCTTCCGCCGCGTCCGCCCCGCTCGTCGCGTCGTGGTCGCCCGGCTGTGCCTCTTCGGGCGTGCTGCGGCCCAGCGTCGTGATCCGGTGCACGCGTTCGGACATGGCGACGATCCTAGGCGGCCCGGATGTGAACGTCGCCGGGACCCGCCTGGTGGGGCGGGGGCTTGACGTCGGTCAGCGGGTGCCGTAGTCGGCGTTGTAGCGGTCCAGGACCTCGTCGATCCCGGCGTCGAGCACGAGCGCGCCCTTGTCGAGGTAGAGGCCCCGCGTGCAGAAGCGACGCAGGTCGCGTTCATTGTGGGAGACGAAGAAGAGCGTGCGCCCGCCTTGGAGGAGTTCCTCGATGCGCCGGTAGCACTTCTCGCGGAACGCCTTGTCGCCGACCGCGAGCACCTCGTCGACGAGCAGGATCGGCTCCTCGAGCTGCGAGATCACGGCGAACGCGATGCGCACCTTCATGCCGCTCGAGAGGTGCTTGTACGGCGTGTCGAGGAAGTCGCCGATCTCGGCGAACTCGATGATCTCGTCGAACTTGGCGTCGATCTGCGCCCGGCTCATGCCGTGCAGTCCCGCCGTCAGGTAGACGTTGTCGCGCACGCTCAGGTCGTCGACGAAGCCGCCGGTGATCTCGATCAGCGGTGCCACGCCGCCCGTGATGCGCACGCCGCCCTCGTCGGGGATGAGCACGCCCGCGACGAGCTTCAGCAGCGTCGACTTGCCCTGGCCGTTGCGTCCGACGACTCCGATCGCCTCACCGGGGCGGACGTCGGCGTGCACGTCGCGCAGCGCCCAGAACTCGCCGGGGCGGGTGCGCCGCTTCCGCCCCGCCAGCAGGTCCTTGAAGGAACGGCGTCCGCGGCGGTTGCGACGGAACCGGACACCGAGGCCGTCGATGCGGATCGCGTACCCCTCCGCCGAGGGGGTCGGAGCGGATGCTGCCCGGCCCATCAGATCTCCTTCAGGACCTGGCGCTCGGACGAGCGGAAGACCCAGAGTCCGAGGGCGAGCAGGGCGAGGGACATGACGGCGGACACGCCGACGTCGAACCAGTTGAGCTCGTCGGGGTAGAAGCCCGCCCGGTAGAGGCCGAACACGCCGCTCAGCGGGTTGAACGCGGCCCAGAACTGGAAGCCCTCGGGCAGGTCGCTCGTGCCGTAGATGATCGGCGACGCGTAGAAGAGGAAGCGGAGCGCGAGCTTCACCGCGCGCTCGAGGTCGCGGAAGAACACGACGAGGGGTGCGACGATGAGGCTCACCGCTGCGGTGAGCACCGCCTGCAGGATGATCCCGAGGGGGAAGAGCACGAGTTCCCACGAGACGGTCGCCCCGAACACGATCGCGAAGAAGGCGAGGACGGGCAGCGCGAGCAGGAACTCGATGCCCTTCGACAGCACGATCCGGTTCACCCAGATCGTCCGCGGGATCATCGTCGAGCGGACGAGCTTCGCGTCCTTCAGGAAGGCCCGGGTCGAGTCGCCGACGGCCCCGTTGAACCACATCCACGGCAGGAGCCCCGCGAGCAGGAACACGATGTACGGCTGCTGGCCGACGGTGCGGTCGAACACCTGCGTGAAGACGAACCAGTAGATGCCCGCCATCACGAGCGGATCGAGCACCGACCACACGTAGCCCAGCGCCGAGGTCGAGTACCGGACCTTGAGGTCGCGTGTCGTGAGGAGCCACAGCGAATGCCGGTAGCCGTCCCATGGCGTCCGCGTGAACGGATGCGAGTCGGCGTAGCTCATCACGCTCTCATCGTAGATGGCCGGAGGCCGGCCTCCGCACCGCTCTGATCGGCGCGCTGGCGCCGTCGCCGCCCGAACATGCGAGAAGCGGATGCCGCGACCGGCATCCGCTCCTCACGCTGTGTGGTGCGCAGGTCACACGAAGTGGTTCGCGCGCTCCAGGTCCTCTGCGAAGTCGATCTCGACCGCGTACAGGTCGGAGACGTCCATCGGCTCGACGAGCAGGCCGTTCTTCTCGATCGCCAGCTCGAGGCCGCGCTCGAAGTAGTCCTGGTCGCCCACGCGCTGGAGGTGCGCGAGGAAGGTGTTCTTGTCGCGGCTCGAGATGTAGTTGATGCCGACCGCTTCGCCGAGGCCGCCCTTGACGGTCTTCGACAGCTCCTTGATGTAGCCCTCGGCGGTCGTCGTGTACTTCACCTCTTCGTCGGACACCTTGGCGGTGTTGACGGTGACGAACGACTGGTCGCGCGCGATGAGCGCGAGCGCACGGTCGAGGATCGCCGGGTCGAAGACCACGTCGCCGTTCATCCAGAGCACGCCGCCCGGCTGCGACGCCTGCAGCGCGCGCATGAGCGACTTCGAGGTGTTCGTCTGGTCGTACTCCTCGTTGTAGACGAAGGAGGCCTGCGGGAACGCCTCGATGATGTGCTCGAGCTTGTAGCCGACCACGATCGTCACGGCGGCGTTGCGGCCGAACGCGTGCTCGATGTTGTCGAACTGCTGGCGCATGATCGTACGGCCGTCGCTGAGCTCGGTGAGCGGTTTGGGGAGGGAACGCCCGAGCCGGCTCCCCATGCCGGCTGCGAGGATCACGATCTGCGTGGTCACTGCATCTCCTTCGTCGATCGGATGCCGGAGGCCTCGATTCGGTTCGAGTTCACCGGTGGTTCATCCGCAAGTTCACTTCTGGACACGCCGTTATGCCGAGTCACAGGATACCGGACGGCAGAAGTCCGTGCTGGGGATTGCGTGCAAGCCGTAGCAGGATCGTGATGCGACGCGCGGGTAGCGCCCGGCTCGGAGGTTCCGCCCGCCACGACGTGAATTCGCTGTGAGAGGTCCATGGCTCCGGCCGGGGTGGTTGGTAGGTTGTCGTGGTGACTTCCGTTTCGCGATCAGGTCCTGAGGACGAGACTCCCGAAGGCACGGACACGGGGGTGTCTGCTGGTCGGGGGGAATCCGTCGCGTCCGAACAGGGGCGTGGCGAACCGGGTCGTGCCGGCGGGACGCCCGCCGGCCGCACCGCGGCGGCGAAGTCGTCGGCCGCACGTTCGAGCGCGGCGAAGGCCTCGACCTCCAAGTCGGCCGCGTCGAAGTCGACGACGAGGAGCACGTCGGCGAAGTCGGCGGCCACGCGATCGACGGCCGCCAAGCGGGCGTCCGCAGCCCGCGCCACGACCGCCGCCGACGACGCGACCGCGACCACGGCGGCCGAACCGGTGAAGCCGGCCGCGAAGCGCGGCTCGACTCCGAGGAAGCCCGCCGCGACGTCGGGCACGGCCAAGCGGCCCGCATCGGAGGCCGCCGCGAAGCGCGCGTCGGCGAAGTCCGGCTCGCCGAAGGGCGCCTCGACGTCGACGAGCCGCCCGGCGAAGGGGTCCGACGCGGCGTCGACCGGGTCGGCGTCCACCCAGGATTCGGCGTCGGCCGGCCGCGCGAAGGCGACGACCGAGACCGGCGCTTCCGCGCAGAAGCGCGCCGCCGCCGCTCGGAGCGAGTCGGCGAGCACGTCGGCCGCGAAGGGCCGGACGGCGAAGTCGGCCCGGGCCGCGTCCACGGCGGCGGCGAGGGCGCGCGCCGCCGACGCACGGAAGGCCGCGGCATCCGCCCGCGAGCGGGTCGCCGCCTCCGTCACGACCGACACGACCGAGGCCGAGCCCAGGCCGCGACGCGCGACCGGCCCCGTCGACCCCGTCGTGGCGGAGCCCGAGATCGGCACCGCCGCCGTCGCGGACACCGCTGCCGCGGAGCACGCCGCCGACGAGAGCCCCACCGAGGTCCCCTCGGAGCCGACGACCGTCGAGACCACGGTCGAATCCGACGGCGCACGCGCCGTGGTCGTCGACGAGTCCGCAGACGTCGTGCGCGCGGCCGAGGTGACCCGGACCTGGCATCCGGGCGGGCCCGACGAGGCACCGGGGACGCGCGACGAGCCTGTCGACGCCGACGCCACGGTCGAGGTCCCGAGTGCCCCCGGGGTCGCGGCAGGCGACACGACCGACGTCGCCTCTGAGGCAGAGGCCGATCCCGCCGCCGAGTTGGACCTGACGGGCGACGCCATCCTGCTGGTCGGCGCCGACGCCGCCGACGGGGTCGACCCAGCCGTCGAGACGGAGCCGGCCGACGCCGAGCCCGAGCCCGCGACCGACGACCATGAGGGCGAGCGCGGTGTCGCCGTCATCCCGCTGGGGGTGGTCACGACCTCCGCGACGCCGTCGCCGCGGAAGAAGCGGACGATCCGCGTGGCTCGCGAGGCGCCCGCACCCGAGGCGCCGGTCGTGCTCTCGATCGACGGCCTCGTCAAGCGGTTCGGCGACACCACCGCCGTCGACGCGATCAGCCTCGGCATCCGCGCCGGCTCGTTCTACGGCATCGTCGGCCCGAACGGCGCGGGCAAGACCACGACGCTCTCGATGATCACCGGGCTCCTGCGTCCCGACGGCGGGTCGGTGCACGTCAACGGCATCGACGTCTGGAAGGAGCCGCGCGCCGCCAAGCGCATCACCGGCGTGCTGCCCGATCGGCTCCGCCTGTTCGACCGCCTCACCGGCGCCGAAATGCTGTACTACGCGGGATCCCTGCGCGGCCTCGACCACCGCACCGTGCTCGATCGCAGCGCGGACCTCGCCGAGGCGTTCGGCCTGGAGGACGCCCTCGACCGGCTCGTCGCCGACTACTCGGCGGGCATGACCAAGAAGATCGCCCTCGCGTGCGCGATGATCCACTCGCCGCGCATGCTCGTCCTCGACGAGCCGTTCGAGTCCGTCGACCCCGTCTCGGCGGCGAACCTCACGGACATCCTCGAGCGCTACGTCGCGGGCGGCGGAACGGTGCTGCTCTCGAGCCACAGCATGGACCTCATCGAGCGCGTCTGCGACTCGGCGGCGATCATCGTTGGCGGGCGGGTCCTGGCATCCGGCACCCTCGATGAGGTGCGCCGCGGCGACACGCTCGAGGACCGGTTCGTCGAGCTCGCGGGCGGACGCAAGGCAGCGGAGGGCATGGAATGGTTGCACAGCTTCTCCGACTGAAGCTGCGGCTGCTCGGGAACATCTTCAAGCGGAGCGCCTGGCAGGTCGTCGGGCTCGCGATCGCGATCGTCTACGGGCTCGGGATCTCGGCGCTGCTCTTCCTGATCCTCGTGGGGCTCCGGACGATCGACGACGTGGCGCTCGTCCGCGACATCCTCGTGGTCGGCGGCGCCGCGACCGTGGTCGGCTTCCTCGTCGTGCCGCTCGTCTTCGGCGTCGACGACACCATGGACCCGCGGCGGTTCGCGCTGTTCGGCATCCCCGATCGGACGATCGCCCTCGGGCTCGCGCTCTCCGCGATGATCGGCGTGCCCGCCGTCGCGCTCGCGATCGTGCTCACGGGAACCGTCGTGACCTGGTCGCGCGGATTCGGCACGACCGTGTTCGCGATCCTCGGCGCGCTGCTCGCGTTCGCGACCTGCCTGCTCGCGGCCCGGCTCGCGGCCGGCATCGCCGGGCTCCTCCTCGAGACGCGCCGGGCGCGCGACGTCGGCGCCGTGCTCGGCGTGCTCTTCGTCGTCATGCTCGCGCCGATCGCGGTCGCGCTGACGACGGTCGACTGGGCGGCGTCCGGGCGGTTCGCGATCGGAGCGATCGCCGGCGCGCTGTCGTGGACGCCCCTCGGCGCCGCGTTCGCCGCACCAGGCGAGGCCGCGTCCGGCGCATGGGGGCCCGCGTTCCTGAAGCTCCTGATCGCGGGCGCGACCGTGTGGTTCGGCTGGATCGCCTGGAAGGCGCTCGTCGCGAAGATGCTCGTGACGCCGGGGCGGCAGGCGAGCGTGCGCAGCTACCACGGACTCGGCTGGTTCGGCCGCACGACGGGCGGGCCGACCGGGGCGATCGCCGCGCGCAGCACCACCTACTGGTTCCGCGACTCGCGGTACTGGGTGTCGCTCGTGATGGTGCCCATCGCACCGCTCCTCGTGATGCTGCCGCTCGGGATCGCCGGCGTGCCGTCCATGTACCTCGGGCTCATCCCCGTGCCGCTCGTGTGCCTCCTGCTCGGCTGGAGCCTGCACAACGACACCGCGTACGACAACACCGCGATCTGGCTGCACGTCGCCTCGGGCGTGCGCGGTGCGGCCGACCGGTTCGGCCGGCTCGTGCCCGTGCTCGTCGCGGGCATCCTCGTGATCGGACTCGGCAGCGCCGTGACCGTCTTCGTGCTCGACGACTGGCGCCTCCTGCCGTCGCTGCTCGGCGTGAGCACGGCCCTGCTCCTCGGCGGGCTCGGGATCGGGTCGATCACCTCGGCCGCGATGCCCTATCCGGTCGTCAAGCCCGGCGACAGCCCGTTCCAGCAGCCGCAGTCGACCGGTGGGATCACGGCGCTCGTGCAGTCGCTCACGATGTTCGCGGCGCTGCTCGTGGCGGCGCCCGCGATCTGGTTCGCCGGACTCGGCATCTTCGACGACCCGTCATGGCACGCGGCGTCGCTCGCGGCGGGAGCCGGGGGCGGCCTGCTCATCCTCGTGATCGGCGTCTTCGCGGGAGGTCGCGTGTTCGAACGCCGGGCGCCCGAGATCGTCGCGTCGGCCGTCAGGGCCTGATCGCGGCGTAGACTTCTCGGCATGATCCGACCCGCGCAGGCGAGCATCGCCGACCCCGACGCGCCCGGTGGCGGCACCTCGGTCCTCGACCGGGAACTCGAGAAGCTGCTCGAAGAGGAGCACATCGAGCCCGGCGACCACGAGCGGTTCTCGCACTACGTCAAGAAGGAGCAGATCCTCGAGTCGGCGATGACCGGCAAGCCGGTCCGCGCGCTGTGCGGCAAGAAGTGGACCCCCGGCCGCGACCCGGAGAAATTCCCGGTGTGCCCGGCGTGCAAGGAGATCTACAACCGCATGAAGAAGGGCTGAGCCCCGCGCAGCGCTGCCCCGTTCGGCGCCGCGCCGCTCAATGGCGTACCAGTCAGCGGTACGTCGTCGGGATCACCGGCTCGCCCCGGCCCAGGCGGAACGCCTCGATCGGCAGTTCCTGCATCACCTCGGCGCGATGCGCGCGCGCGGCCTCGACGCCCGCATGGCCCGTGAACGCGGCATCCGCTCGCCCCTCGTGCATGAGTCGCACCATGAGCGGCCGCAGCTCGTCGTCGTCGGCGAACTCATCCTCGCCGTCGGGCCCGTCGCCGACGAACACGAGCTCCTCGCGCGCGGTTCGCGTCGAGTCGATGCGACGGGCGGCGTTCTTGCGCCCGCCGACGCTCGTCTTCTTCGTGGACGCCTTCGCCACGCTCACCCATTCGTCGTCGTCGCCGCGGCGGGCGACGAGCTTGTAGACCATGCCGGCCGCGGGGAAGCCCGAGCCGGTCACGACCGACGTGCCGACGCCGTAGGCGTCGACGGGTGCACCCGAGAGGGCGGCGAGCGTGAACTCGTCGAGATCGCTCGTGACGGTGATGCGCGTGTTCACGGCGCCGAGCCCGTCGAGCTGCTCGCGCACCGCGGCGACCACGGTCGGCAGGTCGCCCGAGTCGATGCGCACCGCGCCGAGCCCGGTGCCGGCGACCCGGATCGCGGTCTCGACGCCCGTGCGGATGTCGTACGTGTCGATGAGGAGGGTCGTGCCCGGGCCCATGGCCTCGACCTGCGCCCTGAACGCGTCCTCCTCGCTGTCGTGCAGCAGCGTGAAGGCGTGCGCGGCCGTGCCCATGGTCGGGATGCCCCAGGTCCGCCCGGCCTCGAGGTTGCTCGTCGCGTCGAAGCCCGCGATGTACGCCGCCCGCGCGGCGGCCACCGCCGACCCCTCGTTGGTGCGGCGCGAGCCCATCTCGGCGATCGGCCGGCCGAGCGCGACCGACACCATGCGCGCGGCCGCGCTCGCGACGGAGGAGTCGTAGTTCAGCACCGAGAGCACGAGCGTCTCGAGCATGACCGCCTCGGCGAAGGGCGCCTGGATCGTCACGAGCGGGGAGCCCGGGAAGTACGCCTCACCCTCGCGATAGCCCCAGACGTCGCCGCGGAACCGGTAGTCGGCGAGCCAGTCGAGGGTCTCGTCGCGGACGACGCGCTGCTCGCGGAGGAACTCGAGCTCGGCGTCCTCGAAGCGGAATCGCTCGATGAGCTCGAGCATGCGGCCGGTCCCCGCGACGATGCCGTACCGGCGCCCGTCGGGAAGGCGCCTGGCGAACGCCTCGAAGAGGCTCTCGCGGTGGGCGGTGCCGTCGAGCAGGGCGGCGTCCACCATGGTGAGTTCGTAGCGGTCGGTGAACAGCGCAGCAGACCCGGTCACCCGGCCAGCCTAGTGCGAGGGGGTCAGGATGCCGCGGCCGCGGCGCGCGCGGTGGCTCGGGTCGCGGGGCGCGCGCCGAACCCGACCGCGAGCACGTTCGCGGCCGTGACGAGTGCGAGGCCGACGACCTGCCACGGCGCGAGCGCCTGGCCGAGGATGACGAGTCCGGCGAGCGCGGCGGCGGCGGGGTGCACGCTCTGCAGCACGGCGAATCGCTGCCGGGGCATCCGTCGCAGCACCACGAGGTCGATCGAGTAGGGGAGTGCGGAGGACAGCAGGCCGGCGATCGTGCCGACGCCGAGGACCAGCGCGATCGCGCCGGGTTCGAGGCGGAGGAGCGCGATGACGAGGAGCGGGGAGGTGAGGATCGCCGCGACCGTGCTCGCGATCGCCGTGCCCTGGACGCCGGGCAGCGATCGGCCGGCGCGCTGGCTGAGCAGGATGTACGCGGCCCACGCCGCGCCCGCCGTGAGGGCGAAGGCGATGCCGAGCGGGTCGATGCCCGGCACGGTGCCGGTGAGGAGCACGACGCCCGCGGCGGCGAGGATCGCGGCGACGACGTCCATGCGGCGACGTGAGCCGAGGAGGGCGAGCGCCAGCGGACCGAGGAATTCGATCGTGACCGCCGGGCCGAGGCCGATGCGCTCGACCGCGGCGTAGAGCGTGACGTTCATGACGACGAGCACTCCGCCGAGGAGCACGGCCGGCCGGAGGGTCGTCCAGGTGAGGTCGCGGCGGCGCGGACGTGCGACCGCGAGCAGGGCGACGGCCGCCACGAGCTGGCGGAGCGCGACGACGCCGGCCGGACCGACGAGGGGGAAGATGGTGGCGCCGATCGCCGCACCGACCTGCACGGAGGTCGCTCCGCCGACGACCGCGGTCGCGCCGCCGATCCCGTCCGCGTTCATCCGTGCCATGATGCCGAGGCTACGCGGAGATTGACGCGTCCAGAAATGCAATTCGCGGTCATTGATACGCTCAACGCATGGAACTGGAGTTGCGGCATCTCCGCGTCCTCATCGCCGTCGACGACGAGCGATCCTTCACCGCCGCGGCCGACCGGCTGGGGATGTCGCAGGCCGCCGTCTCCCGTTCGCTCGCGGCGCTCGAGCGCGAGGTCGGCGCGACGCTGATGCACCGGACCACCCGGCGCGTCGAGCCGACCGAGGCCGGCACGATGCTCGCCGGCACCGCGCGCCGGATCACCGCCGAGCTCGATCGCGCCGTCGCCGCCCTCCGCGGCGAGCGGGCCGTCATTCGAGTGGGGTACGCGTGGGCCGCGCTCGGCGCGCACACCACGGGAGTGCTCCGCGCCTGGAACCGGGCGCACCCCGCGAGCCCGATCCGGCTGGTACGGATCAATACGCGCGACGCCGGGCTCCTCGACGGGCACGTCGACCTCGCGGTCGTTCGCCACCCGATGCTGCCGCCCGAACTGCAGTCTGAGCTGGTCGGCCGCGAGCGGCGCGTGGCCGCACTGCCCATCGACCACCCCCTGGCCGAACGCGAGGCCGTCTCGCTCGCCGACCTCACGCCGTGGGAGGTCGCGGTCGACCGCCGCTCCGGCACCACGACGCGCGAGCTCTGGGAGGCGACGGGGGTCGCGGCGCCGCCGCTCACCTGGAGCGGCGACGTCGAGGAGTGGCTCGACCTCATCGCCGCGGGCGACGCGATCGGCGTCACCTCGGAGGCGACCGCGCACCACCTTCCGCGCCCCGGCGTGGTGTTCGTCCCGATCGTCGACGCGCCGCCGCTCGAGGTGCGACTCGCCTGGCACCGAACCCATCGCCATCCCTCGACCGGCCGCATCGCGCGCGCCGTGCGCGCGGCCTACGGGTCGGCGGCCGCGGACGAAGGCGGGCCCTCGCGCGGCTGATCTAGGCTGGTGGCTCGTGAGTGATGCACCGATCGGGATCTTCGACTCGGGGGTCGGCGGCCTCACCGTCGCCCGCGCGGTGCGCGACCAGCTTCCGAACGAGTCGATCCTCTACGTCGGCGACCTCGAGCACTCGCCCTACGGGCCGAAGCCCATCGCCGACGTGCGCCGCTACGCGCTCGCCGTGCTCGACGACCTCGTCGGACAGGGCGTGAAGATGCTCGTCATCGCCTGCAACACGGCGTCGTCGGCGATGCTCCGCGACGCGCGCGAGCGCTACGACGTGCCGGTCGTCGAGGTCATCCAGCCCGCTGTGCGGCGCGCGGTCGCGACCACGCGCACCGGCCGCGTCGGCGTGATCGGCACCGCCGGGACCGTGCAGTCGCGCGCGTACGACGACGCCTTCGCCGCCGCGCCGCACCTCGAGCTCTCGTCGGCCGCGTGCCCCCGCTTCGTCGAGTTCGTCGAGGCGGGCGTCACGACCGGGCCCGAGGTGCTCGCCGTCGCCGAGGAGTACCTCGCACCGCTCCGCACGGCGGGCGTCGACACCCTCGTACTGGGCTGCACGCACTACCCGTTCCTGAAGGGCGCGATCTCCTACGTCATGGGGGAGGGCGTCAGCCTCGTCTCGAGCGACGTCGAGACCGCGAACGACGTCTACCGCGTGCTGGTCTCCCAGGGCCTCGAGCGGCGTTCGCCCGAACCGCCCGTGCACCGCTTCGAGGCGACCGGCGACTCGAGCGCGGCGTTCCTCGACCTCGCGCACCGCCTCATCGGCCCCGAGATCTCGCAGGTCGAGCTCGTGCAGACCGGCGCACTCACGCTGCCCGCCGCCGCCGCGGCATCCGCCACCCACAGGAGGACCCAGTGACCGAGACCCCCGACATCGTGCGCGCCGACGGCCGCACCCCCGACGCCCTTCGCGACGTCGTCATCGAACGCGGATGGAGCACGCACGCCGAGGGCAGCGCGCTGATCTCGTTCGGGAACACGAAGGTGCTCTGCACCGCGAGCTTCACCAACGGCGTGCCGCGCTGGATGACCGGCAAGGGCAAGGGCTGGGTCACCGCCGAGTACGCGATGCTGCCGCGCTCCACGAACACCCGCAACGACCGCGAGTCGGTCAAGGGCCGCATCGGCGGCCGCACCCACGAGATCAGCCGGCTCATCGGCCGGAGCCTGCGCGCCGTGGTCGACATGAAGTCGCTCGGCGAGAACACCATCCAGATCGACTGCGACGTGCTCCAGGCCGACGGCGGCACGCGCACCGCGGCCATCACGGGCGCGTACGTCGCGCTCGCCGACGCGATCGAGTGGGCCCGCGGGAGGAAGTTCATCGCGCAGAAGGCGACGCCGCTCATCGACACCGTCTCGGCGGTCTCGGTCGGCATCATCGACGGCACCCCGATGCTCGACCTCGCGTACGTCGAGGACGTGCGGGCCGAGACCGACATGAACGTCGTCGCGACCGGCCGCGGCCTCTTCGTCGAGGTGCAGGGCACCGCCGAGGGTGCGCCGTTCGACCGGCGCGAGCTCGACCAACTGCTCGACCTCGCGCTCGCCGGCACGACCGAGCTCACCGCGATCCAGCGGGCGGCGCTCGAGGCGCAGCTCGGCGGCGCGGCCGCGGGCGCCGCGGGCTGATCGAGGGCCGACGGATGCCGCAGCCGCTCGAGGTCGTCCTCGCCACGCACAACGCCCACAAGGTCGCCGAGTTCCAGCAGATCCTCGGAGCCGAGTTCCCCGGCATCACGGTGCTGGCGTACGACGGCCCCGAGCCCGTCGAGGACGGAACCTCGTTCGACGAGAACGCCTTCATCAAGGCGCGCGCTGCGGCATCCCACACGGGTCGCATCGCGCTCGCCGACGATTCCGGCATCGCGGTCGACGTCATGGGCGGCTCGCCGGGCATCTTCTCGGCGCGCTGGGCCGGCCCGGGCCGCGGCGCCGAGGCGAACCTCGAGCTCCTCCTCGCTCAGCTCGGCGACATCCGCGACCCGCACCGCACCGCGCACTTCCACTGCACCATCGCCCTGGTGGTGCCGGATGCCGCGGGGCGCGAGCCGCACGAGTTCGCCGCCGTCGGCGCGTGGCCCGGGCGCATCGCGACCGAGCGCGCGGGCGTGAACGGGTTCGGCTACGACCCGATCTTCCTGCCCGACGGCTTCGACGTGTCGGCCGCCGAGCTCGCGCCCGAGGTGAAGAACGCGCACAGCCACCGGGCACGGGCGTTCCGGGCGCTGCTGCCCGAGCTGGAGCGAGTGACCCGGTTCGGCTGAGCCGCCGGCGAGAACGGGACTCATTCCCATCACCGGCGAGGCGCGCCATCCGTGCCTACGCTTGAGGGGATGGGACACTCGCACGACCACGCCGCCGACGCGCACGCCGCCGGCCGACGACGACTCGGGATCGCGATCGCGATCATCGGGGCGTTCCTCGTCGTCCAGGTCGTCGGCGGCCTGCTGACGGGCTCGCTCGCGCTGCTCGCCGACGCCGGGCACATGACGAGCGACCTGCTCGGGCTGGTGGTCGCGCTCGGCGCGGCGATCGTCGCCGCGCGTCCCGCGAACGACCGGCAGACCTACGGCTTCCGCCGGTTCGAGGTGTTCGGGGCGCTCTTCAACGGCGTGCTGCTCGTCGTCGTCGCGATCGCGGTGACGGCGAGCGCGATCGGCCGGCTGGCCTCCGGCGCGTCGGGCGAGGCGCACGAGGTCGCCGGGGGCCCGATGCTCGTCATCGCGGTCGTCGGTCTCCTCGCGAACGTCGCGGCGCTCCTGGTCCTGCGCGGCGGCGCGTCGCAGTCGATCAACCTGCGCGGCGCCTACCTCGAGGTGCTCGGCGACACGATCGGCTCGGTGCTCGTGATCGGCGCGGCGATCGTGATCCTCGTCACGGGGTGGGACGCGGCCGACCCGATCGCGTCGCTGCTCATCGCGGGGCTCATCGTGCCGCGCGCGCTCGTGCTGCTGCGCGACGTCATGCGGGTGCTCAGCCAGTCGGTGCCGGCCGAGACGGATGTCGCGGAGATCCGCGACCACATCCTCCGCACCGATGGCGTGGTGGCCGTGCACGACGTCCACGTCTGGGCGATCACGACCGGCGCCCACGTCTTCAGCGCCCACGTCGAGGTCGAGCCCGCCGTGTTCGCCGAGGGGCGGGTCGGTGCACTGCTCGACGAACTGGGCGGATGCCTCGACGAGCACTTCGACGTCGAGCACTCGACCTTCCAGCTGGAGCCCTCGGGCCACGGGCGTCGCGAGTCGACGACGCACGCGTGAGTCGCGCGGGGCGCGATGCTTGACGCGCACCATTACCAGATGTATCGTGACGCGATATACCGCAGTTCGATACATTGAACGATCGAGGAGCGCATGACCGCCGAGACCCAGCCGAAGGACCTGCTCCCGCTGACGGAGCCGGTCTTCCACATCCTCCTGTCGCTCGCCGACGAGGAGCGGCACGGGTACGGCATCATGCGCGAGGTCCGCGAGCGCACCGAGGGGTCGATCGTGCTCGCACCCGGCACGCTCTACGGGGCGATCAAGCGGCTTCGCACGCTCGGGCTCATCGAGGAGGCGGCCACGCGTGTCGACCCCGAGCTCGACGACGAGCGTCGCAAGTATTACCGCATCACCGGCCTCGGCGAGCGCGTCGCGGCGGCCGAGGCCGCGCGCGTCGCAGCCCTGGCCCGCCAGGCGGCCCTGAAGCGATTGCTCACGGGGTGGGGTGAGGCCTGATGTCCACGCCGGGCGTCGAGGGGCGGCTGTTCGGCGCCGCGATGCTGATGCTGCCCGGGGAGTTCCGCTCCGAGTACGGAGAGGAGATCCGGGTGCTCGCCCGCGACACCGTCCGAGAGGCGCAGTCGCAGGGCACCGCCTCCGCGCGATCGGCGCGGACGCGGATCGTCGTCGACCTGCTGCTGGCGGCGATGCGGGAACACGCACGGAAGGAGTCCGTCATGCACGTCAACCTCGCCGGCCTCGGAGCCGGGATCGCGACGGCGATCGGCCTGCCCATGATCGTGGCGAGCTATTCGAGCTACGGGTTCTGGGGGCTGGTCCGCCAGACCGGTGCGGCGGTCGGATTCGATTCGACCGACGTCGCCGTGCATCCGACGATCGTGTTCGTCGGCGCCGCGCTCACCGCGATCGGATTGCTCGCGCTCGCGCATCGACTCTCCGCCGCCGCAGCGGCGACGGTGTCGACGCTGCGCATCGCGGCCGCGGTCGGCAGTGCGATGGTCGGCCTCGGGGGCGTCACCATGCTCAGCTACGCGCTGCCGACGGTCTCGCCGTGGCGTGGGGCGTTCGACCTCGTCGGCAGCATCCTGCTCGGTGCTGGGTTCCTCGCGATCCTCGGCGTGCTCGTCGTCGCCGGGGTCATCGCCGTCCGCACGCGCGCCCTCGGCGCGCTCAGCTTCACGCCCCTCGCGGTCGTGGGCAGCCTCGTGCTCCTCCTGGGCGTCGCGCTCCTCGGCTTCGCGAGCGGCGTGCCGATGGAGGTGTTCCTCCGCGGACCCGCGATGGCGATCGCGGTGTGGCTCGTGCCCGTGACGTCGGTGCTGCTCGGCGCCGGTCTCGCGCTCACGCCCGCCCCGTCCGGCGCGCGGGCGCGGCAGCGCGAACCCCGCCCCGCGTGATCCGGCCGTCGGTTCAGGCGCGGCGCCGCGAGCGGCGCGTGGCCATGGCCGCGCAGAGCGCGCCGATCGCCAGGAACACCGTGCCGAGCAGCGCCCCGGTCACGCTCGGCCCGTCGTGGTCGACGAACAGGAACGCCGGTTCGGCGGCGCCGGTCCCGCGCTGCACCCAGTAGCCGATCGACTGCACCCACGACAGGGTTCCGACCGCGATGGCGACGACCGCGCCGGCGATCCACCATGCGCGTCCGTTGCGTTCCTCCATCTCGACCACCTCCACTGCGGCTGATGCCGCGTATCGGGTCCGGTCGCAGTGTATGACGCTCGGCGTTATATCGCAATGCGATATAGACGACGGATGGTGTGTGGCGTGCGGACTTCGGCGCCCGCCGCGAGCCCGGTGTCGGGCGACGGATGCCGCGCGCCGACCGACCCCGGACGGGTGCGATCGGCACACGGCATCCGCGTGCTCAGCAGGACAGCGACGGGTTGAACGGCGCGTACAGGCCGCTCGGGTTGTGCTGGCCCGTCCAGACGTGCAGGTCGTAGTGCACCGGCATCTCCGGGTCGTGCCCGGGCATCGGGCCGTCGAACGGGACGGTCCCGAACATGGGCGTGGGCTGCCCGACATCCGGCTCGAAGAACTCCACGCCCCAGAGCTCGAGGTCGCCCGAGGCGGACGGACCGTACATCAGCACCGGCGGGCGCGTCGGGTCGACCTGCGCGCCCGGCGCGATGAGCGCGGGGTTCACGAAGTGGATGCCCATGGCGCCGTCGGGGCTGCTCGAGCACTCGTGGGTGTCGACGTAGCCCTCCGCGAGGGCGACGTCGACGTCGTGGAAGTGCGCCGTGGCGGCCCGGACCTGCGCGACGAGGGCGGACTGGGTCGCGTGGTCGGGCCGGGCGGGATCGCTCGAGGGTGCGGCCTGCGCGGGCAGCGTCGGGACGGCGACGGCGAGCGCGACGAGCGCGCCGGCGGCCGTGAGGCGACGGATGGACATGGTGGTGATCTCCTTCGGTTCGGTGGTGTCGGTGGTCGTGGGGTTCATCGGCGGTCGCCGATCGGGTGGGCGGCGACGAAGACGCCGTCCGGGTCGACCGTGCGACGCACCTCGACGAGTCGCGCCCACGCGTCGGCGTCGAACCCGGTCGCGACGTCGATTCCGCGGTCGGCGAAGTTCAGGAACACGGTGCCGTTCGACCACGGAGCGAGCGCCGCCGTGACCGAGCTGGTGACCGATTCGCCGACCGCCGCCATCTCGGGCGTCGGGGCCGGCGAGAGGGCGAACAGCGCGTACTCGCCGTCCAGGCGTGCGAGTGCGCCGTCGCCGGGCCGCGCGAGCGCACCGCCCAGGTGGCGAAGCTCCGCGCAGATGAGCGGGATCTCCACGCCGGCGCCGGCCACGGCCACCAGCGCGTCGATCGCGGTGTCGGGCAGTTCGGCCAGCATCGCGTGATCGCTCACCGACGGAACCGGGCCAGGCGGGTCCATGTGGACATCGACGAGGCCGGCGGCCGGCATGCGCCCGAACGTGTCGACCTCGGGTGCGAGGGCACGGAGCGGCGCCAGGATCCCCGCCGCACGGTCGTCGTCCTCGAGGATCGCGCCGTCGATCACGACGAGGCTCCGGCCGCTCAGGAACGGAGGCATCGCGGGATCGGGCGGAAACCGCAGGAAGCGCAGCGACGTGGTCGCGGAATCCGGCAGGTCGGCCGTCCACCGCGCCCAGGCCCGCGTCACCTCTGACGCCTTCGAGAGGTCCCAGAGCAGCATGCCGGCGACCACGTCGCCGACCGGGATGAGGTCGATCTCGACCGCGACGACCACGCCGAAGTTGCCGCCGCCACCGCCGCGCAGCGCCCAGAACAGGTCGGGGTGCTCGTCGACGCTCGCGCGGACGAGCGTGCCGTCGGCGGTCACGAGCTCGACCGCGCTCACGTGCGAGGACGCGAGCCCGTGCTTGCGACCGTAGAACGACAGGCCGCCGCCGAGCACGTAGCCGGCCACGGCGACATCGCCCGCGCTGCCGTGGAGTGCGGCGAGGCCGTGCGGGGCCGCTGCCTCGACCACGTCGCGCCACAGCGTGCCGCCGAGCACTCGTGCCGTGCGGGCCAGGGGATCGACGGTCACGCCGGTCAGCTCGTGCAGTCGCACCAGGACGACGTCGGCGAGCGAGCCGGCCGCGAGCGCCGCGGCACCGTGGCCGGTGCTCTGCGGTGCGACGCGCAGCCCGAGCTCGGTCGCCGCAGCGACGACGCGGGCCACCTCGTCGACGGTGCGCGGCACCGCGACTGCGGCGGGACGCTGGACGACGGCGAGGTTCCAGGGGACGGTGGCGGCCTCGAAGCCGGGGTCGCCGGGCAGGTGCACGGTTCCGGCGTCGCGGAGCGTCGAGGTGGCGGTGGGGGACGGGTTCATGTCGGTCCTTCGGTTCGAGGGGTCGGTGGAGATCGGTTCTCCGGTCGGGGTGGGGACCGCCACGTCCGCGGCGAGGCGTACGAGCATCCCCGGCACGTCATGGCGGGCGGCGGAGACCCAGGCGACGACCGGCGCGTCCCTGCCGGTGCCGAACCGCTCGAGCACGAGCTCGACGAGTTCCGACGCGGACCCGGGTTCGAGCGCATGGATCCGCACCTGCGTCACCGCTCCGAGCCCCAGGCCGCGCTCGACGAGCGCCGCCTCGAGCCGGACGAGGGAGAGGCACAGCTGCGCGGTCGCGTCGTCGGCGTGCATCAGCTCGCCGCGGTCGTCGACGGACCCGGTCTCGATGGTCGTGGTGGTGGTCACGTCGGACATCGTGCGCGGCCGGCCGCGGTCGGCGGTATCCCGCTCGACGGGGGAATCCGCGATCCCACCGGCGTTCTTCGCGCGGCTCCCAGTCATCTGGGATACCGTGTTCGCCCGCCGAGGCGCATACTGAACGCGTGATTCCCCAGCTGACCGGTGCCCGCGTGCGGGGCGACCTCGACGTGCTCGCGCGCGCCGGGCTGGATCTCGACGACTTCATCGGCGAGGCGACCGACTCCGTGCGTCGCGCCGTGCCCTGGGTCGGGGCGTGCGTCGGAACCCACGACCCGGCCACGATGATGCTCACGAGCGCCCGCAAGTACGGCGCGCTGAAGGCGAACAACGAGCACGACCGGCTCTTCGGGATCATCGAGTACGGCACGGAGGAGCCCACGTCGTTCCGATCGCTCGCGGTCGGGGAGCACCGTGCGATCGGCATGCACGCGTCCGCCGCCGACGAGGTCGACCGGTCCGAGCGGATGACACGGCTCATGACGCCCGTCTACGGATTCGCCGACGAGGCCCGCCTGCTGTTCCGCGACGGCACCGCCGTCTGGGGGTGCCTCGCGATCTTCCGCGGCAGCGACGATCCGGTGTTCGCCGTCGACGAGGTCGAGTTCCTGGGCTCGCTGTCGGAGTCGTTCGCGCGGGGCGTGCGCTCGGGCATCCTCACCCGCCTCGCGCACGACTCGGTGCCGCTCGGCGAGACCGGCGGCCCCGCGGTCGTCATCATCGACGCGAACGACGAGGTCGCGCAGATCAGCCTCGGAGCGGAGGAACGGCTCGAGCAGCTCCGCGGCAACGCCCACGGCGGCGACCCGCTGAGCCTCGTCACGTCGCTCGTGGGCGCCGCGCGTCGCACGCTCGTCTCGACCGAGGCCCCGCCGGCTCGGGCGCGCGTCCGCACCGGGTCCGGTGTCTGGCTGCTGCTGCACGCCTCGCCGCTGCACGGCGCCGCCGGTGCGACCGGCGACGTGGTCGTCACCATCGAGGAGGCGCGGCCGCCCGAGATCGTCTCGCTCGTGGTCGCCGCGTTCGGCCTCACCCAGCGCGAGCGCGACGTCACGCGGCTGGTGCTGCAGGGCGTGGAGACGAAGGAGATCGCCGCCACGCTGCACGTGTCGGCCTACACCGTCCAGGACCACCTGAAGTCGGTGTTCGACAAGGCCGGCGTGCGGAGCCGCCGCGAGCTCATCTCCCGGGTCTACTTCGACCAGTACGTGCCGCGCATGGGCGAGACCGTCGGCGCGACGGGGTGGTTCGCGGGCTGATCGGCCTCAGCGGCCGTCGTGCGGCGGCCGGTCGTCGCCGTGCGCGTCGCCGTGGTGCGGGTGGTCGCCGTCGAGGTGCGGCGGCCGGTCGAACACGTCGGGGTCGAGCACGAGCTCCTCGGCCTCCTCCTCGTCGGTCACGACGTCTTCGCCCGCGGCTTCGGCCTTCTTCGCCTTGCGGCGCTCGCTGAAGTAGTGCCAGGCGGTGACGAGCGCGGTGCCGCCGACCGCCACCAGGAGGATCAGGTCGATGTACTCGCGCACGAGGAACGCGACCGGCGGGATGAAGCTGACCGCGTACCCGAACATCGTCAGGCCGAAGCCCCAGAGCACCGCGCCGATGAAGTTGTAGAGCGTGTAGCGCCCGCGGTTCATGTGGCCGACGCCGGCGGCGACCGGCGCGAAGGTGCGCACGATCGGCACGAAGCGGGCGAGGATGATCGTCAGCCCGCCGAACCGCTCGAAGAACGCGTTCGTCCGCTCGACGTTCTTGACGCTGAAGAGCCCGCTCTCCTTGCGTTCGAAGACCTTCGGGCCGCCGCGATGGCCGATCTCGTAGCCGACCTCCCCGCCCACGAACGCGGAGACGCCGATGAGCAGGGCGACGAGCCAGACCGAGACGCCGAACACGCCGTTCGGCGGCACCAGCTCGGAGTTCGACAGCAGGCCGGAGATGACGAGCAGCGTGTCGCCCGGCAGGAGGAACCCGACGAGCAGGCCCGTCTCGGCGAAGACGATGAAGCAGACGACGAGCAGCGCCCACGGCCCTGCGCCCTGGATGATCGTCTCCGGGTCGAGCCACGGGATGAGCGCGGTGTGGATCACGGCGTGGTGCTCCTGTCATCGGACCGGCGGAAGCCGGTCCCGGTCTGCTGGGTGTCCGTGCAGTCTAGCGAGCGGATGCCCCGCGGCGATCGGGGCAGCCCCCGAATCCGCCGTGAGGATGACGCGCCCGCCGGCGGCCGCGCCGCGGCATCCGCTCGCCGTCAGTCGACGCGCCGGAAGCGGGCGACGAGCCCGCCGTCGACCTCGACCTGCTCGGCGAACATCTCGGCGGGTCGCACCCATACGCCGCGATCGCCGTAGAGCTGTCGGTAGACGACGACCCACTCCTCGGTCTCGCTGTGGCGTGCGAGCGCCAGGACCTCGTAGTGCGCGCCCTTGTAGTGCTCGTAGACGCCGGGGGAGATGGCCGGCGGCTCGCTCGAAGAGGTCACCGGCCCATCGTACGGAGGGCCGGCGCAGGCGCGACGCGCATCGCGCTCATCGCGGCCGGTACTCGACCTCGGGGCGGCCCGGCGTGCCGTAGCGGTTCGCGCGCTCGACCGCGCCGGTGTCGGCGAGGTGCTCGAGGTAGCGGCGCGCGGTCACGCGCGAGAGTTCGAGCCGTGCGGCGAGCTCGGCCGCCGAGACGCCGGTGCCGGCCGGTGCCGCACGCACGGCCGCGCGGATCCGGTCCAGCGTCTCGCGGGTGAGGCCCTTCGGCAGGTCGGAACCAGACGAGACGCGCAGTGCCGCGAACGACGCGTCGACCTCCTGCTGGTCGGTGACGATCGCCGAACCGACTCGGGCCCGGTAGTCGCGGTAGGCGCCGAGCTTCTCGGCGAAGGCGGCGAACGCGAACGGCTTGATGAGGTACTGCACGATGCCGAGCGAGACCGCCGATCTGACGACGGCGGCCTCGCGCACCGCGGTCACCGCGATGACGTCGATCTCGATCCCGGCGGCGCGGAGGGCTCGGCAGAGCTCGATGCCGGTCGTGTCCGGCAGGTTCACGTCGAGCAGGATCAGGTCGATGCCGGAGATCGACCCGTCGGGACGACGGGCATCGCGGAGGAGTCGCAGCGCCTCCGCGCCGGTGCCGGCGATGCCGGCGACCTCGAAGCCCGCGACGCGGGTCGTGTAGGCGGCGTGCGCCTCGGCGGTGACCGGGTCGTCCTCGACGACGAGGACCCGGATCGGTGCGTCGGCCTCAGGCATCCGCGGCTCCCGGCGCTCCAGGCCCGGCGGCGTCGACGACGTCGCCAGGGAGCGGGAGGGTCACCTCGAACCGGGAGCCGTCGACGCGGATGCGCCCGCCGAGACGGTCGACGGACTGGCGCACGAGCGCGAGGCCGATGCCCTGTCCATGGCTTCCGCCGGCAGCGGCATCCGCCTTCCCCGTCACGCCGAAGTCGAACACGCGCGCACCGGTGGCGGGCCCAGCACCGCTGTCGGCGACCGCGATCACGAGCCGCCCCTCACCCGCCTCGATCGCGACGTCGACCTCGGGCGCGGCCGTCGTGCTCGCGGCGTCGAGCGCGTTGTCGATGAGGTTCCCGACGATCGTGATCGTCTCGCGCGGGTCGATCCCCGTCGCCGCGAGTCGCTCGGGGAGGTCGACCTCGAAGCGGATGCCGCGTTCGCCGGCCTGCGCCGCCTTGCCGAGCAGGAGCGCGAGCAGCACCGGCTCCTCGACCGCGGAGAGCAGGCGGTCCGCGAGCGCCTGGCTGAGCGCCAGTTCGTTCGACGCGAGCTCCACCGCGTCCTCCGGCCTGCCCAGTTCGATGAGCGCGATGATCGTGTGGAGCCGGTTCGCGAACTCGTGCGCCTGCGAGCGGAGCGCGTCGGACAGCGTGGTCATGGTCGCGAGCTCGCCCGTCAACTCCTGCAGCCGCGTGTGATCGCGCACGGTCGTCACCGTTCCGACGCGCCGCGCGTGCGGGTCGCCGGGGCGCGCGCGGGAGACGACCACGTCGCGATCGACGACCAGCACGTGCGTCGGCGTGATCACGATCTCGTCGACGACGGCGTCGGGCCGTGCCAGCACCTCCGCCACCGCGGGCGCGAGGCCGAGTCCGTCCAATGCGGCGGGCGCGGTCCCTCCGACGACTCCGCGGGGCAGCCGGAGCAGTTCCTGCGCGCGATCGTTCGCGAGCACGACGCGGTTGCGGTCGTCCTGCAGCACGAGACCCTCGCCGAGCGAGTGGAGCACGCCCTCGTAGTAGGCGAACATGCGGCTCATCTCCTCGGCGCCGCGACCCCAGGTGACGCGCCGCAGGTAGCGGCTGAGCAGCCACGCCCCGAGCGCGCCGAGCGCGATCATGAGCGCGGCGGCGAGGACCACGGTCGCGATCCGCGCGCCGAGCGCGACCTGCGTGTTCGACACCGTGATGCCTGCCGACACGAGCGCGACGACGTCGCCTGCCGCATCCTCGATCGGGACGACCGAGCGCACGGACGGCCCGAGCGTGCCCGTGTAGGTCTCGCTGAACGGCTCGCCGTCGAGCGCCCGGTCGATGCTGCCGAGGAACTCCTGCCCGATCTGCGCCGGATCGGGGTGCGTATAGCGCGTGCGGTCGGGCGCCATGATCGTGATGAAGTCGACCCCGGCCTCGCGCATGACGTCGAGCGCGTACGGCTGCAGCGCGGCCGTCGGATCGTCGGTGCGCACGGCGTCGACGACGAACGGGTCGTTCGCGATGGTCTGCGCGATCGCCATCGACTTCACCGCCGCGTCACGCTCGACGTCGGCGCGCGCGTCGGCCCAGACCAACGCGACCGCGATCACCGCGAGCGCGATGATCACCGCCAGCTGCAGGGCGAAGAGCTTCGCGGCGATGCTCCATCCGCGCACCCATCGCACCATGTCCACCTCGCAGGCGTCGTCGTCCGCTCTCACGATACGTCCGGTCGGCGTGAGTGCCGCCGGTGGTGGCGCGAACAGTATGAACACAAGCGGACGCCGCGCCATCCGCTCGAACATGCTGGCCATACATCCCGACTCGTCGCACCCGGCGACGACCGACCACGGAAGGCAGGGACGGCAATGGCGCTCCAGTCTCGCATCGACGGCACCAGGCCTCGGAAGCGGATCGACCCCTCGCACTACCTCTACATCGCGGTGATCGTCGCCGTGCTCGCCGGCATCGCCGTGGGCCTGGCCGCCCCCGCGTTCGCGGTCGGCCTGAAGCCCATCGGCGACGCGTTCGTGCTGCTCATCAAGATGATGATCGCCCCGATCATCTTCTGCACCATCGTCCTCGGCGTCGGATCGATCGCCAAGGCCGCGACGGTCGGCAAGGTGGGCGGGCTCGCACTGCTCTACTTCATCGTCATGTCGACGTTCGCCCTCGGCATCGGCCTCGTCGTCGGCAACCTCATCCACCCGGGCGAGGGCCTGAACATCGCCGGCGCATCATACGACGCCGGCACGACCGAGGCGAAGACCACGCAGGAGTTCATCCTCGGCATCATCCCGACCTCGCTGCTGTCCTCGCTCGTCGACGGCAACATCTTGCAGGTGCTGTTCGTGGCGCTGCTCGTCGGCTTCGCGCTGCAGAAGATGGGCAAGAAGGGCACGCCGATCCTCGGCGCGATCCGCCAGATCCAGGCGCTCGTGTTCCGCATCCTGGCGATGATCATGTGGGTCGCCCCGATCGGCGCGTTCGGCGCGATCGCCGCGGTCGTCGGCAACACCGGCGTCGCCGCGATCTTCGCGCTCGGCACCCTCATGGTGGCCTTCTACATCACGTGCGCGCTGTTCATCGTGGTCGTGCTCGGATCGCTGCTCTGGGCGGTGGCGCGCGTCAACATCTTCCGCATGATGAAGTACCTCGGCCGCGAGTACCTGCTCATCGTCTCGACGTCGTCGAGCGAGGTCGTGCTGCCCCGCCTCATCGCGAAGATGGAGCACGCGGGCGTCTCGAAGCCGGTCGCGGGCATCACGATCCCCACCGGCTACTCGTTCAACCTCGACGGCACCGCGATCTACCTGACGATGGCGTCGCTCTTCATCGCGAGCGCCATGGGCACGCCGCTCTCGATCGGCGAGCAGGTCGGGCTGCTGCTGTTCATGATGGTCGCGTCCAAGGGCGCCGCAGGCGTCACCGGTGCGGGCCTCGCGACGCTCGCCGGCGGCCTGCAGGCGCACCGACCCGACCTCGTCGACGGCGTGGGCGTCATCGTCGGCATCGACCGGTTCATGTCGGAGGCCCGCGCGCTGACGAACTTCACCGGCAACGCCGTCGCCACGCTCCTCGTCGGCACCTGGACCAGGGAGCTCGATCGCGAACAGCTGGCCGGGGTGCTCTCGGGCGAGC
Source organism: Agromyces zhanjiangensis (assembly GCF_040496055.1). Lineage (NCBI taxonomy): Bacteria > Bacillati > Actinomycetota > Actinomycetes > Micrococcales > Microbacteriaceae > Agromyces > Agromyces zhanjiangensis. The sequence continues at coordinate 152,368 of NZ_JBEPKB010000009.1, read as the reverse complement.
GGCCCTTCGACGAGGCCACCATGAGCGTCGACGACCACCTCTCGCCCGACGAGCGGGCCGAGGTCGACCGCGAGCAGCGCCCGTCGACCGAGGCGATCGCCGCGATCGTGGGCGAGATCGAGGCCGACAAGGCCGGGGCGCGCCGGTGATGCCGGTCGGCCCGGAGGGATCGGGCGTCGTCGAGGCGGGTCGCACCGCGTCGGCGGCGCCCGTCGCCGTTCGCGCGCCCGTCGATCCGTCGGTCGCGCGCTCATGGCTGCTCGTGCCGGGATCGGCCGACGGCCTCGGACGCCGCATCGCGGCATCCGCAGCCGACGCCGTCGTGGTCGACCTGGAGGACGGCGTCGCCGCGCCCGACAAGCCGGCGGCTCGCGACGCGCTCGCCGAGGCGGTCGGTTCCGGGCTGCGGCCGTGGGTGCGCATCGCCGACGTCGCCAGCGACCACTGGGGCGCGGATGTCGCGCTGCTGCGCGACTGCGGCCCGGTCGCGGGCGTCGTGCTCGCGAAGGTCGAGTCGGACCGCGACGTGCGGACCGCTGAGGACGCCCTGGGTGGCATGCTGCCGATCGTCGCCCTCGTCGAGAGCGCGAGGGGGATCGAGGCGGCCCTCGAGATCGCCGAAGCACCGGGCGTCACCCGGCTCGCGTTCGGCAGCGGCGACTTCCGCCGCGACACGGGCGCGGCCGACGACCCGCTCGCGCTGTTGTTCGCCCGCTCGCGGCTCGTCAGCGCGAGCCGCGCGGCGGGCCTCCCCGGGCCCGTCGACGGCCCGACGGTCCCGCGCGATCCGGCGACCCTCGCTGAAGCGTCGCGGCACGCGGCATCCGTCGGCATGACCGGCCGGCTGTGCCTCCGCGAGGAGCAGGTCGCCGCCGTGAACGGGGCGCTCAGCCCCTCGACGGCCGAGCTCGCGTGGGCCCTCGAGGTGCTCGAGACCCTCGAGCGCCACGGCATCCGCGACGGCAGCGACCTGCCGCGCATCGCCCGCGCGGAGGCGCTGCTCGGTGCGGCCGAGGTCTTCGGCCTCGACGCGCGGGCCGGGGGTCGGCACCGGTCGGACTACGCCTGAGCGCTCGGGCGCGTCAATCCCCTTCACCGGTCGCGGTATCCGGCCGAGACTTGGCGCGTGGTGACGGCACTCTGGTTCGGGCTCGTGGCGTCGAGTGCGCTCGTGATCGGCGCGGTCGTCGGTGCGCGGGTCCGCCTGCCGAAGCGCGTACTCGCGATCCTGCTGTCGTTCGCCGCCGGCGCACTCATCACCGCACTCGCGTTCGAGCTCTTCGAGGACGCGTACGAGCGCGGCGGGATCGTCCGGGCGGCGCTCGGCCTCCTGGTCGGCGCGATCGTCTTCGCAGTCCTGAGCGCGCTGCTCGACCGCTGGGCGCAGCCGGGGCGGCAGGCGCGACCCGCGGCAGAGGTCGAGGGCAGCGTGAAGCTCGACACGGATGCCGCGGCATCCGATCGACCGCCCTCCGCGGCGACCACCCGCGGGGCCGCGGGCCTCGCGCTGCTCGCGGCCGTGACCCTCGACGGCGTGCCCGAGAACCTCGCGCTCGGCGTCTCCCTCGGGGAGGCCGGGACCGGCGGGTTCGCGCTCCTGGCCGCGATCTTCGTCTCGAACCTGCCCGAATCGCTCGTGGGCGCGTCGTCGATGCGCAGCCAGGGGCGCTCGACCCGGAGCATCGTGCTCCTGTGGAGCGCGTGCGCCGCGCTGCTCGTCCTCGCCGTCGTGGTCGGGGCAGGACCGCTCGCGAACTCCGACCCCGAGACGATCTCCTTGCCGCTCGCGTTCGCCGCGGGTGCGGTGATCGCCTCGCTCGCCGACACCCTCATGCCCGAGGCGTACGAGCACGGCGGCCCGGCGGTGGCGCTCAGCACGGCGGCAGGGTTCGTGCTCTCGTTCGTGCTGTCGCTCGCGTGAGGCGACGGGGCCTCTGACTCGGTGCGGAAGGAGGGACTTGAACCCTCACGCCCGAAGGCACAGGAACCTAAATCCTGCGTGTCTGCCGATTTCACCACTCCCGCGAGTGCCCGTCCAGTCTAGGCGGCGCCGAGGCGCCGACCCGGTCCGAGGCGCCGGGGGCGGGCGACATCCGACCCTTGTCGTCATCGGCTCGCTCGGCCAGACTGCCGCCCATGGGGGCAACGGATGACACGACCGCGCGCCGCGACGTCATGGTGATCTTCGGCATCACCGGCGACCTCGCACGCGTGAAGACCTTCCACTCGCTGTACCGACTCGAGGGGCGTGGACTGCTCGACTGCCCGATCGTCGGCGTCGCGTTCGAGGACTGGACGAAGGACCAGCTCGCGCAGCGCGCCCGCGAGAGCATCTCCGCGCAGGAGGGCGACGTCGACGAGGCCGTCTTCGCACGCCTGATGGACCGCATGTCGTACGCGCACGGCGACTTCGGGAAGTCCGAGACGTACGAGGGCGTGAAGGACGCGATGGGTGGGGCGGACCATCCGCTCTTCTACCTCGAGGTGCCGCCGAACCTGTTCGCGACCGTCGTGAAGGGCGTCGCGGGCGCGGGGCTCGCGACGAACGCGCGGTTCGTGATCGAGAAGCCGTTCGGGCACGACCTCGCCTCGGCGAAGGCACTCGCCGCCGAGCTGCATTCGGTCGTCGACGAATCGCAGCTGCTGCGGGTCGACCACTACCTCGGCAAGGTCGGGCTCGAGGAGATCCCGTTTCTGCGCTTCGCGAACACGCTGCTCGCGCCGGTCTGGAACCACGACCACATCGACCACGTGGAGATCTCGATGACCGAGGCGTTCGGCGTCGACGATCGGGGGCACTTCTACGACCCGGTCGGCGCGCTCCGCGACGTCGTGGTGAACCACCTGATGCAGGTCGTCGTCGCGGTGGCGATGGAGGCGCCGGAACCCGGCGACCGGTCGTCGATCGGACGGCGGCGGACCGAGCTGCTGCGCCAGATCGTGCCGGCCGATCCCGCCAGGTACGTGCGCGGGCAGTACCGGGGCTACCGCGACGTCGACGGCGTGGCGGCCGACTCGACGACCGAGACGTTCGCCGCGCTCGAGCTGCGGATCGAGAATCCGCGGTGGGCGGGCGTGCCGTTCTTCATCCGCACGGGGAAGAAGCTCCGGGCGACCGAGACGGAGGTGCGCGTCGTCTTCCGCGAGGCGCCGTCGCTCGGGTTCGGCCTGCGCGCCGAGGTCCCGCCGACGAACGAGCTGGTCGTGCGGCTCGGTCCGACCTTCGGCGTCCGCCTCGCGCTCGCGGCGCAGCGCGTGGATGCCGCGACGCCCGAGCTGGCGGAACTCGACGTCGGCTTCGCTGCGACGCCGGGCGAGGCCCCGACGCCGTACGAGGTGCTGTTCGAAGCGGCCCTCGCCGGCGGCGGGATGCGGTTCGCCAGCCAGGACACGATCGACGCCGAGTGGGCGGTCATCCAGCCCCTGCTCGACGCGCCGCCCGAGGTGCATCCGTACGAGCCGGGCACGTGGGGGCCGGCCGCCGCCGACGCGCTGGTCGAGGGCCGGGGCGGATGGCCCGAGCCCTGGCTCGACGCGTGACGCCCGTCGGTCGCCGACCTCGGCGCGCCGCAGACCTCAGCCTGCGGACCCGTCGCCGGCGAGCCGCTGGACCAGCTGGGCCTTGCGCCGGATCGCCTGCTCGTCGGTCGGCAGGTCCCAGATCGTGACCTGATCGTCGGGCCCGACCGTCTCGATGCCCGTCGAGGTCACGATCTCGATCTCGTCATGCTCGACGCCGAACAGGTCGGTGCCGGTTCGCGCGCCCCAGCGCACGATGGTCCCGATCGACTGGCCATCGGGCCTGGCGAGGACGTGGCCGACGTGCTGGGGCCCGAGGCTCCTGGCCGACAGCCGGCGGAGGGGTCGCGGTTCGCCGCCCGTCGGGTTCGGCCAGCACACCTTGCACGAACGCACGCCCGACAGGTCGCCGGCGACCCGCCGCGTGATGAGGGCCGGCAGCGGGATCCGGTAGGCCGGGTTCGATGCGAGGCGCCGTCGGTGCGGCTCGGTCCACTTGGAGGGACGGTCCAGGTGCGATTCGATCGAGGCGCACTCGAGGCGGTGCAGCATCTGCTCGCTCGAGGAGCCGCCCCTCGTCACGGCGAACTCGGCGCCCGAGGCGAAGCCGCGCCGGAGCTCCGCGACCTCCTCGGCGACGATGCGTGCGACGAGTTCGTCGATGGCGTCGCTCCGGAACCCGGTGTCGTCGCCGGTGGGCGCGGCGTCGACGTCGGGGGTGCGTGCAGGTTCGGGTCCGGTCATTCGCGTCTCGCTCCGTTCTCGTCGCCCCCCGCGACCGTGTCTCCTGGCCGAATGTAGTCAGGCACGGTACTCGGGCGCACCCCGACGCGCGGGCGTGTCGGGGCGGTGGCACCCGAACGCGGGGGTTCTGCGCGCGAGATGATGCGGCGTCGGCCCGGTGCCGCCAGGCACGTGGCGTCCGGACGGCGCCGGGCCGCGTCATCCGCCCGCACTGCGCCGGGAGTGCGGTTGACTGGGGTCATGGCGCATCGGCAGCGTGGACGACGGGCGGGCTCGACGTGAGCGGCGGCGCGGGCCGCGGGTTCGGTTCCCCCAGGCTCATCCCGGGCGACGGTGAGCCGACGCGGCAGCCGTCCCTCGCCGCGATCATCGGCGTCGCGCTCGCCGTGTTCGCGTTCCTCCTGCCCTCATGGTGGGCGCTGCCCGTGGCGGCCATCGCGATCGTGCTCGGCGTGGTGGGTCGCCGTCAGTTCCGCGCCGATCCGATCACCGGGCCCGGGTGGCTGTCGCTCACGGCGATCATCCTCGGCGCGTTCGTGCTCCTCGGCCAGATCGCGATCCTGGTCACCGCGCTGGTCTCGACCCCGGCCTGAGTGGGCTCAACCCCGTACGGGGGACAGTCCGGCCCCCACCCCCGTCGATAGGGTGGCGGGACACGACCAGCGACGACGACGCGGACCCGGAGAGGAGGCCTCCGTGGCCCAGCTCGGCTCGATCCTCGTGATCTCCGACGACGCCGGCGCGATCGCCGACCTGAGCGGCATCCTCGAGGAGGACCGCTACACGGTGGTCACGGCCGAGGGCGACCTGGCGCACGCGCACGCCGCCCTCGCGCACGGCCCCGACCTCATCGTGCTCGACGCCGGACTGCAGCACGCCGACCCGTTCGCGCTCGCCGCCGAACTGCACCGGGCCGACGAGACCCACGACCTGCCGGTCATCTTCATGGCCGCCGACGCCGACGTCGAGACGCGCGTGCGAGGGCTCGAGGCCGGCGACGACCTGATCGGCATCCCCTTCGACGCCCGCGAGGTGCTCGCCCGCATCGAGCGCCAGGTCACGGTGTCGAAGGTGCGGATGGCGCTGCGCGAGTCCGAGGCGAAGTTCCGCTCCGTCATGGAGTCGGCGATCGACGCGATCATCTCGGCCGACGCCGAGGGCATCATCCGGAGCTGGAACAGCGCGGCCACCGCTCTGTTCGGCCACTCCGAGGCCGAGGCGATCGGGCAGCGGCTCGAGCTCGTGATCCCCGAACGGTTCCGCGAACTGCACCGCACCGGGATCCACCGCGTCACCAGCGGGGGCGAGACGCACGTCATCGGCTCGACCGTCGAGCTCGCCGCCATCCGCCGTGACGGCTCGGAGTTCCCGATCGAGCTGTCGCTCGCGACGTGGTTCCTCGACGAGGACCGCTACTACACGGGGATCATCCGCGACATCAGCGAGCGCAAGCAGGCGGAGCAGAAGTTCCGCTCGGTCACCGAGTCGGCGATCGACGCGATCATCTCCGCCGACCACACGGGCAAGATCATGTCCTGGAACTCGGCGGCCACGCGGATCCTCGGCTACACCGAGGAGGAGGCGGTCGGGCAGCAGCTCGAGCTGGTCATCCCGCCCGAGTTCCACGAACTGCACCGCACCGGCATCAAGCGCTACACCGAGACCGGCGAGGCGCACGTGATCGGCACCACGGTCGAGCTCTCCGCGATCACGAAGGCGGGCGAGCAGATCCCCATCGAGCTCTCGCTGTCGACGTGGACCGTGCACGAGGACCGCTACTACACGGGCATCATCCGCGACATCGGCGAGCGCAAGGCGGCGGAGGAGGCGCTGCGGCAGAGCGAGCAGCAGCTGCGCGAACGCACCGAGGAGCTGCGCGGCAAGAACTCGGTGCTCGAGCAGACGCTCGCCCAGATCGGCCAGATGCAGGACCAGCTGATCCTGCAGGAGAAGATGGCCTCGCTCGGCAAGCTCAGCGCCGGCATGGCGCACGAGCTGAACAACCCGGCGTCCGCCGCCCAGCGGGGCGCATCGCAGGCGATGGCCGTGTTCGCCAAGCTGCAGGAGGCGCAGCTCCAGCTCGGGCGACTCGGGCTGTACGGGTCGAAGATGGAGCAGCTCCGGGAGCTGGACCGGATGGCGGTCGAGCGCGCCGACCAGCCGATCGAGCTCGGCGCGCTCGAACGCAGCGATCGTGAGGCTGACGTCGAGGACTGGTTCGAGGAGCACGACGTCGACGACGGAGGCGAGCTCGCCCCGGCCGTGGTCAGCCTCGGACTGTCGGTCGACGACCTCGACGACCTCGCTGCGACCTTCGCCGACGACGAGGCGCCGGTCGTCGTCGAGTGGCTCGGCCTGAAGTTCCTCATCTACACGCTGCTCTCGGAGGTCGCGGTTGGCACGACCCGCATCGTCGACCTCGTGAAGGCGTTGAAGACCTACACGTACATGGACCAGACCCCGGTCCAGGATGTCGACGTGCGTCGCGGCCTCGACAACACGCTGATCATCCTGCACAACAAGCTCAAGGGCGGCGTGAGCGTGGTGCGGGAGTACGACGCCGACCTGCCGACCATCCAGGCCTTCGCGAGCGAGCTGAACCAGGTGTGGACGAACCTCATCGACAACGCGATCGACGCGATGGGCGGTCGTGGCACGCTCACTGTCCGCGCCCGGCGCGACGGCGACGTCGTCGAGGTGGAGATCGAGGACGACGGCCCCGGCATCCCGCCGGAGAACATGGTCGTGCTGTTCGACCCCTTCTTCACGACCAAGCCCGTCGGCGAGGGGACGGGGCTCGGCCTGCCGATCTCGCGGAACATCGTGGTGAAGAAGCACCACGGCGACATGACGGTCGAGTCGGCGCCGGGGCGCACGTGCTTCACGGTGCGACTGCCGATCGATTCGACACCGGGCGGTCCCGCGCCCGGCGACGACGGGGAGGGCTGACCCGTGGCCAAGCCGGTGATCATGACGGTCGACGACGAGCCGCAGGTGCTCAACGCGATCGCGCGCGACCTGCAGGCGCGCTACCGGGCCGACTACCGGGTCGTGAAGGCGGCGTCGGGCCAGGAGGGCCTCGACGCGGTCGCCGAGTACCTCAAGCGCGGCACGCCCGTGGCGCTGTTCATCGTCGACCAGCGGATGCCCGGCATGACGGGCACCGAGTTCCTCGAGCAGGCGCTGAAGCTCGTGCCCGACGCGAAACGCGTGCTGCTCACGGCCTACGCCGACACGAGCGCGGCGATCACCTCGATCAACGCGCTCGACCTCGACTACTACCTGCTGAAGCCGTGGGATCCGCCCGAGGAACGGCTCTACCCGGTGATCGACGACCTGCTCGACGACTGGCGAGCGTCGTCGCCGCCCGTGTACGAGGGCATCCGCGTGGCGGGCGCGCTGTGGTCGCCGACGACGCACGCCGTGAAGGACTTCCTCGCGCGAAGCCAGATCCCGTACCAGTGGCTCGACATCGAGAAGAACGAGGGCGCGCGCGAACTCGTCGAGGCCGCCACGAACGGCACGACCCGGAAGCTCCCGGTCGTCTTCCTGCCCGACGGCACGACGCTGTTCGGTCCCGACCTGCACGAGCTCGCCGAGCGCATCGGCCTGCGCGCGCCCGCGCAGCAGCCGTTCTACGACCTCGTCGTCGTCGGCGCCGGGCCGGCCGGCCTCGCGGCCGCCGTCTACGGCGCGTCCGAGGGGTTGCGCACCGCGGTCGTCGAACGCGAGGTGCCCGGCGGCCAGGCGGGCACGAGCTCGCGCATCGAGAACTACCTCGGCTTCCCGAACGGCATCAGCGGAGCCGACCTCGCGCGGCGCGCCGTGACCCAGGCGAAGCGACTCGGCGCCGAGATCCTGAGCCCCCAGTCAGTCACGGGCATCCGACTCGAGGACTCCTACAAGATCGTCACCCTCGACGACGGCAGCGAGCTGCGCTGCCACGCGCTCGTGCTCGCGACCGGGGTGTCGGCGCGCACGCTCGACGTGCCCGGCGAGGAGCGGCTGCTCGGGGCATCCGTCTACTACGGCGCCGCCGCGTCGGAGGCGGTGGCGTACAGCGGATGCCGCGTGGCGGTCGTCGGCGGCGCGAACTCGGCCGGGCAGGGCGCGATGTTCCTGTCACGGTACGCGGCCGAGGTCACGATCCTGGTGCGCGGCGACGGCCTGGAGTCGTCGATGTCGCGCTACCTCATCGACCAGATCGCGGCGACGCCGAACATCACGGTGCGCCCGCACTCGCGCGTCGTCGCGCTGACCGGCGAGGACCGCCTCGAGGCGGTCACGGTCAGCGACATGGCGACCGGCGGCGAGGAGGAACTGCCGGCCGACGCGATGTTCGTCTTCATCGGCGCGGTGCCCGGCACGAACGTCGTCCACGACCTCGTCGAGCTCGACGACCACGGCTTCGTGCTGACCGGCCAGGACCTCGTGCGCGACGGCCGCCGCCCCCGCGGGTGGACGCCGCAGCGCGACCCGTTCCTCCAGGAGGCGAGCGTGCCCGGCATCTTCGCCGCGGGCGACGTGCGGCATGACGTGATGCGCCGCGTCGCCTCGGCGGTCGGGCAGGGGTCGGTGGCCGTGAGCCTCGTGCACAAGTACCTCGAGACGGTCTGAGGCGCCGCCGCGCCGGGTCGCGCCGCCGCGGCGTCGTGGCCGCGGCTCGGTTCGCAGGATGGCGCGGCGAACGCGTCTCCGACGGCGGTCATCACACGGCCCATCCTGCGAACTCCGCCACGAGGCCGGCCACGACGCGATGATGGACGCATGGCGACCGACCCGGTGGCGGAGGCGGCCGACGCGCTTTACGCGCTCGTGCCCGAGGAGTTCACCGCGGCGCGCAACGAACGCGCCGCGGACGTGCGCGCCGCGGGCGACGCGGCACTCGCCAGAGGGATCGGCGCCCTGCGCCGGCCGTCGCCGTCGGCGTGGGTCGTGAACCGCCTGGCCCGCGACGAGCCCGACCGCGTGGGCGACCTGGTCGGACTCGGCGGCGAGCTCGCCGACGCGCAGGCCGCCGGGGACGGGCGGGCGCTCGGCGCCCTGGTGGCGGAGCGACGCGAGCTCATCGCCGATCTGGTGCGCCTCGCCACTGCGGCGGCGGATGCCGCCGGCCGCGCACCCAGCCGCGCCGTGCTCGATGAGGTCGAGCAGACGCTCGTCGCGGCGAGCGTGTCGGAGGAGGCGGGCGCCGCCGTCGCGAGCGGCCGGCTCGTCCGTGCGCTCCGGGCCGTCGGCGTCGAGGTCGACCTCGCGGGCGCGGTCGGCGGGGGCGAGCCCGGCCCGCCCCGCCGGCTCGGGAAGCGCCCGGCCTCGCGGGCCGATGGGCGTGCGATGGGGCGAACGGATGCCGCCTCCCGCGGCACGCCGCGGACCGATGACGTCGACCCGGCTGCCGAGGCCGCTCGGCGCGAACGCGAACGTCGCGTCGAGGCACTACGCCGGGCACGCGAGAGCGCGGACGACGACGAGCACGCGCTCGCCGAGGCATCCGCTCGCCTTGAGGCCGCTGTGCGCCGGCTCGACGACCTGAAGACCGAGCGCGACGAACTCGAGCGGAGGCTCTCCGAGGTGCGCGACGAGCTCCGCCCGGCCGAGCGCGAGGTGCGCCTCGCGACCCGCGCACGGGAGGCGGCGTCCGCCGAGGCCGCGCGGTCGGCGCGCGCCCGTGACGAGGCGGAAGCCGAGCTCGAGGGCGGCGACCGCTGAGCCGATCCGAGGCGCGGCGCGCCGCGCAGGGGAGTACCGTGAGCCACGTTCCCCCTGACCCGGGGACGGGAGCGGGCCATGCCTGAGCGGAACTGGGAATGCCGGATCGGCATCCACAAGTGGGTGCTGCAGCACGAACCCGAGACCGGCGACCGCTACTACGAGTGCGCCCGCTGTGGGAAGGTCCGTTCGCCAGACGGGTACATCCCGCCGACGTTCGACGGCTGATCACGCGACCGTCATTCGACCGTGCGGATGACTGGCCGGGTGACATGCTCCGCTGGCCCGCGGACTGGGGGCCGCCGCGCGAATTCGGACCGGCTAGCCTCAGGATGCCGCGGGCCGTGGCCGGATGCCGTAGGAGGCACCATGCGATCCCACCTGCCCGCCACCCGAACGACGACCGCCCACGGTCGCCCCGAGGCCCGATCCGGTGACTCACCCGGTCGTCCGCTCACGCCACCGCGACACCGACGAAGGATGGCGGCCGCGGTCGCGGCGGTCGCGCTCGTCGTGTTCGGCGGCATGATCGGCTCCACGCCCGCATCGGCGGCTCCGGGATCCTCGAAGCCGACCGTGGAGTTCGCGGAGCCGGTCGTCGCGACCGGATCCGCCACCGTCGGCTACACGATCAACCGCGCACCGAAGTCGATCGTGTCGATGTCGTGCGCACTCACCGCGCCCGACGGCTCGATCGGCCCGGTGGGCTGCGGGTCGCAGGTCGGCGCCACGGCGAAGTCGACGGACTACCAGGCGACGCTCGTCGACCTCGGTCGGGGGGAGTGGGCGTTCTCCGTCGAGCTCCGGCTCAGCGACCGGGGTTCGGCCTCCGGCTCAGTGGTGATCGTCCTCGTCAACGAACCGCCGGTCGCGATCGGCGAGGAGTACGCGACCGACGAGGATGCCGCGCTGACCGTCGCCCCGCCGGGCGTGCTCGCCAACGACGCCGACGCCGACGGCGACGTCCTGACCGCGGCGCTCGTCGTCGCGCCGACGCACGGCACGCTCGCACTGAACGCGGACGGCTCGTTCCAATACCTCCCGGATGAGAACTTCTCGGGCGTTGATTCCTTCGGCTACCTCGTCGACGACGCGAACGGGGCGCTCACGCCCGCGACCGCCACGATCTCGGTCTCCTCGGTGAACGACGCCCCCGAGCCGACCCTCGACGAGTACTCTGTCGACGAGGACGCGCCCCTCGTGGTCGCCGAGCCCGGGTTCCTCGGCAACGACGTCGACGTCGACGGCGATGCGCTTTCGGCGACCGACGTGGAGAGCACCGCAACCGGCAAACCGGGGGACGAGGTGCTCGCGTTCACCGCCGGCGGTGGACTGACCTACACGCCGCCCCAGGACTTCAACGGCACGCGGACGCTGCCCTACGTGGTCTCGGACGGCGCCGCCGACGCGAAGGGGTCGATCGTGATCACGGTCGTGCCGGTCAACGACGCCCCGGTCGCTGGTGACGATGCGGTCCAGGCGGTCGCCGGCGACCCGGTCGTCATCCCGGTCGCCGACCTGCTGGCGAACGACTCGGACGTCGACAGTGCCGATCTCGCCATCACCGCGGTGTCCGACGCGAAGTACGGCAGCGCCGTGTTGAACGGCGACGCGATCGAGTTCACGCCGGACGAGGACGCGGAATCCGCCGGGTTCCTCTACACGCTCTCCGACGGCGCGCTCACCGCCGTGGGGCAGGTGACGATCACGTTCACACCTCCGCCGCCCACGGTCGAGGAGGCCTGCACAGAGGCCGGAGGAGCGTACCTCGTGACGTTCACCTCGCTCGGCTGCCGGTGGACCGGGTACTCCGGCAATGAGTTCACCCTGAGGTCGGCGCTCGCGCCGGCATGCCCGGCCGAGACGGCGGTCTGGGACGTCGTGACGATCCCGAACCCCTTCAAGGGCACCGACGAGCTCCACGTCACGGTCCTCTGCGCCCGCCCGGCGACGGTCGCCATGGGCGTCGTGTGCGACGGACTGGCCGGCGTCGCGTTCGCGTTCAGCGCCAGCGAGGCCACGTGCGGTGACTTCTCCTCGGAGCCGTCGCCGACCGTGAAGTCCCGCCTCGACGAACACTGCGTCGCCCTCGGCGGCGTCTCGGAGGTGGTCGACCTGCCGAACGGCCCCTTGGCTCCGCCCTTCCCGGGGCCGTACCGGTACGTGTGCTCGCCGGCGACCTGAGTCGCGGATGCCGCGGCGCCCGTTGCCGCTGAGGCGGTGAGCGGGCGCCGCGAGTGTCGGTGTGGATAACCGAGCGGGCGATCCGGCCGGCTTCTCCATGATGGGAGCCATGTCCGACCCCGTGCGCACCATCGCCGAGCGCGTGCGCGGTCGGGTGCTCCGCGAGGGCGTGGCATCCATCACCGGCTACGGGCCGCTGCGGCCGTTCTTCGATGACCCGACCGTGGAGGAGATCTGGATCAACTCGCCGACCCGCGTGTTCGTGGCGGCTGACGGGCGACCGCGACGAATCGGGCGGTCCGCTCCGCGCCACGCTCTCACGTCGACGGGCTGGCGGTGCTGATCAGGTCGGCTCCGCCTTGTCGAGGGCCTCGGAGATCCCCGGCGACATGTCACCGTGGTGATGGATGACCTTCCACCCGTCGCCCTCGCGATAGTAGATGTTGGTGACGCGGGAGTTCACGAGGAGCTGCGTGCCACCGACACCGAATGCGGCGTGTTCGACGCCCACTTCGTATGCCGTGTCCCCGCGAACACGGAAGAGTTGATCCGCGATCTCCACGTGACCGCCTGTGCTCGACCGGGCCACGCGCTCGAACGACCCTCTGATCTGGTCCCAGCCCACCTGACGATCGCCGATCGGGTGCATCGTCGTCGCCTCGGGGCTGTGCACCCAGATCTCGGTCAACGAACCGGCGTCCCCGGACAGCATGCGATTCAATGCCGCGTAGAACGCCTTCGAGGCGGCTCGCACATCGTCTTCGGCGGTCATTTCCCTGCTCCCATTCGCATGCGTCTCGAACTCTGAGATGACGACGGCCCCGCCGAGGCTGATTCACGACACGAGATCCATCGCGCCCCCTCTGGCGACGTCCCAGGCGTCGGTCGTCGATCACGCGTCACGCGCAGGGTATACCCGGCGCGGCGGCGACGCGACGGGCGAAGATCCCGTTCCCGTCGCCCGATCCGCCTGTGTGGATAACTTCCCGGCCGGATGCGCGACGATCTCCAAGATGGAGCGCATGTCCGACCCCGTGCGCACCATCGCCGAGCGCGTGCGCGGGCGGGTGCTCCGCGAGGGCGTCGACCTCGCACGCGACGAAGCGGTCGCCGCCCGGTTCGCCGCCGAAGAGGTGCGGCGATACTCCGAACGGGCGCTCGCCGGTGCGCACGCTCCGCTCGCCGACGAGCAGGGCGCGGCGCGCGAGGTCGTGGCATCCATCACCGGCTACGGGCCGCTGCAGCCGTTCTTCGATGACCCGACCGTGGAGGAGATCTGGATCAACTCGCCGACCCGCGTGTTCATTGCGCGAGCCGGTGTCGCCGAGCTCACCACCGTCGTGCTCTCCGACCGCGAGGTGCGCGACCTCGTGGAGCGGATGCTGCAGCATTCGGGCCGCAGGGTCGACCTGAGCTCGCCGTTCGTCGACGCGTCGCTGCCCGACGGGTCCAGGCTGCATGTCGCGATCCCCGATGTCACGCGATCGCACTGGGCCGTGAACATCCGGAAGTTCCAGCAGCGCATCCGGTCGCTGCAGCGGCTCGTCGAGCTCGGCTCGATCACGCGACCCGCGGCCGAGTTCCTGCGAATGGGCGTGCTCGCCGGGGCCAACGTCCTCGTGTCCGGCGCGACGCACACGGGCAAGACGTCGATGCTGAACGCGCTGCTCGCCGCGACGCGCCTCGGCGAGCGCGTGGTCACCGTCGAGGAGACGTTCGAGCTCGACCTCGACGTGCGCGACCTGGTCGCCATGCAGTGCCGCCAGCCCAACCTGGAGGGGAGCGGTGAGATCACTCTGCGACGCCTCGTCAAGGAGGCCCTGCGGATGCGGCCCGACCGGCTCGTCGTCGGCGAGGTGCGTGAGGCGGAGAGCCTCGACCTGCTGATCGCATTGAACTCCGGGCTCCCCGGCATGTGCACGATCCACGCGAACTCGGCCTCCGACGCGCTCGCGAAGCTCTGCACGCTCCCGCTCCTCGCCGGCCGGAACATCGACTCGGGCTTCGTGGTGCCGACCGTGGCATCCTGCATCGACCTCGTCGTCCACCTCGCCATCGATCGCGACGGGCGGCGGCGCGTCGCCGAGATCGCCGCGACCACCGGTGAGACCGTCGGCGCTCGAGTCGAGGCCGAGGCGATCTTCCGGTTCGACCGGTCGGTCGGTGGACTCGTGCGCACCGATGTGCACCCGGTCCGGCTCGGCAAGTTCGAAGCGGCCGGACTCGACCCGGCGATCGTCCTGGGTGCGGCCGCGTGAGCCTCATCCTCGGCGCGACGCTCGGCGCCGGCCTCACCCTCATGCTGTCGCCTTGGCTGTGGCCTGTGAGCGGGCGCGCCGGCCAGGCGCCCGCCGACATCGGTGCCAGCCGAGGCGCGTTCGCCGCCATCCGGGACGAGTTCGCACTCGCCGGCATCCCGGGAGTCCCGATCGCCGTCGTCGTCACGACGAGCCTCGTCTTCGCCGTGCTCGCCGCGTCCATCGCACAGGCCGTCTTCGGCGTGCCGTTGCTGGCCCTCATCGCCGGACTGCTCGGGGCCGCAACGGTTCCGATCGTCATCAGGTCGCGCGCGAACCGCCGCCGCGCCGCGAATCGCGCGACCTGGCCCGATGTCGTCGACCATCTCGTCTCCAGCGTGCGCGCGGGGATGAGCCTCCCCGACGCCATCGCCGCCCTCGCCGACCTCGGCCCGGCGGAGACCCGCACCGCCTTCGCGGGCTTCGACGACGAGTTCCGTCGGACTGGTGACTTCGCCGCGGCCGTCGACGCGCTCAAGGGTCGTCTCGCGGACCCGGTCGCCGATCGCATCCTCGAGACGCTGCGGATGGCGCGCGAGATCGGCGGGACCGACCTGACCTCGGTGCTCCGGGGGCTCGCGAGCTACCTCCGCGAGGACGCGGCGCTGCGCGCCGAGGTCGTCGCCCGCCAGGGGTGGATCCGGAACGCCGCGCGTCTCGGCGTGGCGGCGCCATGGCTGCTGCTCTGCGTGCTCGCCACCAGGCCGGAGACGCTCGTCTCGTACGACTCCCCGGCCGGCACGGTGCTCATCCTCTGCGGCGTCGCAGTCACGCTCGTCGCCTACCGGCTCATGCTGGGCCTCGGTCGCCTCCCCGAGGAGCGTCGATGGTTCAGCTGACTGCGACGCCGCTCGTCGCCATCGGGCTCGGCGCGGTCCTCGGGGTCGGCCTCTGGCTCGTCGCGGCCTCCGTGCCCCGCATCGGCCGCGCCCGACTGGTCGATCGCGTTGCGCCGTACATCACCGACATCTCCTCCGAAGCGCGAGCCATGCGGGCGAGGCCGGCGTCGGACCCCGGCTCGGTCATCGGCATGCTGGTGATGCCCGCGGCTCGGCGCGCTCGCGGCATCCTCTCGTCGATCCTCGGCGGCAACGAAACGGTCGCACGTCGGCTCAGGCAGGCCGGCGCGGATGCCACCGTCGAGCGGTTCCGCGGACGCCAGCTCGTGTGGGCGACCGTCGGGTTCGCCCTGGCCGGCCTGCTCGCGCTCGTCGCCCCCACGATGGAGGCGGCCCCGGTGATGCTTCGCTGGGCCGTCCCACCGTTCGGAGCGATGGTCGGCGCGGTCGCGGCCGACTGGATGCTGCAGCGATCGGCGCGCCGCCGGCTCGCGAGGATCACGAGCGAGCTGCCCACCGTCCTCGAGTTCCTCACGCTGAGCCTCACGGCAGGCGAGGCATTGCTCGACGCGATCCGGCGTGTGGCACGGACGGGCTCCGGCGAGCTCGCCCGCGAGTTCGCGGGCGCGGTCGCGGCCGTCGGCACGGGCGTCCCGCTCGGCATCGCGCTCGCCGACGTCCGCGACGGACTCGAGCATCCGGCGCTCTCACGGGCGATCGACCAGGTGCTCGGGGCCCTCGATCGCGGCACGCCGCTCGCCGACGTCCTCCGGGCGCAGGCGGGCGACGCGCGCGCCGAGGCGAAGCGCACGATCATCGAGCTCGCCGGCCGCAAGGAGATCGCGATGCTCGTGCCCCGCACAAATGCGAAAGGGCACCTTCGACTTGGCGGCAGGCTCGGCTTCCCATGAAATACTGGCCGGTGCGCCGAACCCGTCCCTCCCACCCGAGAGGAACTATCTTGACCGAAGAGCGCTTCTTCGTGCCGTTCCTGGCATGGCTCGATGACCAGCAACATCGCGACGATCCTGTTGGCACCCTCGCCCGGGACAACGCGCGTGACCCCGTCGCCGAGCAATACGACAGCCCGACGTACTTCGTTCAGTACATCGGGCAGGTGGGCGGCGTCGAGGCGCAGCAGGCTGCGATCAAGGCCGCTGCTGAGTACATGGCTTGGGATCAGAGCGCGGGCATTTAGACTCCATCGGGTCGCCCCCCCGGGGAAGTGCGTTGCCGCCGCTTCGCATCCCACGTCATCGCCGAACATATTCCACGCCTCCGATATGCTTTCGACACTCGACGGCAGGGAGGCTCCAGCTTGGTGACTTACACCCGATTGCACCGCATCAACGCGGGCGGGCAGGGCGAGGTATGGGCGGCAGCCGGTGACGACGGCTCGCAGGTCGCAATCAAGTACATGCACCTTGCAGGCAGCGCCGCACAGCAGGACGAGGACCTCCGCCGCTTCAAGCGCGAGATCACATGCCAGAGTTCGCTCTCGCACCCAGGCGTCCTGCCGATCATCGCAATGAACCTGGCCAACACCGAGCCATTCTTCGTGATGCCGATCGCCGATGAATCCCTGCGTGACCTGCTCGTGCGCAATCCGCACGGTCTCGCCGAAGCCGAAGCTGTTCGCATCTTTGCGGGGATTGTGGATGCCGTCGCGTATGCGCACTCGGAGGGTGTTGTCCACCGTGATCTCAAGCCCGAGAACGTCCTGCTGATGAACAACGACCCGGTCCTCTCTGATTTTGGCCTTGGCCGTCGCATGTTCTCAGGTAGTACAACCCTCACGATGGCGAACGTTGGCTGGGGGTCATACGCCTATTCGGCACCGGAGCAGTTCACCGATCTTCATGGTGTGGACGCGTCCGCGGACGTGTTTGCGCTTGGGCGCGTCTTCTATGAGCTCCTGACGGGTCAGGTGGCCGCAAGCGGGATCGACTACGCGTTGGTCCCGGGCCAGTACCGGTACATCATCATGACCGCCGTGCAACAGCAGCCCGAGCGGCGATTCTCGTCCGCCGTCGAGCTGCAGCGTGAACTCTCGTTGCTCGCGAGCGCCAATGAATCCGGCTTGCTTCGCGCGCCAGCCGAGCACGGCGCGACTCTGATCGCTGCCATCGCGGCTGGTGACCGTTCGAAAGTCGCTGAACTCGGCCGACTGCTGATCGACAACAGCGAGGACGTGCAGCTCTACATGCAGGTTCTCGTCCAGACGCCCGAAGCCGTGTTGACTGCATTTGCCCTTGGCGGCCCCGTCGAGTTCAAGGAGGCGATGCGCATATTCGATGGCTACGCGGACGGCGGTCACCCATGGAGTTTCACGGACACGCTCGCGGACTTCATGCAGGCTGCGTTCCGTGCGACTAGCGACATTGAAACCCGGACGATGCTGCTGGAACGGCTCCTCCTGCTCGGGTACTCACACAACCGCTGGTATGTGCGTTCGCGCTTTGTTGAGGTGGCGCGGGAGGCGCTCGGCGACCCGGCGTACGTCCCCATCGTCGCTCGGATGCTCCGCGAGCACCCTGAAGCCCGCGACTTCATCCGCGGCGGCTTCGAGGGAGTATCGCTACCCGCCGTGGTCGCGGATGCTCTCGCGGCGTGAACGTTGTGGAACTCGCTCAGGGGCCTGATGTTCGACGACACAGAGAACTTGCCTGAAGGGTCCCCTTCCGGCCGCTTTCGTGCCCCTCCTCGTACGCCGGTAGGGTGAATAGCAGTTCGCGTCTCACGTCTTCGTGGGTCGCGAACTTGTCGTATTGGAAGGATGAGGGATGTCGCGTCTGACGGATCTGTTACGCGCTGCCAAGCAGCTCGATCCCGAACTCGGCAAGGATCTCGAAGAGGAAATCGTCCCGCTCCAGAAGCGCCTGCCGTTCGGCCTTAACTTCGAGCGGCATGCTCCGGAGGCTGTCGAGCTGGCCGGTCACGCGATCCGCAAGGGGAGCAAGGTTCGGGTTCTCCCGCCGCGAGGATCGACGGAGCGAGGCGACCAACGTCTTTGGCGGGTTTCGTCGATTGCCGGCGAAGTTGCGCAAGTGTCACTTCTCGACGCGGCGGAGGATGAGCGGCGTGAAGTGGCGATGGCGGACCTGGTCCTGGTCGCCGAGTTCCGCGACCGGATCTACCCAGGTTTGCGGCCGGATGGCACTGTGGAGCACGGTGGCGATAAACCGTTCCACACCGTCATAAACGGCGAGAACTTTCACGTGCTCGAACAACTCACGTTCACACATGAGCATTCCGTCGACGCGATCTACATCGATCCGCCGTACAACTCGGGCGCGCGGGACTGGCGGTACAACAACGACTACGTGGAGGATGACGACCTCTATCGTCACTCGAAGTGGCTTGCCTTCATGGAGCGACGACTCAAGCTGGCAAAGCGGCTCTTGAAACCAGATGATTCTGTCCTGATCGTCACGATCGACGAGAAGGAGTATTTGCGCCTCGGGTTGCTTCTCGGGCAGATCTTCCCAGAAGCCACGGTGGACATGGTCACGTCGATCGTGAACCCTCGGGGTCGCTACCGTCCAGGCGGGTTCGCACGGTCTGACGAGTATCTCTATTTCGTTCGAATCGGTGCTGCGCGTGTTGGCACCGAGGATGACCCCGACTACAGCGAGGGCGAGGGTGTCCCTTGGAGAACGCTCCGCAGGAGTGATGCCGCTTCCGCTCGAGGCTCTTCGAAGGGGGGCCCAGCTCAGTTCTATCCGATCTATGTCACGGCGGACGGGCGGATCGCTGAGATTGGTGAGGCTCTCCCGCATGGAGTATCTCGAGAATCCGCACCCAGCCGCCCGGGTTGCACCCCTGTGTTTCCAATCCGTGAGAGCGGCCTTGAAATGAACTGGGGGCTAACCGCCGCCGCTCTGCGCGAGATCCACAAGCATGGGTACGTTCGGGTGGGTCGCCACACCCCAAGTAAGCCTCAGATGTTTGAGATTTCGTATCTGACCTCAGGGAAGATCGATGACATCGTCAGCGGTCGTGCATCGGTCACCGGCAGGAACCCTGATGGGAGCGTTATCGCGACTTACGCGACAAACAAGAAGAAGGCTCCGACGACCACTTGGGCTCGTCCCTCTCACAACGCAGAGACCAGCGGGACTGCCATCGTGAACGCGCTCCTCCCTGGGCGTTCGTTCCCGTTCCCAAAGGCGCTCTACGCAGTGGAGGATGCCCTGCGCCTCTTCGTCGGGGACAAAGCTGACGCTGTCATCCTCGACTTCTTCTCCGGATCCGGCACAACCGCCCACGCAGTGATGCGGCTGAACAAGCAGGACGGTGGCCGTCGACAGTGCATCCTGGTGACCAACAACGAAGTATCTGCTGATGATCAGTCGAAGCTCCGCAAAGAGGGGCTGCGCCCCGGTGATCCCGAGTGGGAGAAATGGGGCATCTGTGACTTCATTACGAAGCCGCGAATTCGAGCGGCGATTACAGGCAGAACTTCGGATGGCGTGCCAATCAAGGGAGACTACAAGTTCACAGACGAATTCCCGATGGCCGACGGTTTCGACGAGAACGCCGCGTTTTTCACCTTGATGTACGAGTCGCCGTGGCGTGTGAGCACTGACCGAGCGTTCTCCGCCATCGCCCCGATGCTCTGGCTCCGTGCTGGCGCGCAGGGCCCTCAGATCCATGAGATCGCCGATGGATGGGCCGTCGCGGAGACCTACGGCATCATCAACGACTTGGACCGTTCTGCAGAGTTCATCGCTGCGCTCAACGACGCTCCGGCCATACGGATTGCGTACATCGTCACCGATGACGAGGGGCGCTACCAACAGGTGGCCAACGAGATCCGAGGAATCGAGACTGTGCGACTGTACGAGGATTACCTTCGCAACTGCGAGAGCACGGGTGACTTCTGATGCGCTTCACGCTCAAGGACTATCAGGCCGATGCCGTTGGGGACTCACTGCGCGAGTTGGCCTCGGCGCGTGACTTCTTCCGGAGCGCAAGCCGACGCGTCTCGTCCGTCGCACTGACAGCGACAACGGGTGCGGGTAAGACCGTCATGGCCGCCGCCGTCATCGAGGCGCTGTTCTGGGGAAGTGACGACTTCGACGTAGTGCCCGACCCCGGGGCAGTCGTGCTCTGGTTCAGCGATGACCCCTCGCTCAATCAGCAGACTCGCCATCGGCTTCAGCAGGCGTCGGATCGACTCCGTAGCAGGCTCGTGACGGTCGAGCACCCATTCCGATATCCGAAGCTGCAGGCGGGGCACGTCTACTTCCTCAACACCTCGAAGCTGTCCAAGAACAGTCTCCTGGTCCGCGGGCACGACGACACGAACATGCTCGACGGGGTGCAGTCCCACCCGGATAGCGTCCCGTTCACGTTCTGGGACACCTTGCGGAGCACGATAGAAGACGAGGGACTCAATCTATTCATGGTGCTCGACGAGGCGCACCGCGGGATGGGCAAGCGTTCGTCGGACACTCCCACGATCGTCAAGCGACTCATTAATGGGCACAGCGGCGTCCCGCCGATGCCGATCGTCTGGGGCATCTCGGCCACGGTTCAGCGCTTCGAGGAAGCGATGCGCGCTGCAGAGGTCCAAGCCAGCCGCGTACACCTTGGTACGGTCACGGTCGATCCTGTGCGCATCCAGGAGTCCGGTCTCCTGAAGGACGACATCGTGCTCGACTTCCCGGCCGAGACCGGCGACTTCAACACCGTCTTGCTCCGACGAGGCGTCCGCAAGGTGAAGGCGCTCTCCGAAGCCTGGGCACGTTACGCCGTGCAGCAGGGAGATAGCGAGGCGATCAAGCCGCTGCTCGTCCTGCAGGTGCCGAACAAACCAGCACCGGCGGAGGTCGCGGCCGCGATTGACGTGATCATGGACGAATGGCCGGAACTCGACGCCGAGGCGATTGCGCACGTGTTTGGCGAGCACACGGCCCAGACGTTCGAGGCGCACAGCGTGCCGTACATATCGCCCGAACGCGTCCAGGATGCCGATTACATACGGGTGTTGCTCGCGAAGGACGCGATTAGCACGGGCTGGGACTGCCCACGCGCCGAGGTCATGGTGTCCTTCCGGCCGGCGAAGGACGAGACACACATCACGCAGCTCCTCGGTCGGATGATCCGGACGCCGCTCGCCCGACGAATCGAGGGTGACGACCTCCTCAACAGCGTCGAGTGCATCCTGCCGAAATTCAACAGATCGACCGCGAGCCTCGTGCTCGAGAAGATCATGGGCAACGATGTCATCGACGCGGGCGAAACCGGCCAGCGCGTGCTGATCGACCCGCAGCTGATGACGCCGAATTCGGCGATCCCCAGCGATGTGTGGGAGCTGTTTGCCTCACTTCCGGCCGAGACGCTGCCGCGCAAGCACGCCAACCCCATCAAGCGACTAACATCCCTCGCGCATGCGCTGGCGGCGGACAAGCTCGTTCCTGATGCGGGCAGGCGAGCGCATGAGCGCCTCCATGGCGTGCTCAACGGGCTGGCCGCCCAGTACCCGAAGGAAATGGCGAAGGCCGAGGAAGATGTCCTCACCGTGGAGGGCGGCACGGTCCGCGCGCGACACGGCCTGCGTGCAGATGGGTCGTGGACAGAAGTCGCCGACGATCGCGCGATCCAGGAAGCGTATCGCCATGGCGCGAGAACGATCACCCCGGACATCGCTCGTACCTACATCGACCACCTCGCTGAGGACGCGGACGATGAGGATGCTCTCCGCGACGCCCACGTGAAGGTCGCCGCGCTCGCGATGCTTCCGCAAACGCGGCGAAGCCTCGACGCAACGGCGGATGCTATCGCTAAGGAATGGCTCGACCAGCACCGCGTCGCGGTAAAGGGACTCTCGGAGTCTCGTCAGAGCCTTTATGCCGAGATCACCGCCATGAGCACCGACCCACAGTTGATCTCAATGGCGCTGCCGAAAAACCGGCAGGAGGAAACCAAACGCGCCGTCGGCGAGTCCGAGGAGCTCCTCGAACGCCGGTCGATGCATCTGCTCTCTGATGAGGAGGGCATGTTCCCTGTCGGCAAGCTAAACCCCGACGAGATCCAGGTTCTAGACACGGAGATCGGGCGGGGGAATCTGCTTGGCTGGTACCGCAACCCCACTGGGGGCCGCGATTCGATGAGCATCGCGTACCTCGACCGCCACGGTGATTGGCGCACCCTTCGTCCCGACTTCTTGTTCTTCATCGACACCGACGCGGGAGTGCGCGCGAACATCGTCGACCCGCACGGCGCGTGGTTGCCGGACGCCCTCGCGAAGCTGCGCGGGATGGCACGATTCGCGGAGCTGTACGGTGACCGGTTCCACCGGGTGGAGTCGATCTCGCGCGTGGACGGGCAGCTCTGCGTACTCGACTTCACGCTCGCCGATGTCCGTGCGCATGTCCTCGAAGCGATCGACGCTGAGCAGGTGTACCGGCTGGCGTCGTCCACGTACGAGTAAGGACGTCGCGATGGGGGTCGATACGGTTGAGGCTTGTGAACCTTCGCGACGGCGTTGGATGACCAGAGAGCCCCGGTAGCAGTGGTCGGCCCTTCGTCGTCGAGCACAGGAGCGGGGCACCCCCAGCGCGTGAACTAGGAGTGCCCCGAGGGGATCGTTCAGGCGATGTTGGCCTTCATTCAGCCGCCTTCTTGACGGGAGCCCTCCCGGCGGGAGCCTGCTTGACCGGTGCCTTCCTGGCCGGTGCCTTGGCCTGGGGCCGCTTCGCGGCAGGCTTGGATGCAGCTTCAAGCTCCCATCCGGAGGGCAGCTCGTCCACGTTGGCGCTGGCCCGCTCGACCAGCGCGTCGAACTCGCCGGCCTCGATGGCTTCGACGAACGCCTGCCAGGCGATGGCCCGCATGGCCTTGTAGCGGTTCTTCTGGACGTTGATGTCGTGGTCGTCAATTACCCGCATGATGCCCTCGTTGACGATCTGCAGGGGCGTGAGCTCGACGGTCTCCGTGGTCTCGACGGCTGACGTTGTGGTGGTCTTGGTGGCCATGATGGTGCTCTCCTTGAGGTTCCGAAACTCGAACATGTGTTCGAACAAGGGCACTTTGCCTGACGTCGATCAGGGTGCGCAAACCGCAGATCGAGCGAGGTTCAGGGCAAGGCACAAGGCGTAGCCGGAGGTTTCCGCCCCAGCTCCGGGGCCAGCGCACGGGGTGGGCTAGGGGCATGTCTCGCCCGCAGTCGCTGAGACCGACCCAGGGGTCGCCCGCGTGGCCGGTCCTAGGTGGCGGGTAGCCCCGCGCATGCAAGAGACCCCCCAGGAGCGCGTCCCAGGGGTCTCGGTTGCAGCCGGTGTCAAGCGGCGAGCGCCGCTGTGGCTGACGCATAGGCGCGGCGCACGGTGGACTCCTGCCAATGGGGCAGGCCGGTCGGTGACAGCACGCCGTCCGCCGTCAGCCCTTGGGCGATCCGCCAGAAGCTCAGTCCCTCTTGCTCGCGGGTGATCACGATGCGCCGCAGCACTGCGGGCGGAATGGCCGTGCGGCGTCCGTTGCGCTCGCCCCGTGCCTTGCGTGCCGCAAGGGCTTCACGGGTGCGGCTGGCGATGAGGTCGCGCTCAAGCTCTGCGAAGGTGGCGAGCATGTTGGCCATCGCTCGACCGCCTGGGGTGGTGAGGTCGAGCGCGTTGTCCAACACGACGAGCGCCCATGCCTGCGTGATGGCCGAGTCGATGATGGCGGACGCGTGCCGAACCGACCGGGCGAGGCGGTCGAGCTTCGCGACGATCAGGCCGTCGAACTGCCCCGACGAGAGCATGTCGAGGCCGCGGCGCAGCTCGGGGTTCACGTGCTTGCCAGAGCACCCGAGGTCCCGGAACAACTCGTAGGTCCAGCCCCGGCGCTCGCACTCAGCGATGATCGCGGTCTCCTGTGCCTCGATGCCGAGGCCGGAGCGGTGCTGCTCCTCGGTGCTGACGCGGATGTAGCCGATCATGTGCTTGGTCATCGGCTCGTCCCTCAGTCCTTGTCGTTCTCGAGGACGTTGCTGATGTACGTGTCTGCGTCCATACCGTGCTCGTTCATGTAGGCCCGGTCGGACCGCGAGAACCTGCCGTGGTGCCGCGAGTGGTCATAGCCCTCGACCCACCAAAACGGAATGTCGTCGCCCCGACTCGCGTGGGCGGTGCGGTGTTGCTGCCGCTCCACACGCTTCTGCTGGAGGTAGGCGTCGGCCCGCTGCAGGCGGTCCTTCCTGAAGCGGTCCACCGCGAAAGCCGTCTGTATCTCGTGAGCGACGCCGAACAGGCACCCCAGCGTGAATGCGACGCACATCGCGGCACCGACGCTGAAGCCCGTGCCGTACATCGCATACCCGACGATCCCGGCAGCGGCGATGCACACCGCCAAGATGGTCGCGTACACCCACCCCACCGTCTTCAGCCGACGCGCGCTGGCGTCCGGGAGAGGGCCGTTCTTCGATGCCTCGTCTAGGAGCCGCTGGTATTCGATCCGCTCGTGGTAGCTCAGGACGCTCGTGTCCGCGTCGACTCGCTTCGTCATGCGCTGATCCCCCTTCCACGGCTGAGGCCCGTCTCACCGACGTTAGCCTGATTGCCAGCCGTGTGTTCGGCGATAGCCGCGTAGTCACGGCCAATGGTCGTGCGTGCGTGAGCCTGCCGGGTTCGGACTGCGGTGTAGCGGGTCATGTTGTGCTCCTTGATGGCGTGACGTTGAGGCGGAACCGTACGAACTCGCCTTGCGCCTGAACTTTGCCTGAACGTGACGAATACTCGCAAACTGCTCAATCGAGACCGGGCGAACCGTGCAGACTGCGCAGAGTCGGTACGCGAGAGACCCCCAGCGACTGCCAGGGGTCTCTCGTGCCGCGCCGGGGGTTCCGGTCAGGAGCCCGAAACCTCCGCGTAGTTGATCTGGTTGGCGAGGTTGTAACCGGTGTCCGACGACAGGTTCTCGACCACGGCCAGGGCGGTCGCGTTCTCAGCTCCGGTCGGCTGTACCGCGCGGTACGCCTCGAGCGCGTCGATCCAGCCGGAGTTGCGGGCACGGTAGCCGACCGCGTGGGCGAGCGACTCGTCACCGCTGCGGGCGGCGTCATTCAGCACCTCGACCGCCTCCTTCTCGTCCTTGATGCGACGGGCTCGGTCGGCGGCGTCGCGGCGCAGCAGCACGCTATTCGCGTCCGTGGGCTGGTTGCCGAGCACAGCGCGCTCGATCTCGGACCGGAGGCCGTTGACGAATGCGACCTGCTCCTCCTTGATCGAGCGGAGCTGGTTGTTGGTCAGCTCGGCCAGCTTGGTCAGGTCCTCCTGCTTGGCCTCCCGGGTCAGGCGGTCGTCCGCGAGGATCTCGTCCCGCTTGGCGCGGTGAGCCTCCTTGGCCGCGCGTGCACGAGCGTGGAAGCCCTCGGTCTTCGACTTGAGGTTCTTCTCGACGGTGGCCGAGTTGTAGGTGCGCATTGGTGTTTCCTTTCGTTGGGTACCGGGAACCGCCCGGCGCGGTGGTCTCTGGGTCTCTCTCAGCGGTCCTCTGCGCCCCGCTGGGTCGTTGGGGGCATGTGGCCTAGGTGCGGGGCTAGGGCGCGGCCCGCTTGCCTGCCTGGGGTCGCGGGGGAGCGGGTTGCCGCTTCCCGTTCTGGGCGTAGTAGTGCCCGCCCCAGAAGCCAGCGGCTGCCGGCTCTGCCGTCGCGTAGGCGTCGCACAGACCCGCGATGCGACATCGAGCACAGATCGACGCACACAGCGCTCGCTCCTTGGGCGAGAGTCGATTGGCCGTGAACAGTGCGCTCCCCCTGCATGGCGGGGTGTAGCTCTGCAGCGCGTCGCGAAGCGCCTCCCACGCAGCTTCGACGTTCACTTGGCAAGCCGGTACTCGCGCGGAGCACGGCCTGTCGTGGTCCTGCGCCCCTTCCGTTCGTTGTAGACGACCACGACCTTGCCTGCGTCGATCGCGCTGCGAAGCAACTTCCTGACGGAGTTCTCCGCCAAACCAGATGCCGCTGTCACGAGGTCTTCGAGCGGGTGAACCTCGCGGTCCGACAGCACCTCCTTGATCGCCTCCCAGCCCTCGGTCATGCGGGGCGCGCGGGCGTCTCCGTCGAGCTCGATGACGGTGAGGAACGCGTTGAAGCCCTGCTGGGGAGCGTCTTCGTTGGCCGGTGCCTCGGTCGGCTCGGTGGTCTTGCGCTTGCCGGTCATGATGCGACTCCTTCTCGACGGTGCCTGGGTGCGGTGCCCTCGCGGTCTGCGGAGGGTGGGGTGACAGGTTGGGAAGTGGGATGGGTCAGGAGCCTGGGCGAGATGACGACCGAAGCCATCTCGCGCTCGACCTTGATCCACGACGGGATGCCATCTGTGTCTTCCACGAAGTCGACGTCGACTACCTCGACGTGCT
Organism: Agromyces zhanjiangensis; assembly: GCF_040496055.1. Classification (NCBI taxonomy): domain Bacteria; kingdom Bacillati; phylum Actinomycetota; class Actinomycetes; order Micrococcales; family Microbacteriaceae; genus Agromyces; species Agromyces zhanjiangensis. The sequence continues at coordinate 125,733 of NZ_JBEPKB010000009.1, read as the reverse complement.
GGCCGTGCAGGGCCTCGAGGTCGGTGGTGTCACGCTCGGTCATGATCTAGATGTCCTTTCAGGTGATGGGTGGCTGAGGCAGATGAAGGCGGAAGTCGTATGTGCCCGAATCCGCCTGACCGTCGTGCGTCGTCGGAGCCGGCGAGAGGCGCTCGTTCGTACGCGGCCTGCACTCGCGTGGCTTCTCGACGGGTTCATGGCTGTGCCTTCCTGCGCCGTCCGATTGATCGCCACACAGCCGGGGGACTAACCCGTGATGCCGTTCAGTCGGGGACACGTTGGGTCGTGCAGGATCGTGGCGTGATGAACGCCGCGCTGGTCGCGCGTCACTTCTCCGACGACGGAGTCGCAGTCGGGGCACTTGTACGACTCGACGTACTCGACTGCTCGACGGTCTAGGGGTGCGCTCTTCGCCCGCCCTCGACGCTCCTGGCGGTTCATCGGCGGGTCCTCCGAGCAGCAGCGCGCTTAGCATTAGCCCCTGAGTTGCCTGAGTTGGAGGTGCCTCCAACTCTCTTCAAATCAGGGGTACTGACATCAGGGGACTGCTCTGCAACTCGCAACTCACCCAACTCAGGGGTTGCATTCAATAGCGCGTACCGGCCAGCGGAGTTCTTTGACACAAGCCCTCGACTACGCAGGCGGGCCAGCGCGTTCCGAACCGATTGATCCTTGGCGGTCGCCTTCGGGTCACGCCGGTACACCTCGTACGCCTCGGCGGGCGTCATTGGGCCATGCAGCCGAAGGAGGTCCATGAGCTCGCTGTTGAGGTCCCCTTGTATCGCAGCTTTCTCCTGGCGGCGGCGCTCCATGGCGTTCATCCGGGACTCAACGAGGCTCGCGCCGTCGAACACCCAGCCGTCGACACTCAGGAGAATGGCGTACTCGTCGCCTTCGATGTCCCGCAGCTCGCAGATCAGCGTCGCTACGGCCTCGCGCCGTGACGGACGGTTGAGCGCGAGGATGCCGTCCACGGCGGCCGTGAGCCCGTGCGTCCCCGAGGAGGCATCGACGCTGTCGCCTTCCCTTGACTTGCGGTTGTGGTGCACGACGAGGATCGACGCTCCGGGGTCGTCGGCGCACAGCTTCTGCAACGGCTGGAGGGTCGCCTTCTCGTGCTGGAACTGAGTCATGTCGCGAGGGCGGCTACCCATCACTCCCGAGAGGGTGTCGAGGATCACCAGTGGTGACCGCCCCTTGTGCTTCCCGAGGAAGGTGTGCAGCACGTTGAGCGCAGTGTCGGCGTCGATGTGGTACTCGAAGGATTCGGGCAGGGGCTGGTCGCCGAGGAGCGTCATCAGACGGTTCTGGAGTCGGCGCTCTCCGGATTCGAGATCGAGTAGGAGCACCGGTCGTTCGCGGACCTTGACCAACCCGAGAGCCTTCCCGCCCGAAGCACAGGCGATGCCGAGTCCGAGCGTGAGCAGGCTCTTCCCGATCTTGGGAGCCGCGATCAGCAGGTGGCACCCGTCCGGGATCACTCCCGGCACGATCCAGTTCAGCTCGGGGAACTCCCGTTTGAGCAGGTCGCTACCTTTCTTCGGGGCGGGGTTCGAGAGAGCCTCGGCGGCTTCCTCGTCGAAGGTGGGGTCTACATCCTTCAGGGCTGTCCGTGGTACGGGGCGACGCCGACGGGGGGCCTTGCTTGAGGACTGGCCGGGGGTATTGGCGGGAGTCACGTGCGGGGTCCTTTCTTTGCAGACTCGACCACGCGGCGAGCCTCGTACGGGGGGAAGCCGATGTCCTCGGCGGCTTCGATCAACTGTTCGATGTGGCGCGTACCGGCGTCGGCCTCATGGAGCCGCCGTGCCGCCCAATGGAGGCCGTTGTGACGCTCGCCCTTCGGCAGATCGCGGACCCACGAGACCAGCCCGGCGATGTCGTAGGTGCCTGCCTGGCTCGTCGCGCGGCGCTCCGACGGCATCTCAAGGACGAGTCGAGCGAGCTCCAGAGGCATGTGCGCGATCGGACGACGGTTCCACCGATAGGCCTCTCCGGTTTCGGGATGGACGGAAGGAGGCATGACCATGTAGCCGTTGGTCTTGAAATCGATGCCTCGAGGCAGCCTCCGCCCGGTGACGCGGTCCCACGGTCGGACGTAGTACAGATGCCAGCCGCCCGATCCGCTCTTGGTGGTCAGGGTGGGAGGGAGCGGCACCCCGGCTGCGTACTTCAGTGCACGACGCGAGCCTCCATTGCGCGGGTCGATGTCGAACACGACGACGTTCTCAGGCACCGGGCAGCCGATGTTCCAGTCGTCGTCGGCCCACCACTCGCGGATCAGCTTCGGTCGTCGGGTGGCGTCGTAATGGCCGTGGGCGGTGAGACCGGTCGTCGGCTGCTTGCCCTTTAGGGGGAGCACGTCCCAACCGGCCTCGGCGAGCTCCAACGCGGCGTGCAGCATGCGGTTCACTGGTCGGCCTCCTCGGAGTTCTCTTCGCCGGCTTCGTCCTCGTCGTCGTACTCGATGACCAGTCGGAGCCGCAGCGGTTCGTCCGGGACGAAGTAGTAGACGTCGTACGGCAGACGCGGTCTGTCCGATTCCTGAGAGCGGCGCCCCCACTGGGCGTCCAGCGCCCAGGCGAGGCCCTGTCGGTCGTCGAAGAACTCGAAGTCGTAGTGAACCGATTCGGTGCCGTCGGTGAAGACGCGGACAAGCCCGTAGCGATGACGCACATCGGCCAGCAAGATGGCGCGCCGATACGCAGGCTCGAACCAGCTGGGCTTCGGACCGCTACGCAGCACTTCATCCGCTTCGCGATCTGTAAGGTTGTGCTTCCCGGGCCAACTGACGCGGATGCTCATCTCTGAGCACCCTTCAGAAGGCCCGCGAGCCGTCGGGCCTGCTCGGGCTTCAATGGCGGCGCGACAGCGAGTGCCTTCTCGATTGCCTGCTCGATGAGCAGTTCAGCGAGATCGCGGCTGGCGTCTGCGATGCGCTCGGGGTCTTCAGAGCGATACGCCTGCGCCTTCCTCATGGCGGCAGACTGAAGTTGGGATTTCAAAGGAACGGCCCCTCTAGCGGGAGGCGCTTACGAAACGCGCCCGGCATGGAGGTTCCCGCTGAGGAGCCTTAGGTCTTTTCAGTTAGCAGTCGACTTACCCGTCAATGCGGGTCGTGAGGACCAAGTGCAGGCGGGGTCAGTCGAGACTGATCTCCGGGAGGCCGAGAGAGCGTGCCGTGTCCAAGAGCGAGTGGAGCCGTGCCTGAGTGACCTCCGCGCCGCCCGGGAACTTATAGCGAACGTGAATCTCACCGTTCAGGTCGTCGTCTGTCGGACTCCAGATGATTGCATAGCCCTCACCGAACTTCGGCTCGAAGCCCGGCAACGGCACCCACGCGCCTCGACGGTCGTTCCACCTCGACACGAGAGTGCCGCGCGAGAGCAGGTTGACAGTAGAAGCCACGACTACAATTATTGCCGCCCCCCACTCGGGGGCCAAGCGTTGGGTAAAATCCCAGGTCAGCTGGCGAGTCGCGCGTGTCGCGGCTCTCAACGCCCGCTTGCGTCGTTGCGCTGCCAGGGTATGGGTTTTGGGTCGGCGGCTGGCCGTTGACGGCACCCGGCGAGACTTGAGAGACGCGGGCACCGACCCCCGCAGGGCCCAAAACCCCTGCGCAGGCCGCCGCTTCTAAGGCACAAGGCGTGGGCGGCCTGTTCTGCCTGTGCAGCTGACCGAACAGTCAGCTCCGCCAGTCCACGTGCACTGTCGCCGGGTCGAACGCCTTGCCGCTGCCGCTCGGCATGATCGTCACGGTGACGAGGGTGTCGAGCACGGCACGCTTGCTGTCCATGCTGAGCGCGGCCCATGTCTCGGCAGCGGCGTCGCCCATCAAGTCGGCGGGCACGGAGGCGGGAAGTGCAGCTTCGAGGTCCGCGGCAGCGCGAGCGCGGTCGGCCCGCAGCCGTTCCGTGATACGCGCCAGCTGAGCCGCGTCGATGTCGCCGGCTGCGAACATGTCGGCAGCATTCGCCAGCCGTGCGTCGATCGCCTCGATGGCGTCGCGCGCCTCGGCGAGCGCGCTCGGGTCGCCGGTGGCGAACAACTGTGCGGCGTCGGGCATCTGCAACCGGCCGACGATGATGCCCTCGACCAGTGCGTCCACGTCTGCCTGCTTGCGACGCACCCGGAAACACTCGCTGCATACGTAACTCGGCGGCTGCCGCTTGGCCCCGCCTGCTCTAGTGCTTGTCATCCTCCCGACCGCGCGCCGCATTGCCCCGCCACACCGTCCACACCGGGCGATGCCCCCAAGCAGGTACCTGGGTGCGCGGCCCACGGGTGCAGTCCGGCGCAGCGGATCGGTCAGCGTCGCCTTGAGCCGCTCGTGCGTGTCCTCGTCAATCACATGTGGGGCTTCCCTCGGCACACGGCCTACTACCTCGCCGCGGTGGACAGTCAGCCCAGCGAGGCTCGGGCGAAGGAGAAGCTGCTTGAGTGTCGTCGTGTTCCACCCCGCCCCATTGCCGGGGGTCGGAGTCTCCTCGGCGTCCAGGTCCTTGCAGATCGCCCGCAGCGACTCACCATCGAGCACTCGCCGCACCGCCATACGAATCGTTGCTGCCTCCTTGTCGTTCAGCACGATGGCGGCACCCTCGCGCCGGTAGCCGTATCCCACGCGGCCCGAGTGGACCCCGTTGGCTGCCCGCTGCACATTGGCAGCGACCTGCCGCGTCGCCTTCTGCTCGCCCTCGTACTGGCTCCACGCCGCCACGGTGCGCGCCACGGCACGTCCCGCCGGTGTGGTCAGGTCGAGGGTGCCAGCCGTCACGGTGTACACGGGCACGTTCAGCGCGATTACCAGTTCCAGGTCGCGGGTTAGGCGCAGCAGCCGGTCCTGATGCCAGGCGATGATCGCTTCCGGCTGTGCGTCGAGCATGGCCTCAAAGCCTGGGCGTGCCTTGCCGCTCGTTGCGCTGATGTCGTTGTCGGAGTACACCGCTAGTACGTCGAGCCCTAGGCGCTCAGCCAGCGCTCGGCACTCCTGCTCCTGGCGGGCGACGGCGAGAGCCTCGCCGTCGCGGTCGAGGCTGACGCGGGTGTAGATGACGGCGTCCATGAAGGTACTTTAACGCCATGCTGGTGCCCCTGATCTTCCTCATCCTGCCGGTCACGATCGCCTTCGCGCTGTTCCCCGGCTACCTCGTGCTCCAGGCGGGCTTCTGATGCGCCGCCGCACCGCGCCACCCGACGAAAGGACCCCGCATGCCCAGCTGGATCGCCCGACGCCTCGCCGACGAACGCGGCGACGTGCCCGGATGGGTGCTGATCACGCTCATGACCGCGGGGTTGGTGATCGTGATCTGGGGGCTCGCCGGTCCCGCCCTCTCGGGCGTCTTCGACCAGGCCATCGACCGCGTCGTCGGATTCTGATCCGGCTCGCCGACGATCGGGGATCCGCGGTCGCGGAGTTCTCGCTCGTCGGCGTCCTCCTGACGGCGCTGCTGCTCGCGGTCGTGCAGCTCGCGCTCGCGCTCCACGTGCGCAACACGGTGCTCGACGCGGCCGCCGAGGGCGCCCGCTATGCGGCGCTCGCCGGGTCCTCGCCCGCAGCGGGGGTCGAGCGGACCCGCCTGCTGATCGACGCGGCGATCGCCGCCGACTACGCCGCGGATGTCTCCGCCGCGTCGGCCACGGTCGGTGGTGTCCCCGCGATCGCGGTCACCGTTCGGACCTCGCTGCCCGTCATCGGCCTGCTCGGACCCGAACGCGCCATGGAGGTGACGGGGCATGCGGCGATCGAGACGATCGACTGACGCGAGCCGGTGCTGGTACCGGCCCGTCGACGAGGCGGGATCCGCCTCGCTCGAGTTCCTCACCGTCGGAATGATCCTCCTCGTTCCGCTGGTCTACCTCGTGCTCGCGCTGTCCTCGATCCAGGCGGCCGCGCTCGGCGTCGAGGGTGCGGCGCGGCAGGCGGCGCGCGTCGCGGTGATGCGGGCCGATGCCGGTGAGCCCGCGGCCTCCGTCGAGCGCACCGTGCACGTGGTGCTCGCCGATTACGGGGTCGATGCCGGAGCGGCATCCGTCGGCGTCGACTGCGGCGGGGCGTGCGCGAGGTCGGGAACGCGAGTGACCGTCGTCGTGCGCGCGGCGGTCGCCCTGCCCCTCGTGCCGCAGGTGCTGGCATCGAGCGGCATCGGGACGGTGCGGCTCGAGTCGCGGGCGACGCAGACGATGTCGCGGTTCGCGGGTGCGCAATGAGTGCTCGGCTGCCCGACCCGCTGCGCGACGACGAGGCCGGTTCGACGCTGCTGCTCACGATCTTCTCCGGCGTGGTGGCGCTCGCCCTGATCATGGTGGTGACCTCGGCGACCTCGCTCTACCTCGAACGGAAGCGGCTGTTCACCCTCGCCGACGGTGCGGCGTTGGCGGCGGCCGAGTCGTGGCGGCTCGACGAGGTCCGCGTTCAGGGTGACGCGCTCGCGTTCGACCTCGACGGGACATCCGTCGCCTCGGCCGCGGCCGAGTACCTCGGCGACGCACGCCATTCGCTGCACGGGCTCGAACTCGTGCACGCCGACTCGAACGACGGCCGCAGCGCGAGCGTGACGCTCCGCGCCATCTGGCACGCGCCCATCTCGACCGACCTCGTGCCGGTCACCGTCCCGATCGAGGTGACGGCCGACGCCAGGTCGGTGTTCCACTGACCGCAGACCGCGCAGACACTGGCACCGGTTCTGGGGGTTGAGGCGCCGGTCGGGACTCGGAATCGTGTGCCGCAGGTGCGTCGCGAGTCGTCCACCGACGGGCGAACCGGATGCGCACCGGGATGGACCTCGCGATGTCTCGCTCCTGGTACCGCCGCCTCACCGTCATCGGCGTCAGCGCCGCCCTCGCGCTCGGCGCCTCGCTCACCGGAGCGGGCGCGCACGCCGAGCCGCCCGGCGAACCGGTCGACCCCGACGACGTCTCCATCGTCACGCTGACGATGCCCGACGGCGAGCTGCTCGGGGCCGTCGTGAGCGGCGGGTACGACCTCGACCACGACGTCGACCGCACCGCCGACGGGTTCGCCGTGACCGGCATCGTGACGAACGCCCAGATCGCCGAACTCGAGGCCATTGGCGTCGGCGTCGAGATCGTCGCCGACGAGGGCGCGATCGAGGCGACGCGCGAGGCCCGGATGGCCGAGCGCGACGCGGCGATCGAGGCCGCGGCCGAGGCCGAGGCGAACCTGCTCACGACCGACGAGGTCGTCATCGCACGTGCCGACTACTTCACGTCGACGGGTGACACCGAGTTCCTGTCGGTCGAGGCGAAGAGCAGCGATGCCGCCGCCGCCGACCTCACCGTCGAGTGGGACGCCGGGCCGGGCACCGCGATCGGCGACGGCGGAAGCGCGACAATGGACGCCTTCGTCGACGCGGGGGAGTACCTCTACCACCGGGTGCAGGTCGAGCTGAACAACCGCGCCGCGCTCGTGATCGCGGGCGGCTCCGCGGCCGGCAGCTACACCGCGGTCGGGTCCGCGTTCGGCCCGCCGCTCGACGAGATCGGCCTGGCGGGTGCCGTCGAACTCGCCCAGGGTGCGGGCGGATCGACGCTCGCGTGCGACCCGCTGATCGGCTTCACGCCGGGGAGCATCGCGCTCGTCGATCGCGGCAGCTGCGCGTTCGTCGTGAAGGTCGCCAACGCGCAGGCCGCCGGCGCCGCGGCGGTCGTCGTGGTGAACAACAACGCGAGCGCGCCGTTCGCGATGACCGGCACCGACCCGTCGATCACCATTCCGTCGGCGATGATCTCGCAGGACGACGGCGCGATCATCCGCACCGGCCTCCCGGCCACCGGCACCCTCGCGGTCCTGCCGGCTCTCCCGCCGCCGACGCAGGTCCGAGTCACCAGCTCCGGCGGTGGATCGGCAGAGGTCGACGTGACCGAGTGGCTGGCCGACACCGAATCGGGCAGCGCACCGGCCCACGCCCCGGGCATCGGGTACGAGTCGGGCTTCCTCGACCACTACCCCGACGCGCACGAGCTCATGGACATCATCGAGCAGATGCACGCCGAGTTCCCCGAGCTGACCGAGATCATCGACCTGCCCTACGAGACGAACGGGTATCGCCGAGCTGCGATGCACCTCTCGGGCGGCGGCACGTCGCAGCGTGTGGTGTTGACCTCGCTGGCCTGGGGCCACGAGGGCGGCAACGACCTCACCATCGAGTACGCGTCGACCAGTCCGAACGCGACCCTCGGCGTCACGGTGAGCGGCGACGACATCCTGGTGCGGCTGGCGACGAATGCCGCCGGCACGCCGACATCGACGGCGGCCCAGGTGGTCGCGGCGATCAACGCGGATGCCGCGGCGTCGCTGCTCGTCACCGCGAGCACCTACCGCGGCAATGCGGGCAGCGGCGCCGTGGTCGCCGCCGGACCGGCCTCGCTCGACGACCAGCTCGGGGCGTCCGAGAGCACCCCGCGGGAGCCGTTCCAGGTCAAGGCGCTCCGGATCGGCACGCACCGCGACGGCTCGAAGACGGGGGTGCTCACCTACTCGCAGGAGCACGCTCGCGAATGGCAGACGCCGCTGGTGAACATCGAGAGCGCGTACCGGATGCTGCACAACTACCAGCTCGACTCCGACACGCGCCGGCTCGTCGACAACCTCGACATCTTCATCGTGCCGACGGTGAACCCCGACGGCGCCCTGTACAGCTACTACGATTTCGCGGCGCAGCGGAAGAACATGACCAACTACTGCGGGCCGGGAGACGCGAACGACGTCAACGCCCGCAACGCGTGGGGCGTCGACAACAACCGAAACCAGACGTACGGGTCGATCTTCGACGGCTACGACGGAGCATCGACGTCGTGCACCTCCGCCACCTACGCCGGGCCGTTCGAGCAGTCGGAGCCGGAGAGCCGGAACCTGGACTGGATCGCGACCGAATACCCGAACATCGAGTTCGCGATGAACATCCACAGCTCCGGCAACTACTTCATGTGGTCGCCCGGCGCGTACTCGCTGCCGGGGCGCGTCACCCTCCCGCGTCCCTCGCTCGGGACGGAGCAGTACTTCTACGACTCGTCCGAGCGGATCCTCTCGGCGATCAAGGAGTGGCGCGGCCTGAGCGTCACGCCCGCGCGCACCGGCCCCATCGCCGACGTCCTCTACTCGGCCGCCGGCAACTCGGGCGACCAGCTCTGGTACGTGCACGACATCTACGCCTGGAACTTCGAGGTCGGCACCTCGTTCCAGCCGGAGTGGAGCGAGGCGTACGAGCAGATGATGGAGTTCTCCAACGGCGTCGTCGAGCTGTACCAGGTCGCGAAGGACTGGACCGACGACCGCACGAAGCCGCGCTCGTGGCTCGTGCAGCCGGGATCGAGCCCGTACTCCGGACCGGTGGCGGTCCAGTTCGACGCGACCGAGCCCGTCACCATCCACTACACGCTCGACGGGTCGAACCCGACGTACTCGTCGCCCGTCTACGAGTCGGCCGGCATCCGAGAGGGAGGCGAATCGATCCTGATCGACGCCACGACGACCGTGAAGTGGTTCTCGGTCGACGAGTCGGGCAACGTCGAACGCAACTACAAGCCGGGCAAGAAGGGGGCCAACCAGGAGCAGGTCGTCATCGCCACCGGCTGACGCGCGCGCCGCCCGAGGTCCGGTCCGGTGTGGGGCGGATGTCGCGGGCCCGAGCCGCGAGGCGGCGGCCGCGACATCCCGTGCCCCTGTGCACGTGACCGAACCGTGACCTCGGCTTCCTACGGTGGACGGATGTCCCAGCAGTCCTGGCAGAAGCTCGTCGAATGGCCCCTCTTCATCGCCGCCCTCCTGTTCCTGGCGGCGTACTCGTGGGAGGTGATCGGCGACCTGCACGGGCCGGACGCGGTGCTCGCCGAGTCCGTCATCTGGGGCACGTGGGGGCTGTTCGCCCTCGACTACGTCGTGAACCTCGCGCTCGCCGACGAACGCCGTCGATGGTTCGTGCGGCACCTGCTCGACCTCGCCGTGGTGGTGCTGCCCGTGCTGCGCCCACTACGGCTGCTGCGTGTGGTGACGATCCTCACCGTGATCGGCCGGACGGCGGGCGCCATGCTCCGCGGCAAGGTGATCCTCTACGCGGCGGGCGCCTCGGTGCTGCTCGTCTACGTCGCCGCGCTCGCCGTGCTCGACGCCGAGCGCGGGAACGGCGGTTCGATCGAGACCTTCGGCGACGGCCTGTGGTGGGCGTTCGTGACCATCACGACCGTGGGGTACGGCGACTTCTTCCCCGTGACGCCGACCGGCCAGCTCGTCGCGGTCGGCGTCATGGTCGGCGGCATCGCGCTGATCGGCGTGGTCACGGGCACGCTCGCGTCGTGGATCGTCGAACGCGTGAGCGAGACGAACGAGGCCGAGCAGGTCGCCACGAAGGCGCACATCGACGACCTCACCGCGGAGATCCGCGCACTGCGAGAGGAGATGCGCCAGCGCGCCTGACCTCGTCGCCCGAGCCGCCGATGCGCGAAGGGTCGGACGTCGTCGATCTCAGGGTGCACCCGGGTGCGTCCGATCCGCCGATGGCGATCGTAGGCGAGGAATCCTCGAGGTGGTGATCGAGATGTCCATCGTCCGGAAGCCCGTGATCCCGGCTGCGCTTGGCGCGATGGCCGTGCTCGGAATCGGCCACTCCGCGCATGCCGCCGATGGCGCCGACCCGATCGTGTTCCTCATCGACGTCTCGGGGACGATGGGGGATGGCGACGGCCGGGAAGGACTACCTCGCCGGCGAGGTAGGCAGGGTGGCCGACGGACTGCTCGACCTCGACGTGACCGACGTCGTCGCACACGCCGGGGATCGGCATCGCGCGATCACCGAGGCGAAGGAGTGGTCGGCGAAGAACCCCGACGGTGAGATGGTCGTTCCCTACCCACGCACACGGTGAAGTGGAGCTACGAGCCGGCCGTCGAGGTGACGGTCGACGCGGTCCCGATCACGAGCATCGCGGTCGCGGTCGCGGTCGACACGACCGTGAAGGGCGCGCGCTCGCTGACGGAAGCCGCCGCGCTCGCATCTCGCATCGAGGTCCGGTTCGGGATGCCGCACGTATCAGGCGCCCGTCATCGCCACGAGGAGGAAGACGATGACGAGCAGGATCGGAATGCCCATCGCGCCGAGGATGATCGCCCGGCGCAGCCGGAACATCGGGTCGTGGTCCCACATCGCGTTGGGCTGCATCCCCGTGCGGATGACGCGGCGATACCGCGAGCCGCAGTCGACGCATTCCCAGATCGTTCCCACCCGGTGATCGCCCGCGGCGGGGAGCGGGCAGCGGTGCGGAGTCGCGGATGACGAGCGGGCGTCGGTCGGCATGCGCCTCACGATAGGCCTCGGCGGATCGGCGTTGGGCGGGATCCCGCAGGCTGTGGATACGCCGGAGCGGCCGGCGACCCGAAGGTCGCCGCCCGCCCCGTCGGTGTCCCGAACGGGAGTGCGCGTCAGTCCAGCAGGTGGCTCAACGCGGCCTCCATCCACTCGGCTCGGGCCGCGGCATCCGTGATGCCCTCGAACCCGAAGCCCGCGTAGAGCGAGCCCGGCGTGGCCACGACCGCGGCCTCGGGGAAGCCGCCCGCCGTGGTGCGGATGAAGTTGTTCGGGTTCGGCGAGCTGCCCGGAGGCGGCCCCGTGATCTCCCAGCCGCCGAGGTCCGCCTCGAACGAGGTCGTGCCCTCGCCCGTGGAGACCTCGATGTCATCGAAGAACACGCCGAGGCCCTGCGTCGCCCAGTCGCTGGCGTACGACAGCGCGACCTCGACCTGGCCGCCCGCGTAGGCGGAGAGGTCGACCGACCACTGTTGCCAGCCGCCCGAGTTGCCCGAGGCGGCGTTCCACGCACCGCCGTTCGACCCGTTCGGGCTGCAGGTGCCGTCGCCGTTCAGCGTCTGGTAGTGGTCGAGCTGCGGGTGCAGCTCGTTCCATCCGGACGTGCAGCTGTCACCGGTCGACTGCGACGTGTGCCCGTTCGCGTCGGGCAGCGTCGTCCAGTCGTCCATGCCCGGCGTGTGCGCCTCGACGAACGTGTAGTCCCAGTCCGCCTCGGTGTCGTACGACGTCCAGAACGACAGCGTGGCGCCGCCGGCCGGAACATCGATCGTGCGCATGACCTGCTTGTACGAGACGTCGCCCAGCTGCGAGTACAGGTAGTAGTCACCCGTGTGCGGCGCGTATGGTCCGCCCGGGCGATCCCACTTGCCGGCGACCCAGCTCTCGAACTGCGGGTAGTCCGCCACCGGCAGCACGCCGCTCGTCGTGATGAACGAGTTCGTGTGGAACTGGTTCTCCGCGCTGTCCGTGCCGTTGAAGCCCCAGCTGAGGCCCTCGAGCGGCACGTCCACGCCGAGCGCGTCGAGCACGTCGCCCTGCTCGTCGAGCCCGGCCGAGTCGACCGCCACGTAGGCGCCGAGCCAGTACTGCAGCACGTCGTTCGTCGCGTCGCCCGAGCCGAACAGCGCCTTGCATCGAGCCAGCACGGCGAGGTCGGCGCGGCACTCGGCGTTCGCCGGGGTCGGGTCGAAGTACTGCGTGCCGAGGTTCGGCGTGTACTGGCTGCCGGCCCAGTCGCCCGCGTAGAGCACCTGGCCGCCCTCGTTCATGAAGTCGCGGACGTTCAGCAGCTCGTCCATCGCGAGGCGCGACGCGTTGCCGCCGCCCCAGCCGGGCTCACGGGTCACGATGTCGTCGCCGGTGTACCAGACGACGGCGTCGAAGTGCGAGAGCACGCCGAGCGCGTCCGCCGCCACGCGGCCGCGGGCGTCGACGTCGTAGACGTCGTAGCTCGTGCCGTTCGCGTCGAGCGCGTCGGTGTAGTACTCGAGGTACGCCGGCTCGGTCCCGCCGATGCCGGGCGATGCGCCCGTGTAGTCCTCCGCCGCGAGCACCAGCACCTCGGCACCCGACTCCGAGACGGCCTCGTACGTGAACGACTCGCTCACCTCGCCGCCGCCCTCGAACCAGACCTCCACCGAGTCACCGGGATCGGTGCCCGTCACCATGCCGCTCATCACGTGGTAGTACCGGTCGGTCGCGCCGCCGTAGCGGTCGCCGCCGTCCCACTCCGACGTCGACGCGCTCTGCGCGTCGTCGCCGTTGATCGAGTACTTCACGGTGACGTCGCCGAGGCTGCGCTTGGCCAGCACCCGCACCTCCTGCGGGTCGCCGTAGGAGTAGTCGAACGTGAAGTTCGACTGCGGGAGCCCGACCTTGTAGTCGTCGTCGCTCTGCAGGTAGAACGGCTTGGTCGTGATGCCGAGGTGCGACACCGGGTTCGCCGGGTCGACCGCCGACTTCGCGACATCCGTCGAGAACGGCAGGATCCGCTCGAACTCCGCCTGCACCTGTGCCTCGTCATCCGGGAACACGAAGCCGCCCCCGGCGTCGCCCTCGCCGAGCTCCGGGGTCCAGGCGAGCGTGCCGTGCGACACGTGCGCGAAGTCGGTGGTCTCACCGTTCGTCACGTACAGCACGTCGGAGGACAGGCCCGGCTCGAAGTCGTCGATGGACGGGTTGTCGAGGTTGCCCGAGAGCGCGTAGTAGATGGGGTCGTCCGCACTCGGCGTGCCGATCTGCCAGCCCTCCGGGTACAGCAGCCACTGCCCGAAGGAGTGGTAGTTGACCTGGAACTCCGGGTTCGCGCGATCGAAGAGCGCCATCATGGCCTGCGTCTCCGGTTCGGAGCCCGGCGACGGGCCGCGGTAGGTCTCGCTCGAGGTCTGCGACGACGAGCCCTCCTCGTCGTACCCGAAGTGCTCCGGGTAGTTCCGGTTCGGGTCGACGCCGTCACCGCGGGTGATCTCGCCGTTGCCGTCGTTGTCGCGGAGGTTCTTCCGCCACAGCCGTTCGGTGTCGAACGTGTACTGGTATCCGTCGGGGTTGGCCACCACGACGAACCAGAGCTCGGTGGACTTCAGGACGTTCTTGATCTCCTGGTTGCCGGAGCGCCACTGGTCCAGGTACCAGTGCAGCAGCCGACGGTTGGTCTCCGCTGCGATCCACTCGCGCGCGTGCTGCGTCGAGCTGTAGACCACCGCGGGACGGGAGCCGTCCTTCATGGCCTTCGCGGCCTGCGTGACCTTCAGCGCGATGATCTCGCGCCCCTGGTGGGTGTGGCCGAGCACGACGAGCTTCGCGATGCTCGGGTTCTTCTTCGCGATCTCGTACATCTCGTCTCGGATGCCGCCGGGCTCGTCGTACGAGCGCCAGACCGCATAGCCGGACGCCGCCTGCTCCTGGGCCATCTGCTTGGCCGACTTGCCGCCCTTGCCCTTCGTCAGCTTCACGTCGATGCCGCGCTCGGAGAGCCCCTTCGCCTCGTCCTCGGAGAGGATGAGCTGCATCTCGACGCCCTTCCCGGACGCCTTGCTCGCGGCGATGTCGAGCCCGGCGGCAGCCATGTCGGCCGCCTGCTCCGCGCTGACCTCCGCGGTGTACATGTCGAGTTCACCCACGTCGTCCTCGGCGGCGTTGGCGCCGAGGGGACTCAGCATCGCGGCGAGCACGGCTACCGCGGCGGTTCCGAGGGCGATCCGGGTTCGGGTGGAACGGTTTCCAGTCATGACGACCCCTCCGGTCCGGCTTCCGGCCGGAGGGGATTGGTGACGACGACGTTGTGCGTACCAAGCTCGCCACGCTTCCGGCGCTTGCGGACCCTACCGGCCACCTTGGCCGCGCCCGTCCGGCACTGTCAAGGTTCAGGCCGAGGATTCGTCGATTCCGCCGTCGGACGATCGATTCCGCCACCATTCGGGCAGGTCGGCGACGGAATCGAGCACCGCGTCGGGCGCGATCTCGCCGTCGAGATCGGTCGGATCGAACTTCCCGGTCCGCACGAGCACGCCCGTCAGTCCCGCGTGCTGCGCACCCTCGACGTCGGACCTGATGTCGTCGCCGACCATCACGGCCTCGTCGGGCGCCTCGGCGAGCGCATCGACCGCGGCGCGGTAGAACGCCGCCGCGGGCTTGCCGAGCACCACGGCCTCGCGCCCCGAGGCGTACTCGAGGCCCCGCACGAACGCGCCCACGTCGAGCCGCAGTCCGTCCTCGGCCCGCCAGTACCTGGTCAGCCCGAGCGCCACGAGCGGGATCCCGGGGTCCTCGGCGAGCAGCCGGAAGGCCCGGTTCATCGTCGCGAAGTCCCATCCGCTCCCGAGGTCGCCGACCACGACGGCATCCGCGGGTTCGGTGGGCCCGGCCCCGCCCACGCCGAGCTCCGCGAACTCCGCTGCGGTCGCGTCCGGCACGAAGAGGGCTGGATGGCGGCATCCCTCCGACTCGAGCCAGGCCGCCGCCGCGACGACCGGCGTGAGCACGTCGGCGGCATCGACCTCGATGCCCATGGCCCGCAGCTTCGCGACGATGTCGCGCCGCGGTCGCGACGTCGTGTTCGTCACGAAGCGATGGGGGATGCTGCGCTCGACGAGCCACGCGACCGCCTCGGCGCCGCCCGGCACGGGCTCCTCGCCGACGTAGAGCACCCCGTCGAGATCGAGCAGCACGCCGTGGGTGCTCATACCCCGGTCCCGCCCTTCAACCCGGTGCCGCCCGCGATCGACCGCATGACGAGCGTGTCGACGACCGGGAGCGACGAGGCGCGGAGCGCCCACCGTCGGAGCAGCAGCCGGAACCGGTCCGGCGGCAGGAACGTGTTCGCCGCCCGCCGCCCCGCCGCCTGCTTCTCCTCGACGACCGGCCGCCAGCGGCGCTCGTACTCGGCGAGCGCGGTCTCGATCGACGCGTCGTCGCGGCACGGCCCCACGAGGTCGGCGAGCAGTTCGGCGCCGGCGATCGCCATCGACGCGCCCTGCCCCGCGAGGAGCGAGACGGCCTGGCATCCGTCGCCCGCGAGCACCGTGCGGCCGCGATGCCAGTGCGGAAGGACGACCTGCGCCACCACGTCGTCGTACGGTTGCGCGGGGCAGCGCTCGAGCAGTCGGTCGATCGGGGGCCACAGGCCGCCGAACACGCGGCGCAGCCGCGTCGGCGCGTCCTCGTCGGGGTCGACGCCGTCGTGCGCGCCCTCGCGGTACGCGAGGAACGCCGCGACCCGCCCGTCGCGCAGGCCGTAGATCCCGGCCTGGCGGTCGACGGTGTCGGTGAGCACGAACCGCCCGTCGAACTCGGCGTGCAGGCCGGGCGCGCCGTCGATCACGTAGGCCGCGGCGCGCAGCCCGAGCGGCCGCACGAACTGCGACTCGTCGCCGAACAGGCCGTCGCGCACGCTCGAGTGGATGCCGTCGGCGCCGATCACCAGGTCGGCACCCGCCAGCCGTGCGCCGAGCTCGCTGCCGGGGTCCGCCGCCTCGGCGGCGTCGTACGGCACGCCGTAGTGCACCCGCACCGAGCCGTCGGGCGCGTCGCCGAGCGCGTCGAGCAGCACGAGTTCGAGGTCGGGGCGCATGAGGCTGAGCAGGCGCCCGCCGAGGGCCGTCGCGAACCGGTCGTAGTCGATGCTCGCCGTCCGCCGGCCCGACCGCGCGTCGACGTACTCGACGGCGCCGATCCGGTAGGCGACGTCTCGAAGCCGCGGCAGGATGCCCATCCGCTCGGCCGCGTCGAATCCGAGGCCGAAGAAGTCCATCATGTAGCCGTCAGCGCGCGGGCCGCCTGCCCGCTCGAGCACGTCGACCTGCCACCCCGCGAGCGCGAGCTGCCGCGCGCACGCGAGCCCCGCCATCCCGGCCCCGATGACCGCAGCCCGCACGCCGCCTCCGTTCCGGCGATGGCGAGCCCATCGCCCGCTGCCGACGCTACTCCGGCCGCGTGGGCGCCCCCGGGCCATCCGGCCCGCGCAGCGGGGCCGGGTCGCGGATCACGTGTCGACGGTGGGCGTCCACGCCTCGTCGGGCTCGGGCGGTTCGGGCGACGGATGCCGCGGCGCGCGCGGCACGTATCGGGGGATCCACCGCCACAGCATGCCGGCGCCGAGCAGGCCGAGCACGCCCATCGCCGCGGCTGCGGCGATGAGCGAGAGCGCCGAGGTGATCGCCGAGATCGCGAGCGGCGCGGCCGCCCCACCGGCGTCGGCGATCGTGCGGAACGCGCCGAGGAACGGGGCAGGGTTCGAGACGGGCGCGAGATCGGCCCCGAGGGTCAGGATGACGCCCGATGAGAGCCCGTTCGCGATGCCGAGGAGCATCGTGGCCCCCGTGAACCAGGCGACCGCACCCGGCACGTCGTGCGTGACCGACAGCACGAGGTGGCCGACGGCGAGCCCGACGAGGCCCGGGATGGCGCTCCAGAGCCGCCCGTGCCGATCCATGACGTGGCCGCTCACGTAGAACAGCGCGAAGTCGACCGTCGCCGCGATGCCGATGACGAGTGCCGCGGCGTCCGGCCGCATCCCCAGCGATACGGCCCACAGCGGCACGATGACGGTCCGGCTCGCGCGGAGCGCGGCGAGCAGCCCCACCCCGGTGCCGATGCGCGCGAGCACCCCGCGATACGCGACCACCGCGTGACGGATGCCGCCCGCGGCATCCGCTCGGCCCTGCTCGTCGGCCGCGCCGCCGCCGTCGCCGACGGATGCCGCGCGTGCGCGCACCGCGGCGCCGAACACGCGCTCGGGGTCGGGGAGGACGAGGAGCACCGCGACGACCGCCGCGCACGCCGCGACGAGGACCCAGAACACCGCGGTGGCGGACCCCGTCCAGGCGATGATGGCGGCCGCGGTGAAGGGGCCGATCGCCCAGCCGCCGCGGAACACGCCCGCGAGCGAGGAGAGCGCGCGGGCGCGCACGCGCGCCGGCACGTAGCTCGTGAGGAACGCGTGCCGTGCGAGCCCGAACACCGCCGCCGCGAGCCCGAGGAGGAACATGCCGACCGCGAGCGCCCACGACGTCGGCACGAGCAGGGCGAGCAGGGTGCCGGCGACGGCGAGCGCCGACGCACCGATCATCGCCGCCCGCTCGCCGATGCGGGCCACGAGCCATCCGGCCGGCAGGTCTCCGACGAGCCCGCCGACCATGAGCATGGCGGCGATGAGGCCCGCCAGCGCGAGCGAGGCGCCGCGGTCGACGGCGACGACGGGGATCACCGGGACCAGCGCGCCCTCGCCGAGCGAGAAGAGCAGGGTCGGCAGGTATGCCGGGAGGACGATCGAGCGCCACGAGAACGGGTGGGCGGAGTCGGTCATCCCCTCGATGCTATGCCCGGCCGACCTCGCAGTGGGCGGACGTCGGGGCCGGGCGCGGCTCGCGCAGGCCGCGCACGGGCCGGGCCACTAGGCTGGACGGGCCATGTTGGATCTTGACCTCGCGCAGGAGATCTCCGCCCTGCGAACCACCTTCAGCGACATCCGTGCCGTCGTCGACGTCGACGCCCTCAAGGCCGACATCGCGCGGCTCTCCGAGGAGGCCGGCGCGCCCTCCCTCTGGGACGACCCCGCCAACGCGCAGAAGGTCACGAGCGCCCTCAGCCATCGCCAGTCCGAGCTCAAGCGCGTCACCGACGTCGAGCGACGCATCGACGACCTCGAGGTGCTCGTGGAGCTCGCGAAGGAGATGGAGGACGAGGACTCCGCCGCCGAGGCGCGCACGGAGCTCGCCGCCCTCGAGGAGACCGTCAGCCAGCTCGAGGTGCAGACGCTCCTCGACGGCGAGTACGACGCGCGCGGCGCGGTCGTCACCATCCGCTCCGGCGCCGGCGGCGACGACGCCACCGACTTCGCCGAGATGCTCATGCGCATGTACCTGCGCTGGGCCGAGCGCCACAAGTACCCGGTCAAGGTCATGGACACGTCCTACGCCGAGGGCGCCGGCATCAAGTCGGCCACGTTCGAGATCGACGTGCCCTACGCCTACGGAACCCTCTCGGTCGAGGCCGGCACGCACCGCCTCGCCCGCATCAGTCCGTTCGGCTCGGCCGACAAGCGGCAGACGAGCTTCGCCGCCGTCGAGGTCATCCCGGTGATGGAGGAGGCGCAGGAGGTCGACATCCCCGAGAACGACATCCGCGTGGACGTGTTCCGCTCGTCCGGTCCCGGCGGGCAGTCGGTCAACACGACCGACTCGGCCGTGCGCCTCACGCACATCCCGACCGGCATCGTCGTCTCGATGCAGAACGAGAAGTCGCAGATCCAGAACCGCGCCGCGGCCATGCGCGTCCTGCAGACGCGCCTGCTGCTGCTGAAGCGCGAGGAGGAGGCCGCGAAGAAGAAGGAGCTCGCCGGCACCATCACCGCGAGCTGGGGCGACCAGATGCGCTCCTACTTCCTCTACGGCCAGCAGCTCGTGAAGGACCTCCGCACGGGCTACGAGGTCGGCAACCCGGCGACCGTGTTCGACGGCGACCTCGACGGCCTCATCGCGGCGGGCATCCGCTGGCGCAAGCAGAAGGACGACGACTGATCCGCTGACGCGGAGCGCTCGCCGCGCGGTCCGAGCAGCGGGCCGGGCGCGGGACCTTCGGCACCGGTCGCGCGCGGACGCGAGGCCTAGCCTCGCCCCTGTGGGACCGTGGGCGTCCCGCCGGGGGGAGTGAGCATCATGCGCGTGCTGGTCGCGTACTCGAGCAAGTACGGGGCGACGCGGGGCATCGCCGATCGGATCGCCGATCGCCTGCGCGACGCCGACCACGAGGTCGACATCGAGCACTGCGACGACGTCGAGTTCCCAGAGGGATTCGACGCGTTCGTCATCGGCAGCGCCACCTACCTGGGCAAGTGGCGGAAGGAGGCGCGGAAGTTCGTGCGCCGCAACCACGCACTGCTGGCCGGCCGGCCGGCCTGGCTGTTCGCCAGCGGCCCGCTCGGCACCGAGCGCGTCGACAAGGACGGCAACGACGTGCTCGCCGGCGCCGCGCCGAAGGAGTTCGCCGAGTTCGAGGAGCTCATCCATCCACGCGGCACCATGGTCTTCTTCGGTGCGCTCGACACGGAGCACCTGCGGGGCCCGGACCGGATCGTCAGCTGGATGCCCGCCAACGACGCGCTGCCCGACGGCGACTTCCGCGACTGGGATGCGATCGACGCATGGGCGAGGAAGGTCGCGGCGGACCTCGCCTCGCTTCCCGCCTGATCGCGGGCTCGTCGGCCCGACCTTTTCCGGTGTCGCTGCCCCGATTCGAGCGGATGCCGCCTACGCTCGAACCCGATGATCCGCTTCGACTCCGTCACCAAGTCCTACCCGGGGCAGACCCGACCCGCCCTCGACGGCATCACGGTCGAGATCCTGCGCGGCGAGTTCGTCTTCCTCGTCGGTGCCTCGGGGTCGGGCAAGTCCAGCTTCCTGCGCCTGATCCTCAAGGAGGATCGTCCGACGGCGGGCCGGATCCACGTGCTCGGACAGGACCTGCGCTCGATCTCGACGCGCAAGGTCCCGTACTTCCGGCGCAACCTCGGCGTCGTGTTCCAGGACTTCCGGCTGCTGTCGAACAAGAACGTCTTCGAGAACGTCGCGTTCGCGTTGCGCGTCATCGGCAAGTCGCGCGGGTTCGTGCAATCGGCCGTGCCCGAGACGTTGAAGCTGGTCGGCCTCGACGGCAAGGGCAAGCGGATGCCGCACGAGCTCTCCGGCGGTGAGCAGCAGCGCGTCGCGATCGCACGCGCCATCGTGAACAAGCCGCAGATCCTCCTCGCCGACGAGCCCACGGGAAACCTCGACCCCGTCACGAGCGCGGGCATCATGACGCTGCTCGAGCGGATCAACGCGTCGGGGACGACCGTCGTCATGGCCACGCACGAGGCGGGCATCGTCGACCAGATGCAGCGTCGGGTGATCGAGTTGAGCTCCGGCGAGATCGTGCGCGACGAGCGCAGCGCCGGGTATGCGGTCGCGGGAGACGTCATGCCCACGACCTCGGTGGTCGGCGCGATCCCGGCCGACGACGCGGTGCCGTCGGGTCGCGCAGCGGCGGCGCTGGCGGCGGTCGGCGCGGGTTCGGCCGAGGCGCGTGAGACGGAGGTCGCCGAAGCACGAGAGGCCGACCTCGCCGAGGCGGCGCCGATGGTCGAGGCCGGTGCCGAGGCGGTGGACGGCGCGACGGCCGACGCGCTCGTCGCGTCGATCCGCGCGGAGGAGGCGCTCCACTCGGCCGAGCAGGGCGAGGCCGAGGGAGTCCGGCAGGCCGCAGCGACGGAGGCCGCGGCATCCGTCGCCGACGCCGGGGCCGAGCCGGCCACGACGAAGCGACCCGCGGCCAGGAAGAAGCGCCAGGCCAAGCGGCCCGCGGCCGAGTCGGTGGAGCCGACCGCCGGCGAGGCGACTGTCGACACCCCGATGGACACGGGCACCGTCGGCATGGCCGCCCCCAAGGTCACCCGGAAGGTCATGCAGGACGCACCGCCGCTCTACGTCGAGCCCGAGGAGCGCGACGCGGTCACCGACGAGGCCGCCGAGATCACGGCCGCGGCGACCATGCCGATCGAGCCGCTGACGGAGAAGGCGGCGGCCGACTCCGACGCGAGCGACGAGGACGACGACGCGCGGTCCGGCCCGCCCGGCAGGCCGGCCGCCCCCGTGAACGCGAAGTCCGCGCACCTCACGCTCGCCGAGCGACTCGGCCTGCGGAGCCCCGCCGGGCCGCGCGCCGGCGACGACGACCAGGAAGTGGGGCCGGTGAAGTGAGGGTCGGTCTCGTGCTCGCGGAGGCGGCGAACGGCCTGCGCCGCAACGCCACCATGGTCATCTCGGTCGTGCTGGTCACGTTCGTCTCGCTCACGTTCGTCGGCACCGCGGCGCTGCTGCAGCTGCAGATCGCGCAGATGCGCGGCTACTGGTACGACCGCGCCCAGGTGGCGGTCTACCTCTGCACGGCGGTCTCGACCACCGAGGGCTGCATCGACGGCGAGGCGACTCCGGAGCAGAAGGAGGCGGTCGAGGCGCAGCTGCGCGGCGACACGCTCGCGCCCTTCATCGACGAGTACTACTTCGAGGACCGCGAGCAGGCCTACGCCAACTTCCAGGAGCAGTTCGCCGGCACGCCGGCCGCCGACTACGTCACGCCCGACGTTCTGAACGAGACGTTCTGGGTGAACCTCACCGATCCGTCGCAGTCCGCGGTGCTCGTCGAGAGCCTCGCCGGCCTGTCCGGCGTCGAGCAGGTCGTCGACCAACGCCGCTACCTGGACCAGATCTTCGACGTGCTGAACGCGGGGAGCTACACGGCGATCGCGGTCGCGGCGGTCATGCTGGTGGCCGCGGCGCTGCTGATCGCGACGACGATCCGGCTGTCGGCGTTCTCACGCCGGAAGGAGCTCGGCATCATGCGGCTGGTGGGAGCCTCGAACCGCTTCATCCAGACGCCGTTCGTGCTGGAGGGCATCTTCGCCGGGCTGCTCGGCTCGCTCCTCGCGGGCGGCGCGGTCGTCGCGATCGTGGTCTTCTTCGTGCAGGGCTACCTCGCCGACTCGCTGTCGTTCACGTTCGTCGGGCTCGACGACGCGCTGCTCGTCGTGCCGTTGCTCGTCGCCGTCGGCGTGCTGCTGGCCGCGGCCTCCGCCGCGATCGCGATCCGGCGGTACCTGCGCGTCTGATCCCGTGGGCGGCCTGCGCGGGCCTGCCCGTGGGCGACGGATGCCGCGACCGCGGCTAGACTGAAGGGCTTGCCGGGGATCGCCGGCGGCATCCGTCATCGAAGCGAGGAGTGGACCGTGCCCAGGGAACGCGGTGAGAAGGTCGTGGCGACCAACCGCAAGGCGCGCCACGACTACCTGATCGAGGACACCTACGAGGCCGGCATCGTGCTCTCGGGGACCGAGGTGAAGTCGCTCCGGCAGGGCCGGGCGTCACTCGTCGACGGGTACGCCTTCATCGACGGCGGTGAGATCTGGCTCGATGCGGTGCACATCCCCGAGTACACCGAGGGCACCTGGAACAACCACGCTCCGCGACGCAAGCGCAAGCTGCTCATGCACAAGCAGGAGATCGTGAAGATCAGCCACAAGACCAAGGAGGGCGGCTACACGCTCATCCCGCTGTCGCTGTACTTCAAGGACGGGCGCGCGAAGGTCGAGCTCGCGGTCGCCAAGGGCAAGCGCGAGTACGACAAGCGCCAGGCGCTGCGCGAGCGGCAGGACAAGCGCGAGGCCGAGCGCGCCATCGCGAGCCGCCGGCACCTGGGGGAGTAGGCGGGGGCGATCCGGGCATCAGCCCGCGATCTCGCGCAGCGCGGCGAGGTGGGCCGCGAACGCGGCCCGGCCCTGCGGCGTCATCGACAGCCACGTGCGCGGGAACTTGCCCACGAAGCCCTTGCGGACGGCCACGTAGCCGGCGGCCTCGAGCGCCGAGGCCTGCTTGCTGAGCGCGGAGTCGCTGAGCTCCACCGCGTCGCGGACGAACGCGAACTCGGCCTCGTCCGCGGCCGCGAGCAGTGCCGCGATCGAGAACGGCACCGGCCGCTGCAGCAGCGGGTCGAGCCGATGGCGCGGGTGGCCGTCGTCTGCAGGCTCAGCCACGGACCACGACCAGTTCGCGCAGCGACCCCCAGAGGGGCGGTGTCGCGGTGGCGATCGCCGCGATCGCGAAGTAGACGGGGCTGCCCGGGAACGCGAGCAGGCCGAGCGTCAACGAGATGCCGAATACGGCGCCCCACCCGCCCACGGCGAGCCCGAAGCGTCGCGAGAAGCCGAGGCTCGCGGCGCGCATGCGGCGCAGGTGCAGCACCGACAGGATGCCGAGGGTCGCGGCGAAGGCGATCGAGAGGGCGAGGATCGGCCCCTCGTCGCTGCGGTCGTACCAACCCAGGGCGAAGAGGTACATGCCGGATGCGGCGGCGAGCCCGGTCAGCCACGCGGAGGCGGACGCGGAGCCCTGCACGGCGACCCGCCGCACCGCCGCTTCGGCCTCCCGCACGAAGGCGGCCGCGTCGGCGGGCTCGGGGAGGTCGGCGCCGGTGGGATCGTTCGTGGACATGCGAGAAGGGTAGCAACTACTTGCCTATATGGAAAGTACTTTCACTGATTCGCGATCGAGGCCTCCTCACGGTGTGCTGACGGCACGGCGGGCTAGACTCCGCCGCGTGGAGATCTCGACGCGCATCCCGGTGCCGGGCACGTACAACTTCCGCGACGTCGGCGGGTTGCCCGCGCGCGGCGGGACGGTCCGCGCCGGGCGCCTCTTCCGCTCCGACGGACTGCACCGGCTCGGCGACGAGGGACGCGCGGCGCTCCGCCGACTCGAGGTCGGCGTCATCGTCGACCTGCGCGACGACAACGAGGCCCGGGCCATGCCCGACGACCTCGACGGCCTCGACGTCGAGGTGCTGCGGCTTCCCGTCTTCGAGGGCTCTGGCGCGTCGCAGGGCGGGCGGGGCATCTCGCTCGAAGCGCTCTACCAGCGCATCGTCACGAAGCACTCGGCCGTCGTGGTCGAGGCGCTCCGCGAGATCTCGAGCGCCGGTGAGCGCGCCGTCGTCGTGCACTGCACCGCGGGCAAGGACCGCACCGGCATCGTCGTGGCGCTCGCCCTGCTCGCCGCAGGCGTCGACCGCGAGGCGGTCATCGTCGACTACGCCCTCACCGAGGGGCACCTCGCGGGTGAATGGCTCGAGGAGATGGTCGCCCTCATCGGCGACTACGGCGTGCCCGACACCCCCGAACTGCGCATCCTCATGGGCGGAAGCCCGCGCGAGGCGCTCGAGTCCGTCCTCGACGAGGTGGAGCGCAGCCACGGCACCGTGCGCGAGTACCTGCTCGCCTCGGGCCTCGACCACGACGAACTGCGCGCACTCGAGGCGTGGCTGATCGACCGCGACTGAGGGCGCCGTCGCGTCGGCGCCCGCGTGTCAGCCGGCGCTGAACCGCGCGTCGACGGATGCCTCGACCACGAGCTTCGCCGGGGCGAACTCCGGTGCGGGCCCGGCGTCCGCGCCCTCCAGCGCCATCGCGCGCATCGCGACGGCGCGGTGCGCGCGCGGGATCGGCTGCGCCTGCAGCAGTCCGTGGTCGGCGAGCTCCACGGGTGTCGGGGCGCCGAGCCCGAGGGACTCGGCGTAGACCGCCGCCTTGCGGACCGCGTCGGCGACCGCGGCGCGCTGCGCCGCCTCCTGCACGCGCGAACGCGTCGCATCGGTCAACCGCCAGTCGACGCCCTGCACGGTCACGTCGGCGGCCGCGGAGATCGGACCGACCCAGTCGCCCAGCGCCTCGAGGTCGCGGAAGACGACCTCGAGGTCGGCCGACGCCTGGTGCACGAGCGGCAACTGCCGGCCCTGGTCGTTCCACGGGCGGTGCGACCAGACGCGCAGCTGGCCGGCCGACCACGACTCGAGCGCCCCTGCGGCCTCGAGGTCGCGGATCGCGGCGAGCAGGCGCTCGTGCGCCTCGCCGACCGCGCCGACGACCCGGTCGCGGCCGGCGCCGTTGGACGACACAGTGAGCGACACCGCACCGAGTTCCGGGTCGACGCGCTCCTCGGCACGCCCGGTGACGGCGATCGTGGTCGGCATGCGGGACCTCCCGGCTGGTGCGGCTGCGCTGGGCGCAGCCTCGGTGGGCCGCACCCCCGTGCGGCCGACCTCAGCATACGTCGGCCCCTCCGACGTCGCCGGGTGCCCGCGGCGGCGGTCGCCGCGGGCACCCGACGCGTCAGGGCAGCCGACGCATCAGGCGATCGCGCGCTCCGGCAGCACTCCCGCACCGTCGAAGAGGCGCTCGAACACCGCACCGCGGTCGAACTGCAGCGCGTACGCCCTCGCCCGATCGGCGCGCAGCGCGCGCTCCTCGGGCGTCAGCGCGAGCGCCCGGTCGATCGCTTCGGCGATGGCGTCGGGGTCGTCGACCGGCACGATGATGGCGTGTTCGCCCACCGCCTCGCCGATGCCGCCCGTGTCGGTCGTGATCACCGTGCCCCCGCCCGCGAGCATCTGCTCGGCGAGGGCGATGCCGAAGGTCTCCACGAACTCGGGACGCGGCTTGCTCGGGAGCACGTACGTCGCGCACCCCGCCATCAGGTACGGCTTCTCCGCGTCGTCGACGTCGTCGAGGAACACGATCCGATCGGCCACGGCGGAGGCGGCCGCACGGGCGCGGAACTTCTCGGCCGCCGGGCCGCGTCCCACGATGACGAGCTTCAGGCGGTCGTGGGCTGCGGTGCGCTCGAATCCCGCGATGAGGTCGTCGACGCCCTTGGCCTCGGTGAGCCGCGACAGGAACAGCACGTAGCCGTCGGGTTCCAGCCCGCGCGCGGCGAGCACGCCGCGCACGATCGCCGGGTCGAGGTCGAGGTACTGGGACGTGTCGATCGCCGGGTACGAGATGCGGATCCGGTCCCGGCACTGCTCGGCGAAGCGCGTGCCGTGGAACGCGTCGATCTCCGAGGCCGCGGCCACGATGAGCTCCCTGGTGTACTCGGACACCGCGACGCAGTGGTCCTGGGCGAGGTAGCTGGAGAGGATGTGGGCGGCGGCGCCGAAGCGGCCCTCCTCGACGCACGAGCGCACGACGTTCGTGACATCCGACCCCACGGCCTCGGCGATCGTCGTGACGTTCACCGGCAGGCCCGTGCTCCATGCCGCGCGCACCGCGTCGGTCACGGCGACCGTGTGCGGGCTCAGGTAGAGCGAGAGGCACACCGTCGGCACGCCGTCGGTGAACAGCTCGACGAGCCGCCCGGTGATGCCCGCCAGGTAGCGGCCGTCCGGAACCTTGTAGTCGCCGACGGGCTCGGGGCGTTCGACGATGATGCCCGGGCTGTACGGCAGCATCCGATCGAGGGGCTTCAGCGGCAGGCCGGCCGCCTCGAGCCGGTCGATCGGCCAGGTCACGATGCGCACCTCGTCAAACCCGCGTTGCAGCGCGGCCTCGGCGAGGTTGCGGCCCTCGACCGAATGACCGCAGATCACCGGATCGGCGCGGTTGACGATGACGAGGCGGTTGCGAGGCGGAGCGTTCATGGCTCCTCCTTTCCTGTGGGGCGCGAGGTGCGCGTCCTGATCGGGCAGGTCTGAAGGCGGCGGGATGCCGCGGGGTCAGCGTTCCGGGTATGACGGCGGGCGCGACGTCCGCCCCCACTCACTCGGTTCGGGGCCGAGTCGAAGGAGCAGGCTGCCGCCGCGGTGCAGTTCGTCGCCGCGGAGCCACGTGCGCTCGAGGGGGTCGCCGTTGAGCTCGGCCGACTGGACGTACTGGGGCGCTCCGTCGCGGCGCGGCTCGACGAACCCGCTGGTCTCGATGCGGAACGCGTCGCCGCCGACGCGCAGTTCGGACTCTGCGAACGCAGGCGAGTTCACGAGGAAGAGGTTCTGGCCCGCGACCGGGAACAGGCCGAGGCTCGCCCAGACGTACCACGAGCTGATGCCGCCCGAGTCGTCGTTGCCCGGGAGGCCGCCGCGACCCGTGCCGAACTGCTGGTGCACGGCGGCGTGGACGACCTCCGCGGTCCGGTCGGGGCGCCCGGCGTAGTGGTACGCCCACGGCGCCTCCATGTCGGGCTCGTTGTTCAGGCCCTCGAAGCGGCCGAGCGCATAGCCGGCCGCGAGCTCCTCGAGCCCCGGCGCGACCCCGGGCTGCCGGACCGGCTCGGCGCCGAACCCGAAGAAGGCGTCGAGGGCGGCCACGAAGCCCTCGTCGCCCCCGGAGAGCTCGATGCGGCTGTGCATGTCGTGCAGCAGTCGGAACGAGTAGTTGTAGCGGCTGCCCTCGTAGAAGGTCGAGTCGTGGAGCAGTCCCGTCTGCGCGTCGAAGGCGTTGATCCACCGGGTCGCGAGGGCCGTGAACTCCTCGGCGAGTGCTCGGTCGCCCACGCGCGCCGCCACCTTCGCGGTGCACCAGTACCCGTAGGCCAGGTCGAGCGTGTGGCTGATCGGGTGGGCATGGCCGCGCAGCAGGAAGTCCTCGCCGTAGGTCCGGCGGAGGTCGGCGTGCATGTGCACGAGCGCCCACTCCCAGTCGATGCCCGGCAGCCCGAGCTGGCAGAGGTCGGCGAGGAACGTCTGCGCGAGCGCGCTGCCCTGACGCGAGAACCGGTCGCTGCCGCGCGCCATCCGGTACCCGATCGGGAAGTTGCCCTCCTCCTCGCAGATGGTGAGCAGGGCGTTCGCGAGCTCGACCGCCCGCTCGGGGAACAGCGTCGTGATGAGCGGCAGCTGCGTGCGGTAGATGTCCCACATCGTGCAGAGGTCGAACACGAACGGGCCCTCGGTCGGCCAGAACGGGCTCTCCTCGGGCGCGAGGCAGGGCTTGATCAGCGAGTGGTACAGCGCCGTCGAGAAGACGGTCTGGCGCTCGGTCGACGGCGTGTCGACCGTGATCGCCTTCAGGTGCTTCCGCCACGCCTTCCTCGTCCGGTCGCGCCGGTGCGGGAACCGCGCGGCACCGGTGCCCTCGTCGGCGCGGAGGTTCGCGCGCGCCTGCTCGACCCCGCGGAGCGAGAACCCGATGCGCACCTCGATGCTCTGCCCGGGTTCGCTCTGGCCCGCCCACATGAGTCCGAAGGGACGCAGCGTCGTGGGCCGGATGTGGTCGAACGCGAGCTTCGTGCCGCCCGGCATCAGGCGCCGGTCGTACCAGAGCATCTGCCGCCAGGTGTGCGCGTCGCACTCGATGTACACCGACAGGGGCGCGCCCTCGACGACGATCTCGCCCTGCGCGATGCCGGGCGCGACCTGCTCGAGCTTCGCCCGGAGCGGGATCGTCTCGCCGTGGGGGATCGAGAGGCCGCCCAGCGAGAAGTCGATCACGATGCGCGCGTTCGGGTTCCGAGGGAACGTGTAGCGGTGCACGGCCGACTTCGGCCCGACGGTGAGCTCGGCGCGGATGCCGGAGTCGAGCGTCGCCGCGTAGTACCCGGGCTCCGCGGCCTCCTCGAGGAGCTCCCAGGTGCGGCCGAGCACGTCGAGCGGCTCGAGCATCGGCGTGACGCGGAAGTAGTTGTAGTACTTGCGGATCGCCCCCGTGCCCGACTGCTGGAAGTGCGTGAAGCCGGAGGCCACGCCGCCCTCGTGGATCATCGGCGGCACGCCCTCGGTCGCGAGGTCGTATCGTCCGTACCCCGTCGGGTACGCGCCCGAGTACGCGCACGCCGAGACCATCCCGAGCGGGAAGGTCGCTCCGGGGTGCGTGTTGCCGACCTGCGGCTTCGGCCACCACCACGTCGCCGCCAGCCCCGTCTGCGGGGGGAGGTCGACGGCGTCGGTGCCGATGAACGGATCGACCCGCGCGATCATGCGGCTCCCATGCTGCGGCATGCCGCAACGGACCCGGTGCGGGCGACGGTGCCCGTGCGGGGCGAGGCGATCTCGGAACGTCCCATGCGGGGACGCTACGTGCTGGCGGAGGCCGGCGGGTTACAGTCACATGAACGATTCCGGGCGCGGCATCCGGAATGCCCCGCGGGGTGCTCCTGTTGTATCCTGTAGGGCCGCGCCGCCTTCGGGTGTCGCGCGGTTGGCAACTCCACAGCGTGCGATGACGACCCGCCTTCCGACCATCGGTCGGAGCGCGTCTCACGGGGATGATCGGTTTCGACATCGCCTGCGAGACCGCGTGAAGCGGGCCGAGGATGCAGGGTTATCTCGAAAACGCTCCCTGCGAACCAATAACTGCCAATAAGTCGCAGAACGACTACGCCCTCGCTGCCTAAGCGAGTCCGTTAGTCCGTCAGCCCGGGTTCGTTCCCGCCCCGGTCGCTGGCGTCATCTAGGGAACTCGCTGTGCGACGTCGCCTGAGCGTCGTACGGGACTCTTTCAGGCTGGGCCCGTCGACCTGGCTGCCTGTGGCAAGGGTCGGGGCCGAGCAGAACGCCTCACAGGATGCGCCCGGAGAAACCGTGGAATCCCAGCGATGGACGGGGGTTCAATTCCCCCCATCTCCACCACCGGTCGTCATCGCACGCTGTGCCAGCCTCCGATCGCCGCGCCGAGACGCGGCGATCGGCGTCTGCGCGGTCGGCCTGCGCGGGGTCAGTTCCGCGACGCGTTGACGTGGGCTCGCGCGGCGAGCCGGCGGAGCCACGACCCGCGGGCCGGCTCCGCCTCGTCGGTCGGATCGACGACTCCGTCGGGCGTCTCGTCGCCCGCGAGCGCGGCGGCCTCCGCCTCCTGCTCCGCCTTCCAGATCAGGTACGCCGCGTACGGATCGTTCTCAGGATCCAGCGGCTGCTGGTCGACGACCTCGTGTCGTCGGCGTGCGAACGCCCGCATGTCTTCCCCCATCGAGGCCCCCCGGCCCTCACCGACAAGGGTACGCGACTCCGCAGACGTTCAGTGCACGATGACGAGGATGTCTCGGTTAGCCGAGGTGCGGGAGCACCTCGGCGGCGATGAGCTCGACGTGGTCGAGGTCGCGCTGGTCCACGAGCTGCAGGTAGACGCGGTCGGCGCCGAGGTCGGCGAGCCGCCGGATCTTCTCGACCGCCACCTCGGGGGTGCCCGCGACGTTGACCTCGGCGAACGTGTCGGGGTCGGCGTGGATCGCGGCGAGACGATCGAGGTAGGACGCGTCATCCGTGGCCACGACCGTGGGCAGCGCCACGCTGAGGCGCATCGCCTCGGGGTCGCGGCCGATCGCCTCGCAGGCGGCGCGCACGCGCGCGAACGACGCGGCGATCTCGTCCTCGTCGGAGAAGCCGCGGTTGAACTCCGTCGCGTACCGCGCCGCGAGTGCGGGCAGGCGCGTGGGCCCGCCGCCGCCCATGATGATCGGCAGCGGCGACTGCACGGGCTTCGGCAGGGCGGGCGCCTCCAACAGTTCGTAGTGCTCGCCCGCGAACGAGAAGCGTTCACCCGCCGGCGTCTCCCACAGGCCGGTCACGACCTGCAGCTGCTCCTCGAGGAGGTCGAAGCGCCGACCGGGGAAGGGGATGCCGTACGCGGCATGCTCGGCGCCGAACCAGCCCGCGCCGATCCCGAGCTCGACGCGGCCGCCCGACATGTCGTCGACCTGGGCGACCTGGATCGCGAGGAGTCCTGGGTGCCGGAACGTCACCGGCGAGACGAGCGTGCCGAGCCGGATGCGGTCGGTCTCGCGGGCGATGCCGGCGAGCGTCGTCCAGGCGTCGGTGGGCCCCGGCATCGGGTCGCCCGGGCCCATGTGCAGGATGTGGTCGCTGCGGAACCAGCCGTCGAAGCCGAGGCGCTCGGTCTCCTGCGCCTGGGCGAGCTGCTCGTCGTAGCTCGCTCCCTGCTGGGGCTCGGTGAAGATGCAGACCTCGAGCTCGCGGCTCACTTCAGCGCCTCGAGGACCGCGTCGTGCAGCAGGCCGTTCGTGGCGAGCGCGCTGCCGTTGCCGGCGCCGGCCTCGCCGGTGACCGAGGTGAACCGCCCCCCGGCGCCCTCGACGATCGGGATCAGCGCCGCGAGGTCCCACGCCTTCACGTCGAACTCGGCGACGACGTCGACGAGGCCCTCCGCGAGCAGGCAGTACGACCAGAGGTCGCCGTAGGCGCGATCGCGCCACACGCGCTCGCCGAGCGCGAGGAGCCGCCCGAGGTAGCCGGCGTCGCGCCACTGCGCGATACTCTGGAAGCTGATGGATGCGTCGCCGAGATCGGCCACGTTCGAAACGCGGATGTCGCGGGGCGTCGCGCCCGGGGCGTCCGTCGTCTGGGCGACCGAGCCGGTCGCACCCCACCATCGGCGTCCGAGCGCGGGCATCGACGCGACGCCGACGACCGGCCGAGCGTCGACCGTGAGCGCGATGAGCGCACCCCATACGGGCACCCCGCGGAGGAAGTTCGACGTGCCGTCGATCGGGTCGATGATCCACTGCCGGGCGCCCTCGCCCTCGGTGCCGTACTCCTCGCCGAGGATGCCGTCGCCCGGGCGGCGCTCGGCGAGCACCTCGCGCACCGCTCGCTCGACCGCGAGGTCGGCCTCGGTCACGAACGTGCGGTCGGGTTTCGTGTCGATCCGGAGGTCGACGGCGCGGAAGCGGGCCATCGCGGCCGCGTCGGCCAGGTCGGCGAGTTCGAGGGCGAGGGCGAGGTCGTCGGCGTACGAGGCATCCGTCACCGGTTCAGCCTATCGACCGGCCACGGCGGGTTCCGGGCGGGCGGCGCGCCCGAGTCGACCTCGATTTCGCGTTCAGGCCGGTCACCTGATACCGTTGTTCCTCGGTTCGGGGTTCGCAAGAAACCGGCCGAAACGCACCTCTAGCTCAATCGGCAGAGCAACTGACTCTTAATCAGTGGGTTCAGGGTTCAAGTCCCTGGGGGTGCACCAGCAGGCCCCGGCGAGCGATCGTCGGGGCCTTCGTCGTTCGCTCCGGAGGTTGCGCGCTCAGTAGTCGGAGACCGCCGTGATGCCGCCGTCGACCACGAGGTCGTGCCCCGTGACCGCCGCTGCCGCCGGCGAGGAGAGGAAGACGCAGGCGTCCGCGATCTCGCCGGGTCCGACGGCGCGCCCGATCGGCGACCGGCCCGACCAGCGGGCGAGTCCCTCGGGCCACTCGGCGTCGAGCCCGTCGCGCCACACGAGCCCGGGCGAGACGGAGTTGACGCGGATGCCGTGCGGCGCGAGCGCGACCGCTGAGGTGCGGGTGAGCGACCGCAGGGCGGCCTTGCTGCTGCCGTACGGGGCCTGGTCGGGCGCCACCCGGTCGGCGGAGATCGACGTGACGTTGACGATCGCGCCGCCGCCGTCGGCGACCATCGCGCGGACCGAATGCCGGGTGCAGAGGTAGGCCGCGACGACGTTCAGCCGGAAGCTGGTCATCCAGTCGTCGGCGCCGAGCTCGAGGAACTCGGCGACGGGGTAGGTGCCGGCGTTGTTGACGAGCACCGTGGCGCGCGCCGCCGGCGATCCGGGCCGGAACATCCGCTCGATGTCGCGCTCGACGGAGAGGTCGCAGCGAACGGTGTCGGCGGCCACGCCGTGCGTCGTCGAGAGCGCCCCGGCGAGGTGCTCGGCGTCGTGCTCGCGCGACCGATGGTGCAGCACGAGGTTCGCGCCGCGGCGCGCGAAGCGCTCCGCGATCTCGGTGCCCAGGCCACCTGTGGCTCCAGTGACGAGGACCGTCGTGCCCTCGAAGTCGCGGTCCATGGCGGGTGCCCTAGTCGCAGCCGGTCTCGTACGGCCCGGCATCGGGATCCGCAGGCTGCCAGTCGGCGTGCACCATGCCGTCGAAGGCGGCCCCTTCGAGCCGGCAGACGTCGCCCAGCGAGGTCTCGTAGAACTTCACGTGCGTGTAGTCCTCGAAGAGCCGGTAGACGGGGGCGCAGAAGCGGCTCTGGAACTGCTGGCCCGTCAGTACCTCCCGGTGCCGCTCGATGAACGCCGGATGCTCCGGACCGACGACGAAGCCGACGTGCTCGAGGCCCATGCGGTAGACGCGCTGGTGGAACGGCGGGATGAGCTCGATGAGCGGGATTCCGATGCCGTCGGCGATCTCGATGGGCTCGCTCAGCAGGAGCTTCGAGATCGGCCGCCCGTTCCAGACGTTCTCGAGGTTCGCCGTGGAGTACGACTCGATCGCGTCGCGTGCCGCGAGGTAGTCGCGCCAGGTGCGGGTCCGGACGGCGAGATGGCTGACCTGGTAGCCGCCGGCGTCGATGCCGATCGCGGCGCATCGCGCCACCTGCTGGGCGGTGAAGGCTCGCGCCGCCGAGGCGAGGCTCTCTCGGTCGAAGTCGCCGGTGTCCCACGTCATGCTGGTCTCCTCGTCGAGGTCGGGGTGCCCTCACGATAGGCGGCGAACCTCCGAAGGTCACGCGTATGAGCAGATCCAGCAACAGATGAGCGCGCCGTGGGAGTGCGGTCTCACGAGTGAGCGCCGCTCGGGTCGTCACCCGGCGCTCACCAGAACGAGAACGGGTCGACGCCGATCAGCCGCAGCACCTCGTACGTCGAGCCGACGAAGCAGTACGTGCCGAGCAGGGCGCCGAGCATCGTCTCACGCAACGAGCCCGTGTCGCCGAGCACGGGCAGCGACACGTACCCGTTCGGCAGCCACACGCGGCCCAGCACGGGCACCGGTCGGAGCGCCCGAGGCGGACGGATGAGCCACGGCCAGACGAGTCCCGGGAGGCCGCCGGTCGTGAGCAGGTCGCCCAGGAGGTGCGCGACGAAGCCGACGAGCACCGCAAGGGGGAACCACGCGACCTGCTCGGGCGCGAACACGACGATGAAGGCGCCGAGCAGCGCGCCGACCGCCCAAGCGGCCGGCCACGACCGGATGAGCCCGCGCGCCTTCAACCCGAACGCGGTGAGGGCGGCCGTGCCCGCCCCGGCGCCGATCGCGAGCGTGCCGAGCGGATCGACCGGGAACGCGACGAGCGTCAGCGCCCACGCCGCGGCGAAGGTCACGAGCACGCCGACGGGCGAGTGGGCTCCCTGCCGGTGCCCGCCGGAGGCCGCCCCGACCACGCCCGTCGCCAACCTGCCGAGCACGGGCACCGAGTGGGCGATGGTGGCGCTGTGGTGGTCGGCGTCGGGCAGCAGCGCAGCACCCGCGCACACCGCGGTGCCGGCGAGCACGCCGACCGGGTCGAGCGGGTACGCGCCGGCGGTGACGATCGGCATGGTTCCGGTGATCGCGAGCCAGGCGGCGGCGCCGCTCGTGGCATGGGTGATGCCCATCATCGGGTCGGGTGCTCCAGGAGGTCGGCCGGGGGACGGCGGGACGAACGGCGGAGAAGGGTCCGCGTCGACCAGTGTGCCCGCACCTGCGGACACCGCACCCGACGAGCCGCGGTGAGGCCGGAGATCGGGGCTCCATCGCGTGCGGCGCTCCCGCGAGGGGTCCTAGACTGCGGCGTGAACGCGCCGGCCGGACCGAGCGATCCGAGTCGGCTGAGCGACGGGGGATGGCTCATGCAGATCGCGATGGTGGGACTCGGGCGGATGGGCGCGAACATCGTGCGCCGCCTCATGCGGGACGGGCACGACTGCGTCGTCTACGACGTCGATCCGGGCGCCGTGAGCGCGCTCGCGGCCGAGGGTGCGACCGGCGCCGAGAGCATCGCCGACCTGGCGACGAAGCTCGACGCGCCGCGCACCGTGTGGCTGATGGTCCCCGCCGGGATCACCGGGAAGCTCGTGGACCAGGTCGCCGCGGTGCTCGAGGCCGGCGACGTGATCATCGACGGCGGCAACTCGAACTACCGCGACGACGTGCGCCGCGCCGAGGCGCTCGCGCCATCGGGCATCCACTACGTCGACGCCGGCACCAGCGGCGGGGTCTTCGGCCTCGAGCGCGGCTACTGCCTCATGGTCGGCGGCCCGGACGAGGCGGTGACGCGCATCGAGCCGATCCTCCGCTCGATCGCGCCCGGGCCCGGCGACATCGAGCGGACCCCGGGCCGCACGGGGGAGTTGTCCCCGGAGGAACGCGGGTACCTGCACTGCGGTCCGTCCGGCTCCGGTCACTTCGTCAAGATGGTCCACAACGGCATCGAGTACGGGATCATGGCAGCGCTCGCCGAGGGGCTGAACATCCTGAAGAACGCGGATGCCGGACTCCGCCCGGAGGAGCACTCGGCAGAGATCGCCCCGCTCGAGGAGCCCGAGTTCTACCGGTTCACGATCGACACGCCGGCCGTCGCCGAACTGTGGCGACGCGGATCCGTGATCTCGTCGTGGCTGCTCGACCTGACCGCGGCCGCACTCGTCGAGAACCCGACGCTCGACGGTCTCGCCGGCCGGGTCTCCGACTCGGGGGAGGGGCGGTGGACGGTCAAGGCCGCGGTCGACACCGGCGTGCCGGCGCCGGTGCTCGCGGCCGCCCTGTTCGAGCGCTTCGCCTCGCGCGAGGACGACCGCTACGCCAACCAGCTGCTCTCCGCGATGCGCCTCCAGTTCGGCGGCCACCGGGAACTCCCCGCCGGCGACGTGCTCGAGACGGGAAGCGCGAGCGCCGACGCCTAGTCGTCGACCCCGCGTGCCATCAGCGCCTCGCCGAGGTGGTCGGCCGTGCGGAGCGTGCGCACGATGACCGGCACCGCGAGCGCGGTCAGCGACCCCTCGGCGCCGCGCGCCTTGCGCGCCTCGAGCACCTCCCGCACGAGGTCGGCGAGCAGCGGCACGCAGCGGATGGCGAGAGCCAGCGCCAGCCCGACGCGGTCGGGGTCGACCCACCGCGCGAACGGGCGCAGCAGCACCTGCATCGCATCGAGGGTCGCCGTGACCGGGGTGGTCAGCGTGTAGACGGCCGCGAGCGCGACGGCGAGCACGAGCCGCACGCCCATCGTCGCGGCGGTCTCCCACCCGGCGAACATCCACTGCACGGGCACCGCGAACGCGAGCACCCAGAGGATCGGCGAGACCTGGCGCCAGGCGACACGCACCGGGATGCGGGCGAGCGCGAAGAGCCCGAGCGTCGCCGCTGCCACGATGCCGAGCACCGGCAGCGAGCCGACGAGCGCGGTCGCCGTCACGGCGGCCGCGAGCAGTGCGAGCTTCGCGAGCGCCGGAGCGCGGTGGACGACCGAGGAGCCGGGGTGGTACACGCCGATCATGGCTGCATCACCCGATCAGGGCCCGGTAGGCGTCGAGCGCGTGCTCGGGCGGGCCGTCGGCCACGATCCGGCCCGCCTCCATCACGATCACGCGATCGAACGACTCGAGGAGCTCGAGGTGGTGGCTCACGACGACGAGCTGCTCGTCGAGCGTCGCGAAGTGCTCGGCGATGCGGCGCGCGTTGCGCGCATCGAGCAGGGTCGTCGGCTCGTCGGCCACCACGATCGCGGGCTCGCCGACGAGCACTGCGGCGAGGGCGAGCAGCTGCTTCTGCCCGCCCGAGAGACGGTGCGCGGGCCGGTCGGCGAGCTCGGCGAGCCCGAAGCGGTCGAGCACGGCGTCGACGCGTGCGGCCGCCGTCGCGGCATCCAGTCGGTGGCGTCGGAGCGTGAACGCGACGTCCTCGCGGACGGTCGGCATCACGATCTGCGTGTCGGCGTTCGTGAACACGAACCCGACGCGGCGGCGCACCTCGCGGCCGTGGCGGGCGACGTCGAGTCCGTCGACCGTGACCGTGCCCGACGTGGGCGTGACGAGCCCGTTGACCATGCGAGCGAGGGTCGACTTGCCCGAGCCGTTGGCGCCGACGATGCCGATGCGCCGCTCGGTGAGCTCGAGCGTGACGTCGTCGACGACGAGCTCGTCGTCGAATCGGTGGCTGACACGGTCGAAGCGGATGGCGCTCATGCGACGCGCTCCACGATCATCGCGACGCCCTGCCCGCCGCCGATCGAGCACGCCGCGAGGCCCGCACGGGCGTCGTCGGCCGCCGCCATCCGGGCCGCGAGGCGCACCAGCAGGATCGCGCCCGATGCGCCCCACGGGTGGCCGAGCGCGATCGCACCGCCGTCGCCGGACAGGGTCTCCTCATCGAGGCCGAGCTCGTCGCTCACGGCGAGCACCTGCGCGGCGAACGCCTCCGTGATCTCGACGAACCCGAGGTCGGCGGCCGTCATGCCCGCGCGGTCGAGCGCTCGGCGGCCCGCCCAGGCGGCGCCGAGGCCCGGCAGGGCGGGGTCGCCCGCGGCGACCGCGGTCGCTCGGATGCGGAGCGCGGGCAGGCCGAGGCCGCGAGCGAGGTCGGCGGTGGTCACGGCCATGGCGGCCGCGCCGTCGGAGAACCCGCACGAGTTGCCGGCGGTGACGGTGCCGTCCCGGTCGGCGGCGGATGCCCCCGGGTCCCGGTCGAACACCGGGGCGAAGCGCGCGAGCATCGCGGCATCCATCGCGGCCCGCGGGCGGTCGTCGCGCGCGACGCCGTCGATCGCCACGACCTCGGCATCGAAGCCTCCGGCCTCGCGAGCGGCGGCGGCGCGGGCGTGCGAGCGCGCGGCCCACGCATCCTGCCGTTCGCGGGTGACGCCGCGCACCTGCGCGAGGTGCTCCGCCGCCGGACCCATGTCGGGGTCCGGGACGCCGGGCGGCGCGAACGGCGCACGCGTGTAGCGCTCCCCGGTGTCCGGCCACGCCCGGTGCGGGGCGGTCGACGCCGACTCGGCGCCGCCGGCGAGCACGAGCCCGGCGTCGCCGGCGCGCACGCGAGACGCCGCCTGGATCACCGCGTCGAGCCCCGACCCGCACTGCCGGTCGACGGTCACGCCGGGCACGTGCGCGCCGAGTCCGGCGCGCAGCGCGGCCACGCGTGCGAGATCGCCGCCGGGGCCCATGCAGTTGCCGAGCACCACGTCGTCGACCGCGACGCCCGCGGGCGCGACCTCGGCGGCGACGGCGGCCAGCACGGGCGCCGCGAGCGCGTCCACGGTGTGCCCGGCGAAGCCCCGCCCGGCGGTGCCGATCGCCGTGCGTCGCGCGGCGACGATGACGGGTGCCTGATCGCGGGTCATGCGTTCCTCCCGTCGGTGAACGGGGGCGGATGCCCCGTCCCGAGTCGCCCGGCGGCGATCTCCTCGCGCAGTCGCCCGCGCGCGGGCTTGCCCGACGCGGTGCGCGGCAGCTCGGCGGCGAACCAGCGCCGCGGCAGCTCGACCGGGGAGAGTGCCGCGCGCGCGGCATGCGCAACGGCCTCGAGCTGCGCGCCGGGCTCGAGTTCGACGACTGCGACGATGCGCTCGCCGAGCAGGTCGTGCGGCTCGCCCACGACTGCTGCGTCGCCGACGCCCGGGAGTGCGATCAGGTGCGCCTCGACGTCCTCGGCGAGCACGGTCGCGCCCGCCGTGATGATCGCCGAATCCCCGCGACCGAGCACGCGGATCATGCCGCCCGGAGTGCGCTCGACGAGATCGCCGACCGTCGCGTACCCGTCGGCGTCGCGACGCATCCGCCCGCCCACGACACCGAGCGCGAGGTACGGCGATCGCGCCCACAGCTCGAGCCCCGCGTCGACCGGTCGCACGTCGACCTCGACGCCGGGGAACGCCGCGAGGCCGGCGTCGACGCCCGGTTCGTGGCCGGCGGCGAGCACGAACGACAGCTCGGCGGCGCCGTAGTACTCCACGAGGCGGATGCCGCGAGCGGTCGCCTGCTCGCGGAGCCGGGGCGGGAGCGCCGCCCCGGCGACGATCGCCGTGCGGGGCGGTGCCGCGTCGGCGGAGACGAGCCGTGCGAGGCGCGTCGGAGTGGCGTGCACCGCCGTCGCCGTGCCCAGGCCGTCGGTGACCATCGCGCCGATCCAGAGCGCATGGAGCGCCGCGTAGAGGTGCATCGACACCGACAGCGGGCCGGTCACGGCGACCCGGTCGTCGGGTCCGAGTCCGGCCAGTGCGGCGAGCGGTGCGGTGGACGCGAGCCACGACTCCACCGTGCGGGCGATCACGCGCGGCGAGCCGTCGGCCGCGGTCGACCCCGAGGTCGTGAGTGCGAGTCCGGTGCCCGCCGGTAGGTCGTCGGCCATGCGGTCCGCGTCGGCCTGGGTTCCGCCGACGAGCACCGGCCGGCCACGGTCGAGGCCGGCGAGCACGGTCGTGATCACGGCGACGGGGCCGACGTCGGCGCGGCATCCGATCGGACCTCGCCCTGCGGGCAGCTCGGCGCGGGCGACCGCACGCGCGAGCTCGTCGGAGCGGACGTTCCGTCCGCCGAACGAGAGCGCGATCCGGTCGCCTGATGCGCCGAGCAGGTCGATCACTTCGCGGCGGCCTCCGCGGCGGTGCGCCTCCACGGCCACGGGCGCGACTCGATGAGCCCCGGCCACGCGCGGTGCACCCCCTTCGCGACGAGCACGGTCACGACGACCTTCACGATGTCGCCCGGGAGGAAGATCGCGGACCCGGCGATCGCGACGCCGAGCGGCGTGCCGGTGATCGCGGCGAAGACCGGGACGCCGACGAGGTAGATCGCGACGATGCCGCCGAGCGCGGTCGCGCCGAGCGCGGGCAGGACGCGGTAGCGGGGGAGCAGGCGGGCCGTGAACCAGCCGATGACCAGCGCACCGAGGATCCACCCGATCAGGTACCCGACCGACGGGCCCACGAAGACGCCGAGGCCGCCCCGCCCGCCCGACAGCAGAGGCAGGCCCGCCGCGACGAGCACGAGGAGCAGGAGCACGCTCAGCGCGCCCTTACGCGCGCCGAGGATCGCGCCGGCGAGCATCACGCCGAGCGTCTGGAACGTGATCGGCACCGCGGTGCCGCCCAGGTACAGGGCGCCGGGCAGGCCGAGCGCGGCGATGAGCGCGGCGAACACGGCGATCTGTGCGAGGTCGCGGGCGGAGGTGCGGACGCGGCGCCGTTCCGGCGCGGCGACGGGGCTGGGTGCGGCGGTCATGCGGTTCCCATCGGTCGGCGTGAGGGGCGGGGGTGCCCGTGCCGTTCACGCTACGAACCGCGGAGGAGGCGCCGCGCGAGGTGGCCGTACAAGAAACGCCGACCGATTTTGGAGTGGCGGAGCCGCCGTGCTGCGTGAACGGTCGACGTGTGCGATGCAGGCCGGATTCAGTCGTGCCTCAGCTGCACGGATCGACCGTCCGCGGGGTGGATGGTGGCAGCACGCGGGCCACCGTATCGCCGGCGAACCGCATCGGACGACGGCGCCGGTCAGGTTGGTCACGCGGCGCGCGCGGGCTCCTCGACCGCCAGCTCGGCGACGTTGTCGGCGTCGATCGCGGACTCCGCGGCATCCGCCTCGCTCGTCTCGACCGGGTCGGCCCACATCACGAGCGGGGCCGGCGTCCAGCTGAGCGCGTGCGACGTCTCGTCGGCGGGCACGACGACCGCGACCTGCTCGCGCTCCTCGAGGATGGCGCGCGTCACCTCGGCAGCGATCTGGTGGGTGAGCATCGCCTGGAAGATGCGATCGGAGTCGTCCGCCTGGCGGCGGACGAGGGACCATTGGCCGTCCGGACCGATGAACCGCGACAGGCGGGCGTTGACGAGCTCGAAGATGTGCTCGCCACGGAGGTCTGCGGCGGTGGCGCGGGGCGAGGGCGCGGGTGCGGTGTGGGCTGCGGCCTGTGCGGCGAGCCGTGCGCGGCGCCAGCGGCGGAACATCGGTGTCCTCTCGGTCGGAACTGGTGGCGGACTACGTCGGACGGCGTTTCGTCCAGTGTCCGTCACGCGGCGACCCCCCGGGCTCGGACACGCCGCGAGGGCGCCGAGCCGTCGGACGCGGACGGTGCGGGGCGGCCGAGCTACTCGGCCAGCTCGCGGCGCTTCTGCTCGTCGGCGACCGTTCCGATCGCGATGGCGAGCGTCGCGGCCCACGAGACCCACATGAGCACGAGCCTCCAGTCGCGAGGCCCCGCCTGCGTCGCGCGGATGACTCCGATCGCGCCGAACAGCGAACTCAGGACCGCTCCACTGAAGAGGTACTTGCGCATTCCGCAACGCTATCGCGTCGAAACGGGCCGGCGCGACCGGTTGACGGGCGCGGCGCAGACTGGGAGAACGCCCCGAGTCTGACCGATCGTGCAGTCTCTGACCGATCGGTCAACTACGGTCGATCGCATGCCCACCGATGCGAGAACGACGACGCGCGTGCGCGCCGCCGACGAGTTGAAGCACGCCGCCCTCGAGCAGTTCTCCACGGTCGGCTTCGCCGGCACGTCGCTGCAGCACATCGCCGACGAGGCCGGCTACTCGAAGTCGAGCGTGCTGTACCACTTCACGTCGAAGGAGGCGCTGCTTGAGGCCGCGATCGAACCCGCCGTCGAGGGCTTCGAGGACGTGCTCGAGGACTTCCTCGCCGGCCGCGGCAGCGGCGCGCGCGGGGCCCGTCGCCGTGCGCTCGTCGACCGGGTGGTCGACCTGCTGCTCGAGCACCGCGAGGCCATCCATGTGTTCCTCACGCAGGGCCAGAGCCTCGCCGAGCTGCCCGTGATCGCCCGCGCCAACGTCGCCGTCCGCCGCCTCGCGGCGGCCGTGTGCGAGGAGCGCGAGAGCGTCGACGACCAGGTGCGGTTCGGCATCGCGCTCGGCGGGGCCGCGTTCCTGCTCACCGCCGGCCGGACCTTCGCCGACGAGTCGACGCTGCCGAGCGACGAGGAGCTGCGGGGCGCGCTCCGTCGCATCATCGCCGACATCCTCGCCCCAGCCTCGCCCCACAGCAACTGAGAGAGAACCGTGGCCCTCCTCCTCCACCGCATCGGACGCTTCGCCTATCGCCGCGCCTGGATCGTCATCGTCGCCTGGGTGATCGCCCTCGGCGGGCTCGTCGGCGGCGGCATCGCCCTCGGCGGCCAGCTCCAGGAGTCGTACGCGATCCCCGGCACCGAATCGCAGGACGCGATCGACCAGCTCGCCGCCGTCTTCCCCCAGACCGCCGGCGCGGCCGCGAAGGCCGTCGTCGAGGCGCCCGACGGCGACTCCGTCGAGAACGCCCCGTACCGCGACGCCATCGACGACATGGAGTCGCGGCTCGAGGACCTCGACGGCGTGGCGAGCGTGCTCGGCCCGTTCGACGAGTACGCCGGCGACCAGGTCTCCGGCGACTCGCGCTCCGCGTACATCCAGGTGCAGTTCGACGGCCAGGTGACGGATGTCACCGAGGACCAGATCGACGCCGTCCTCGCGACCGGCGACATCGGCCGCGACGCCGGGCTCGAGGTCGCGTTCGGCGGCGAGGTCTTCCAGGA
The DNA here is from genome assembly GCF_040496055.1 of Agromyces zhanjiangensis. Taxonomy (NCBI): domain Bacteria; kingdom Bacillati; phylum Actinomycetota; class Actinomycetes; order Micrococcales; family Microbacteriaceae; genus Agromyces; species Agromyces zhanjiangensis. The sequence goes on along the minus strand of NZ_JBEPKB010000009.1, from coordinate 83,390 downwards.
GACCACGTTCGGGCTCACGATCACCGAGGCGTTCGGCGTGATCTTCGCCGGCGTCGTGCTCCTCATCACGTTCGGTTCGCTGCTCTCGGCGGGGATGCCGCTGCTCACCGCGCTCGTCGGGGTCGGCACCGCCTTCGGCGGCATCTCGGTCGTCGCGGCGTTCGCGACCGTGTCGAGCACCGCACCGATGCTCGCCGTCATGATCGGCCTCGCGGTCGGCATCGACTACGCGCTGTTCATCCTGTCCCGCCATCGAACCCAGCTCGCGCGGGGCATGGACCCCGAGGAGAGCGCGGCGGAGGCCGTCGCCACCGCGGGCGGCGCGGTCGTGTTCGCGGGCCTCACCGTGATCATCGCGCTCCTCGGCCTCCTCGTCGTCGGCATCCCGTTCCTCAGCGTCATGGGCGTCGGCGCCGCGTTCGCCGTGCTCGTCGCCGTCTTCGGCGCCACCACCCTGCTGCCCGCCCTGCTCGGCCTCGCCACGGGCCGCCTCGCCCCGAAGCCCGGCAGCCGCGCACACCGTCGTGCGGTCGCCTCCGACGACTCGGGCACGCGCACCATGGGCCGCCGCTGGGTCGACACCGTGCTGAAGGCGCCGGTCGTGTTCGTGCTGCTCGTCGTCGGCCTGCTCGGCGCCGCCGCGATTCCGGCGGCGAGCCTCGACCTCAACCTCCCCGGCGGCCGGGGCGAGGAGGGCACGAGCCAGCGCGAGGCGTACGACATGATCGAGGCCGGTTTCGGCCCCGGCTACAACGGCCCGCTCATCGTCACGGTCGACATCACGCAGACCACCGACATCTTCGACGACCTCGATGCGATCGGCGCCCGGCTCGCCGAGGTCGACGGCGTCGCCTACGTCGGCCAGGGCCTGCCGAACGAGACGGTCGACACCGCGATCATCCAGGTGATCCCCGAGTCGGGCCCGACCGATCCCGAGACCAAGCAGGTCGTCCAGGACATCCGAGCGCTCGAGGACGACATCGTCGACGAGTTCGGCACCCCGATCGCCGTGACCGGCTACACCGCCGTGTCCATCGACATCTCGCAGCGGTTGAACGACGCCCTCGTGCCGTTCGCGCTCATCGTCGTCGGCCTCTCGGTGATCCTGCTCCTCATCGTGTTCCGCTCGCTGTTCGTGCCGATCAAGGCCGCGCTCGGCTTCCTGCTCTCGGCGTTCGGCGCGATCGGCCTCACGGTCGCGGTCTTCCAGTGGGGATGGCTCGCCGACCTCATGCACATCGAGCCCGGGCCGATCCTGAGCTTCCTGCCGATCCTGCTGATGGCCGTGCTCTTCGGCCTCGCCATGGACTACGAGGTGTTCCTCGTCTCGGGCATGCGCGAGGAGTTCGTGAAGACGCGCGACGCGCGGAACTCGATCGTGCACGGCTTCCAGCACGCCGCGCGCGTGGTCACGGCGGCCGCCCTGATCATGTTCTTCGTCTTCTTCGCGTTCGTTCCGGAGGGGACCGGGGTGATCAAGGGCATCGCGTTCGCGCTCGCCGTGGGCGTCGCCTTCGACGCGTTCCTGGTGCGCATGACGCTGGTGCCCGCCGCGATGGCGCTCGCCGGCCGCGGGGCGTGGTGGCTGCCGAAGTGGCTCGGCCGCATCCTCCCCGACGTCGACATCGAGGGCGAGGGCCTGCGCGCCCACCTCGCCGAGTCGGAGTGGGCGGCCGCGCGCGACGCCGACGTGCTCGCCGAGGACCTCCTCGTCGGCGACCCGGCGGTGCCGATCGGCCCGATCTCGGTGGTGGTGCCGCGCGGCGGCGCACTCGTCGTGCTCGGCGAGCCCGCCGAGCGCCGACTCGTGGCCGCCACCCTCGCCGGGCGCGTGCTGCCCGCGGGCGGGCGCCTCGCGGTCCTCGACGCACCCCTCCCGATCGATGCCGGCACCGTCATGCGCCGCGTCGCGATCGCCGACGGGGCAGCGGATGCCGCGGCCGCGGGCAGCGCGGGCGAGCTCATCGCCGCGCGTGCCGACGCGACCCGAGCCTGGTACCGCCTCGACTCGACCCGATCGGCCGTGGACGCGGCGCTGCGCCGCGTCGCGGACGCACGCACGGCGCCGGGCGACGAGGCCTCCCGCCGCTCGCGGACGATCGACCCGGACACCCCGATCGCGTCGCTCGACGCGCTCGACCGACTGCTCGTCACGGTCTCGGCGGCGCTCGCCGAGCACCCCCGGGCGATCGTCGTCGACTTCGACGGCCTCTCCGGCTCGGCCGCCGCGTGGACGGCGCTCGACCGCATCCTGCCCCCCGGCGTCGTGCTCATCGCGACCGCCGACCCCGACGCCGACCTCGACGCCGCCGGCGCGGCGCTCGCGCCCCGCGGCATCCGCACGATCGACCTCGCCACTCGCCCCATGGAGGCACTCCGATGACCCGACCCGACGCCCCCGCCCAGGTCGCGCCCGCGGTGCGCCGCCGAGGCCGCCGTGCCGCGCTCCTCGCGGCCGTCATCGCCGTCCCGCTCGCCGTCGCAGGCCTCGTCGCCGGTGCGGTCGGCGGCGCCGACGAGCGCATGGACTCGATCCCCGCCGTCGTGGTGAACAACGACGAGATGGTCACGACCACCACCCCCGACGGCGAGGAGCAGCCCGTGCTCGCCGGTCGCCTGCTCGTGACCGAGCTCACCGGCGACGGCGACACCGGGTTCGACTGGACGATCTCGAACGACGAGGAGGCAGCCGCCAAGCTCGCCGACGGCGACGCGTACGCGGTGCTCACCATCCCGGCCGACTTCTCGGCCTCGGTCACCTCGCTCGCGGGCGACGCGCCGACGACGGCGGCGCTCGACATCCGCACCGATGACGCGCACAGCTACCTGGCCGGCACGATCGGCTCCGCGGTCGGCGACGCGATCGCGACGACGTTCGGGCAGCAGCTCACGACGCAGTACCTCGAGGGGCTCTACGGCAACCTCGTCCAGGTCGGCGGCTCGCTCGGCGACGCCGCGGACGGCGCGGGCCAGCTCGCCGACGGCGCCGACTCGCTCGCGACCGGCCTCGACCAGCTCGCAGGCGGCATCGGCTCGGCCGCCGACGGCACCGCGGAGGCCGCCGACGGCGCCGCCGCATACGCGTCGGGCGTCGGCCAGTACACGTCGGGCGTCGAGCAGCTCGCGGGCGGGATCGGCACCCTCGACACCGAGGCGGCCGGACTCGACGGCATCACGTCGGGCGTCTCGCAGTACGTCGGCGGCGTCGCGCAGGCCGGGTCCGGCATCGACGGCGGCATCGCCCAGTACGTCGCGGGCGTCCGCTCCGCGGGCACGGGCGTCGACGATGGGATCGCGGCCTACGTCGACGGCATCGGGCTCGCGGGCGACGGTCTCGCCCAGGGGGCGTCCGACTACGTCGACGGCATCGGCGAGCTCGCGGCCGGCGGTGACCAGCTCGCGGCATCCGTGCCCGCGCTGCTCGCAGCCGACCCGAGCGGTGCTGCGCTCCAGGCGGCGATCGCGCAGTACGTGGCGGGCGTGCACGCCGCCGCCGACGGCGGTGCCGCCCTCGTCGCCGGCACCGACGCGACGTTCGACCAGCTCGTGGCCGGCGGCGACCAGCTCCAGGCAGGGACCGCCGGCGGCTTCACGAAGCTCGTCGACGGTGGCGACGCGCTCCGCGCCGGCACCGCGACGGGCTTCGACGAACTCGCCGCAGGCGGCGCCGCGCTCGCCTCCGGCACCGGGTCGGGCATCGACGGCCTGCAGTCCGGCATCTCGCAGCTCTCCGGAGGCGCGTCCCAGGCGGCGGCCGGGTCGCCCGCACTGCGCGACGGCGCCGACGGCCTCGCGTCCGGCGTGAGCGGCATCGCGAGCGGCCTCACCCAGCTGAGCGACGGTGCCGCGGCATCCGCCGACGGTGCGGCCGAGCTCGCCGACGGCACGGGTGAGCTCGCCGACGGCCTCGCCCAGGGCGCCGAGGGCACCTCGTCGCTCGAGGGGCTCGACCCGGAGGAGACCGCGGGCGTCGTCGCCGAGCCGGTCGTCACCGAGGCGACCCGGGCCAACGAGATCTCCACGTTCGGCGAGGTCGTCGCGATGCTCATCGGCCCCATCGGGCTCTGGCTCGGCGCGATGACGCTGTTCCTCGTGTTCCGGCCGCTCCGCCGCGAGGCGCTCGAGACGACTGCGCCGACGAGCACGCTCGTCGCACGCACGCTCTTCCGCGGGTCGCTCGTCGGACTCGCCCAGGCGGCCGCCGTGGTGCTGCTCATGCACGCCGTGCTCGGCGTCGCGTGGTCGCTGCTGCCGCAGACGCTCGCGTTCTCGGCGCTGCTCGCGGTGGTGTTCACGGCGATCCACGCGTTCCTCAGCGCCTGGCTCGGCCGGATCGGCACGGTCGTCTCGCTCGTGCTCGTGGTGCTGCAGCTCGCGGCATCCGGCGGGGTCTACCCGCTCGAGATCGTGAGCGGGCCGTACCAGGCGATCAGCCCGTTCCTGCCGCTGACCTGGGCGGTCCAGGGCATGCAGCTCATCGTCTCGGGCGCGGGCGGATCCGGGGTCTGGGCCGCGGCCGGAGCGCTGATGCTGTTCGGCGTGCTCGGGGTGGCGGGCACCGCGATCGTGGTCGCAAGGCGCCGCGGCATCCGCACCGCACCGCGGCTCACCCCGGTGAGCGCCTGACCTGCAGCGCGGCGGCGTCGGGGCCGGTGCCCTGCGCCGCAGCCGACTCGGAGGCGGCGACCGGCTAGGAGTGGCGGCCTGGGATGATCGCGTCGATGACGCGGCGGAGCGGCGACTCGTTCGGTGCCTCGGTCGGCGCGGCGGTCGGTGCGACGGCGGTGTGCTCGCGTGCGAACGCGACGGTCTCTCGCAGCATGTCGAGCCGCTCGGACTCGGTCTTCGCCTTCCGCGTGTTCACCTCGGCGACGATCGAGCCGTCCCAGCCCTGGTCGGCGAGCATGCGCAGCACCTCGGCGACGGGCTCCCTGCCTCGCCCCGGGAGCAGGTGCTCGTCGAAGATCTGGCCCTCGCCGATCGCCCCCGACCCGTCGCACAGGTGCACGTGACGCAGGCGCTCGCCGAGGTCGGTCGCGAGCTGCATGCTGTCGGTGCCCGAGAGCGCGGCGTGCGAGAAGTCGAGGGTCACCGCGTCGCAGTCCATCTGGCGCGGGTCCCAGCCGGGCGCGTAGGCCTTCATGTTCCGACCCGCGGCGCGCCACGGGAACATGTTCTCGACCGCGATCTCGACGCCGTGCTCCTCCGAGAGCGTGCGCACGATCGGGAGGAACTCGAGCGCGTAGCTCGCCTGCCAGCGGAACGGCGGGTGGACCACGACGCTGCCCGCTCCGACCGCCTTGGCGAGCTCGGCCGTGCGGGCCAGCTTCACGCGCGGGTCGCGGCCCCAGACGAAGTGCGTGAGCAGCAGCACCGGTGCGTGGATCGAGAGGATCGGGAGCTCGTAGCGCTCGGACATCTCGACGAGCGCCTCGGGGTCCTGCGTCGTCGCCTCCTGCGAGACCATGATCTCCACGCCGTCGAACCCGGCATCCTTCGCGATACGGAAGGCGTGCTCGGGTTCGAGTGGGTACACGCAAGTCGTGCTCATACCGATACGGATCATGAGGCTGGAAGTCTAGCCCCGACGGCTGGGGATCGGGTGGGGACCTTCGGCTGTTAGCCTGATCCGAGAGCCGCCAGGAGGATCCGACGACGTGAAGCCCGCGACCGACTCCGACACCGAGCCCGACATCGAGCCGATCTACGACATGGTCGTGGTCAGCAACCGCCTGCCCGTCGACTACGTCGGCGGCGAGGGCGCAGACACGCAGTGGAAGGCCTCGCCGGGAGGGCTCGTCACCGCGCTCGAACCCGTCATGCGGGCCAACGACGGCGCATGGGTCGGCTGGGCCGGCGTCGCCGACCGCGAGTTCGCGCCGTTCGACCACGACGGCATCTCGATCGTGCCCGTCCCGCTCTCCGAGCAGGAGATCGAGGAGTACTACGAGGGGTTCTCGAACGACACCCTCTGGCCGCTCTACCACGACGTCATCGCGCCGCCGAGCTTCCACCGCGAGTGGTGGGAGGCGTACGTCGCCGTCAACCGCCGCTTCGCCGAGGCCGCCGCGGCGGCCGCCGCCGAGGGCGCCGTGGTGTGGGTGCAGGACTACCAGCTGCAGCTCGTGCCGCGCATGCTGCGCGAGAGCCGGCCCGACCTCGTCATCGGCTTCTTCAACCACATCCCGTTCCCGGCGTACGGCATCTACTCGCAGCTGCCGTGGCGGCGCCAGGTCGTCGAGGGCCTGCTCGGCGCCGACGTGATCGGCTTCCAGCGGGCGGCGGATGCCGGGAACTTCTCGCGCGCGGTCCGGCGCCTGTTCGGCTACAAGACGCGCGGCACGGTGGTCGACGTCCCGGAGGAGAACGACACGGTGCGCCACGTGGTCGCGCGCCACTTCCCGATCTCGATCGACGCGGCCGCGTTCGAGGAGCTCGCGCGCATGCCCGAGGTGCAGGAGCGCGCACGCGCCATCCGTCGCAGCCTCGGCGACCCCGACATCGTGATGCTCGGCGTCGACCGCCTCGACTACACCAAGGGCATCCGCCACCGCATGAAGGCGTTCGGCGAGCTGCTGCGCGACGAGCGGCTCTCCGTCCAGCAGGCCACGCTCGTGCAGGTCGCGAGCCCGTCGCGGGAGCGCGTCGAGACCTACCGGCAGCTGCGCGACGAGATCGAGCTCATGGTCGGCCGCCTGAACGGCGACTACTCCACGCTCGGTCACCCGGCGATCACCTACCTCCACCACGGCTACCCGCGCCAGGAGATGGCCGCGCTGTACCTCGCGGCCGACGTCATGCTCGTCACCGCGCTCCGCGACGGCATGAACCTCGTGGCCAAGGAGTACGTCGCGAGCCGCTACGACGACGACGGCGTGCTGCTGCTCAGCGAGTTCACCGGCGCGTCCGACGAGCTCCGCCAGGCGATCCTCGTGAACCCGCACGACATCGAGGGCCTGAAGGACGCCATGGTCGAGGCCACGAAGCTCTCGAAGCGCGAGCGGGCCCGCCGGATGCGGGTGCTCCGCAAGCGGGTCAAGGAGAACGACGTCGCCAACTGGTCCGCGACCTTCCTCGAGACCCTCACCGGGGTCGGGAAGATCGCACCGGGCGTGCCCGACGGGCTGCGCAGCGCCGTCGCCAAGCTCGCCGAGGCTCCGCGGCTCCTGGTCGCGCTCGACTTCGACGGCACCCTGGCCCCGATCGTCGACCGCCCGGAGGACGCCCGCTCGACCGCACGCGCCCGCGACGCGATCGAACGGATGTCGGAGCACGAGGACACCCGGGTCGCGCTCGTCTCCGGGCGCGCGCTCGACAGCCTCAAGGAGGTCGCGTCGCCGCCCGTCGCCGCGCTCCTCAGCGGATCGCACGGCGTCGAACTGCAGCTCGACAGCGGCGGAGACGTGACGATCGACTTGCGCGAGGGCGAGCTGACGCGGCTCGAGCATCTCATCGAGATCGTCGAGCAGGCGGCATCCGCCGCCGACGGCGCCTGGGTGGAGCGCAAGCCCGCCGGCATCGCGCTGCACACCCGCAAGCTGGGCGCCGGCGCCGGTGCCGCGCTGCAGCGCAGCGCCCGCGAGATGGTCGAGCAGGAACTGCCCGGCCTCGCGACGCGCTCCGGCAAGAACGTGCTCGAGTTCGCGGTCCGGGCGAGCGACAAGGGCGAGGCGCTCGTGCGGCTGCGACAGCACGCGGGGGCCGACGCCGTGATCTACGTGGGCGACGACATCACCGACGAGGATGCGTTCGCGGTCCTCGAGGGCGTCGACGTCGGCGTGAAGGTCGGACAGGGCAAGTCGCTCGCCGCATATCGCCTGAACGGGCCCGACGACGTCGCCGAGCTGCTCGAGCTCCTCGCCGACGTGCGCGACGCCGCGCGCTGAAACGCCGCGGCGCGGTACCCGCCCCGCACTGGACGCCGTGGCGAACGGATGCCGCCGCGAGCGCCGATCCCGCGGCGAAACGGGTCGCGCGCGGCCCGTAGACTCGACCCATGTCGGAGATCGATCCCAAGCCCCGCAGTCGCGTCGTCACGGATGGCATCGAGGCCACCACCAGTCGCGGGATGCTCCGCGCGGTCGGCATGGGCGATGCCGACTGGGACAAGCCCCAGGTCGGCATCGCGTCCTCGTGGAACGAGATCACGCCCTGCAACCTCTCGCTCGGCCGCCTCGCGCAGGCCGCGAAGGAGGGCGTGCACGGCGGCGGCGGGTACCCGCTGCAGTTCGGCACCGTCTCGGTCTCCGACGGCATCTCGATGGGCCACGAGGGCATGCACTTCTCGCTCGTGTCGCGCGAGGTCATCGCCGACTCGGTCGAGGTCGTCATGCAGGCCGAGCGGCTCGACGGCTCGGTGCTCCTCGCGGGCTGCGACAAGTCCATCCCGGGCATGCTCATGGCCGCCGCGCGGCTCGACCTCGCCTCGGTGTTCCTCTACGCGGGCTCGATCGCGCCCGGCTGGGTGCGCCTGTCCGACGGCACCGAGAAGGACATCACCATCATCGACTCGTTCGAGGCGGTCGGCGCCGTCAAGGCGGGCAAGATGAGCGAAGAGGACGCCAAGCGCATCGAGTGCGCGTTCGCGCCCGGCGAGGGTGCCTGCGGCGGCATGTACACCGCCAACACCATGGCGTCGGTCGCCGAGGCGCTCGGGCTCTCGCTCCCTGGGTCGGCGTCCCCGGCTTCCGCCGACCGCCGCCGCGACTACTACGCGCACCGCTCGGGCGAGGCGGTCGTCGAGTTGCTGAAGCAGGGCATCACCGCACGGCAGATCCTCACCAAGAAGGCGTTCGAGAACGCCATCGCGGTCGGCATGGCGCTCGGCGGCTCGACGAACATCGTGCTGCACCTGCTGGCCATCGCCCGCGAGGCCGAGGTCGAGCTCACCCTCGACGACTTCAACCGCATCGGCTCGAAGGTGCCGCACATCGGCGACCTCAAGCCCTTCGGCAAGTACGTCATGAACGACGTCGACCGCCGCGGCGGCCTTCCCGTGCTCATGAAGGCGCTGCTCGAGGCCGGGCTCATGCACGGCGACGCGCTCACCGTCACCGGCAAGACGCTCGCCGAGAACCTCGCCGAGATGGACATCCCCGCCCTCGACGGCGAGGTGCTCCGCACGCTCGACGACCCGATCCACGAGACCGGCGGCCTCACGATCCTGCACGGCTCGCTCGCCCCCGAGGGCGCTGTCGTGAAGACCGCGGGCTTCGACGCCGCGACCTTCGAGGGCCCCGCCCGCGTGTTCGAGCGCGAGCGCGCCGCGATGGACGCGCTCACCGCGGGCGAGATCACGCACGGCGACGTCGTCGTCATCCGCTACGAGGGTCCCAAGGGCGGCCCCGGCATGCGCGAGATGCTCGCCATCACCGCCGCCATCAAGGGCGCGGGGCTCGGAAAAGATGTACTACTCTTGACGGACGGTCGATTTTCAGGCGGCACAACCGGCCTGTGCATCGGCCATCTGGCACCCGAGGCGGTGGACGCAGGTCCGATCGCCTTCGTGCGCGATGGTGATCTGATTCGGGTCGATATCGCGGCTCGTTCCATCGACCTACTGGTCGACGAGTCCGAGCTGGCAGCCCGCCGTGACGGCTGGGCTCCGCTTCCTCCGCGCTACACCCGAGGCGTCCTCGCGAAGTACTCCAAGCTCGTGCGCTCCGCTGCCGAAGGCGCGACCACGGGCTGAGGCTCTCGCCTGTCCCGAACTCACCATCACCATGAACAGGAATCGAATGACCACGGAAGCCAACCCCGTGCCATCGCCCGCCACCCTGTCGCAGTCCCAGAACGGGCCCGAGATGCTCACCGGAGCCGAGGCGGTCGTGCGATCGCTCGAGCTCATCGGCATCACCGACGTGTTCGGACTGCCCGGCGGTGCGATCCTGCCCGTCTACGACCCGCTGCTCGACAGCCGCCGCCTGCGGCACATCCTGGTCCGCCACGAGCAGGGTGCCGGCCACGCCGCCGAGGGGTACGCCTCCTCGACCGGCAAGCTCGGCGTCGCGATCGCGACCTCGGGCCCCGGCGCGACGAACCTCGTCACCGCGATCGCCGACGCGCACATGGACTCGGTGCCGATGCTCGCCATCACCGGCCAGGTGTTCTCCAACCTCATGGGCACCGACGCGTTCCAGGAGGCCGACATCGTCGGCATCACGATGCCGATCACGAAGCACTCCTTCCTCGTCAAGCGCGCCGAGGAGATCCCGGCGACGATCGCGGCCGCGGCGCACATCGCCTCGACCGGCCGCCCCGGACCGGTGCTCGTCGACATCACGAAGGATGCCCAGCAGGCGACGTTCGCCTTCTCGTGGCCGCCGAAGCTCGACCTTCCCGGCTACCGTCCCATCACGAAGGCGCACGGCAAGCAGGTGCTCGCCGCGGCGCAGCTCATCGCGGAGGCGAAGCGCCCCGTGCTCTACGTCGGCGGCGGCATCATCCGCGCCGGCGCCTCCGACGAGCTGACGGCCCTCGCCGAGGCGACGAAGGCGCCCGTCGTCACGACCCTCATGGCCCGGGGCGCGTTCCCCGACTCGCACCAGCAGCACCTCGGCATGCCGGGCATGCACGGCACGGTGCCGGCCGTGCTCGCGCTGCAGGAGTCCGACCTGCTGATCGTCCTCGGCGCGCGCTTCGACGACCGCGTGACCGGCAAGGCGGCGCTGTTCGCGCCCGAGGCCAAGGTGGTCCACGTCGACATCGACCCGGCCGAGATCGGCAAGATCCGCGCCGCCGACGTGCCGATCGTGGGCGACGCGAAGGAGGTCCTCGTCGACCTGCTCGCCGCGTACCGCGAGGTCACGAAGGCCGGCGCACCCGACCTCGAGGAGTGGTGGGCCACGCTCGACGGCCTCCGCACCGAGTACCCCCTCGGCTACGCTCCGACCTCCGACGGGCTGCTCGCGCCGCAGTACGTGATCCAGCGCATCGGCGAACTCACCGGTCCCGAGGGCGTCTACGCCGCGGGCGTCGGCCAGCACCAGATGTGGGCCGCGCAGTTCATCAAGTACGAGCGTCCCAACTCGTGGCTGAACTCGGGCGGCGCGGGCACCATGGGCTACGCGGTCCCTGCAGCCATGGGCGCGAAGGTGGCCGAGCCGAACCGCACCGTGTGGGCGATCGACGGCGACGGCTGCTTCCAGATGACGAACCAGGAGCTCGCGACCTGCACCCTGAACGACATCCCGATCAAGGTCGCGGTCATCAACAACTCCTCGCTCGGCATGGTCCGCCAGTGGCAGACCCTGTTCTACGACGGCCGGTACTCCAACACCGACCTGAACACGGGGCACGACACCGCTCGCGTCCCCGACTTCGTGAAGCTGGCCGAGGCCTACGGTGCACTCGGCATCCGCGTCACGAAGGAGGAGGAGGTCGACGACGCGATCAAGCTCGCGCTCGCGACGAACGACCGCCCGGTGGTGATCGACTTCGTCGTCTCCGCCGACGCCATGGTGTGGCCGATGGTCCCGCAGGGCGTCTCCAACTCCTACATCCAGTACGCCCGCGACCACTCGCCGGCCTTCAGCCAGGAGGACTGAACATGTCGACCCACGTGCTCTCCCTCCTCGTCGAGGACAAGCCCGGCCTGCTGACCCGCGTCGCGGGACTGTTCGCGCGGCGCGGCTTCAACATCGAGTCGCTCGCGGTCGGCCACTCCGAGATCGACGGCCTCAGCCGCATCACGGTCGTCGTCGACGTCGAAGACCTCCCGCTGGAGCAGGTCACGAAGCAGCTGAACAAGCTCGTCAACGTCATCAAGATCGTCGAGCTCGACCCGACGCAGTCGGTGCAGCGCGAGCACCTGCTGATCAAGGTCCGCGTCGACAACACCACGCGCTCGCAGGTGCTCGAGGCGGTGAACCTCTTCCGCGCCCGCGTCGTCGACGTCTCGACCGACGCGCTCGTGATCGAGGTCACCGGCGACTCCGGCAAGACCAACGCGCTCCTGAAGGTCCTCGAGCCCTACGGCATCAAGGAGATCGCCCAGTCGGGCCTCCTCGCCATCGGGCGCGGCGGCAAGTCCATCACCGAACGCGTCTTCAAGAACTGACCAGCGGATGCCGCGGCGTCGCGCCGAGGCATCCGTCACCTGAACCCCACGCAAGGAGAAAGAACAGCAATGGCTGAGATGTACTACGACCAGGACGCGGACCTCTCGATCATCCAGGGTCGGAAGGTCGCCGTCATCGGTTACGGCTCGCAGGGCCACGCGCACGCCCAGAACCTGCGCGACTCGGGCGTCGAGGTCGTCATCGGCCTCAAGGAGGGCTCGAAGTCGATCCAGAAGGCGGAAGAGGCCGGCTTCGAGGTCAAGAACGTCGCCGACGCGGCGGCCTGGGCCGACGTCGTCGTGATCCTCGCTCCCGACCAGTACCAGCGTCACATCTTCGCCGAGTCGGTGAAGGACAACCTGAACGAGGGCGACGTGCTCGTCTTCGGCCACGGCTTCAACATCCGCTTCGGCTACATCGAGGCCCCCGCGGGCGTCGACGTCATCCTCGTCGCGCCGAAGGCGCCGGGCCACACCGTGCGCCGCGAGTTCGTCGCCGGCCGCGGCATCCCCGACATCATCGCCGTCGAGCAGGACGCCTCGGGCACGGCCTGGGACATCGCGAAGTCCTACGCCAAGGGCATCGGCGGCACCCGCGCCGGCGTCATCAAGACGACCTTCACGGAAGAGACCGAGACCGATCTGTTCGGCGAGCAGGCCGTGCTGTGCGGTGGCACGTCGCAGCTCGTGCAGTACGGCTTCGAGACCCTCGTCGAGGCCGGCTACCAGCCCGAGATCGCCTACTTCGAGGTGCTCCACGAGCTGAAGCTCATCGTCGACCTCATGTGGGAGGGCGGCATCGCCAAGCAGCGCTGGTCGGTCTCCGACACGGCCGAGTACGGTGACTACGTCTCGGGCCCGCGCGTCATCGACCCGTCGGTCAAGGAGAACATGAAGGCGGTGCTCGCCGACATCCAGGACGGCACCTTCGCCACGCGCTTCATCGCCGACCAGGACAACGGCCAGAAGGAGTTCCTCGAGCTCCGCGCCAAGGGCGAGCAGCACCCCATCGAGACCACCGGCCGCGACCTGCGCAAGCTCTTCGCCTGGACGCAGGTCAACGAGGACGACTACGTCGACGGCGAGGTCGCTCGCTGACGCTCGCGTCCTCGCGCGTCGTCGTAGTCGGCGACGATGTGCTGCTCGATGCGCCTTCGGCGCGTGGCGGCGGCGAGGTCGCTCGCTGACGCTCGCGTCCTGACGACATCCGGATGCCCCGACCCGCACGGGTCGGGGCATCCGGCGTCTCCGGAGTCAGCCAGCGAAATCGCAGGTGTCCTCTGGTTCGCCGAACTCGGGGAGGTAGGTGTTCCACTCCTGCACGGTCAGGTTGCGACCGGCGATGCGGCAGACTGCGGCGAACTGGCGGTCGGGGTCGAGGTCCCACACGATGACGCCCTCGGGCATCGAGATGGCCATCTCGAGACCATCGGGGCGGAGCATGCCCGTGTTCCCCGTTCCGCCCGTGATCGGCTCGCCGAGGCGCACCCCGCTCGCCAGGTCGTAGAGCATCCTGGATCCGTCCCCCGCGCTGACCAGCAGGGTCCGGCCGTCGTCGCTGAGCGTGGGCGACCCGAGGCCGCCCGCGGTGCCGGGCAGGGTGCCGATCTTCTCGATCGGATCGATGCCGTATCGGTCCACGCGGTCGTCGTTCATGCCGATCAGCTGGCCATCGCCGATGAGGATGAAGGCGCCGAACGGAACCGGTTCATCGGCGACGATCTCGGACGTCGCGGGGTCGACGATCGCGAGTCGGAACGGCGTGACCGCGCCGTCGATCATCGTGACGTCGTCGACGAAGTACGTGACCCCGAGCCGTGAGCCGTCGGGTGCCGCCGACGCCCATGCCGGCATGCCGCCGAGTTCGATCGGTTCACCGATCGGCTCGAACGTGCGCGCATCGAGCACCGAGATCGACGGGGAATCAGTGCGCGTCACCATCCTCGTCCCCGCCTGAATGATCCACAGCCAGTCAGCCTGCATCGGCACCGGCGCCGACGAGCCGTCGCGTTCGATCACGCGCCATTCGTCCTCGCCCGAGTACCGGATCATCAGACGGTCGTCCGCGATCCACGTGATGTCCGACAGCGGAGCGTCGAACCGATACCGGATCTCGCCCGTCGCCGAATCGCGCACGACCGCGTCCGACCAGGAGCTGCTCGCCGTGGGATCGCCGATCCCGGTTGGAGCCGTGATGATCGTGCTCTCCGTCCGGCCGTATCCGAAGGCGAGTTCCCCCGGCGCGAGGAGCCTCCGGGACGGACCGTCGCCCGCGAGGCTCCATCGGGCGATCACGCCCGAGTGGACGAGCATGGCCACCAGCGTCGTGCCGCCATCGGTGACGAAGAGCGGGCCGGTGTCGCCGAGCAGCGACGTGAGGCCCGACTCGAACGCGGTGCCGTCGGCAAGGTCGAGCTGCGGGATGAGCCCGAACCAGCCGGCGCAGTAGACAGTCCCGACCTCCTCGGAGACCGCGACGAAGTCGCACGGCGACGGGAGTTCGTCGTTGTGCCAGAGCAGACGTTCCTCGCCGAGGTCGTAGGCGATGACCCCCGCATCGCCGCTCGCGACGAGCACGCCGGACGGGCTGATCCCGAGCGCGAGGTTCGTCGTGTACTCCGGCACCGGCACCGAGTCGACGATCGTGGCGGTCGTCACGTCCACGACGTCCACCTCCTCGCCGGGCCCTCCCACCATGAGCCGGTCGTCGGCGGCGTAGAGCAGGGAGGTGCTGGATTCGGTCGAACGAGCGGGAAGTCGGCGCTCGGTCCCGGTGTCGGTCCTGATGATCGCGAGCGACCCATCATGGTCGTCGGCGATCGCGATCGATGATCCGTCCGGGGCGACGGCGAGCGCGCCATTGCCGATCTGCACCAGCTCGGGACCGAGGATCGGCTCGCCACGCGCGAGGTCGAGGGCGACCAGCTCGGACGACACGACATCGCGATCGAAGGGTCCGGCGGATTCCACCTCCGCGGGCCGGAGCACGACGCCGACACGGCCGTCGCCGCTCACTCCGGCGAGGGCGACCGGGCGACTGATGAACGGGACCGAGGTCGGCGCACCGAACGCTCGAACGACGGCGCCGGTCCCGAGGTCGCGGATGGAGATGTCTCCGTCCGGCGTCGCGACGAAGGCGGTCTCGGTCCCGGGAACGACGGCGCCCGGAACGGGCGGATCGCCGACGTACGCGTTCCCCATGAAGCCGTCCGCGTGCTGCAGCACACCCATCAACCCTGACCGGGTCCGCGGGTCGTCGGGCCAGCGCCGATACGCCTCGGCGGCGGAGGGCCGAGACATCGCGCTCTCTCGAGCTGAGCGACACCGCCTTCGCGACCAGTGCCTCGATCGTCGCGTTGTCGCGCTGGTCGGCCGCCTCCCGTGACGTCACGACCGCGACGGACCCCGCGACGACGAGCAGCACGATGAGGCTCCCCGCCACGGTGAGCAGACCTCGGAGCCGCCGGTTCTGGCGGCGGTCCCGGCGGGCGCGCTCCGCGAGTTCGTCGCGCTCGGCCGTGGCCCGTGCGGCCGATTCGTCGAGGAATGCCGCCTCGACGTCGGTGAGGTCGCGTGGCGCGGCATCCCGCCACTCGAGCGCCGACTGCAGTCGCGCGCCGCGGTACAGGTCGTCGTCGGGCCGCCCGGCAGCGGCCCAGGCCTCCGACGCCGACGTGACGGCGTTGAGCAGGCGGGTGCTCTCGGCGTCCTCCGCCAGCCAGGACTGCAGGCGCGGCCATGCCGTCGCCAGCGATTCGTGCGCCACCTCGACGGACTCCGCCTCGGTGCTGATCAGGCGCTCGTGCGACAGCCGGGAGAGCACGTCCTCCCGCGCGGCATCCGATCGCAGTGGCCTCGACGGGACGCGACGACGAACGGGCGTGCCGTCCGGTGCGAGGGCGACGAGCCGCAGCAGCACCGAACGGCAGAGCGCGCGCTGCTCGGCGTCCATGGACTGGTAGAGACGGTCGGCCGACTGCGCGATCGCGCCGGCGATGCCGCCGGATGCCTCGTAGCCCGCAACGGTGAGCGTTCCGCCCTCCCGTCGCAGCCAGGTCTCCACGAGCGCATGAGACAGGTGGGGGAGCGCTCCGGCCTCGCCCGCGGCATCCCGGAGGAGCAGCTCGACGAGGCCCGGCTCGAGCCGGAGCCCCGACCGCCTGGCGGGCTGCTCGATGGCCTCGCGCAGCGCCTCGGGCGCCATCGGGCCGACGAGGTGCACGCCTTCGGCCACCAACGGCGCGAGGTCGGGATGGGCGGCGCAGTCGTCCAGGAAATCGGAGCGGACGACGAGCACGACGGTCGTCCCGCATGCCGCGGCCTCCGCGATCGCCGCGGCGGCCGCATCGACGTCGGCCTCGCCGGCGTGGAAGACCTCCTCGAACTGGTCGATGACGATCACGTCCGCGCGTCGCGCACCCCACAGCGCGTCGCGCACGCGCACGTCGAGGTCGCGCTCCGGGACCAGGAGCGCCACACGGTCGCCCCGACGTCGGAGCGTGGGGATCAGCCCTGCGCGCACGAGCGAGGACTTGCCACTGCCGGACGCGCCGGAGACGGCCAGGAACCGGGAGCGCGCGAGCCGTGCGAGGGCCGCGGTCGTGTCGCTCGTGCGACCGAAGAAGTCGTCCTCGTCCTCGACCCCGAAGGGGGGAGCCCTCGGTACGGGCAGACGTCGCTCGCGGGTCGCGGCGCCTCACCGAGGTCGAGTGAATCGTCGTGCCGAAGGACGGCGACTTCCACCGCCCGGAGCTCCTCGCCGGGCTCCGCACCCAGGTCGTCGGCGAGGCGGTCCTTCGCGGCCCGGATCGCAGCCAGTGCGTCGGCCTGGCGTCCACTGCGGTACAGCGCCGTCGCGAGCATGGTCCATCGGCGCTCGTGCAACGGGGCTTCACGCACGAGACGCTCGGCATCGGCGACGGATGCCGCGTGCTCACCGAGTCGCAGGCGCGCCGCGAGTCGCACCTCCTCCACGTCCAACCGCACCTCCTCGAGTCGCTCCGCCTCGATGACGGCGGCCGGCCAGTCGGCGAGGTCGGCGTACGGCGTGCCGCGCCAGAGCCGGAGGGCGCGGTCGGCGGCGTCGACCGCCCGCGCCGGGTCGTCGCCGTCGAGGTGGTCCCTCGCAGATGACGCGAAGCGCTCGAACCGCTCGGCGTCGACGGTGTCGGGGTCGATGCGGAGCGTGTACCGGCCCGGACCGGTCTCGATCGCATCTCGCCCCATGGCCGCGCGGATCCGGGCGATCGAGATCTGCAACTGCTTCGGCCAGGTCTCCGGCGGATCGTCGCGCCACACCGCGTCGGCGAGTTCATCGGTCGTCATCGACCGGTCGCCGCGAAGGACCAGCGCTGAGAGCACGATGCGCTCGCGCGGGCTGAGCGAGACCCCCTCCAGGCGAAGCGGGCCGAAGACCCCGATGCCCATTGTCGCAGTGTTCTCCCGCGGGAGCCCGCGTGTCAATGAACTCCCGCGACGACGGATACCGGGCGGATACCCGTCGGGCGCCGGGCGGATACCGGCCGGGCGCACCGTCGAGGCATGAACACCGCAACCGCACTCATCCGCATCACCGCTGCCGCGTCCGCCGTCGCACTCGGCGTGGCGCTCGCCGGGTGCCAGGGCACCCGCTCGGACAAGACCTCGGAGTCCGCGAAGACGTCGGTGTCGTCCGCCGTCCGCGACGACCTCAGCCCCATGCAGGCCCGACAGATGGAGGAGCTGTTCCGGCTTCCGGTGTCGACCGTCGACGACGACCTGAGCCCGAACGGATCGAACTCGACGACCGCGCCGTCCACGTCCCCGGCCGACGAGGGCGTGGCCACCGTCGACGGCGTCGACGACGACCTGAGCCCGCTCGGCGGACCTTGATCGATCGATCGCTCGCTCACGGCGTCGTGGGCGCTCGACCCGACGGCCTGAGCGTGGCGGTCAACGAGCTGAAGCTCATCGTCGACCCGCCAAGGGCGAGGGTCACCCCATCGAGACCACCGGTCGCGAGCTGCGCAAGCTCTTCGCCTGGACCCAGGTCAGCGAGGACGACTACGTCGACGGCGAGGTCGCTCGCTAGGGCTCCCGCTTCAGCGACCGTCGCCGCATTGGTTCACGAGGGCGCCCATGCACATCGCATTTCGGGCGCCCTCGTCGAATATCCGTCTCGGGGCGGTCAACCCGCCGTGACACCCGACCCGATCGAGTCGGCGCAGGCGGCGTGGTACGCCTCGTCGCCGAAGTAGGTCGCCCACTCGAGCTCGGTGAGGTCGCGGCCCACCATGCGACATGCGGCGTCGCGCATGGCGCCGGGGTCGAGGTCCCAGAGGAGCACGCCGTCCAGGGTGTTCGTCGCCATCAGGCGGCCGTCGGAGCTCAGGAACCCCGCCGGCCACCACTGGCTCGGGCTCTGGGGCGTCGAGATCTCGTCGCCCAGCCGCCGCACGTCGATCACGTCGTAGATCGCGATGCGCTGGTCGTGACCCGACAGCAGCAGGGTCGAGCCGTCGTCGCTGACGTTCATGTAGGCCGGGGTGACGCCGGACTTCGGCAACGAGTGCACCGGCTCGAGCTCACCCGTGCTCCGGTTGAGGCGAGCCGCGCTCGCGCTCACCACATCGCCACCGGGCAGGCCCACCACGGTCTCGTCGTCCTCGAGCCCTCGAGCGACCTCCTCGCCGGAAGCGATGTCATGCACGCTCGTGACGGTGCGGCCGAGGTCGGCGTCCCACCAGGTGAACGAGACCCGACCCTCGCCGACCTGCGAATGCCCGCTTCCGAACATGACGGGGTCGACCGCGGTTTCGATCAGCGTCACGGGTTCGCCGCTGCCGGGGTCGAAGGCGAGCAACCCCTCGTGCATCACCACGAACCCGTAGGAACCGGTCGAGCCCTGCGGCACGAACCATCCGTCGCGCGCGTCGTCGGGCATATCGATCTCGATCGTCGCGTCCGAGTCGACGGAACGCAGCACCTGGTCGCCCAACCCGGTCTGGTTCACCGCGATGGTGTCCCGGCCGACCCACACCTGCTCGAACGCGTCGTCGCTCGCCCGCGTGTCGTCCTCGACGTTCCACAGCCGGACGGCCCCGGGCGATGCGCCGTGCGCGGCGGGCGCGTCAGCGGTGATGAGCAGCGTGTCGTCGGCGCCGAACCCGTCGACCGCGACCTGGCCTTCGGCGATGGGGCGGGTGATCGCCGGCATGCCGTCGACGCGCCATCGCAGCAGGGATGCCGGAGATCGGGTCGTGAACGTCACCACCTCCTCGGTCTCCGGAAGGAGGCCCAGCCCGCGACTCCGGTCGGACAGGGTGTCGAGCGACGCGCCCGTGGCCCGACCGGTCGCGAGCTCGAACTGACGGATCTGTCCGATCCCGTCGGTGCAGACGAATCGGTCGGGCGGCACGATGATCGCTTCGCCGCAGCGCATCTCGTCGGGGGCGCGCTGCCAGAGCACCTCGCCGGAGGCGAGATCGAGGCGCGCGACCCCGCCCTCGTTCCCGGAGACGATGAGTCCGCCGTCGCCGTCGGGCAGCAGCAGTTGGTTGACCAGGTCGCCGGGCAGGTCGCCGAGCCGTCCCAGCCGCTCGAGGCTCGACGCGTCGTACACGACGATGCCCTCCTCGCCGCCGACGTACAGCCGCTCGTCGATCAGCGCGAGACCGTTGGTGTACAGGGGAACGCCCTCGAACTCGAGCGGGTCGTGCTCGACCGAGAGCACGACCGCGCCGGTCGCGAGGTCGACCCAGCCCGGATCCCCGGTGACGGCGTGGTTGAAGTAGGCGCGGGACCCGTCGGCGACCACCACGGGGACCTGCCCGGTGCGGTCGTCGAAGTCCACGGTCGGGAAGGGCTGCTCCCCGGTCGTCAGGTCGACCGCGTCGAAGTAGTTCCTGCAGCAGCTGTCGCGCGCCGGATCGCGCTGCGCGCCCGACTGGATGAACGCGGTCGATCCGTCCTCGCTCACGAACACGTCGCGCTCGAACCTCGAGTCCACCGGTGCGAGGTCGACGTCGTACTCGCGGATCGTGCGGCCGTCGTCGAGATCGATCACCCGGACCGAACGAGGCTCGGCCGTGGCCCCGGGGGACTCGTCGTCGATCAGGCGATCCTCGACGATGAAGGCCGTTCGGGTGCCCGGGACCAGTGCGCCGTTCACCCTTGATTCGCCGAGGGAGAGCCGGGCCACGAGCCCGTCCGCGCCGGTGAGGGCTCCGAACAGGGCGGATCGTGCCCGTGAGTCGTCGGGCCAGCGACGCTGCAGCTCGACCGCGAGGAGCGCCGCGACGGCGCGGTCGCTGTCACGGATGCCGAGCGAGGTCGCGGCGAGCGCCTCGATCGTCGCGTCCTCGGCGGCGGCACTCGCCTCGTTGCCGCGCACGACGGCGATGCCGCCCGAGACGACGGCGGCCACCAGCAGCAGCGCGGCCCCGACGAGCGCGCCGCGGAGCCACGAGTTGCGCCTGCGGTCGAGGGCGGACCGGGCTTCGAGTTCGCGGATCTCCGACCGGTGCAGTTCGAGCGAGGCGTCGAGGTACGCTGTCTCGACCGCGGTGAGGTCGGGTGCCACGCCGTCGCGCCATTCGGTCGCACCGTGCAGGCGGGCGCCGCGCAGCAGGTCGTCCGGCGGGCGCCCCGCCGCGTCCCACGCGGCTGCGGCGGCCTCGATCCGTCGCAGGATGCGGGCGTTCGCCGCGTCCTCGGTCAGCCACCCGTCAAGACGCGGCCAGGTGGTGCCCACCGCCTCGTGCGCGATGATCGCGGCGTCGCCGTCGATGGTGACGAGGCGCGCCTGCACCAGGGCTTCGACGACGGCACGCCGTTCCGGGCTCGAGTTCAGCGTGGCCAGCGGCACCCGGCGGCGCACCGTCACGCCCTCCGGCGTGCGTTCGACCAGGCGCATCATGAACGACCGGCACACCTCCTGGCGGGTCGGCGAGAGCCCCCGGAACACTTGCTCGGCCGACAGGGCGATCGCGCCCGCGATACCCCCCGACGTCTCGTAGCCGTCGACCGTGAGGGTCGCGCCCTCGCGCCTGGTCCAGGTGGCGACGAGCGCGTGCGAGAGCGGCGGGAGGATGCCGGGGCGACCACCTGCGTCGCGAAGGATGAGCTCCACGAGGCCGGGCTCGAGTTCGAGTCCCGCCGATTCGGCGGGGCGAGTGATCGCCTCCCGCAGGCCGTCCTCGCCGAGGGGCGGCAGCGCGTACAGGCCGCGACCGATGAGCGTCCCGAGCGACGGGATGCCGGTCGCCCAGTCGATGAAGTCGGAGCGCAGGGCCAGGACGAGGCATCCGCCCCGCTCGACCCACTCGGCCGAGCGGACGCCGACCTCGCGGAGCTCGTCGTCCGGCAGCGTGCGGAGTTCCTCGGCCTGGTCGATGCAGACCACCGCCGCGCCGTCCCCGAACGACGCCCGGAGCTGCTCGGCGCCCGCACTGCCGGGCGTGACGATCACCACCTTGCGGCCCTGATCACGCAGTCGGGGCACAACGCCCGCGCGCACGAGCGACGATTTGCCCGACCCGCTCGGCCCCACGACGGAGACGACCGACTGCCGACCGCAGCGCGCCAGGACCTCCTCGATGTCGGCATCGCGACCGAAGAAGAGCGCGCGGTCGTCGTCGCCGTATGCGACGAGTCCCCGATAGGGGCAGGATGCCGCGACCTCGCGTTCGCCCGGCACGATCTCGGGTGCCTCGAGGTTCCGGTCCTGCCGGAGCATGGCCGTCTCGAGATCGACGAGGCTTCGGCTCGGATCGATGCCGAGGTCGCCGGCAAGCCGCTCTCGCGCACCGCGGATGACCGCGATCGCCTCGGCCTGCCGATCGGCCCGGTAGTTCGCCAGCGCGAGGATCGCCCAGCGGTGCTCGCGAAGCGGCTCCTCGCGTACGAGGCGCTCGGCGTCGGCGATCACGGAGCCTCGCTCTCCGGCCGAGAGCCTGGCGTCGAGCAGTTCCTCCTCGACGCTCCTGCGGATCTCGACCAGGCGGGCGGCCTCGATCACGGCGGGTGGCCAGTCCGCGGCGTCCGGCAGTGGAGCGCCACGCCAGAGCGCGAGCGCCTTCCGGAAGCCCGCCGCCGCGCGATCGTGCGCGCCCTGCAGCGCCTGCCGCCGGGCCTGCGCGACCGCCTGCTCGAACTTCACCGCGTCGATCGCGTCGGGCTCGATCCCGAGTCGATAGTCGACGCCGACCGTGCGCACGGCCTCGGCGCCGAGCCTCGATCGAATCTTCGCGACGGCGTTGCGGATCTGCTGCGCCCACGTGGCCGGAGGCGCTTCGCCCCAGCACGCCTCGGCGAGCTCGGCGGGGGAGACCACGGCGTCTCGTCGCACGATGAGCGCGGTGAGGATGGTGCGTTCGCGCGGGCTCAGCGAAGGGCCGCCGGTGTCCATCGGGCCGAGAATCCGCATGCTCATGCCTGAAGTATCGAGACAAGCTCAGGTAACGGTCAATTGTGCCCGTTCCGAACGGATATCGCACGGATATCGACCGATCGTCCGCCGATATCCGCGGTTGCGAGCGTGAATGCGAACGCCGGAATCGTTCCGGCCGGAGGGAGCATCATGAACACTCGCATCGGGAACCGCCGCGTACGCATCGTTCGCGCCTCGGCCGGGATCGTGGCCGCCGTCGGAGTCGCCCTGTCATTCTCGGCCTGTGCGACCGCCGCGCAGACCCAGGGTGGAGGGGTGTCGGCGGGCGCCTGGGCGGAGCGGCCCGCGTACCTGTCCCACCTCGCACCGGCCGACCGCCTCGAGGAGGCCATCCTCCGGGAGGCGGAGCGGCGCCAGGCCCTGGCCCAGGAGTTCGCGGGGCTCCCCGCGGACCGCATCGAGCAGCGGATGGCCGCCGCGACCGGTCGCCAGCCCCGCACGGTGAAGGAGTGCGCCGTCCTCGCACTCGCGCAGCGGCCGGTCGTGACCGCCGACACCTCCGAGCGACTCGCGGCGGGACTTTGCGGCTGATCGGTCCAGATCTCACGGAGCCGCCCCTGACCGGAGGACGACATCCGGGCAACCGCATGGCGGGTCGATCCGAGCGGCCCCCATGCGGTGATTCCGGACACTCTCGCCCCCCCGATCACGAACCCACCCCGCGCTGGCGGTCCTGCGCCGTGCCCGGGGAGGAGGTCGCCCCCGCCGTCGGAGTTCGCGCCGACTCAGCCGAAGCCGCACGTGCTGTGGCGGTCGTCGAGGTCGCCCAGGTAGGTGCGCCACTCGGTGTCGCTGAGATCGCGTCCGGCGATTCGGCAGACCTGTTCGAACTGGTGCTCGGGGTCGATGTCCCACACGACGACGCCCTCCGGCATCGAGACCGCCATCTCCAGCCCGTCGGGACGGAGAACCGAGGGCGCCAGCGTGCGGCTGTCCGTGCGCACCGGATCGCCGATGCGCTCACCCCGCGAGGCGTCGTACAGCAGCGCGCTGCCGTCGGCGGCGAGCACGAGCATCGTGTTCGCGTCGCGGCTGATGGTCGGCTCCATCAATCCACCGGCCGCCCCGGGGACGGTTCCGGTCCGGCTGAACGGATCGGTCTCGAATCGTCCCATCCGGTTGCCCTCCATCGCGATCAGGTCGCCGTCCGCGAGGAGGACGTGGGCCGACGCACCGAACGGCCGGTCCGACATCACCCGGTGATCGTCCGCGGCCACGATGGCGAGGCGCGTGTCACGTCGTGCGCTGAGCGTGGCATCCTCCAGACCGAAGCTCGGCCCGGTGATCCAGTGCGTCACCGCGAGACGTTCGCCATCGGGTGAGACGGACAGCCAGAGCGGGAACCCCTCGACGCGCCAGGAGTCGCCTTCGGGCCGACCCGTCGCAGGATCGAACTCCTGGAGCCTGCCGTCGGTGCGTGCCGCGTGGAGTCGAGCGCCGTCGGGCGACGGCCAGAAGCGGATGATGTTCCAGAGGTCGTCGCCGACCTGTTCCCCGGTGGCCAGGTCGATGATGCGGAACAGGGAACCGTCGGAGTGCCGTGCGTAGAGTCGGCGGCCCTGCGCCCATCCTGGGTTGCTCACCGGCCCGTCGAAGCGGTACACGAGTTCACCGGTCTCGGTGTCGAGGACCGACACGTCGCTGAGATCCCCGTCCTCGGAGACCGCGGCCTGCGGCGCGGTCAGGACCAGGGAGCCCTCGAAGGCATACGGGCCGACCACCATCTCCCCGGGCGCGACGAGCCGGCGTCCGGGACCGCTGCCGTCGAGCTGCCATCTCGACACGACGGGGTTGCTCGCGCTGATCGTCGTGAGGCCGCTTCCGTCGGCGCGCACGTCGATCGTGCCCACGGCTCCGTACAGCGGGCCGAGCTCCTCGTCGGGGAGCGGCGTCCCGTCGGCGAGATCGTAGACGGCGATCCTGCCGAAGAGGTTTCCGCAGTAGACGCGCTGCAGGACCTCCGAGATCGCGAGCCAGGTGCACGGAGCGAGATACGGCTGGATGATGTCCGTCGTCCAGCGCAGCCGCCCGCCATCGGCGTCGAACGCGATCAGCGATCGATCGCCGGAGGCGACGACCACGCCCGACTCGTCGGTCGCCATCGCGACGTGCGCGGAGCCGGCGGGCACGGCCATGCTGGTGAGCACGGTCGCGGACTCCGCATCGACCACCTCGACGCGGTCGTCGAGCCGCCCGACGAGCAGTCGGTCTCGGCCGTCGAACGCGAGTGCGGCTGCATAGGTGTCCCGATCGAGACGGGTCGTCGTCTCCCCGGCGACCGGGCGCGTGCGTCCGTCCATCGGCGAGACGAGTGTCACCGCGCCGTCTCGTGCATCGGCGATCGCGACGTTGGCACCCGTGCCGTCGACGGCGAGCGCACCGGTCCCGGCCTGGATGCGGGTCGGTCCGACGATGCGCTCACCTCGCTCGAGGTCGAACACGACGAGATCCGACTGCGGCGAGGTTCCGTACCACGTGACCCCGCTGAACTGCGTCTCCGCAGGCCAGAGCACTGCTCCGATCCGGCCATCGCGACTGATCGCGACGAGCGGGCGGGGGCCGACCGGACCCGGGTCGAACCCGAGTTCGAGTTCACGACGCACCTCACCGGTCACGGTGTCCCTGATCGCGGCGCCGCGTTCCGTCGTGACGACCAGGGCATCCTCGGTACCGGGGATCAGGCGCCCGTACGCCGTCCCGCTGGACGCCACGACGGCGTTGCCCATGAACCCGCCGGCGCCCTGGAGGACGCCCATGAGGCCGGATCGGGTCCGAGGCTCGTCGGGCCACCGCCGGTACGCTTCCGCCGCGAGCAGTGCGGAGACGTCCCGTTCGGACATCCGGAGCGCGAGCGCAGTCCCGACCAGCGCCTCGATCGCCGCGCTGTCGCGCTGGGCGGTCGCCTCACGCGATGAGAGGACCGCCACCGAGCCCGCTCCGGCCAGGAGCATGATGAGCCCGCCCGCGACGGCGAGCAGCGTGCGAAGCCGCCGATTCTGGCGTCGGTCGCGGCGCGCACGCTCGGAGAGCAGTGTCTGCTCTGCGGAGGCGCGCGTCGAGGCCGCGTCGAGGAATGCCGACTCGACGTCGGTGAGGCCCCGGGGCGACGCATCGCGCCACTCGAGCGCCGCCTGCAACCGAGCACCGCGATAGAGGTCATCCCCGGGCCGTCCGGCCGCATTCCAGGCCTCCGCGGCGACCGCGACGGCGGTGAGGAGCCGAGCGCTCTCTCCATCCTCCTCGAGCCACGACTGGAGGCGCGGCCATGCCGTCGCGAGCGACTCGTGCGCCACCTCGACGGCCGCCGCCTCCGCACGGACGAGACGTGCTCGCGAGAGCATCGTGAGCACCTGCTCGCGCGCGGCATCCGACTGGAGGGACTTCGAGGGCACCCGGCGGCGGACCGGGCTCCCGTCGGATGCCAGCGTCACGAGGCGCTGCATGATCCAACGGCAGATCACCCGCTGCTCGAGGTCCATCGACTGGTAGAGCCGATCCGCCGACTGTGCAATGGCGCCTGAGATCCCACCCGAGGCCTCGTATCCGGCGACGGTCATCGTCGCACCCTCTCGTCGAAGCCAGGTCTCGACGAGGGCATGCGACATGTGCGGCAGAGCGCCGGCCTCCCCGCCGACATCGCGGAGGATGAGCTCGACGAGGCCGGGCTCGAGCCGGAGCGCGGCCCGACGGGCGGGCTGCTCGATCGCGTCGCGGAGCGCCTCCGTCGACATGGGTCCCACGAGGTGAACCCCCTCGGCGACGAGCGGCGCGAGGACGGGGTGGGCGGCGCACTCGTCGAGGAAGTCGGACCGGACCACGACGATGACGGTCGTGCCCGCCGCCGCCGCGTCGGCGATCGCTTGGGCCGCGGCATCGACATCGGCCTCGCCGGCGTGGAACACCTCCTCGAACTGGTCGATGACGACCACGTCCGCCCGGCCGGCGCCCTCCGCAGCATCGCGGATGCCCACGTCCAGCTCGCGTTCGGGCGAGAGCAGGGTCACGTGATCTCCGCGCCGTCGCAAGGCGGGCACCACGCCGGCCCGGACCAGCGAGGACTTGCCGCTTCCCGACGCGCCGGAGATCGCCAGGAAGGTCGATCGGGCGAGCCGGGCGAGTGCGCTCCGAATGTCGGCGTCCCGGCCGAAGAACTCGTCCTCGTCGTCGACGCCGAACGGTTGGAGGCCGCGGTAGGGGCACACGATGCTCGAGGCGCTCGGCGCGTCGCCGAGGTCGAGGGAATCGTCGTGGCGCAGGACCGCGATCTCGAGATCGGCGAGTTCGGTCCCCGGATCGGCACCCAGCTCGTCTGCCAGTCGCTCACGGGCCGATCGGATCGCGGCCAGTGCGTCGGCCTGACGGCCGCTCCGGTAGAGCGCGGTCGCGAGGAGGACCCAGCGGCGCTCGCTGAGCGGGGCCTCCCGGACGAGCCGCTCCGCATCGCCGACGCACGAGGCGTGCTCGCCGAGCTGCAGGCGCGCATCGAGCCGAACCTCCTCGGTGTCGCGCCTCAGTTCCTCGAGCCGTTCCGACTCGACGATCGCCGGCGCCCACGCCGAGAGGTCCGCGTACGGGATGCCTCGCCAGAGCGCGAGTGCCCGCTCCGCGGCGTCGACAGCACGAGCCGGGTCGTCCCGGAGGTGCTCTCGGGCGGACGCGGCGAAGCGCTCGAACCGCTCGGCGTCGACGGTCTCGGGGTCGATGCGCACTGCGTAGCCGCCGGGAGTCGTCACGACGGCGTTCCGGCCGATCGCCGCCCGTACTCGTCCGATGGACGCCTGCAACTGCTTGGTCCATGTCGCGGGCGGCTCGTCGCCCCACAGGGCTTCGGCGAGTTCGTCGGTCGTCACGGGCCTCCCGGCACGGAGGACCAGTGCCGAGAGCAGGGTTCGCTCCCTCGGGCTGAGCGAGACCCCCTCGATGTCGAGCGGGCCGAAGATGCCGACGCCCATGTTCCGCATTGTTCGCCTCCGCGTGGCCCCCGTCAACGATCGACGCATACCCCGAATACCGGACGCATACCCCCGGCGGCCGTCCGCATACCTGCTCGGCGCAGCGTGGATGGCATGAACACCGCAACCAGCACCCTTCGCCTCACCGCCACTGCCGCGTTCCTGGCACTGGCGGCCACCCTCGCCGGATGCGCGACCGCTGAGAACGCGTCGCTCTCCGACGGCGCGGCAGGCCAGGCCGTGACCCGCGCCGTGGCCGGACCCGACCTCCACCAGGCGCTCGTGCGCTCCGCCGCCGACCGCTACGTGAGCGAGCTGCTCGTCCGCGCGGAGCTGGCGGGCCGGTCGTCTCATGAGGCTGCCGGCCGCTACGTGAACGAGCTTCTCGTGCGCGCCCGCATGGCGTCTGCATCTGCCGCAGTGGTCGACGACTACCCGAGTCAGTTGAACGGACGCTGATTCGCATGCGATCCACCGAGGTCGCTCGCTCTCGGGTCCATACGTTCCACCCCGCGCAGTGGGGTCGGCGCCGGCCGGCCCCACTGCGCGTTCGGCGGGCACGGCCGTCGATAGGGTGATCACATGGCCCGTGACGGCGACGATGAGGATGCCCTCCGCTGGGAGGGAGACGAGGACGCGACGCTCGCGCCCGGGTGGAAGCGCGTCGGCGAGCCGACGACGCCCGGCGACGCGGCGGGCGACGACGGCGGCGACGACGAGGCGACGGATGCCGCGGCATCCACGAGCGCGGACGGCACCCCTGCGGGGCCGCAGATCGGTTCGGCCGAGCTCGTGCTGCTGGGCGTCTTCGGCGGCGTGTTCCTCCTCTACACGCTGGGCTGGATCCTCACGGTGCTCCGGGTGACGAACACGGCGACCGACCCGGTCGGGCAGTTCATGTTCGCGCTCGGTCTCGCGCTCACCGTGATCGCTCCGGCCATGTGGTTCGCGGTCGCGTTCGCCCTCACGCGCGGGCGGGTCCCGCTGCGGTTCACCTGGCTCGCGGTCGGCGCCGTCGTCCTGCTGCCCGTTCCGTTCGTGGCGGGGGTGACCGCATGAGCACCGAGCCCGCCTCGACCGACCCGGCCGGCACCGGCTCCGCGGCGACCGCTCGGGCCCGTCGCACGCCGTTCTGGATCGAACTGGTGCTCGCGATCGCGTTCGGGCTGTTCTTCGCGTACGACGCGTGGGAGGCCGTCGGCAACCTCGTGGGCATCGCCGGCGTCGCCTCGGCCCTGGGGACGACCCTCAGCGTCACGGGCTGGATCGTCCTGATCCTCGCCATCCTCCTGCCGGTCGCGCTCTTCGCGATCGCCTTCCTCATCGGCAGGCGCCGCAGTGCACTCGTGCAGGGGGCCCTCTACCTTGCCGGACTGGCCGTGTCGGCGTTGCTCTACCTCGACATCCTGCTCATGTTCGGCCCGGGCGCCCTGCTCGCCTGAGCGGCTGCGCCGGTTGCAGCCGCTCGTCTGCGCGCGTCACACGATTCGGGCGGCATGATGCCCCTGAAGTAGGCTGGCCGCGTCATCCGCGCCCCGACGATGCCGGCGCGACCTTCCGCGGTGCGCGCACCGCTTCCCCAATCGCAGTGAGGATCCGTCCGTGACCAAGCCGGTCGTGCTGATCGCCGAAGAACTCTCGCCCGCCACCGTCGACGCCCTCGGGCCGGACTTCGAGGTCCGGAACGTCGACGGCACCGATCGCCCGGCGCTCCTCGCGGCGCTCGCCGACGCCAACGCGATCCTCGTCCGCTCGGCGACCAAGGTCGACGCCGAGGCGATCGCGGCGGCGCCGAAGCTGCAGGTCATCGCGCGTGCGGGTGTGGGCCTCGACAACGTCGACATCAAGTCGGCCACCACGGCCGGCGTGATGGTCGTGAACGCCCCGACCTCGAACATCATCTCGGCCGCCGAGCTCACGGTCGGCCACATCCTGAGCCTCGCGCGCCACATCCCGGCCGCGCACTCCGCGCTCGCGCAGGGCGAGTGGAAGCGCTCCGCCTACACGGGCACCGAGCTGTACGAGAAGACGGTCGGCATCATCGGCCTCGGCCGCATCGGCGCCCTCATCGCCGCCCGCCTGCAGGCGTTCGGCGTCGAGGTCATCGCCTACGACCCGTACATCACGGCGGCCCGCGCCCAGCAGCTCGGCGTGCAGACGGTGTCGCTCGACGAACTCCTCGAGCAGAGCGACTTCATCACCATCCACATGCCGAAGACCCCCGAGACCACGGGAATGATCGGCGCCGAGCAGCTGGCGAAGATGAAGCCGACCGCGTTCGTCGTGAACGTCGCGCGGGGCGGCCTGATCGACGAGGACGCGCTGCACGACGCGCTCGTGGCGAAGACCATCGCGGGCGCCGGCCTCGACGTGTTCGTCCAGGAGCCGCCGAAGGAGTCGCCGCT
The DNA here is from genome assembly GCF_040496055.1 of Agromyces zhanjiangensis. Classification (NCBI taxonomy): domain Bacteria; kingdom Bacillati; phylum Actinomycetota; class Actinomycetes; order Micrococcales; family Microbacteriaceae; genus Agromyces; species Agromyces zhanjiangensis. Next base: position 53,546 of record NZ_JBEPKB010000009.1, on the reverse strand, counting down.
CCTCGCCCTGCCGAACGTCGTCGTCACGCCGCACCTCGGCGCGTCGACCGACGAGGCCCAGGAGAAGGCGGGCATCTCGGTCGCGAAGTCGGTGCGCCTCGCGCTCGCGGGCGAGCTCGTGCCCGACGCGGTGAACGTCGCCGGCGGCGTCATCGACCCCTACGTGCGCCCCGGCATCCCGCTCGTCGAGAAGCTCGGCCAGCTCTTCGCGGGCCTCGCGCAGGGTCCGCTCGAGAGCCTCGACGTCGAGGTGCACGGCGAGCTCGTCGACTATGACGTGAGCGTGCTGAAGCTCGCCGCGCTGAAGGGCGTCTTCACGAACGTCGTCAGCGAGTCGGTGTCGTACGTCAACGCGCCGCTCCTCGCCGAGCAGCGCGGCGTCGCCGTCCGCCTCATCGCGGATGCCGAGAGCCCCGAGTACCGCAATGTCATCACGCTGCGCGGCGCGCTCGCCGACGGCACGCAGGTGTCGGTGTCGGGCACGCTCACCGGCACGAAGCAGACCGAGAAGCTCGTCGGCATCAACGGCTACGACGTCGAGGTGCCGATCGCCGACCACCACATCGTGATGCTGTACACCGACCGCCCGGGCATCGTCGCCGTCTACGGCAGCGAGTTCGGCGAGGCCGGCATCAACATCGCCGGCATGCAGATCGCGCGCCGCGAGGCGGGCGGCCAGGCGCTGTCGGTGCTCACGGTCGACTCGCCGGTGCCGTCCGAGGTGCTCGACCGCGTTCGCGACGCGATCGCGGCCGACGTGCTCGTCGAGATCGACATCACCGAGTCCTAGTCCGAGACGGATGCCGCGGGGCGGCGGGTCGCACGCGCGACCCGCCGCCCTTCGGCGTCCGCCTCCGCTCGGTTCGCGGCCGCTCCCGTGAAATGGCGGCCTTCGGGCGCCGTTCGGCGGACGTCGCCGGATTGATGCGTGCAGCGCGCACCCGACCTGTGCGTGAGTCCCGCGAAACGGCGGCGTCGGGCGCCGTTTCGCGGGACTCGCCGAATCGTCGCGCGTTGCGACGTCGACGTCGACGGTCTCGATACACGCGCGGCTGCGCCGCGTGCTACTCGACCGCCGGCCCGTGCGCGAGCCGCTCCAGGAGCGCCACGAGCGCGTCCATGTCGGCGCCGTGCGGCGCGTCGACGCCGATCTCCGGGTCGACGCCGTGGAGCGCCGAGTCGTAGTAGAGCCCGTCGCCGATGAGCGTCACGGCGAGCGCGATCGTCGGGTCGGGCACGTGGCGGCGGATGGCGCGGAGCCACCGGTCGCGCACGTCGCGGATCATCCGCACCGCGGGTGCGCTGCCGGCCTGCGCGAGCCGAGCGGCGGCGACGCCGGCGCGCTCGAGCGGGGAATCCTGCGAGACCGAGCTGCGCACGTAGTACGCGATCGCACCCTCGGGCGCGCGCTCGAGCACGGCGATGTCGTCGTCGACGAGGCGGGAGAACCGCTCGAGCACGCCGTCGACGAGCGCATCGCGGCTGGCGAAGTGGTAGAGCAGGCCGCCCTTCGACACCCCGGCGGCGCGGGCCGTCGCGTCGAGCGTCGCCGCGCGCACGCCTCCGTCGATGAGCAGTCGCTCGAAGGCGTCGAGGACGGCGTCGCGGGCGGCGGGGGGTCGGCTCATGGCTCCGATGGTAGCGAGGGGGAACGGTCGGCGGCATCTGATACTCTACCGTCCAGCCGGTACAGTAATAGGACTCCGACATGACGAACGAACCCCGCACGACGACCATCGACCAGCCCGCGCTCGACGCGGCCGCAGCAGGCGCGGCGACGGATGCCGCGGCATCCGCCGTTCGCCCCGACCCCGGCCGCCCGCAGCGGGGCGGCCGTCGAGCCGGCACCCGTCGCTGGGTCGCGCTCGCGGTGCTCATGCTGCCCGTGCTGCTCGTGGCCGTCGACAACACGGTGCTGAGCTTCGCCCTGCCCGAGATCGCGCGCGACCTCGGACCGACGGCCGCGCAGCAGCTGTGGATCATCGACGCCTACCCGCTCGTGCTCGCCGCCCTGCTCGTCGCGATGGGCAGCGCGGGCGACCGGTTCGGTCGTCGGCACATGCTGCTCATCGGCTCGATCGGGTTCGCGGTCGTGTCGATCGCGGCGGCCTTCGCTCCGACGTCCGAGGCGCTCATCGCGGCACGTGCCGCGCTCGGCTTCTTCGGCGCCATGCTCATGCCCTCGACGCTGTCGCTGCTCCGCTCGGTCTTCACCGAGCGCGAGGAGCGGCGCCTCGCGATCGCCATCTGGGCGTCCGGCTTCGCGGCCGGCGCCGCGCTCGGCCCGATCGTCGGCGGCCTGCTGCTCGAGCACTTCGCCTGGGGCTCGGTGTTCCTCCTCGCCGTGCCGGTGCTCGTGCCGCTCGTCGTGCTGCTGCCGATCCTGATCCCCGAGAGCCGCGACCCCGCGCCCGGCCCCATCGACGTGCTCAGCATCCTGCTCTCGTTCGGGGCGATGGGCGCCGCCGTCTACGGCATCAAGCACCTCGCGACCGAGGGCGTCGACGCGATCGCGGTCGGTGCGATGCTCGGCGGCGTCGCGCTCGGCGCGTGGTTCGTGCGTCGACAGCTGCGAGCGCGCACGCCGATGCTCGACATGCGCCTCTTCCGCGTCGGCGCGTTCGGCGGCGGCGTGGTGGTGAACCTCCTCAGCGTCATCGCGCTGGTCGGGTTCCTCTTCTTCGTCTCCCAGCACCTCCAGCTCGTCGCCGGGCTCTCGCCGGTCCAGGCCGGACTCGCGCTCGCACCCGGCCTCGTCGCCATGATCGCGGCGGGCCTCTCCGTGGTGCCGCTCGCCCGGCGCATCCGCCCGCGCGTGCTCGTGCCGTCGGCGCTCGCGGTCTCCGCCGCCGGCTACCTCACGGTCGCGCTCACGGCGGGGGAGCAGGGCATCGCCGGCGTCGTGGTCGCCTTCGTGCTGCTCGGCCTCGGGATCGGCATGGCCGAGACCGTGTCGAACGAGCTCATCCTCTCCGCGGCGCCGCCGGCGAAGGCCGGCGCGGCCTCGGCGGTCTCCGAGACGGCCTACGAACTCGGCGCGGTCCTCGGCACGGCGCTCCTCGGCAGCATCCTCGCGGCCTGGTACCGCGCGTCGCTCGACCTGCCCGCCGGCCTCACGGCGTCGCAGGCGGATGCCGCGCGCGAGACGCTCGCGGGCGCCGTCACGGTGGCCGAGGCGCTGCCGGCTCAGGCCTCCGCCGACCTGCTCGCCTCGGCGGCGCACGCGTTCGACGGCGGCGTGGTCGTGACCTCGTTCATCGGGGTGCTGCTCATGGTCGGCGCGGGCATCGTCGCGGCGCTCACCCTGCACGACGCGAAGGGCGCAGACGACGCGAGGGGCGCCGCCTCGGAGTGAGGCGGCGCCCCTCGCGGGCGATCACGTCGTCCGTGTCGACCGGGCGATTCGAGTCAGACGGCGGTGGTGTCGTCCGGCCGCGACGTCTCGTTGCGGGTCACGCGGTCGCCCGTCGCCGGGTCGACCGTCGTGCGCGACGTCGAAACGGAGCTCCGACGCCGGGCCAGCAGGACGATGCCGATGATGATCACGACGGCTCCGGCCGCCATGAGGATGTAGCCGACCATCTGAAGGTTGATCCAGTCCACCGCCAGGTTGAGGGCGAACGCCAGGACGGCGCCGATGGCGAAGAGGACGATTCCGAGGCCGATGCTCATTGTGGGGTGCCTGCTTTCACTCGGGCGGCGCGGGGCCGCGCGGGGAGGGGCGGGATGCCGCCCCTGATGCCGCCGAGTGTAGTGATCGCCGCCCGCGGCGGACAGTACGCTGGGAGGGCTGGCGTACGAAGGAGTGTTCATGGTAACGACGGTCAGGCTCGCGGTCATCCCGGGCGACGGCATCGGTCCCGAGGTGGTGGGCGAGGCGCTGAAGTCGCTCGAGGCCGCCACCGCCGGAACCGACGTGGTGTTCGAGCAGACGCACTTCTCGCTCGGCGCCGCGCGCTACCTCGAAACCGGCGACACGCTGACCGACGACGATCTCGCGGCCATCGCCGGCCACGACGCGATCCTGCTCGGCGCCGTCGGCGGCCTGCCCGGCGACCCGCGCCTCGCGGGCGCGAACATCGAGCGCGGCCTGCTGCTGAAGCTCCGGTTCGAACTCGACCACTACGTCAACCTCCGCCCGAGCGTGCTCTACCCGGGCGTCGCGAGCCCGCTCGCCGATCCGGGCGACGTCGACTTCGTCGTGGTGCGCGAGGGCACCGAGGGGCCCTACGTCGGCAACGGCGGCGCGATCCGCGTCGGGACGCCCGCCGAGGTCGCCAACGAGGTGTCGGTCAACACCGCGTACGGCGTCGAGCGGGTCGTACGCTACGCGTTCGCCGCGGCATCCGCCCGCCCGAAGAAGAAGCTGACGCTCGTGCACAAGACCAACGTGCTCGTGTTCGCCGGCTCGCTCTGGAAGCGCCTCGTCGACGCGGTCGCGGCCGAGTACCCGGACGTCACGGTGGACTACCTGCACGTCGACGCCGCCACGATCTTCCTCGTCACGGATCCTGCTAGATTCGACGTCATCGTCACGGACAACCTCTTCGGCGACATCCTCACCGATCTGGCCGGCGCGATCAGCGGCGGCATCGGACTCGCGGCCTCGGGCAACATCAATCCCGACGGCCGGTTCCCGAGCATGTTCGAGCCGGTGCACGGTTCGGCTCCGGACATCGCCGGGAAGGGTCTCGCCGACCCGACCGCCGCCATCCTCTCGGTGGCGCTCCTGCTCGACCACCTCGGTCACGCGGACGCCGCCGACCGCGTTCGCGACGCGGTCGCCGCCGACATCGCCGATCGCGGCGATGCCCGGCGCTCGACCTCCGAGATCGGCGACGCCATCGCCGCACGCATCGGTGCCACCGTCGGCGCCCACTGACTCGCACCACCTTCGAAGGAGGATCCCTTGACCACGTCGAACCTCACCCTGAAGACCCCGTCGCCCGCCGGGCTGGTCTGGCAGGTCACGAACAACGAGAACGCCAAGTCCGTCGAGGAGCGCGAGGCGGTCCTCGCCGATCCCGGCTTCGGCAACCACTTCACCGACCACATGGCCGACATCTGCTGGTCGGAGAAGGGCGGATGGCACCGGCCGCGCGTCTCCCCGTACGGCCCGATCCAACTCGACCCTGCCGCCGCGGTGCTGCACTACGCGCAGGAGATCTTCGAGGGCCTCAAGGCGTACCGGCACGCCGACGGCTCGATCCGCACCTTCCGGCCGTACGAGAACGCCGCGCGCATGCAGCGGTCGGCGAAGCGGATGGCCCTGCCCGAGTTGCCCGTCGACGTCTTCATCGACTCGCTGAAGCAGCTCATCGCGGTCGACGCCGACTGGGTGCCGAGCGCCCCCGAGACGAGCCTCTACCTGCGGCCGTTCATGTTCGCCAAGGAGGCCTTCCTCGGCGTGCGCCCGGCGAAGAAGGTCAACTACTACCTCATCGCGAGCCCGGCCGCGGCGTACTTCCCCGGCGGCGTGCAGCCCGTGAACATCTGGCTGTCGACCCACTACGCGCGTGCCGGCAAGGGCGGCACCGGCGCGGCGAAGACCGGCGGCAACTACGCATCGAGCCTGCTGCCCCAGGCCGAGGCGTACGAGAAGGGCTGCCAGCAGGTGCTGTTCCTCGACGAGGGGAAGTACCTCGAGGAGCTCGGCGGCATGAACGTCGTCCTGGTGAAGAAGGACGGCACGCTCCTCACCCCGGAGTCCGAGTCGATTCTCGAGGGCATCACGCGCGACTCGATCCTGCGGCTCGCGGCGGACCGCGGCCACCAGATCGAGCAGCGCCCGATCACGCTCGACGAGTGGCGCGAGGGCGCGGCATCCGGTGACATCATCGGCGCGTTCGCGTGCGGCACGGCGGCCGTCGTGGTGCCCATCGGCCGCCTGCTCGGCGAGGACTTCGAGATCGTGCACTCGGGTGCGCAGTCGGTGGAGCTCGCCCTGTCGCTCCGGGAGGAGCTCACGGGCATCCAGTACGGCCGCGCCGAGGACCGCCACGGCTGGATGGTCCGACTCGACGCGTGACGTCGCTCCGGTCCGGGCGGTGGGTGAGTCCCGCCGTCCCGGCCGGCGGCCGACGCCGCGGAATAGGGTGGACGCATGAAGATCGCGCGCTTCTCCCACGGTGAGACCATCTCGTTCGGCATCGTCGACGAGGAGGAGCACGAGCTCGTCGTGCTGAAGGCGGACCCGATGTTCGCCGGCTACGAGCCGACGGGGGAGCGCGTCGCGCTCGCCGACGCGAAGCTCCTCGCGCCCGTGATCCCGCGGTCGAAGGTCGTCGCCGTCGGCAGGAACTACCGCGAGCACGCGGAGGAGATGGGCGGCGAGGCGCCGCCGGAGCCGCTGCTGTTCCTGAAGCCGAACACGTCGGTGATCGGCCCGGGCGACCCGATCGTGCTTCCGCCCGAGAGCGCGCAGGTCGAGTTCGAGGGCGAGCTGGCGGTGGTCATCGGGCGCGTGGCCCGACGCGTGAGCGAGGCCGACGCCGAGTCGGTGATCTTCGGTTACACCGTGGCGAACGACGTGACCGCGCGCGACCTGCAGCGGCGCGACGGGCAGTGGACCCGAGCGAAGGGCTTCGACACGTTCTGCCCGCTGGGCCCGGTGATCGAGACCGACGTCGACCTGGCGCATGGCGAGCTCACGACGAGCGTGAACGGCACGCGGCACCAGCAGGGCCGGCTCGCCGACATGGTGCACTCGGTGGCGAAGGTCGTCTCGTACGCGTCCGACGTCTTCACGCTGCTCCCGGGCGACGTGATCCTGACCGGCACGCCGGCGGGCGTCGGCCCGATCGTCGACGGCGACTCGGTCGAGGTGTCGGTCTCGGGCCTCGGCTCGCTCGTGAACCCGGTGCGCGAGGCGCCCGCGCGCTGATGGCGGAGGGCCGTCAGCGGCGCACCCCGTACCGCAGGTGGAGCACGCGGTCGCCCTGGATCACGACGTCGGGATCCTCCAGCAGGTGCCGCGCGTCGACCGACCCGAAGAAGCGCCGGCCCGAACCGAACACCACGGGTGCGACGTCCATGCGCACCTCGTCGACCAGGCCCGCGGCGAGCGCCTGGCCGCCGACGTCGCCGGCCGCGACCTCGACGGTGCGGTCGCCCGCGAGCTCCCGCGCCGCGGCCACGGCCGCCTCGATGCCCTCGACGAAGTGGAAGGGCGCCGCGGGGTCCCACCCCTCCGGCGGCGGCCGGTGCGTGACGACGACCACGTGATCGATACCGCTCGGCGGCGTCCCGTCCCAGCCCTCCGTCAGGTCGAACACGCGGCGACCGCAGATCGTCACCCCGATCTCGTCCCAGTATGAGCGGACGTAGTCGTGGGACGCGTGCGACACCGTCAGCACGCCGCTCTCGTCGAGCGGCACGTCACCGCTCGTCAACCAGTCGAACAGGGGCCCGGGCTGGTCGTGCTCGTCGGCGATGAAGCCGTCGACCGACACCGAGGCGTACATGACGACCTTGCCCATGGGGGATGCTCCTCTGCGTCGAGATGCGACCACGGTAGCGTGCCGCGGGGTTGCCGCCCCCAGTACGGAATCGACCGGCCGGGTGTCAGCCCTGCGCCGTCGGCAGGGCGGCCGCCGCGAGCTCCACGTCCTCCTCGTCGTTCCACACGTGGAACGCGACGCGCGCGCGGCCGGCGCGACCCGACGCGACGAGGCCCGCCGCGGTCAGCGCGGCGAGGTCGTCGCCCTCGGGGTCGGGCCACGTGACGATCGCGCTGTCGGATGCCTCGAGCCCGAGCTGCGCTCGGAACGCGTTCGCGAGCGCGAGATCATGCGCGAGCACGGCGGCGGGGTCGCGGCCTGCTGCCAGCTCGAGCGCCACCTCGGCGCCCGCCCACGCGTGCCACGCGGGGGAGACGTCGAACCGCCGGGCGCCGGTGGACAGGTGCAACTCGGGCCCGTAGCACGACGCCCACGGGTCGTCGCCCGAGTACCACCCGGCCGTGAGCGGGGTGATCTCGTCGAGCGCGCGCTCGCCGACCGACATGAACGCCGCGCCGCGCGGCGCGGAGAGCCACTTGTACGCGTGGCAGACGACGAGGTCGGCTCCGAGGTCGGCGGTGGGGAGCCATCCGGTCGCCTGCGTGGTGTCGACGAGGGTGAGCGCGCCCGCCGAGCGGGCCGCCGCGACGACGGATGCCGCATCCGCGACCTCGCCCGTCGCGGACTGCACGAGCGAGAACGCGACGAGCCACGTGCTCCGGCGCACCTCGTCGGCGAGGTGCGCGAGCGGCACGTGGCGCACGTTCAGGTCGCCACGGGCGAGGAATGGGGCGACGACGGAGCTGAAGTCGCCGTCGACGCAGAGCACCTCGGCGTCGGCCGGGGCCGAGGCGGCCACGAGGCTCGCGAAGACCGAGACCTGCGAGCCCAGTGCGACGCGGTCGGCCGAGGTGCCGAGGAGCGTCGCGGCGTGGCCGCGTGCGCGTTCGACGAGACCGGTGTACTCGGCCGCGGAGGCGCGGCCGTCGCGCCAGCGCTCGAGGTCGCGGGTGACGGCGGCGACCGTGGGCGCAGCGGGGATGCCGAGCGTGCAGGCGGCGAGGTAGCCGCGCCCCGCAGTGAAACGCGGGTCGGGGAGGGTCGTCGTCGCGGCGGACGCGCCGGTCGCAGCGGACGCTCCGGACGAGGCGAAGGCGTCGGCGCCGGTCGAGGCGAAGGTGGTCGCGGTCATGTCTCCAGCGTGCTCGGTTCGATTCGATCCGTCGAGAGCAGGTCTGCGATCCTTCACATAAGGCTGGCTTATGATCGATGGATGGATGCCTCGCCAGCCGAGACCTCGGGCCTCGCCGACCTCGACGCCACCAGCCTGCTCGTGCTCCGCGAGATCGCCGAGCGCGGGTCGATCACCGCGGCCGCGAGCGCCCTCGGCTACAGCCAGCCGGCGCTCAGCCAGCAGGTGCGCCGGGCCGAGGCCCGCGCGGGCGTCGCACTCGTGGAGCGGACCGGCCGCGGCATCCGACTCACCCCAGCCGGCCGCGTGCTCGCACGCCACGGCGGCGCGATCGCCACCGCGCTCGAGGCGGCGCGCGGGGAGCTCGCCGACCTGCGTGGGCTCCGCTCCGGACGGGTGCGGCTCATGGCGTTCCCCTCGGCGTCGCCCAGCATCGTGCCCGAGTTCATGGCCGAGATGGCCCGCCGGCACCCCGGCGTGCGGGTCAGCTTCGTCGAGGCCGAGCCGCCCGAGGCCGTCGCCGCCGTGCGCGAGGACCGCGCCGACCTGGCGCTCACGTTCAGCTACCCGGGCGACCACACCGATCCGCACCGCGAGAGCGCACGCGGGCTCGAGGTCACGACCATCGGGAGCGACCCGATGCACGTCGTGCTGCCCGACACGCACCCGCTCGCGGGCGGCGACACCGTCGACCTCGCGGGCCTCTCGCGCGAGCCGTGGATCGCCGGATGCCCGCGCTGCCGCGGCCACCTGCTCGAGCTGTGCGACACCGCGGGGTTCGCGCCGCGCATCGCCGTCGAGACCGACAACTTCGTCGCCGTCGAGGAACTCGTCGCGAGCGGACTCGGCGTCGCCGTGCTGCCCGCGCTCGCGATCGAGTCGGCGGGCAAGCGCGCCGGCGTCGCGGTGCGCGGCACGACGAACGGCGACCGGCGGACGCTGCACCTGGTGACCGCGCGGGGCGGCCGCGGTGTCCCGGCCGTCGCGGTGGCCGCCGAGGCGCTCGCGCGCCTCGTCGCCGGCCGCGGCGGCACCCCCGCCGATCCGCGCCCGGGCCGTACCATTGAGGGCGATGTCTGACACGACCCACCCCACGACGACCGCCACCGGATCCGACATCCGCGTGCGGTTCTGCCCCTCGCCCACCGGTACCCCGCACGTCGGCCTCGTGCGCACGGCCCTCTTCAACTGGGCGTACGCGCGCCACACCGGCGGCACCTTCGTCTTCCGCATCGAGGACACCGACGCCGCGCGCGACAGTGAGGAGAGCTACGCGCAGATCATCGACGCCCTCTCGTGGCTCGGCCTGCAGTGGGACGAGGGCATCGACGTCGGCGGCCCGCACGAGCCGTACCGCCAGTCGCAGCGCGGCGAGATCTACGCCGACGTCATCGAGCGGCTGAAGGCCGCCGGGCACGTCTACGAGAGCTACTCGACCGCCGACGAGATCGACGCGCGCAACGAGGCCGCGGGCCGGCCCAAGCAGTTCGGCTACGACAACTTCGACCGCGACCTCACCGACGAGCAGCGCGCGGCGTTCCGCGCCGAGGGGCGCCAGCCGGCGCTGCGCCTGCGCGTGCCCGACGTCGACCTCGGGTTCGACGACCTCGTGCGCGGCCGCATCGACTTCGCGGCGGGCTCGACGACCGACTTCGTCGTCGTGCGCCCGAACGGCGCCCCGCTCTACACGCTCGTGAACCCCGTCGACGACGCGCTCATGGGCATCACGCACGTGCTGCGCGGAGAGGACCTGCTCTCCTCGACGCCGCGCCAGATCGCGCTGTACCACGCGCTCATCGAGATCGGCGTCACCAGCTTCGTCCCGCGCTTCGGCCACCTGCCGTACGTGATGGGCGAGGGCAACAAGAAGCTCTCCAAGCGCGACCCCGAGTCGAACCTCTTCCACCACCGCGACCGCGGCTTCATCCCCGAGGGCCTCGTCAACTACCTGGCGCTCCTCGGCTGGGGCTTCTCCGCCGACCGCGACGTGTTCAGCCGCGACGAGCTCATCGGGTCGTTCGACGTCGAGAACGTGAACCCGAACCCGGCCCGCTTCGACCAGAAGAAGGCCGACGCCATCAACGGCGACCACATCCGCCTGCTCGAGCTCGCTGACTTCACCTCGCGCACCGTGCCCTACCTGCAGGCCGCCGGTGTCGTCTCCACGCCGATCACGCCCGGCGAGGAGGCCCTCCTCGTCGAGGCCGCGCCGCTCGTGCAGGAGCGCATCACCGTGCTCGGCGAGGTGCCCCGCCTCCTCGGCTTCCTCTTCACGGATGCCGCGAGCCTCGAGTTCGACGAGGCCGCCGTCGGCTCGCTGCCCGCCGACGCACCCGCCGTGCTCGCCGCCGCACGCGAGGCGCTCGAGCGCATCCCCGGCGAGGCATGGACGCACACGGAGATCGAGGAGGCGCTCCGCTCCGCGATCATCGACGGCCTCGGCCTCAAGCCCCGTGTCGCCTTCGGCCCGATCCGCGTCGCGGTCTCCGGCCGACGCGTCTCCCCGCCGCTCTTCGAGTCCATGCAGATCCTCGGCCGCGTCGAGTCGCTCGAGCGTCTGGACCGCCTCGCGGCGCTCGTCGACTGACCCCGACGGATGCCGCGGCCGCGCCCCGCACGGCGCGCCGCGGCATCCGCTCACGAGGCCCGCTCGATTTGGACCGCACCCCGCGATCGGCTACAGTTACATGTCGGCCCGGAACCCCGGTTCAGGGCCATTGGGGTATGGTGTAATTGGCAACACGGCTGATTCTGGTTCAGTTGTTCTTGGTTCGAGTCCAGGTACCCCAGCAGTGAAGAACCCCCGCTCAGGCGGGGGTTTTCGCGTTTCTGGCGGTGGGGGAGATCGCAGAGTCGGATGTCCGCTGATCGCTCGCGCGTGAGGAAACGACCAGCGCTTCTCGCGCGGAACACCGAGGCTCTCCGCGAGGGAGCGACGAGCGATCCGTGCATTCGTCGCTGATCGCGCCAGCCGCTCTCGAGGCGCGGCCCGTGGCCTGGACCCGCGGTCGCCGTAGCGTGTCCACCACCCGGAATCGCGAAGGTGGTCTCACCTGGTGATCGCTCCCACCACGGAACCATGGGCGCCGCAGCCGGCGACACCGGCCGCCGAGCCCCACCACCCCGTCGTGGCCGACATGGATGATCCGCGGGACCCGATGGAGGATGCGGTGGCACTGGAGGGGCTGTCGTTCCGGCGTCCTTAGCATTCCCACGTCGGTCCACCGCGACGTCGAAGCTCGACCTCGCGAGCAGACGCCGGCGATGCATCCCCGAGCACGACAGCGACGTCGGGGCAGAGTGATTGGAGAATCCATGGGATGGACTAGGCGCGCGCGTTCATGGTGCGCGGCGATCGCAGCGATGGGGGTGATCGGCTCGGGACTGATCGTCGCGCCCGCCTCCGCGGCGGCGCCGGCAGACGTGACGGTCCCGAACGCCGGCTTCGAGGAGTGGACGACGGCGGACAGCTGGGTCGCGTCGAACTGGACGATGACGTCGACCGTCTGGGTCACCAATGCCGCGGCGCACAGCGGGACGTACTCCCAGGCGCTGAACCAATGGAACGGTGCGACGACGCTCTCGCAGACCGTGCCGGCACCCGAGGGCACATATGACGTCTCGCTCTTCGTGTGGGCGAACGAGAGCCTCGGGGCCAGCGAGCTCGTCGCGAACGGGAAGTCGACGCCGATCGCCAGCGGCGGTGCCACGCAGATCGACGGATCGAAGACGTGGGACGAGGTGACGGTCGAGGATGTCCCGGTCGGACCCGACGGTGCGCTCGACATCCAGATCGTCCTCGACACGTTCACCTCACCGACGCTGACCGGGTTCATCGACGACGTCACCGTGGTCCCGTCGGCGGGCGGCGGCGAAGAGCCCGACCCTGCCGACTCGTTCCTCACGGAGCCCGGCTTCGAAGAGGGCGGTGCTGCGTGGACGATCGGCGGCGACCTCGTCGACAGCGGCCACGACGGATCCTCGCACTCGGTCGTGCACTCGGCGACCGGAATGGCGGAAACCTCGCAGGTCGTCGAGGGCCTGCCCGATGGCCACTACCGGCTGACGGCGTGGGTGCAGAACGACGGCGGCTACGACGAGGCGCTCATCTTTGCCTCGGGTGGCGGCTCCTCAGAGGCCAGGACGGCGATCCCGCGCACGAACTTCCCGTACGACCCTGCCGACACGTGGAAGAAGACGACGATCCGCGGCGTCCACGTCACGAGCGGTCGACTCGAAGTCGGGCTTCGCACTGACGGCGAGGCCGCCGGGACGGTGCGCATCGATGACCTCGCCCTCGTCCAGGACGACGAGCCCTACGAGCTGCTCGTCGGCGGTGACATCTCCCTCCTCACCTACACCGAGGACCACGGCGGGCGGTACTCCGATGCCGCCGGCCGTGAGCGCGATCCGTTGCAGATCCTCGCCGACAGCGGGTGGAACATCGTCCGGATCCGGGTGTACAACGACCCGGGCAAGGGTCACGGCGACGGCACGTACTACCTCCCCGGAGGGTACGGCGACGCGGAGGACGTGCTCGAGCTGTCTCGACGCGCCGCAGCGGCCGGACTGCAGATCCAGCTGTCCTTCCACTACAGCGACTACTGGACGAACCCCGGCCTGCAGACGATCCCACATGCCTGGCAGGAACTCATCGACGGCAAGAGCGATGCCGACGCCGTGTCGATCCTCGAGGGCGAGGTTCACTCGTACACGAAGGACCTCCTCGACCGCATGGTCGCCCAGGGCACTGCGCCCCAGTACGTCTCGATCGGCAACGAGACCCGATCCGGCATGCTGTTCCCGTACGGGACCACGGGCAACTGGCCCAACCTGGCGCGGTTCTACGACGCGGGCGCCGATGCGGTCCGAGAGGCCGTGCCGGATGCCAAGGTGATCATCCACCTCGACGACGGCGGGAACACGAGCACCTATACGACCCACTTCGCGAACGCCGAGGACTCGGGGGTGGACTACGACATCATCGGGACCTCGTACTACCCGTACTGGACCAACAAGTCGGCGCGTCAGTTCGCGGAGTTCGCGACGACCGTCTCGCAGCGGTTCGACAAGCCGCTCATGGTGATGGAGACCGGATTCAATTGGAACGCCACCACGGGCGCGGGGCTTCCCGGCCAACTGGAACACAACGGTCCATACGGCGGAGCGGACAGCAGTACGCCCGAACTCCAGCGCGACTTCCTGATCGAGCTGTTCAACGAGCTGCAGGGCGTGCCGGGAGGCATGGCGATCGGGGACCTCTACTGGGATCCGCTCGAGATCTACGCCGGAGGCCAGACCGGCTGGGCCTTCCTCGAATCCACGGATGCCGCGGCTGAGAACGTCATCGACAACACGACGCTGTTCGACTTCGACGGCAGGGCCCTTCCCGCCCTGGACGCCTACCGGTTGAACACCCGTGGCTCCGACACCGGCACCGTCGGCGGTACGGTGACGGATGCCGCAAGCCAGCCGGTCGCGGGAGCGCGGGTGACGCTGAGCACGGACGGTGCCGCCGACCGGGTCAGCGTGACGAACCAGTACGGCGACTACTACTTCGCCCGGACCACGCCAGGGAATCACAGCATCGGGGCGACGAAGGACGGGCTCGGCGACTCGTCCTCGGCGCCGGTCGCCGTCTCGGCGGGAAGCCGCGTCGTGGCCGACATCCAGGTCTCCGGCGAGCAGGCGCTGCGGTCGGTGTCCGGCATCGTTCGCGACGAGGACGGCGAGGGAATCGCCGGTGCCCTGGTCAAGATCAGCGGCGATGGGTACAGCGCTCCACGTCTCGCGGACGCCGATGGGCGCTACGAGTTCGCCGCGGTTCCCGACGGCGCGTACACGCTCTCCGCGAGCCAGGCCGGCTACGTGACGCGTTCGCTGCCGGTCGACGTCGATGGGGCGGATGTCTCACAACCGATCGACCTCGTCGCCGACGTCGGCACGGTGACCGGGAACGTGTTCACCCCGGGTGGACTGCCGCTCAGCGGTGCCACCGTCCGCATCGGCGATCAGGAGACGACCACGCTGAACGACGGCTCGTTCGCTCTGACGGGTGTGGCATCCGGCGAGGGGATCGTCGCGACGATCACGCAGGCCGGCTATCTCGATACGTTCTCCGCACCGTTCACCGTCGAACACAGCCAGACGACGTCGGGGGTGACCGTCGTGCTCCCGCTCGCGGTTGGCATCCACAACGGCAGCTTCGAGAGCGCAGGAGCGGGCGGTGAGGCGACGGCGGAGGGCTGGACGTTCACCAGCGACCCGGCCGGTGCCGTCATCCGTCAAGACCGCGAGTACTTCGGCGGAACCGTCGACGGACGGTATGCCGCGGCGTTCTGGCTCGACTCCGCCTTCACCGCCGGACTCGAGCAGTCGGTGGCCGCGGGATCGACCGGAACGTACACGGCTCGCGCCTACGTGTACTCCGGAGTGACGGGAACGCTGACCATGCACATCAAGGACGCTGACGGTGAGGTCATCGTGGAGAAGCAGCTCCCCAGAACCTCCGGTCCCCAGCCGGCGGAGGTCTCCGCCGAGGTGAGCGGACCTTCGTTCTCCGTCGGCTTCGAAATCGACGGGGCGGCAGGGGACTGGGCGGTCATAGACCTCGTGACAATGGGGTATCTCGGCGACGCGACGACAATCCCCGCCGTGCCGCCGCAGTGGGACGCGTCGGTCGTCTATGTCGACGGCGATCGGGTGAGCCACCAGGGGAGCATGTACGAAGCGTCCCGGCGCACCAGCGACGAGGTCCCCGGCTCGAAGCCGAACGGGGCATGGCAGGAGATCGTGACCGGGGCCGACGGACGGTCGGTGTGGACGCCGTCCCGCGTCTTCTCCTCCGGAGACGTCGTCACGCACGAGGGGCAGACGTACGAAGCGGCACGCACCAGCCGGAACAAGGAGCCGGGTGACAGCAACGCCTGGAGGCTGCGGCCCTGACGACTGAGACGAGGGCGTGCGGCATCGAACTCACTTCGCTCGACGCCGCACGCCCGAGTCGTGTCAGGAACACGCGGCTTCATCCGCGCCGGTCGTCCGAACCGTGCTCCCGCCAGCGCTGCAGCGTCACCCGATCCTGTCGGCCAGCCACGCGCTCTGCCGCAGCCAATGCACGCCTTGGCCACCCTCGTGGCCGTTGAAGGGATACTCGACGACCTCGGCGCCGACGGCATGGTGGTTCGCGGCGGCGAAGACCGTCGAGGGTGGGCAGATGATGTCCATCAGCCCGACGGAGAAGAGCGCCGGGGAGGTGGCACGCTTGGAGAAGTTGACCACGTCGAAGTACGAGAGCGTGGTGAACACCGCTGCATCGTCGCCGCGGTGCACGGCCAGGTAGCGGGCGACCTCGTTGTACGGATCGGCATCGGTCATCGTCACCGCCCGCTGGAAGTGGGCGAGGAAGGGGACATCCGGCATGGCCCCGACCAGGTCGGGGACCAGGCCCGCGGCGGCGAGGGCGATCCCACCGCCCTGACTGCCGCCGGTGACCGTCACGCGTTCGGGATCGACGCGATCGAGCGACTTGACCGCGTCGATCGCGAGGACTGCGTCCGTGAAGACGCGGCGGTAGTAGTAGTCGTGGGGATCGAGAATGCCCTTCGTCATCGATCCCGGCACCGAGGGGCCGCTGCCGTGGGGATCCGCCGTCGCACCGCCCGCCGACCCGGCGCTGCCCTGACCTCGCGTGTCCATGAACAGGTGGGCGTACCCGCACGAGGGCCAGGTGAGACGTTCATGCGGCAGGCCTCGGCCCCCGCCGTAGCCGTTGTACTCCACCACCGCTGGCAGGCGTCCGGAGGTCCCGGCGGGAAGGATCAGCCATGCCTTCACGGGCTCGCCACCGAACCCCGAGAACGTCATGTCGTAGGCCTCGACCGTGCGCAGCTTCGTGTCGACCCTCGCGAGCACGGGCGGAGAAGACAGCGAGCGCGATTCCTCGAGCGTCCCGCCCCAGAAGTCGTCGAAGTCGTCTGGTTCGGCGACGTCGGGCAGGTAGGAGCGAAGCTGATCGAGGGGGAGATCGAAGTGTGCCACCGCGCTGAGTACTCCTCTTCGGGCCGTTCGGGAGGCTCCGAGAACACGAGCCCCAACGCTCGAACCTACGGAACTCCGGGACGCGCGCGGCAGGACGATCCAGTCCCCGGCATGCACGATCCGACGAACGTTCGTTGCGCTGCGCTCAGCGCAGAAGTCCCGAGCGATCGTCGGATCGTCCAGATCCGCCATCCGATCGTTCTTGGGACGGGGCTCCCCGTCTCGTAGCGTCGAAGGGGTGAATGACCAGTTCGAAGGCGAACAGCCTGTCTCCGGTGTCCTGATCACCGATCCCACCGCCCGACCCATGAATCGCGTACGCGTCTCCGCCCCCGCACCCGTGAGGGTCGCACCGCTCGAGATGGGAGACGACGATGACGTGCGCCCTCGCATTCAGCTCACCACTCGGTACGTGACCGTCGACGGCACGCCGTGGATCCCGGTGATGGGGGAGTACCACTTCAGCCGCGATCTCCCCGAGCGGTGGGAGACCGAACTGCGGAAGATGAAGTCCGGCGGCATCAACGTCGTCGCGACCTACCTCATCTGGATCCTCCACGAGGAGATCGAAGGCCGGATCCGCTGGGACGGTCATCGCGACATCCGTCGCTTCATCGAGACCGCGGATCGCGTCGGCCTGAAGGTCATGATCCGAATCGGGCCGTGGGCGCACGGCGAGGGGCGCAACGGCGGATTCCCCGACTGGCTGCAGAACCTTCCGATCACGCACCGCTCCAACGACCCCGGCTACCTCGACCTCGCACGCCGGTGGTACTCCGCGATCGAGGAGCAGGTGCGCGGTCTGTTCCACTCGGCGGACAACCCCGACGGCCCGATCGTCGGGATCCAGGTCGACAACGAGTTGTACGACAACGGCCCCCACCTCGCGACCCTCCGCAGCATCGCCGAGGCCACCGGCATGAAGGCCAGCCTCTGGACTGCCACCGGCTGGGGCGGCGCGGAGCTGCCGCGGGGACGCGTGCTGCCCGTGTACGCCGGATACTCCGACGGCTTCTGGGAGGAGTCCGACACCGGCTGGCCCGCCTTCGGCGTGATGCACTTCACGTACAACACCGTTCGCGACGACCTCACCGTCGGCGCCGACCTTCGCGACGCGCCGGTCGAGGTGGATTCGGCGGCCAGTCTCGGAGCCGACGATCCGTGGCCGTTCGTCACCTGCGAGCTCGGTGGCGGGATGGCGATCGCCTACCACCGCCGCCCGCTGGTCGACTCCGACGACATCGCCGCACTCGCGCTCACGAAGGTCGGAAGCGGATCGGCGTGGCAGGGGTACTACATGTACCACGGCGGTCACCAGGTGATCGGCGAGCTGTCGACCACGCAGGAGTCGCACGAGACCGGATACCCGAACGACATGCCGGTCCGCGACTACGACTTCTTCGCACCGCTGGGCGCGGAGGGAACCGAACGCCCGCACTTCCACAAGCTGCGGCAGCAGCACCTCATGCTCGACGCCTTCGGCGACGCCCTCGCGACCGGTGCGACGACGATCCCCGAAGCCGCGCCCGGCGCCCCCCGATGGGCGGTGCGCGGCAACGGTGAGCGTGGGTTCCTGTTCGCGAACAACCACCAACCGGCGATCGCCGCGCTGCCGGCCGTCGCCGATGTGCAGTTCACGGTCGACTTCGACGACGCGACGGTCACCGTTCCGAGTGCGCCGTTCGCACTCGAATCGGGCACCTACTTCGCATGGCCGCTCCGTCAGCGGTTCGGTACGGTCGAAGCGGTCACGGCCACGGCGCAGCCGATCACCGAGATCGTCACGCCGGCCGGGCCGGTCGTCCTGTTCGCCGCGACCGCAGGCGTCCCCGTGGAGCTGCAGATCGACGGCGTTGACGAGTCGGACATCTCCGGCGGCGATGCATCGAGCGTCGGAGGTCGCGTCGTCGTCACCCCGCACGGCGTGCCCGGACTGGACTGCCGCGTGCGCATCGGAGACACCACGCTCGTCTTCCTCGATGCGCCGACCGCGGAAGCGGTGTGGCGCGGGGCGGTGGGCGGACGCGACACCGTCGTCATCTGGCACGGCAGCGGCTGGTTCGACGACGAAGGATTCCGCGTCGAGCTGCCCGAGGCGGATGCCGAACTCGTCACGATCCCCGCGATCGCCGGCACGGAATCCGAGGTGGGCGACCCCGTCTTCGCACGGTACGACGTCGCCGCCGGCACCGACAGGATCGAGCTCGAAGCCCCGGCCTTCTCCGAGACGCCGCTCGTTCCGGTCCGGCGCGCGGGTTCGTCGCAGCGGTTCTCGGCACCCACCGACGACGACTTCGCTGCGCTGGCCGCTGTCGAGATCCGCGTTCGCGACACCGATCTCGGCGGTGCGGAGCACGCGATCCTCGAGCTCGACTGGACCGGAGATGTCATCCGGGCCTACATCGACGGCGAGCTCATCGCCGACCAGTTCTGGTACGGCCGTACCTTCGAGATCGACCTCGCGCCGCACCGAGCGGCGCTGGCCGAGCATCCGCTCGAGCTCAAGGCCTTCGCATGGTCCCCGAGCACCGGCGTGTACGTCGACCCTCGGGTGCGTCCCGCCGTCACCGAACCGACGCTCGAGATCCGCTCCGCGACGTTGCGCACCATCCGGACTCGTACCTTCGCGTAGTGCGTCGTGCCGGGCCCTCCTACCCCTTGTGGTGGGCCCGGTACGTCGTCGGATTGACGCCGTGGACGCGGCGGAAGTGGCGAGAGAAGTACAGCGGATCGGCATACCCGACGGCTGCCGCGACCTCGGCGACCGTCAGGTTGGTCGTGTCCAGCAGCGACCGCGCCCGCGCCATCTTGAGCGACGTGTGGAACGCTCCCGGCCCACCCCCGGTCGCCTGGCGGAAGAGCGCGCTCAGGTGAGACGGCGACATCCCCACGATCGACGCGAGCTCGGCCACCTGGATGCTCCCGTCCACGCGCGCTTCCAGATACCTCATCGCCCGCTCCAGCGGCGACCCGTCCGCAGGAAGCACGCTGTCGGCGGCGATGCGGGTCAGGAGGTTCCACGCCACGCCCGACGCCGCCAGCAACTGTGCCGGGGACAGACGGCGCTCCATCAGCGACACCAGCTCGTCGAAGAGTGCGATCACGCGATCAAGCGACCTCAGCCGGACCATCGGCTGCCCGTTTCCGAGCAGCGTCCCGGTCAGTTCGGCGGCGTCCGTGCCCCGAACGTGCAACCACCAGATCGTCCATGGATCCTCGAACGACGCTTGGTACTCGTGCGGGCGGTGCGCGGGGATCGCCAGGCACGATCCCGGCGAGAGCGCATGACTGTCCGACCCCATCCGGACGGTGCCCGCGCCCGCGACGCAGAGGATCACGATCGTCTCGTTCGCACCCCTGCTGCGCACCCGACGGTGCCCACTCGCCGCCGGGAAGTAGCCCGCATCGGTCACCATCAGCCGACGCGTCACCGGACGGTCCAGCGCCGCTTCGACCTGTGGGCGGGGGATGACGCAGAGCCGCTGGTGCTCGAACCCGTCCATCCGATAGTGCGGCGGGGTGTGCGTCAGTGTTTCGTCCATGATCATCCTCGATCTCACCATACTCAGGCGTGGCGACCCCGTCTAACTTCGAAGTGGGCCTGCCTGTCGCCCTCGTACCGAGAACCACTCCCCGCAGCGCGGGCCGATACTCCACTGGAGGTCAGCGATGACCGCTGAACCGACTCACTCCGACGTCCTGGACGTCGCCGTCGACGCATCCGCGCCCGAGGCCGACGACAAGCTCGAACTGCCGGAGGCGCCGGCGGACCTCCAGGCGGTCATCGCCGCAGGTGGGGCCGTGGCGTGGAGCGAGCCGATGACCATCCGCACGTACGAGGCGGGGGAGCCGAGCCCTTACCCGATGTACCTCGACCACCGCGTCTACCAGGGCTCCAGCGGAAAGGTCTATCCGATCCCGTTCACGGAGAACGTGGCCGACGAGGCAGTGCTCCGGGACTGGCGAGCGATCCACCTCGAGAACGCCTACGTGCGCCTGGTCGTGCTCCCCGAACTCGGCGGGCGCATCCACATCGGCTACGACAAGACCACCGGCTACGACTTCTTCTACCGCAACAACGTCATCAAGCCCGCACTGGTGGGGCTCGCCGGCCCCTGGATCAGCGGCGGCGTCGAGTTCAACTGGCCGCAGCACCACCGTCCCGCGACCTACCTCCCCGTCGAGACCTCGATCGAGTACGGCGACGACGGCACGGTGACCGTCTGGTGCCACGACCACGACCCGTTCGCCCGCATGTCCGCACAGCACGGGGTGCGACTCCGCCCGAACAGCTCGGTGGTCGAGCTCGCGGTGCGCCTCCACAACCGCACGGAGGAACGCCAGACCTTCCTCTGGTGGGCGAATGTCGCCGCGCGGGTGCACGACGACTACCAGTCGTTCTTCCCCGAGGATGTCCGCTACGTCGCCGACCACGCCAGACGCGCGCTGACCGCGTTCCCTGAAGCCGATCGCCCGTACTACGGGGTGGACTACCCGGCGCTCGCGGCCCAGAAGCCCGGCGCGGACCGCATCGACTTCTACCGCAACATCCCGGTGCCGACCTCGTACATGATCGTCGACTCGCAGCAGGACTTCTTCGGCGGCTACGACCACGCTGCGGGGGCGGGATTCGTCCACTGGGCCGAGCGCCGCGTCTCGCCCGGGAAGAAGCAGTGGACGTGGGGCGATGCCCCGTTCGGGCACGCCTGGGATGCCCAGCTCACCGACTCGGACGGTCCGTACGTCGAACTCATGGCGGGCGTCTACACCGACAACCAGCCCGACTTCAGCTGGCTGCTTCCGGGTGAGACCAAGGTCTTCACCCAGTACTGGTACCCCATCCCTGCGATCGGCGCCGCCCACCAGGCCACGCCGGACGCCGCGGTGCATGTCGAGCGCGACGGAGGCGTGTCCGCCACGTTCGCGGTGACCGCCCCGCAGGCAGCTGCGGTGCTGCGGATCCTCCGGGATGGTGAGGTCATCGCCTCGCGCACGCAGGACCTCCTCCCGGGCATCCCGGCCGCGCTCGACGCCGCCGTCGTCGAGGACGGAACGGTCACCGCCGAGCTGGTCGACCAGGACGGTCGGCTGCTCGTCCGCTGGACGCCGACCGTCGCCGACGACGAGGAGCCATGGGTCGCGGAAGAGCCTCCGCTGCCTGAGGCGATCGAATCGGTGGAGGAGCTCTACCTCACAGGGCTCCACCTCGATCAGTACCGCCACCCGACGCGCTCGCCCCTCCCGTACTGGAACGCGGCACTGCAGCGCGATCCGGGAGACGTTCGCACGAACCTCGCCCTCGCCGACCGGGACTACCGGGCGGGGCGCTACCAGCGGGCCGTCGAGCGCACGAACCTCGCCCTCGCCAGGCTCACCCGCCGCAACGCGAACCCGCAGGACGCCGAGGCCTTCTACCTGCTCGGCCTGGCGCTGCGGCGTCTCGGCCGCGTCATCGAGGCTGAGCAGGCCTTCGGGAAGGCGGGATGGGACGGCACCTGGGCGCCCGCAGCCGGACTCGCCCTGGCGCAATCCCTCAGCCGTCGCGGTCAGAACCGAGCCGCGCTGCGAGTCCTTGACACCCTCGACGGCGTGGTCGGCCACGACACCCGCCGAACCGCCCTGCGCGCGATCCTCCTGGAACGAGTCGGCCGTGGCGAAGAGGCTACGGCGCTCGTCGGCGACGCGCTCACCGTCGACCCGCTCGACGCCACGCTGCGGCATCTGGCCGGGGCCGATGTCGCGGCCGAGGCAGGGCTGCTCATCGACATCGCGCTCGACCTCCGCGACGCCGGTGACCTGTCCGGTGCCCTCGGGGTCCTCGCGCGCGCGCAGACCGCGCCGATCACCCCGACTGGGAATGCGCGTCCGATCGCGCACTACCTCGCTGCGCAGGTGCTCGACGAACTCGGCCGAGACGCGGATGCGTCGCGAGAGCGTGATCTCGCACGCCGCGCGGATCAGACCTGGGCGTTCCCGCACGGACTCGACGCCTTCGACGCGCTCGACGCCGCGCTGCGAGCGGAACCGGGGGACGCGACCGCGCACGCCCTCATCGGCATGCTGCTCTATGCGCACGGGCGTCGCGTCGAAGCCAGCGAACACTGGAACACGGCCATCGACGCTGGGAACACGGACGCCGTCCTGCTCCGCAACGCGGCGTTGGCGGCGTACAACATCGAGCACGACGATGATGCCGCCTGGGCTCGATACGCTCGAGCGGCCGAGGTCGCGCCACACGATGCGCGCATCCGCTACGAGCAAGACCAACTCGCCATTCGGCTCGGACACTCGACCTCGGACCGACTGGCGCGGTTGCGTCCGATCGAGTCTCTCGTCCTGACCCGAGATGACTTCACGATCGAGTACGTCCGCCTCCTCGTGGCCGAAGGCGACGCCGGCACTGCCTACCAGATCCTCGTCACCCGGCCGTTCCACCCCTGGGAGGGTGGGGAAGGACAGGCCATCGCGGCGTGGGACGCGACCCTCACGGCGAACGGACTCCCGCTCACCGACCCGCCCGCCTCGCTCGGCGAGGCTCGGGCTCAGTACGTGGCGCCGGTGGCGCGCCGCGACGACGGTGTCACCGACTACTTCGCCACGAGCCTCCCCGAGCTGCTGCTGTTCTCTCGCGAGAACGGCGACGACTGACCCATGTCGCTCGACCCCCTGTCCGGCGCGCAGCACACGCTGCGCGCCGGACACTACGTCGCGCACATCGCCGGCGTCGGAGCGTCGCTGCGGTCGCTGACGTACCGCGGACGCGACCTCGTCGTACCGTTCGGGGCCGATGAGCTCCGGCCCGCGATGCGCGGCGCGATCCTCGCCCCGTGGCCCAACCGCACCGCCGACGGCCGCTATCGCATCGCCGGGCAGGACCACCAGCTCGCCGTCAACGAGATCGACACGAACTGCGCAGCGCACGGACTCGCTGCCTGGCTCCGCTTCGACGCGATCCGGCAGAGCCTCAACGCCGTCACCTTGCGCGGGTGGATCGAGCCGCAACCCGGTTACCCATGGCGCGTGCGACTCGACGCGACCTACTCGATCGGCACGGATGGCCTGCTCCTCGAAGTCGAAGCGACCAATGAGAGTGCGACGCACGCCCCGTTCGGTATCGGCATCCACCCGTACCTGCTCGCCGGCGATGCGAAGCGGAGGGCGGTCGACCGGTGGACGCTGCAGACATCCGCCGCGGAGGTCCTGCTCACGGACGCGCGCTTGCTCCCCACGGAGCTCGTGCCGGTCGATGAGCATCGTGGTGGCGTCTACGACTTCCGCGAGGGGCGGATGATCGAGGAGACGATCCTGAACCACGCGTTCACCGGGCTGGCTCGCGACCGGAACGGGGTTGCTCGAGCCTGCCTCACCGCTCCGGACGGCACGGGGACCGAGATCACGTGGGACGAATCCTGCGACTGGGTCCAGATCTACACCGCGGACGAGTCTCTCGGCGCGGACCGGCGTCACGCCGTCGCCGTGGAGCCTCAGAGCTGCCCGCCGGATGCGCTCAACTCCGGTCGCGACCTGCTCACGATCGCCCCGGACGAGTCGATGCGATTCGCTTGGCGCGTGCGCGGACTCGGCTGACCGATGGCAGGACGACCGAATCTTGCGTCTCCCGTCATCGTCCATGCAGGATGTTCAACGCCGAGCCCCGCCAGCTCGCCGAAACGTGGCGAGATCCGCGACATCGTCCGTTATCGCTTCGTGATCGAGAGGTCATTCGCGGGTGATCGGCACTCGTGAAGTGGGTCGCAGACGCCATCGTTTCATCCATGAATCCCGTTCGATCGGCCATCGTGAGGTCGTTGGGAGCAGACGTACTCTTGTGGCACGCTCGACGCAGAGCCCGGAAACATCCGGTCCGCTCAGCGTCGGGGGAAGCCAGACATGAACCCGGATCCCGGAAGAAAGGCGACAGAGATGTCCCGACACACAGCCCCCGCCAAGAGGGGACTTGTCGCGCTCGCCGCGCTGACCGTTCCTGCTCTGATGCTCGCGGGGTGCACCGCCGCTGAGGACGGCGGGGCCGACGGCGTCACCACCGTCACGGTGATGTACCAGAGCAACGAGTTCACGCCTGAGATGATCGAGGCGTTCGAAGCGGACAACCCCGACATCACGATCGACTTCATCGAGTTCGATCAGACCCGCCTGAACGCCTCGCTCACTGCCGGAGATCCGCCCGACCTCGTGCGCGGCTCGCCGAACCCGAACCTGTTCGCGAAGGGCCTCGCGACATCCCTCGACGACTACGTCGCGGGCAGCGAGGTCATCAGCGAGGACGATCTCCTGCCGGTCAACGACCTCTGGCGATGGGACGGGAGCACGAGCGGCGAGGGCGACCTGTACGGCGTCATCAAGGATTGGAGCGCCGACACCTCCCTCTGGCAGAACACGGCGCTGTTCGAATCCGCGGGCGTCGAGCCGCTCAGCACCACGGAGGTCTCCGACTGGGACACCGTCCTGGACAAGGCCGAGGAACTCAAGGCCGCGGGTGTGGAGTACCCGCTGGGGCTCGAGTGGCAGTGGGGCACGACCACGCTGTTCACGACGATGATCGCGCAGCAGGGTGGCGAGATCTACAACGACGATCTCACCGCGGTCGACTTCGATACGCCCGAAGCGGAGCGCGCCATGCAGTGGCTGGTGGACTACGGCACGAGTGGCGTCGGCGTCACGAGCCTCAACCCCCTGCCGGACGGCCAGGACGGGCCGGCCTTCCAGTCAGGGCGCATGGCGATGACGATGACCGGCTACTGGATGGGCGGCATGCTCGTCGGAGACGAAGGCGCTGCCGTGCGCGACACCGCTCAGCTCGTGCCGACGCCCACCTTCGGTGAGCGCATCGCATCGGTCGCCGGCGGCGTGGGGGGCTGGATCCCGAGCGCTTCCGACTCGAAGGACCAGGCATGGCGAGTGCTGGAGTACTTCATGGGCGGCGAGCCGGCCGTCGAGCGCTCCGAGAGCGGCTGGGGCCTGCCCGCGCTCGAGTCGCTCTGGGGAAACCTGCCTTCGGAGTACCCCTTCCAGGTCGAGGCTGCCGAGACCGCGAAGCTCGAGGCTGACGCCGTCACGACCCTTCCCACCTCGCCCTACATGGACGGTGCCGTGTTCGTCAGCGCCCTCGACCGCGAGTCGGTCGCGGCCATCAAGGGCGAGAAGACCGTGAAGCAGGCACTCGCCGACCTGGAGGCGGAGCTGAACGACACCCTCGCCCAGGGCAAGGACCAGCTCGGATGACCAGCCGTTCCACGGCGACGTCGGTCGCGGTCGCGGGCAGCAATGCCCGCGGCCGCGGGTGGCGGCGCTATCGCACCTCCACGTTCTACCTGTTCGCCTCTCCATGGATCTTCGGATTCGTCCTGCTCACCATCGTTCCGATCGGATTCGCTCTCGGGACGAGCTTCACGAACTACGACGGCCAGTCGCCGATCTGGCGCTTCGTCGGCCTGCGCAACTACATCGAGATCTTCACCTCCGACCCCGAGATCTGGGCGAGCCTGTTGCGTACCTTGGCGTACGTCATCATCGCCGTTCCACTGAGCGTCGGAGGAGGACTGTTCCTCGCCGTCCTGGTCAACCGGCGGATCCGGGCGCGCGGTGTCGTCCGCGCCATCTTCTTCGTGCCGTCCGTCGTGCCCATCGTCGCGGTGGCGATCATGTGGCGACTCATCTTCAACCGCGATGCCGGCCTCCTCAACGGGATCCTCGAGTTCTTCGGCGGCCCTGACCAGACGACGTGGCTCGCAGATCCGTACGCGTTCTACGCCCTCATCGTGATGACCCTCTGGGGCCTCGGCGGCGGAATGATCGTGATCCTCGCGTCTCTTCAGGACGTCCCCGTCGAGCTCGAAGAAGCCGCGAAGATCGATGGCGCGAGTTCGTGGCGGGTGTTCCGCAGCATCACCATCCCGATGATCTCGCCGATCCTGTACTTCCAGGTCATCACCGGCATCATCGCGTCGCTTCAGGTGCTGGTCCAGCCCATGCTCCTGGCCGAGACCAACAACCTCTCCACGGCGTCCAACATCCCGCAGAGCACGACGCTCTACATGGTCCAGGTGTACAAGGAGTTCTTCCTGTACAACCGTTTCGGCTACGGCACCGCAATGCTCTGGGTTTTCTTCGTCTTCGTCCTCGGGCTCACGCTCATCCTCCAGCGTCTGAGCAAGCGTTTCGTCTTCTATCAGGTCGCCGTCGACCAGGATTGAGAGCAGTACCATGTCGACCACGGTCAACTCAGCGGTCGGGGCCATCGCTCCGCCCCTCGTGGACGAGAGTCCGACGACCGCCTCCCGCCGCCCGCGCCGACGCTACGACCCGTCGGCGAACCGAGCCGGTATCGGCGTGTACGCCGCGGTGGTCATCGCGGCCGCGCTCTTCCTCGTGCCGTTCCTCTACATCGTGCTCGTGGCGCTCGCGACGCCGGCACAGGTCTCCGGCGGAGCCTTCTCGCTGCTGCAGTTCGACCCGCAGTGGCAGAACTTCGTCGAGGCGGTCACGCGGATCAATTGGCTCCACTACGCCAAGAACTCGCTCTTCCTCTCGGTCATCGTGTCCGTGCTCACCACGTTCAGCAGCGCACTGGTCGGTTTCGCCTTCGCGCGCTTGCGGGGTCGGGGGAAGAACGCCCTGTTCACGATCATCCTCGCCACGATGATGATCCCGTCGATCGCGACCCTGATCCCGACCTACATCCTCTTCGCGCGCCTCGGCCTGGTGAACACGTACTGGCCGTGGGTGCTCTGGGGCATCGCCGGCACCCCGTACCTGATCTTCCTGTTCCGGCAGTTCTTCACGGCGATCCCGCTCGAACTCGAGGACGCTGCCATCATGGACGGCGCGGGCTGGTGGCGGATCTTCTGGCAGGTCTTCCTCCCCCTGTCGCGACCCATGTTGCTCACGTCGCTCATCCTGACGTTCACGTGGACGTGGGGCGACTACCTCGCGCCCGCACTCCTCCTCAACTACAACAACACCACGCTCGCCGTCGCGACCTCGATCGGATACCTCGACCCCCGCGGATCCGGCATCATCACGCTCCAGTCGGCCGGTGCCCTGATCTACATCCTGCCCGTCATCGTGATCTTCCTCTTCACCCAGCGCTACTTCATGGGCTCGGGCATCAGCTCCGGCGTCAAGGGATGAGTCGCGAAGCGAGCCCCGCAGAGACCCTGACCCTCGACCCCGGACGCCCGCTGCGGTCCCTGCTCGGATTGCTCCGGCCCTACCGGGCGCGGCTCGTCGGGATCTCCGCCATCTTCATCGTCAAGGACAGCCCGCTGTGGCTCCTGCCCGTCATCACCGCCGCGGCGATCGACTACGTCGTCGCCGGCGGTCCCCTGTCAGCCCTCGGGGTGTTGGGGATCATCGCGGCCGCCCTGCTCCTGCAGGTCTACCCGACCCACATCCTCTTCACCCGGGCCTACATGGGCATCGTCCGACGGATCGCCGTGACCCTGCGCAATGCCGTCGTCGCGCGACTGCAGACGGTCTCCATCGGATACTTCGGACGCACCAGCGCCGCGGTGATGCAGAGCAAGGTGGTGCGCGATGTCGAGAACATCGAGCTGATGTTCGGCCAGATCGGCAACCCACTCGGCTCCGCGATCGTGGTCTTCCTCGGTGCGATCACGATGACCGCGCTCTCAGTGCCGCAGTTCCTCCCGGTGTATGGGCTGACCATCCCTCTGGGGGTCGGGGTGTGGGCACTCCTTCGCAAGAGGTCGCACCGCCGCAACGAGGACTTCCGCATCGAGATGGAGCAGTACTCGCGGGCCGTGGGCGACATGGCCGTGCTGATGCCGATCACCCGCGCCCACGGGCTCGAGAAGGACTCCTTCACCCGTGTCGCGGAGCGCGCCGAAGGGGTCCGCAGCCGCGGGCTGAGCCTCGATATGGTGAACGGCCACTTCGGCGCGCTGAGCTGGGTGCTGATGCAGTTGCTCGCGATCGGCTGCCTGCTCGGTGCCGGTGCGCTCTCGGTCTCCGGGACCGTCGACATCACGCCGGGGGAGGTGGTGTTGCTCGGCACGTACTTCACCACCCTGACCGGCACGGTGATGACCGTCCTCAGCTTCATGCCGATCATCGCCCGAGGCCGCGAGTCCATCCGATCCATCGCGGAGGTGATCTGCGAGCCCGATCTGGAGCAGAACGAAGGCAAGCGGCAGGTGCCGGACATCGAGGCGGGATTCCGATTCGAGGACGTCACCGTCCGGTACGGCGACGAACACCCTGCGCTCTCCGGCGTGTCGTTGACGATCGCTCCCGGCGAGACGATCGCGTTCGTCGGAGCGTCCGGGTCGGGGAAGTCGACGATGATGAACGTCGCTCTCGGCTTCGTGCGCCCGTCCTCCGGTCGAGTCCTGCTCGACGGAGCCGACATGAGCACCCTCGACCTGCGATCGGTGCGGCGGCGGGTCTCGGTCGTCCCGCAGGACTCGGTCCTGTTCGAGGGATCCATCCGGGACAACATCACCTACGGACTCGATCCGGTCTCCGACGAGCGGGTGCGGGTCGCCATTGCACGGGCCAACGCGGAAGAGATCATCGACGCGCTGCCGCAGGGTTGGCACACGACGGTCGGACAGCGCGGTGCGCGGCTGTCCGGCGGCCAGCGGCAGCGGATCTCGATCGCGCGGGCGCTCATCCGCGACCCGCGACTGCTCATCCTCGACGAGGCCACCAGCGCGCTCGACGTCGAATCGGAGCGCAAAGTCCAGGAAGCGCTCGAGCGCCTCATGGTCGGTCGGACCACCTTGGTGGTCGCGCACCGACTGTCGACGATCCGTCAGGCGGATCGGATCGTGGTGCTCGATCGCGGTCGGATCGTGGAGATCGGCTCGCACGACGAGCTCGTCGCGCGGGCGGGCCGGTATCGCGAGCTCTGGGAGATGCAAGCCCTATAGGCGTTCCGGCGCATGCGCCGATCAATCGAGCGAAACCTCTACGGCCCGCCGATGGGCGGCGAGTCAGAGCGTGACCGGTAGCCGTTCGGCGTGTGCGCGGAGCGCTTCGTCTCGCACATGGCGGTCGGGGAACGGGTGGCCGCGGGGACCGCTCTCCGCGAGCATCGCGACCGCGAACCAGAGGCGGTACAGATCGAGGCGGATCGATCCGGCTTCGCGGGTGACCAGAAACCTGCCGAGAACGCCCTCGGAGACCAGATTCGGCCCGTATCACTCCGTAGCAGCACGTACACTGGGGCCTATGAGATCCGCGGAATCCCGCGGAATTCCGCCCCTCGCGGGCCGGTGCCGAAGCGCCGAGATCGACTTCAGTTGTTCTTGGTTCGAGTCCAGGTACCCCAGCAGTGAAGAACCCCCGCTCAGCGGGGGTTTTGCTGTTTCCGCGGGCTGGAATGACCGTGCTTGATTCCGGCTACTCTCCCAGCTTTCGAATCGCTCTTGAGGGCTTCTCGCCCGGAATTCCGGCGGACCATGGAGTACTGCACCCGCGGGGTCTTTGATGACCTGTTCTTGGTTCGAGTCGCTGCTGCAGGCTCGATTGCCCAGGCACTTGGTCACTCGCCGGACGGGCGGGTTCGATCCGCCTGCGACTTCGACTCGGCGGACCGCTGGCGAGAAGATCCCATTGATCAGGACGTTTCAGCGCACCGCTCGCCGGACTTCGACCGAGCGTTCCTGGTCGCGAAACTGGTCGCGATGCCGTAATCCGAGCGGCCGAAATCCGCGACGATGCGCTGATCGTCTCGAACGTGTTCGCAGAGGACCAGACGGCCGACGAGGTGTCGCGATTCCAGCTCCAGAGGCTGAAGGAGGTCGTCTCCGGGGCCTGATCAGGCGGCCGAAACGGCGCGCTCGCCACGGCACGCACGAGGGCCTGCTCACCGAAGCTGCGAGCGGGGAACCCTCTTGCTCGGGCCGTCCCCATCGACGCCGCGAAGCATGACCGGATACCTGCCGAAAGCCCGCTCGGAGACCAGATTCGGCGCGCGGAGCGAATCGAGGAGTTGCTGCAGTTCGAGCGTGAGACGGCCGCCGATCTCTCGCACCGACTGCGCACGCCCCTCACCGCAGTCCGGCTCGACGTCGAGGCGCTTCCCGCCTCATCCGGCAAGGCGGAGCTCGAGCTCCACGTCGCCCAGCTCGAACGGACGCTGACCGCGGTGATCCGGGCGGCACGACGTCCGCAACGCGAAGGGGCAATGCCGTCGTGCGACGCAGCGGCGGTCGCGCGCGACCGCTTCGCCTGCTGGGTACCCCTCATGGAGGACCAGGGCCGCGAGGCATCCATCAGCACGAAGACCGCGGGGGAGGCGCTCGTGAGGTGCTCGTCGGAGGACCTGTCGGCTGCGCTCGACGCACTGCTCGAGAACGCCGTCGCGCACACCGCCGACGGCACCCCCGTCGCAGTCGTCGTCGCCGACCTCCACGACGGGCGCATCGCGGTCGACGTGCGCGACCGCGGGCACGGCGTACCGCCGGAGGCTCTCGAGCGCGGACGTAGCGACCGCGGCTCGGCGTGGACATAGCCCGGTCGTGCGCGGAGGCGAGCGGTGGTGAGCTCGACCTGCTCGAGCTCGACGGATGGGCGACCGTCCGACTGGTGCTCGGCCGCTGAGGCGGGTCGCCGCGGCGTCACGTCGGTGCTCGTCGCGGACCCGGGCGGCGGGGGTCGAAGCGGCGGCTGGTGTCAGCGACCCCTCGGACCGCCGGCCCGGGTACGGGTGCCCTTACCCGTCTTTCACTCCAACGATCGATGAGGAACGAGCTGGAGGCGCCGGCCGCGGGAGCGGTCGGCGCCTCCAGGCGGGGGAGGGGACGAGGTCACATGTCGTGTGGCGGGTTCGCCTGCTCGCCGGGAATCGCCGCCGCGGCGGTCAGGGGAACCGCGGCGTCCTCCTCCTCGCGGGTCATCGCGTCGGCAGAGGCCTGGGCTCGGCGCGCGTCGAGGTCGGCGTTCACCTGCGGGAGGATCTTCAGGTCGAAGTGCAGGTAGAAGAACATGAGGACGATGATGCCGAGGAACACGAAGGCTGGGACGCCGGCGAACAGGCCGACGATCGCGTTGTTCGCCGCATCCGTCTGCACGTCGGTGGTGCCGTCGTAGCCGGACGCACTGAGCAGGAGACCGACGACCAGGCCCGCGATGCCGATGCCGATCCGGCCCATGACGCCCGTGACGGCTCCCATCGTGCTCTCGAGGCGACGCTTGCCCTTCCATTCGTTGAAGGCGCAGACGTCGAGGATCATGACGCCGCCGAGGTACGACAGGGGAAGGGAAGCGAGACCGCCGAGGATGCCTCCGATCATCAGCAGCGGGATGCTGCCGTTGGCGAAGAAGTAGAACCCGGTGCCGATGAGGCCGAGGCTGCAGCCGACGATGATGATCTGCGAGATCCCGAACCGCTTCATGAGCTTGGGGAAGAGCAGGATGAGGGGGAGGATCAGTACACCTGCGCCTGCGACGATGCCCTGGAGGGCGAGATCGCCCACGATGTAGCGGAAGTAGTACGAGATCATGTTCGCGCCATTGATCGCGCTGTTCAGGAAGAACAGGCCCGCGATGAGCCAGATCCACTTCCCGGCGCCGAGCGTGGCGAGGAGGTCGCGGACCTTCACGGGCGGTGCGCCGGTGTCGGCGGTCTGGTACTCCTCTCTGACGAAGAGGAAGCGGGTCATGCCGAGCGCGGCCAGCGGGATCGCGACGGCGCCCATGACGATGGACCAGCGCGCCGGGTCCTTGTCCGCCCAGCTGAGTGCCACGGGAAGCCCGACGGTCATGATGATGCCCATGATCGTCGTGAAGATGCCGGCTCGCGTGTAGACCTTCGCGTACACGCGACGGTTGGCGAAGGCTCGCGCCATGTACAGCGTGTCGTTCGATCGCAGCAGGGTGTCGAAGAGCACGTTGATCGCGAGGAACATCGCGAAGATCCACACCACGCGACCGATGTCGCCGAGACCGGCGGGCGTCGAGAAGAGAAGCCAGGTCGCCAGCCACACGCCGATGACCGCGAACTCGTACGGGCGCGCCTTGCCCCACTTCGTCTCAGGGCTGCGGTCGACGATCCAGGACGCAACGAGACCGCCGACGACGTTCGCCAGGCTGCTCACGAGGATGATCACACCGACCATGGCGGCAGAGATGCCGAGCGTATCCGTGGCGTAGATCGAGAGATAGCCGAGCACGATGAAGTTCGCGGCCGCGGACATTCCCGCTCCAGCCCACGCCATCAATTTGCCGGCAGGCAGCCGATCCGGATCCGTGGCCCTCTCGGCTCGGGTCTTCGCCATCATCCAACTCCTTTGTCAGTGCGACCTGCAGGGGTTCCTGCGTGCTGTCTTGGTCCGCAAGCGGGGTGCGTAGACCAAGTAAACCTCGCAGTCACGAAAATAGCAAGCGATTGCCAAATTGGATCGTGTGCAGTTTCTCGCGTCGTCGGCTCCGACGGGCCTGGCGGGACGGCAACCGGTTGGACCGGGCTTCGATAGCGGATTCCCCGTCGCGGTCGCTACAGCGCCTGAATGCGTCGGCGCGGTGGGGTTTCGGGCGCCAGGCCTACGGCTGCGGCCTGAACGCCGGCAATCCTGACAGAAGAGCGAAGGACACCAGTTGCGCGCGGTCCCGTGCGCCGACCTTCAGCATGGCTCGGCTGGCATGTGTCTTGACCGTGTAGGGAGAGACGAACATCTCCGCCGCGATCTCGTCGTTGCTCCGTCCCCGCGCGATCGCGGCGACGACATCGCGTTCGCGGGCCGTCAGCGCGTCGAACCGTGCAGCGAGTTCGACGACGACGGCCGGGTTGCGCTGATCGTTGACGTGCTCGATGAGGGCGCGTGCGGCTGCAGGAGAGAGCGCCCCGCCGCCTGCGACCACGTCTCGGACGGCGCCGAGCAGCTCGGCCGGAGTCACCCCCTTGCTGAGGAAGCCGTTGGCGCCGGCGCGCAGGGCCGCCAGCACGTTCTCGTCCTGGTCGAAGGTTGTGAGGATGACGATCCGGACGCTCTCACCGACCGCCGACTCCCGGATTCGGCTGGTGGTCTGCACTCCGTCCATCCCGGGCATGCGCAGATCCAAGAGGACGACGTCCACCTGCTCGGTCGACAGCAGGTCCAGTGCCCGGATCCCGTCGGAGACGTCCGCGACGACCTCCATGTCGGACTGAGACTCCAAGATCGTTCGCAGGCCGACCCGGATCATCTCCTGGTCGTCGACGATGAGGATCCGGATCATCGGACGGACCCGCCATCGGTCCTCAGCGTCGCCGTGACGCGGAAGACCTCTTCGTCGGAGTGGATGTCGAGGAGCCCGCCCGCGGCCTCCACCCGTTCACGCATGCCGATCAGACCGAAGCCACGACCACCGACTGCGCGGCGGGAATCTGCGGCGACTCCGTTCTCCACTTCAATGATCAGCTTCTTGCCGGAGAGGTGGATGCCCACGTCAACGGGACCTGATCCGTGCCGATGCGCATTGGTCAGAGCCTCTTGCGTGATTCGGAACGCGGCGACGCTCACGGACGGATCAATCGACATCTCGCCATCGGGCATGGTGAGCCGGACCTCGCCGCCGGATGCTTCGAGGTTCTCGACGAGCTCAGGAATGCGTTCGATCGTCGGCAGCATGAGCGTGCTGCCGCTCGTCCTGTCGCCGCGCCGAAGAACACCGAGGATGCGCTGCGTCTCCTGCAGAACCCGCCGTACCCCGCTCTGCGCATTCGCCAGCGCTGCGCGCTCGGTTGAGGCGCCCGGCGGGAGATGCACGTCGATGACTCCGAGGTTCGTGCCGATGACGGCGATCTCGTGGCCGACCACGTCGTGCAAGTCCTGTGCGATGCGTAGGCGCTCCTCGGCCACTCGACGAGTCACCTCCAGATCCCTGGAAGAGATCACATCCTGGGCACGCTGATGGAGCGTCAGCAGGTAGATCTCGTGCGCCCGGATCGCGTACCCGGTCGCGGCGGCGGCGACTGTGGTGCTCAGCGCCACGTACGCCAGAGGGTCGTCGAACCCGGATGCTTCGACGCCCACGGTCGCGAAATAGAGCGCGAGCCCGGCCAGGGTGCCGCCGATGAACACGGCCGGCCCGCGCAGCCCTGCGGAGAAGATGATCGACAGAACGACGATCCACCCAGCTGTGTAGCCGTCGGACAACGTGATCCCGAGAACAGCGCCCAGAACGGCCGGGATGAGTCCCCATACTCCGAACCAGCGGCTCAGCGCGAATCCAGCGATCAGCAATGCCAGTGCGCCATACCCCGCCGGTCCGGCGCCGGTCCAGATCAGGACGACAACCTGCACAACGCATGCGATTGTTCCCCCAGCGACGGATACTCGATCGAGCATTCGGCTGCTCAGGTACCACGGGGGAAGCTCGACGCGCTCGGGCTCCGGGATCGACATGACTCCCATTGTCGCGGTCCGGGCCACTCCGATGCGGGTCCGGGGGCACGTCGATCAACCGGCGATGCGGACGAATCAAGCAGACTTCGCGGCCCTACTTCAAATGGAGTACATCGGTCGATCTCACCGGACGATGACAAGCACGCGTCGCCGCGGAAGTCTTGAGGAACGGCGGTGCGCACCGTGCTGCCGACGGAAGAGGAGTTGAACGGCATGTCTGAGCTGCTGCAGGGCAAGGTTGCGATCGTCACCGGATCGGGTCAGGGGATCGGGCGCGACGTCGCTCTGTGCCTCGCCGAGCACGGCGCGAAGGTCATCACGAACAACCGCAAGCCCGGCTCCTCCCTCGACGCGTTCGAGAAGACCGAGATCCCGTTCACCGATGAAGAGCGCGCCGCGCTCGAGAGCGTGAAGGGCGACGCGAAGACGACGGCGGACCGGATCGTGGCCGGGGGCGGACAGGCCGTGCCGTTCTTCGGTGATGTCGGCGACTTCGCGACCGCCGGCGGGATGGTGCAGACCGCGATCGACAGCTTCGGCCGCATCGACATCATCGTCAACAACGCCTCCTCGAACTGGGTCGGGAACATCGCCGACATGGATGAGGACCTCTGGGACATCAGCGTCGTGTCGAAGCTGAAGGGCGCGTTCAACCTGATTCACCACGCCTTGCCACACATGAAGGCGCAGGGCTACGGGCGCATCCTGAACTCGTCATCCGACGCGTTCCTCGGCCTCCAGGGGTACGCGGCCTACGGTGCCGCGAACGCCGGCATTGTGGCCCTGACGAAGGCCGCCGCCGGCGACCTCCGCGGCACCGGCATCACCGTGAACGCATACACGCCGCTCGCGAAGACGCGTGCCTGGTACAACGCCGCTGCGACGTACAGGATGCAGGGTGTTCCCGCGGAGATGATCGAGGCGGGTGCTCCGGAAGCGATGAAGCGCACGGCGGAGGGCATGGTCCCGTTCCTGGCCTATCTCGCGTCCGACGACGCCGCCGCCATCTCGGGCAACCTGTTCAAGCTCGCCGCGGACGGTGAGATCGGCCTGTGGTCGCAGCCCGAGGTCGTGCGCAAGATCACGACCGATGCCGACGCCTGGGCCATCGACGTCCTGCGGGAGCGCGTGCCGGGCGAACTCATGGCCGGCCTCTCCAACGACGAGGGCATCCTTCCGGTCCGCTGATCGCCGCGCACCGACAAGACAACACAGACAGGAATCGATCATGGGAAAGCTCGACGGCAAAGTCGTCCTCATCACCGGCTGCTCCAGCGGCCTCGGCAAGCAGCAGGCGATCCGCATGGCCGAAGAGGGTGCCTCGCTGGCCATCTGCGCGCGCAACGCGGAGAAGCTCGCAGAGACCACGCGACTGTGCGAGGAGCAGGGCGCGGAGGTGCTCGGGATGACCGTGGACATCATGGAGTACGACAGCCTGGTCGCCTTCGTCGATGCGACGGTCGACCGGTTCGGAACGATCGACGTACTGGTGAACAACGCCCACACGATCACCATCCCAGCGCCGTTCCTCGAGAAGACGATCGACGACCTCGACCTCGAGATGCGCAGCTCCGTCTACGCGTACTGGCACCTGATGAAGCTGTGCTTCCCGCACCTGCGGGACAAGGAGGGCGCGGGCGCCTCGATCATCAACTTCGCTTCCGAGGCGGCCATTGCCGGCGACGAGTTCTATGCCCCCTATGCCGCGTCGAAGGAAGCCGTGCGTGGACTCTCGCGGGTGGTCGCCCGTGAGTGGGGGCAGTACAACATCCGCGTCAACACAGTCTGCCCCAACGGCCTGACCGAGAACGCGTCGGGCGGACTCACCTCGCTCAGCCCCGAGGCGCGTGCGCACGTGCAGAAGGCGTTCGTGGCGAACCCATTCCGGCGCGCCGGCAACCCGTATGACGATGTCGCCCCCGTCGTCGTCTTCCTCGCCTCGGACGACAGCCACTGGATCACAGGCCAGAACATCCACGCCGACGGTGGCGCCCTCATCAACGCATAGGAGCACACGCATGCAGATCACAGACAACACGTTCGTCGTCACCGGCGGAGGCAACGGGATCGGGAGGGCTGTCGTGCTCGAGATCCTCGCACGCGGCGGTCGCGTCGCGGCGCTCGACCTCAGCGAACCCGGCCTGGAGGAGACTGCGCGGCTGGCGGCAGCAGGGGAGAGGCTCTCGCTGCACGCCGTGAACATCACGGACCGGGCAGCGGTGAAGGCCCTCCCCGCGGTCATCGCGGACCTCCACCCGCACATCGACGGCCTCGTCAACGTCGCCGGCATCATCCAGCCGTTCGTGAAGATCGAGGAGCTCGGGTTCGATGTGATCGAGCGGGTGATGAACGTGAACTTCTGGGGTGTGGTCAACACCACGAAGACGTTCCTCCCGGTGATCCGGCGGCGCCCGGCCGGCGCGATCGTGAACATCTCGAGCATGGGCGCTCTCACGCCTGTTCCCGGGCAGGCCGCGTATGGCGCGTCCAAGGCTGCGGTGAAGCTGTTCACCGAGGCGCTGTTCGCCGAGCTGCAGGGCACGAGCGTCGCCGCAACGGTCGTGTTCCCCGGCGCGATCGCGACCGACATCACGGCCAATTCCGGTGTCACAATGCCGAACATGGGCAGTACCGGTCGCAAGGCGCCGGAACCGACCCGACCCGAGGAGGCGGCGCGCCAGATCGTCGCCGCGATCGAGAAGGGGAGCTATCGGGTGACGATCGGCAAGGACGTCACCATGCTCGACAGGCTGTCCCGACTCTCGCCGCGCCGCGCCACGCTGATCCTGGCCGGTCAGATGAAGGAGCTCCTGTCCTGAGTGGTCTTGCGGCCGCCGAACGCTCGGCGGCCGCCATCACCGTTCGAACCGAAGACCCAGCAACTCGAGATCTCGGGGATCACGTGCTTCCACGGTGATCTCGTACCGCCCCGGTGCGAGATCGACCTCTGTCGGGCCGGACCCTGCGTCGACCTCCGCGAGCGGCACGCCGTCGGCGAGGATCAGTAGTCGTGCGGAGCCGCGGGTGCCCACGTGAACGGTGCGGACCGCAGTTTCGCTCTCAAAATAGCGGAATCGTGCGGCATCACCGTCGGCGAAGCCGACCACAGCTTCGCCGTCGGGGACTGGCGTGACCCGCGCGTTGCCGGCCAGTGCGCAGGCGGAACCACCCGCGATCGTGTCGCCCGGGCCGAAGGAGGCGCCCGCGCCCTGCGACGTCATGGGGACTTCCGGGATGCTGCCGTCAGCGAGGAACCGGATCGGCTCCGCGCAGACTCTTCGCATGCTCGAGGAGCCGCGGGAGGATCGGTGGTAGAAGACATACCACTGGCCGTTGACGCATTCGATCGAACCGTGGTTGTTCCAGCTCTCCGGGTCGCAGTCGGCGTTGTCGATGATGACGCCGCGGTACTCGAAGGGGCCGAGCGGGCTCGTGCTGGTGGCGTAGCCGAGGCAGGTGGGCTTGCCGCGGGAGGTGTCGGCGAACACGAGGTAGTAGACGCCGTCGCGCTTGCGCATCGAGCAGCCCTCGTGGAAGTGGTGCTCTGACTCGGTGATCAGTCCGGTGACGATCGAGGACTCGTCGATCGACATCATGTCGTCGTTCAGCCGTGCGACGTTCGCCGAGAACTGCCCCCAGTAGAGATAGGCCTGGCCGTCGTCGTCCACGAACACCGCCGGGTCGATCTGTGAGATCGGCAGCCGCCGGGCGTCCGTGAACGGCCCCGTCGGGCTGTCGGCGACGGCGACGCCCTCACTGTCGTCCGAGAGGCAGAAGTACAGGAAGAACCGCCCGTCGCGCTCGATCGCATCGGGTGCGTAGAGCAGGGGCTCTGTCGGCTGGCGCTGCGCCGTCGCCGCGCGCACGCCGGCGGCGAACTCCTCGAAGGGGACGTCGGTGGCGCCCGGCGGGAGCATGGCGCGCGCATACTCGGGGAGCTCGTCGTACGACGTGACCCCGTCGAGGAACGAGCGTCCCGAGGTGGGGACGACACCCGCCCACGGCACGTCGTCGGTGGTGAAGGACACGGGGTGAACCGTCCACTCCACGAGATCCGCGGTCGACGCCACGCGATAACGCCCGCTGCAGTAGCGGTCGTCGCGCTCGTCGAGGCTGCCGTACAGGTACAGGCGGCCGTCCGGCATGACGCGTGCCTCGGCATCCGGCATATGGATGTCGAGGGGGAGGAGCGGGTTTCGGCCGTGCGCCGAGCGGACCCCGGCTTCGGATTCGGGCATTCGAGTCGTTCCGTCAGACCAGGGCGCCGGGCAGCGAGCCGGCGCGGGCGTCCTGCAGTGCCCGGTACACGTCGGCCTCCACCGCCGGTCCCGAACCCGGGATCTGGCTGAGCATGAATCTCAGCGACATCTGGCCTTCGGGAGTTCCGGCCGGCGGGGGCTCGGGCATGTAGTCCTTGAGGAACGGGTGGTGCTGCAGGATCGCCCCGAAGGCGGCATCCCACGCGGCGGGGAACGCGACGATCTCGCTGATCGGGGTGTCCAGATCGAACTCCGGCATCTCGGGAACCGTGAGCTCGTAGCTCCACGTGTGTGTGCCGGTCGCGACTGTCTGCGTGAGTGCGTCGGGGTGCAGCGGGGGTGAGACCATGGCGGTGACGCCGTCGGGAATCGTCACGCTCAGGGAGGCCGACGTTTCCTCGATGCTCCACGCCACCTCGATGCGCCCGAAGCTCGTGTCGTGCGAGACGGACGCGGAGGTGAGGCCCCCACCCGGCAGGGGAGCGATCTCAATGCGCCGGTAGCCGGGCTCCAGAGCCGTGAGGCCGCCGATTCGGCGCCGCATCCAGTCGGCGACGGCGCCCAGCGCGTAGTGGTTGAGCGAGGTCATCGCCGACGGGTGCAGCGTCCCGTCCGGCCGCACAGCATCCCAGCGCTCCCAGACGGTCGTCGCACCCATCGTCACGGGGTAGAGGAACGAGGGGCTCTCCTGCTGCATGAGGAGCCGGTACGCGACGTCGATGTGGCCGGTCTCGACGAGAGCGTCGAGCACGTGGGGAGTGCCGGCGAATCCGGTCGAGATGTGGAAGCCGCTTTCGGCGACCTTGGCGGCCAGGCGCTCGCCGGCGCGCGCTTCGCGCTCGGGGTCGAGCAGCGCGAAGCGAATGGCCAGCGCGTAGGCCGTCGGAGACTCATCGACGATCCGGCCGGAGGGCGCCACGTATTCGTGAAGGAATGCCGCACGTACGCGCTCGTACAGCGCGCGGAACCGATCGGCGTCGTCGAGGTGGCCCAGGGCTTCGGCGGTGTCGGCGAGCTCGCCGGCGACCCGCGCGAAGTAGGCGGTGGCGACGAGGAATCGGTCGGCCTTCGCCAGATCGGGGCGGTCGCCGGGAGCGTCAGGGTCGAGCCAGTCGCCGAACTGGTAGCCATTGGACCACAGCCCCTTGTCGTCGAGGCGGTCCTCGACCTGCTCGACGAAGGCGACGGCCGACGGGTAGCTCCGCGCGAGCAGTTCGAGGTCGCCGTACTCCTGGTACATCGCCCAGGGCAGGCTGACGACCACGTCGCCCCACAGGGCCGTCGGCGCCTGCGTGCGACCGGTGATCTGCGGAACGTACCACGGGACGTACCCGAGCTCGGTCTGCTCGGCGGCGACGTCCGCGAGCCACGAGGAGAGAACCCCGCGGACGTCGTACAGGAACGCGGCGGTCGGGCCGAAGGCGTTGACGTCGCCCGTCCAGCCCAGTCGCTCATCGCGCTGCGGGCAGTCTGTGGGAAGGCCCACGAAGTTGCCGCGCATGCCCCAGACCGTGTTGGCGTGCAGCTTGTTCAGCAGCTCGTCGGAGGTCTCGAGCCAGCCCGTGCGGGTCATGTCGGTGTGGATGACGACGGCGTCGACGTCCTCGGGCGCGAGCGCCCCCGGCCAGCCGGTGATCTCCGCGTAGCGGAAGCCGTGGAACGTGAAGCGCGGCTCCCACTGTTCGACGACGGATCCGGCGAGGACGTACCGGTCGACGGCCTGGGCGCTGCGCAGGTTCACGGTCTCGAGCTCGCCGTCGGGGGTCAGCAGCTCACCGTGTCGGAGTGTGAGCTCGGTGCCGGAGGGGCCGGCGACGCGCAGCCGCACCCACCCTGAGATGTTCTGCCCGAAGTCGATGATTCGG
Organism: Agromyces zhanjiangensis; assembly: GCF_040496055.1. Lineage (NCBI taxonomy): Bacteria > Bacillati > Actinomycetota > Actinomycetes > Micrococcales > Microbacteriaceae > Agromyces > Agromyces zhanjiangensis. Next base: position 12,317 of record NZ_JBEPKB010000009.1, on the reverse strand, counting down.
GCACCGCTCGCGCTGGTTGTGATCTCGACCGGATGCAGCACCTCGGTCGCGCGAATCGGCTCCGCGGTGCGCGGCTCGAGAGTGGCAAGATCCCACTCGCGCTCCTCGGCCGGAACCCAGGCCGAGTCATCGAAGCCCGGTGCGCACCAGCCCGTGGGCTCGAGTCGCGCGTCGTACGTCTCACCGTCGTACAGATCGTCCGCGAGCACGGCGCCTGTGGCGACGCGGAACCGGTCCGAGCTGTCGATGGTGCGCCGCGAGCCGTCGGCGAACTCGAGTCGGAGTTCGATCCAGGCGGCGGGTCGATCGGTGTAGTACTGGGCTGCACCGTCCCAGCCGAGCCGGCCCGCAGCCCAGCCGCGGCCGACGATCGCGCCGACGACGTTCTCTCCCGCGTGGATGGCCTCGGTGACGTCGTGGTCGGACACGATCACGCGGTGACGGTACGAGGTCCACCCCGGTGCGAGCAGCTCGTCGCCGACGCGGGCGCCATTGAGCCACGGCTCGACGATGCCCAGCGCCGTGGTGCGCAGCGTGGCGGCGACCGGCTGCTCCTCGAGAGTGAATGCGAATCGCAGATACGGAGCGGCGTCGCCGAGTGCCTCGGGAGCGCCGATGAATCGCGCCGCCGTCGGCAGAAGGGGATCAGGGTGCGTCATCGTCGGGTCTCCATCCGCGCCATTGTGGTTCAAGCACTGCGCGCGGTTCGAAGCCGCGCGGCTCCAGGCACCAGTGAAGCACCCTCAAGCGAATTTCGCAACACGTTGCAAAATTCAGGTGACGCTCAGGATTGCTCGTCAGCGACGATGAGATCGAAGAACAGGTCCATCGACGCGGCCACATCGACGCCGTCCTTGTCGAACAGCCATTGCTGCCGGAGTCCCTCGGCGAGTGCGAGGAACATCGTCGCCAGAGCGTCCGGGTCGCCGCCGTCAGTCCGAAGCCGGCCCTGATCGCTCAGCTGACCGAGAAGGCGCGCGTAGAAGTGGCGGATGCCTTCGTAGCGCTCCGCGATCGCTGCGTGTGCGGGATGTTCAGCGACTGCGGCCTCGCCGGACAGCACGGCGTCGAGTTCGAGGTCCGCCACCGACCACTTCTCCGGCGCGGTGGCGCGGATCGAGCTCGCCAGGATCTCGCGGGGATCGGCTTCGGCGTCCGGGGCGCCGGCGCCGGCGAGTGTGGCGGCGATCTGTGAGTCGCGACGTTCGATCACGGCAAGGAGCAGGTCCTCCTTGGTGGGGAAGTGGTGGAGGAGTCCGTTGTGGCTGATGCCTGCCCGGCGGGCGACCTCGGCCATGGTCGTGGCCTGGAAGCCGGTCGCGGCGAAGGCCTCCATGCACGCCTCGACGATCTTCCGCCGGACGTCCGCGGTCTTGGCGTAGGGACCGCGTTCGGCACCTCGCTTCATGGAGTGCTCCTTCGAAAACTGCAACTGATTGCGAAATTGATGTTACGCTCGTGCTCGTTCACCACAAGGACGGATCGATGATGACCACATTCCCCGACGGCTTCCTCTGGGGAGCGTCCACCGCCCCGCACCAGACCGAGGGTAACAACACGGCCAGCGACTTCTGGGCGAACGAAGGTCGCATGCCGGGGATGGAATTCAGCGGGGACGCCTGCGACAGCTACCACCGGTATGGCGAGGATGTCCGCCTCCTCGCGGAAGCGGGATACACCGCGTACCGCTTCGGGATCGAGTGGGCGCGGGTCGAACCGCGACCGGGAATGATCTCGAAGGCACAGCTCGCCCACTACCGCCGGATGATCGAGACCGTGCAGCAGGCCGGTCTCACCCCGGTCGTGACGCTCCATCACTTCACGAATCCGCAGTGGCTCGCGCAGGAGGGCGGATGGCTCGCCGATTCCGCCGTCGACCGATACCGCTCGTACGTCGGGGCCGTGACCGGCATCCTCGAGGGCGTCGACTGGATCGCCACGATCAACGAGCCCAACATGCTCGCCATGATGACCGGAATGGCACGCCTCGCCGCCGACCCCGAGGCGGCCAAGGAATGGACGAGCCCCACGATCGAGGGCGACACCGAGCGCCCGCGCCCGCAGCTGCCGCCGCCCGATCCCGAGATCGGCCGGCGCTTCATCCGGGCCCACCACGCCGCGCGCGAGATCCTGCACGAGCGCACCGACGCCAAGGTCGGATGGACGGTCGCCAACCGCGCCTACGAGGTGCTCCCCGGCGGTGAGCAGGCGGCCCGCGAACTGAGCTGGGTGTGGGAGGACCTCTACCTGGAAGCCGCTCGCGGTGACGACTTCATCGGCGTGCAGTCGTACTCGACGATCCCCGTCGGCCCGGACGGTCCGGTCCCGCACACGCCACAGCCGGACGACACCCTCGTCGGCACGCCCTACCGGCCCGACGCGGTCGGGATCGCCGCCCGCCACGCGTGGGAGGTCACCGGCGGCGTGCCGATCCTCATCACCGAGAACGGCATCGCCACCAAGGACGACGAACAGCGCATCTCCTACACGCGCGGCGCGCTCGAGGCCGTCTCGAGCGCGGTCGCCGACGGCGTCGACATCCGCGGCTACCTGCACTGGAGCCTGCTCGACAACTACGAGTGGGGGCACTGGGGCCCGACCTTCGGGCTCATCGCCGTGGACCGAGAGACCTTCGCCCGCACCCCCAAGCCGAGCTTCACGTGGCTCGGCGACGTCGCCGGCACCGGCGGCGCGAGCCTGAACGGAGGCGCCCGATGAAGCGCGAGACCATGCGCGCCGTTCGGCGCCCGGCAGACATCCCCCTCGACGGAACCTGGGACTTCCAGCTGCTCCCGACACCCGACGCCCAGCACTCGGACGCATGGGAGACCGCCGAGGTCCCGTCGCTGTGGACGATGTCCTCGCCGCAGGACCGGCCGTTCTACACGAACGTGCCGATGCCGTTCGACGAGATGCCTCCGACCGTCCCGGCCGAGAACCCCACCGGTGTCTACCGACGCCTCGTCGCTCTCCGCCCCGAGCCGGGGACGCGGATCATCCTCCATGTCGGCGCGGCCGAGGGGCAGCTGACCGTCACCGTCAACGGCCACGCCTACGCGCCGAGTACGGACTCCCATCTCGAGGCGGAGTTCGACATCACCGACGTCGCCGTGGACGGCGACAACACCATCGAGCTCGCCGTCGCCAAGTGGTCCGAGGAGAGCTATCTCGAAGACCAGGACCAGTGGTGGCAGTCCGGCATCTCGCGGTCGGTGTGGATCTCGATCGTTCCCGAGATCCGGATCGCGGATGTCGTCGTACACGCTGATTGGGATCACGAACGCGCGATCGGATCGCTCCGGCTCGACGTGGAGACCGCGGGCCTCGCGCAGCGCCGGGACGGCGGCTACAAGGTCCGAGTCGAGGCAGCCGAGCACACCGCCGAGGCCGACATCGCCGCACGCGTCGCCGCGCCGACACTCCCCAAGCCGGCCAAGGAGCGCGACAGCCGCCCCGCGCCGATGCTCCCCGACGACGTGATGGACCTTCTCAGCATCAAGGCGGCCAGCGCGCCGATCCCGACCGAGTTCCGTGCTATCCCCAATCTCGGATCCATGGCGATGCCGACCTTCGGCATCGCCGGGACCGCGAAGGCCGAACTGCTCGACATCGATGTGCAGCCGTGGTCTCCCGAGCGCCCCGCCCTGTACGACGTGCGCGTCACGCTGGTCGACCCCGACGGCGCCGACATCGACGCCGTCTCGCTGCGGGTCGGATTCCGCACCGTCCGCATCGTCGGCAGCGACCTTCTCGTGAACGGCGCACGCGTCCTCGTCCAGGGGGTGAACCGGCACGACATCGACGAGCGCACCGGACGGGTGATCAGCCGCGACCGGATGCTGAAGGAGCTGAGCCTCCTCAAGCGCTTCAACGTGAACGCGATCCGCACCGCGCACTATCCCAACGACCCGGTGTTCCTCGACCTGTGCGACGAGGTCGGCTTCCTCGTCGTGGACGAGGCTGACGTCGAAGCGCACGCCTTCGCCTCCCGGATCCCGGACGATCCCGACTACCTCCTCCCCATCGTCGAGCGCGTCCAGCGCATGGTGCTGCGCGACCGCAACCACCCGTGCGTGATCGCCTGGTCGCTCGGCAACGAGTCCGGACACGGCGCCGCCCAGGACGCCGCAGCGGCCTGGGTGCGCAGCACCGACCCGTCCCGTCCCGTCCACTACGAAGGCGCCATCGCCACCGACTGGCACGGCGGACGCAGCGCGACCGACATCGTGGCGCCGATGTACCCGTCGTTCGCCGCGCTCGAGGGCTACGCGAACGACGAGCGAACGGATCGCCCGCTGATCCTGTGCGAGTACGCCTACTCGCAGGGGAACTCCACCGGCGGACTCGCCGAGTACTGGCGCCTCTTCGAAACCCTCCCCGCTCTGCAGGGCGGTTTCATCTGGGAGTTCACCGACCACGCCCTCGACATCGAGGGCGACGGGACCTTCCGCTACGGCGGCGACTTCGACGACACCGCCCACGACGGCGCCACGATGCTCAACGGCATCGCGTTCTCGGATGCCACCCCCAAGCCCGCCATGTTCGAGATGCGCGGCATCTTCAGCCCCGTGCGGATCACGTCGGATGCCGCCGACGCGCTCGCCGGGACGATCCGCGTCTGCAGCCGGCGTCACTTCGCCGATCTCAGCGATCTCGCGTTCGAGCTCCGTGTCGAAACGCGAGACGGCGCGGTCAGCAGCACGCCGATCTCGCTGAACCTGGAACCCGGTGAGGAAACCGCGCTGACCCTCCCCGCAGAGGTCGCCTCGAGCCTCGCAGGGGACCACGCGCTCGCGCTCTCGCTGAGCGTGCGGACCGCGCGAGACGCGATCTGGGCGCCCGCGGGGACCGAGCTGAGCGTGGAACAGGTCGTGCTGCCCCGGACTGCGCGACCGCTGCGCGAGGCAGGCCAGCCTGCCGACGTCACCGACGACGGCGCGATCGCCCATCCGTTGCTCGCGGCACCGCCCGAACTGTGCCTGTGGCGCGCCATGGTCGACAACGACAACTCGTTCGCACTCGACAAGCGCTTCGTCCGATCCGGCTTCTTCTCCCTGACCCCGTCGTCCGTCGAGGTCGAGAAGACCGACGACGCCACACTCGTCACCATCCGGTACGCCACCGCATGGGACGACGAGGTCGTGCACCGGCGCCGCATCTCGGAGGTCGCCGGCGGCTACCGCATCGATGAAGAGGTCTCCCTTCCCGAGGGCACGCGCGACGGGCTCCGGGTTGGAGTCCGCTTCGAACTCGAGGGACGCTTCGACGACGCCGAGTGGGTCGGACTCGGCCCGTGGGAGAACTACCCCGACCGCCACAGCTCCGCCCTGCTGGGGCGATGGGCGAGCTCCATCGACGACCTCGCGACGCCCTACCTGATCCCTCAGGAGAACGGCACGCGCGGCGGCGTCGACCATCTCGAGATCTCGGGACCGGCGGGCGTCGTCACGGTGACGTCGGCGCAGCCGCTGCACGTCAGCGCTTCGCGACACACCCTCGACGAACTTGAGGACGCGACCCACTGGTGGCAGCTCCCTGACAGCTCGCGCACGATCGTCCATCTCGACATCGCCCATCGCGGTGTGGGGACGGCGCTGCTCGGGCCCGACACCCAGCGGGTGCATCGTCTCGCGGGCGATCACTACGCCTGGAGCTGGGAGCTCACTCTCACACCTCGCACGTCATGACGCAGGATCGTGACGCCGTGCGGGGGATGGGGGGAGCATCGCCCGAGCGGACCGACGTGATCCTCGCCGAGACCGTCGCCGTGGACGCACTGTCGCCGTCAGCCCCCGGGTCTCCGCAGACGGACCCCGCCGAGCGACGGGTGCCGCGACGCACCGTCGCGCTGATCTTCGTCGGCGCGTTCGGCGCCGGTCTCGCGCTCGTGGTTCCGATGGCGTACTCGATGGCGCTGCGACTGGCGGACCTGGCGCCCGGACAGGAGAGCGTTCTCGGCTACATCCTCGGCATCGGCGCGGTCTGCTCACTGATCGCCGCTCCTCTGACCGGTATCATCAGCGATCGCACCCGATCCCGATGGGGACGGCGGCGACCGTTCACCGTGCTCGGGGTCGCAATCGGGCTGGCCGCCGTGCCGGTGCTCGCGTTCGCCCCGAACATCCCCGTCCTCACGGCAGGCTGGCTGCTCACCTCCATCGGGTGGGGCACCGCGGGCGGATCGATCGGCAACCTGCTCGCCGACACACTCCCCGAGCGCCAGCGGGGCCAGGTCTCGGGCCTGGTGAATCTGGCGGGCCAGGTGGCACCGGTGCTCGGCATCCTGCTCGCGGGTCTCGTGGCCGGAAGCTCACTGCTGCTGTTCCTCGTCCCCGCACTGCTCGGTGCGCTCATGGTGCTCGCCTTCGCGCTGTTCGCCCACGAGGGCGACTCGCGGCACCTGCGCTTCGCGGATGCGCTGACCGTCGCGAGGTTCGTGCGGAGCCTCGCCTTCGACCCCCGCCGGCACCCCGCCTTCGCATGGGCTTGGGTGGGGAGGTTCCTGTTCTTCTTCGGACTGTCGCTCACGATCGCCTACGGCACGTACTTCTACTCCCAGCGGCTCGGCGTCCCGGTCGAGGACGTCGCCACCGTCATGGCCGCGATCTCGGCGGTGGGCATCGCCGCAGCGTCCGTCGGCGCGCTGGGGGCGGGATGGATCTCCGACCGATGGGGGTCGCGCCGCATGTGGACCGCGACCGCCGCAGCCCTGTTCGCGGTCGGGTGCATCGTCTCGGCCCTCTCGTGGACGCTCCCCGGGCTGATCGCCGGCGCAATGATCTCCAACGTCGGCATCGCCGCGTTCGGGTCCGTCGGCCAGGCGCTGGTCCTCGATGTGATGCCGCATCGAGAGACGCAGGCGGGACGCTTCTCGGCGATCATCGGGTTCTCGCAGAGGATCCCGAGCGCCGTAGCTCCCCTGGCCGCCCCGCTCGTGATGAGCCTGGCTCCGGTCGCAGAGGCCCGGTACACCGTCCTGTACCTCGCTTCCGGTGCCCTCGCGGTACTCGGAGGCATCGTCACGGCCACCATGGTGAGGTTCCGTGGGTGAATCTGGCAACCGATTGACAAGTGTTGCCCGAGAAGGTTGGATGAGGAGTATGCAAGCGACGCAAGGACGCGATTCCGAACGACTGCTGCCTGCGGACGCGGCGACGCGGGACGTGGCGAAGGAGTTGTACGCGCGCGTCGCGGATGCCCCGATCATCTCGCCCCACGGTCATGTTCCCGCACGGATGCTGCTCGACGATGCGTCCTTCGAGAACGCGGCCGAGCTGTTCGTGACGAAGAACCACTACGTCACCCGGATGCTGCATGCCGCGGGCGTCGACCTCGCGGAGCTCTCGGGCGCCGACCCCCGCCGCACGTGGGGTCTGCTCGCGGCGAACTGGCATCGGTTCGCCGGAACCGCGTCGGGCTACTGGCTCGAGACCGAACTCGCCGAGGTGCTCGGCATCCGGTTGCCCATCAACGCCGGGACGGCGCATGAGATCTACGACCTCGTGGGCGAGCGCCTCGCCGATCCGGCGTTCCTGCCGCAGGCTCTGTTCCGCCGTTTCGATATTCGTGTCCTGGCGACGACGGACGATCCGCTCGACGACCTCGGGGATCACGATGCGCTGGCTCGTCTGGACCTCGGCGGCCGCGTGCTGCCCACGTTCCGCCCCGACGCATACCTCGACCCCGACGCGGTCGGATTCGGCGACTCCGTGTCCGCGCTCCTCGCCGCCACCAGCGAGCCCGCGACGTTCGCCGGCTATCTCTCGGGCCTCGAGGCGAGGCGCGAGCACTTCATCCGCCACGGCGCCGTGTCTGCCGACCACGGAGTGGAGGAGCCGTTCACGATCGAGCTCACGCCCCACGAGGCGGAGGCTCTGTTCCAGAAGGTCCTCGCTGGGACGGCGGATGCCGGGCAGCGGCGCGCCTTCCGCGGCCACATGCTGCTGCAGATGGCGCGCATGAGCGTCGACGACGGTCTCGTGATGACCGTGCACGCCGGTGTCCACCGCAACCACAGCAGCGCCACATACGAGCGCTTCGGGGCCGATACCGGGCACGACATTCCGCTGCCGACCACCTTCACGCGGGGGATGAGGCCGCTGCTGGAGCGGTTCGGTCTCGCGAAGGACTTCCACCTCGTGCTGTTCACCGTCGACGAGACGGCGTTCTCCCGTGAGCTCGCACCGCTCGCGGGGTTCTACCCGAGTGTCTACGTCGGCGCGCCCTGGTGGTTCCTCGACGCCCCCGACGCGATCGGGCGCTTCCGCTCGGCCGTCACCGAGACGGCGGGCTTTTACCGCACGTCCGGCTTCATCGACGATACGCGCGCGTTTCTCTCGATTCCCGCGCGCCATGATGCGGCCCGGCGTGCGGATGCCGCCTATCTCGCGCGTCTGGTCACCGAAGGACGCATCGCGCTGGCGACTGCCGAACGCATCGCCGACGACCTCGTCGACGCGATCCCGCGGGAGGTGTTCAAGCTGTGACGAACCTCCACTCTCCCGTACCTCTGCACCGTGAGCCCGGAGCCGCGGTGCCGCCCGTCCGCATCGTCCACCTCGGCCTCGGCGCGTTCCACCGCTCGCACCAGGCCTGGTATACCGCGCACGCCACGGATGCCGCGGAGTGGGGCATCGCCGCCTTCACCGGCCGGAGCACGGAGATCGCCGCGCAGCTCACCGACCAGGACGGGCAGTACACCCTCGTGGTCCGAGGACCCGAAGGCGACTCGTTCGAGGTCGTCGACAGCGTCGTCCGCGCGATCCCCGGCACCGACGTCGCCGCGTTCGTCGAGCTGGCGGCATCCGAGCCAGTCGCCATCCTGACCCTCACGATCACCGAGGCCGGCTACCGACTCGGTGCCGATGGTCGACTCGACCTCACGGATCCGGATGTCGCAGCCGACGTCGCGCTGCTTCGCCGCCTCTTCGATGCACAGGCAGCTCTGCCCGGCGTCGAGTATCCGCGCACCGCCCTCGGGCGGGTGCTGCTTGCGCTCGAACAGCGCCGTCGCACACGCACCCCGGCGCTCGCGATCGTGCCGTGCGACAACATCCCCGACAACGGGTACGTCGTCCGCGAGGCGCTCGGCGCGCTGGCCACCGCCACCAGCAGCACGCTGGCTGCGTGGCTCGACTCCGGCATCTCGGTGGTGTCGACGTCGGTCGATCGCATCACGCCGCGCGGGACGCCGGAGGACGCGCAACTCGTCCTCGACGCGACGGGTGTCGCGGACCGTGCACCGGTGGTGACCGAACCGTTCTCGGACTGGGTGCTTGCCGGAGACTTCCCCTCCGGCCGGCCCGCATGGGAGACCGCCGGCGCCCGCTTCGTCGACGACATCGCGCCGTGGGAGGCGCGGAAGCTGTGGATGCTGAACGGCGCTCACACTCTGCTCGCCGCCTCCGGCCCGCTGCGGGGGCATGCGCTTGTCAGCGAGGCCATCGACGATCCCGTCTGCCGCGATCTGGTCACCGCCCTTTGGGAGGAGGACGCGCGGCACCTCACAGGCGTCGAGGTCGACGACTACGCGGCCGATCTCCTCGCACGGTTCCGCAACCCACGGATCGAGCATCGCCTGGCCCAGATCGCCCTCGATGCGACCACGAAGATGCGCGTGCGCATCGTCCCGGTGGCGCGCCTCGAACGAGCGGCGGGACGCTCCGCGGCCGGCTGTGCGGCGGCCGTGGCGGCGTGGATACTCGCCGGCCACGATGCCGTCGAGACCCCCGGCGCCGCAGCGGAGAGCCGCACCGCGCGACAGGTCGCCGACCTCGACCCCGTTCTCGGGGGCGACGCGGCCTTCTGCGCGCGCGTCGATGCCGCCGTTGCCGACCTCACGACAAAGGCCCTCCTCACGGAGAGCGAAACCGCGTAGCCGCATCGCGCCGACGCGTTCGAACAGGAGACTCCATGCTCAAGCCCCAGACGACCCCGACCCGCGAGCTCGTGAACCTCGACGGTGTGTGGCGCTTCGCCACCGACCCCATGGTGGGCGATGCCCCGTGGGCGGCGACGCTGCCGGGATCGCTCGAGGTCGCGGTGCCTGCGAGCTTCAACGACCAGTTCGTCGATCCTGCCATCCGGGGCCACGTCGGCCTCGTCTGGTACCAGCGGAACGTGCGGGTCCCGCGCGGCTGGAAGGACGAGCGGATCGTTCTGCGGCTCGACGCCGCCACCCACGCCGGCGCGGTCTACGTCGACGACACCCTCGTCGCCGAGCACGTCGGCGGATACACCCCCTTCGAAGCGGACGTCACAGACGTCGTCACGGCAGGCGGGGAGTTCCGCCTCACGGTGGGCGTCGACAACCGCCTTACGAACATCACGATCCCGCCCGGAACGGTGACCACGGGTCCCGACGGTCGGCAGAAGCAGAGCTACCTCCACGACTTCTACAACTACGCCGGTCTTGCGCGGTCGGTGTGGCTCTACAGCACCCCGTCTCGCTTCATCGAGGACGTCACCGTGACGACGGGTCGCGAGGGGGCGAACGGCACGGTCGACTACCGGGTGGAGGCATCCGGAACCGTGCGCGTGATCCTCCGCGATGCAGACGGTGGACAGGTCACCGCCGGCGACGGCGCGAACGGCCGGCTCGTGGTTCCGGACGCCACCCTCTGGCAGCCCGGGGCCGCGTATCTGTACGAGCTCGAGGTGCAGATCGTCGAGGACGGCGCGGTCGCCGACACGTACACGCTGCCTGTCGGCATCCGCACCGTCGAGGTCACCGCCACCGAGTTCCTCATCAACGGCGAGCCGTTCTACTTCACCGGGTTCGGCAAGCACGAGGACACCGCCGTGCGCGGCAAGGGTCACGACAACGCGTACCTCGTGCACGACTTCGAGCTGATGAACTGGATCGGCGCGAACTCGTTCCGCACGTCGCACTACCCGTACGCGGAGGAGGTGCTCGAGTACGCCGACCGTCACGGCCTCGTCGTGATCGACGAGACCGCGGCTGTCGGCCTGAACCTCGGGGTCATGGGCGGTCTCACCGGAGCACCGGCGACGCCGACCTTCTCGCCCGAAGGCTGCAACGACCAGACGCGGGATGCGCACGCGCAGCACCTGCGCGAGCTCATCGCCCGCGACAAGAATCATCCGAGCGTCGTCATGTGGTGCATCGCGAATGAGCCTGCGAGCAACGAGGATGGCGCCCGCGAGTACTTCGAACCGCTCATCGAACTGACACGAGAGCTCGATCCGACCCGGCCCGTGACGATCGCCGAGGTGATGTTCGCGACATCGGAGAACGACAAGGTCGCAGACCTCCTCGACGTGATCTGCCTGAACAGGTACTACGGCTGGTACGTCGCCACCGGAGACCTCGAGACCGCCGCGCAGTACCTCGAGATGGACCTTCGAGCCTGGGCGGACACACACGGCAAGCCGATCCTGATGACCGAATACGGTGCCGACACGATGCCGGGGCAGCACTCCGTGTGGGACGTCCCATGGACCGAGGAGTACCAGCGGGACTACCTGGCGATGCACCATCGCATCTTCGATCGGATCCCTTCCTTCGTGGGCGAACAGGTCTGGAACTTCGCCGACTTCGAGACGTCGCTCGGCATCCACCGCGTCGGCGGCAACAAGAAGGGCGTATTCACCCGCGACCGCAGGCCCAAGGCCGCGGCATTCGCACTGCGTGAACGCTGGCGAGGCATCGGGAACAGCAAACCCGGAGCCGAGGACTGAGAGGACATCATGATCATCGACAAGGCTGAGGTCATCGTCACCAGCCCCGACCGGAACTTCGTCACCCTCAAGCTCACGACCGACGACGGCCTGACCGGCCTCGGCGACGCGACGCTGAACGGCCGTGAACTCGCGGTCGTCTCCTACCTTCAGGACCACGTCGTCCCCCTGCTCATCGGCAGCGACGCGAGCCGGATCGAGGACACCTGGCAGTTCCTCTACCGGAGCGCCTATTGGCGCCGGGGGCCGGTCACGATGGCCTCGATCGCCGCGGTCGACATGGCCCTGTGGGACATCAAGGGCAAGGCGGCCGGGATGCCCGTCTACCAGCTCCTCGGCGGGGCATCGCGCAACGGGCTCATGGCGTACGGGCACGCGTCGGGCAAGGAACTGCCCGAGCTGTTCGACTCGATCCGCGCGCACCAGGAGCAGGGGTACAAGGCGATCCGCGTGCAGACCGGTGTCCCGACGCTGAAGGCGATCTACGGCATCGCGGCGCAGGGCGCCGACGTCGGCGACGCGTCGGTCCGGTACGACCACGAACCGGCACGCCGCGGCGCGAAGCCGGTCGAGGAGGACTGGGACACCCGCGCCTACCTGAACCACCTGCCCGGCGT
>NZ_JBEPKB010000008.1:0-194954 GCF_040496055.1 Agromyces zhanjiangensis | reverse complement strand
TCTCCCCCGCCTCGACAGTGAGATCGATATGGTCGTTCGCCACCAGGGAACCGAACTTCTTCGTGATTCCTCGGAGTTCGAGTTTCATGCCACCGATCCCCTCGCGAGGAGCTCTGCGCCTGCGCCGCGCGACTGCACGGCGCGGGCTCCGGCGGCGAGTGCCGACTGGACCGCTTCGGCGGTGGAGTCGCCTGCGGCGAGCGATGCGGCGAGCGTCCCGACGAACGCGTCTCCGGCTCCGGTCGTATCGACGATGCGATCGACGGGCACGCTGGGGAACGCGAACTCGACCCCGAGCCGGTCGACCAACTGCACGCCGGACGCGCCCCGCGTCACGATGACGCTGACGCCGAGTGCGCGGTGCACGATGCCCGCGGCATCCCGGATCGACGCGGGTCGAGCCTCGGGTCCGCCCAGGGAGGTCGCCAGGGCCTCGGCTTCCAGCTCGTTGACGATGAGCGGGTTCGAGGCGCGGAGCGTCGAGCGTGCGACCGACGTCACCGGTGCGAGGTTGAGGATGAAGCGCGCACCGCGCTCGGCGGCGAAGTCGGCGGCGGCGTCGATGGCAGGTGAGGGAATCTCCCCCTGGCAGACGACGACGAGGTGCTGGGGGAGCTCGCCGGCGATCGCGTCGAGCGAGGCTCGCACGTCCGCAGCCGAGAGCGACGCGTTCGCCCCCGGGACGAGGACGATGCTGTTCTCGCCGCTTCCGTCGACCGAGACGAACGCCCGGCCCGTTGGCGTTCCGGCGACTCGAGACACGTAGGTCGTGTCGACGTGGTGTCGATCGAGCGATGCGCGCGCGTCGGTCCCGGCCTGGTCCGCGCCGACCGCGGAGACGAGGTGCACCTCGACATCGAACCCGGACTGGGCCGCTCGCACGGCCTGGTTCGCCCCCTTGCCGCCGAGGCCGGTGCGCGAGCTCGCGGCCACCACCGTTTCACCTGGCGCCGGGAGGTCGGCGAGCGTGAACGTGAGGTCGACGTTCACTGATCCGACTACCACGACAACACCGCGCTGACTCACATCGACTCCTTCGTCTTCGCCACGTGATGATCAATCTAAACGTTTAGACAACGGTCGTCAAGACTCCATCCCTTTCACGAGGCGGACCGCAGCTCCAGGCGCGCGAGGGCTGATGCGGCCCGGCGGGCGTCGGCGTGCGCGCGGACTCGTGCGGCGGCGGCATCCGTCGTTGCGAGGTTCGGGCGGAACGCCGCCGACGACACGGCCTCGACCCCGGCCCACCGAAGCCAGTCCTCGAGGTACGGCTGCTGGAAGTCGTTGCCGAACGCGATGCCGCGGTCGGGTCCGTAGACGGCGCTCGTGTACACCACCGCGGCGCGCTTGCCGCCGAGCAGTCCGGTGTAGCCCCGCTCGCCGTCGAACGAGAAGGCCATGCCCGGCTGGCTGACGACGTCGATGAACTGCTTCAGGATGTACGGGATGCCGTGGTTCCACATGGGCACGCTGAAGAGGTAGAGGTCGGCGGCCGCGAAGCGCTCGAATGCGAGTCGGCTGCGATGCCAGGCCGTCTCCTGCGGGCCGACGGGCGTCTCGCCCGCGAAGATCCGCATCTTGGCGCCGGCGCCGTCGGGGCCGAACGAGGGGAGTGAGCCGTCCCAGAGGTCCCAGGTCTCGATCGCGACGTCGGGACGCTCGGCACGGAATGCGTCGAGGAAGGCGTTCGCCAGCGCGAGCGACTCGGATGCCTCGCCACGAGGGGATGCGGAGAGGTGCAGGAGCGTGGTCATGGTGATGGTCCCATCCGCGGCGGAGCGCCGCTGTCATTTATGTGCGTGTGCACGCTATCAAATAAGTGCGCGTGCACGCAAATGGGTTAGGCTGAGAACATGGCGAGTGATGCAGAGCGTGCGTGGGAGGCCCTGCTCCGTGCGCACGCGCGCCTGGTCCCACTCTTCGACCGGCAGGTCCAGCAGGCGACCGCGCTGCCCCTCACCTGGTACGACGTGCTCCTGGAGCTCAACTCGGCCGGGGGCCGGATGACGATGGGGCAGCTCGCCGAGCGCGTGGTGCTGAGTCGCACCCGGGTGAGCCGGCTCGTCGACGAACTCGCGCGCGCGGGCCTCGTCGCGCGCGAGGCGAATCCCGACGACGGTCGGAGCGCGTTCGCCGTGATCACCGCCGAGGGACGACGACGGTTCCGCGACGCCGCCCCGGTCTACCTGGACGCGATCGACCGGGAACTCGGCGGACCACTCAGCGAGGACGAACTCCGAGCGCTCACGGCGACGCTGGAGAAGCTCGCCGGAGCACGCGTCGCGCAGCGCGACTGAGCGGACCCGGACACTGTCGCCACGAAGACGCGTGCGCGGGTCTTGTCACACGGTCGTCGCGACCCGCTCCTTCCGGGCACTGTTCGGGCCTCGACCTGATCGAGTGGATCAGGCGGGTGACGCCGCAGCGTTCCTCGCGTTCGTCGGCGATCGGGCACGCGCCGTGGGCGCGTGCCGAAGGTCCCGCCCGGACTCGAATCGCGCGGACTAGCTTCTGGGGTATCGAGGGGTTCGGGACGGTGGCCATGTCGTATCTCGGCGGTTGGAACGATGGCGCGGCGAAGCGCGAGCACCGGAGCGAGCCGTGAGGCCGCCGTCGGCGGAACTGCACCTCCACCTCGAGGGAACGCTGGAGCCCGCCTTCATCATGGAGACCGCCCGGAAGAACGGCGTCGACCTGCCCTGGCGCTCGCTCGAGGACCTCGAGGCGCGGTACGAGTTCACCGACCTCCAGTCCTTCCTCGACCTCCTCTACGCGAACCTCGAGGTGCTGCGCACCGCGGACGACTTCGAGGAGGTCACCCGCCGCTACCTCGCTCGCGCATCAACAGCAGGCGCGCGGCACGCGGAGATCTTCTTCGACGTCCAAGCGCACACGCGACGCGGCATCCCGGCCGAGACGGTGATCCGCGGCATCCGGAGGGCACTCGAGCGCAGCGTCGTCGACCACGGAATGACGACGAAGCTCATCATGTCGTTCTGGCGAGACCTTCCGCCGGGGGATGCCATGGATGCCCTCGCCTCCGTGCTCGCCGCCGGACTGCCCATCGACGGCATCGGGTTGGACTCCGCGGAGGTCGGCTACCCGCCGTCGCTCTTCGTCGACGTGTACCGGACGGCGCGCGCGGCGGGACTCCATGTCGTGGCGCACGCCGGCGAGGAGGGCCCGCCGGAGTACGTCTGGGAAGCCCTCGACCTCTTGCAGGTCGAGCGCGTCGACCACGGCATCCGGAGTCTCGAGGATCCCGACCTCGTCGAGCGCCTGGTCCGCGATCGGGTCCCATTGACCGTCTGCCCGCTGTCGAACGTCCGATTGCGCACGGTCGACAGGATGGCGGACCATCCGCTGCCTCGGATGCTCGAACTCGGCCTGCTCGTCAGCGTGAACTCGGATGACCCCGCCTACTTCGGCGGATACCTCGATGCGAACTTCGACGCCGTCGTCGCGGAGTTTGATCTGGATGACGGAGCGGTCGAGCAGCTGGCGCGGAACTCCGTCGACTCCGCGTTCCTGGAGCCGGGCGAGCGTGCTCGGCTCCACGACGAGATCGACGCGTGGTCGCGCGATCAATCCGAGTGAGACGCGGCGGGCGCTCAGGGCGGAGGTGGACCGCCGGCCTCACCTGGAAACGCGAAAACCCCCGGCGGACCGGGGGTTTTCGTCTGTGGCTCCGACCGGCATCGATCCGGTGACCTTTCGATTTTCAGTCCGCCCCGCAGGCCCGGGATCACGCGGCTCCCGCATCCGGGGCCAATCGATTCGCGGCAGAGAGGGCAAACGTGATCAGGATGACGTCATCGCCGAATCGCTCGGTTGTGGGCAGAATGTGGGCACACGCCCCGCTACGAGCGGGGTCGCAGCACAGGTCGGTGACCGTTGCACGGCGATGCTTTGGACCCGCGCGCGGAACCCATCGATGAACCGTCGTCATAGGGCGCGGACATCGCCGCAGCATCTACGGCCGCAATCGCGCGCACGCCCTCGGCTTTCGCGCGAGCGGGTGCCGTGCGCGTCGTCCTGATGGTCGCCGAACCAGGTGACGGGTGTCCCTGAGGCGCGCGAAACCGTCCGCCACATTGCCCTCGGCACCGCCTCCCGCGACGACGAGGAACGTGCAGTCGGTCGCCGAGCTGCGAGAGGTGCGCCCGGATGGGTCGTTGCCTCGGTGCTACACTTCGTATATCGTAGTTTCATGTTTGGAAACGCCCTCACCGGTTGGCACGCGCTGATCATCCTCCTGGTGATCCTGCTGCTGTTCGGCGCGCCGAAGCTTCCGGCGCTCGCGCGGAGCCTGGGCCAGTCGATGAAGATCCTCAAGAGCGAGGTCCGCTCGGATGGAGACGACGCCGATGCCAAGTACGGCGCCGCGGCGAGCCCAGAGGCGTCCGCGTCGGTCGAGCGCCCGTAACGCGCGGACTTCGTCTCAGCGCCTGCGCCGCATGACCGGGCTGAGGGATCGCGGCGAGAAGAACCGCGAGAGGGGGATGTCGCTCGGCGCGCACCTCGTCGAGTTGCGGCCGCGCTCCGTCCGGTCCGCGAGCCCATCGGCGTCGGTCAGCACCGTACCGGTCTCCCACGAACCAACCTGGTCTTGAGCTTCACGATGCTCGGCATCACGAACTAGCGGGCCGCGCGCAGCCCGCGCCCACACACTTCAATCTGCACTTCCTCGGTCTCAGCTGGCTTCGGGATCCTCGAGCGTCGATCATTCAGCCTCGGCCTATGCCATTCCTGCCGTGATCGAAGAACACGAGCGGGACGTGCAGGTCACCTGGACTATCGACCACCATGCCGACATCGTCGAGGCGGTGATCGCCAGCGGCGACGGCGTGACCGCGCCCGCCCTCATCGCCGAGCACACGGTCATGCCCATCGATGAATCGCTGGAACGCGGCGAGTCCGGATGCCATGCCGCGTTCGGGATCGCCGACCGATGTCGAGTCGATTCGGGCTGCTCGCGCGAGCTCGTCGGGTGTGGGCGTGGCGAGGTTCCCGCGCGGTCGAATGGCGATGCCACGCAGGCTCAAAATACAGTATTGCTCGGACATCGTAGTTCGTATATCGTAGCCGCATGCCCAGTGAAGTGCACGAGAAACCGCCCACCGGCCTCAGCCGCCGGACGTTCATCGCCGGCACGACCGGCGCCGCCGCCACCGCCCTCGTCCTCGCCGGCCCGTACGCCCCCGTGAGGGCGGCGACCGGGAGCGACTACGTCATCCGATGGAATCGCGCGCGCCAGACGATCCTCGGACTCGGCTTCGAAATCCAGAGCGACTCGATCGGGTCAGGCAACAACGGCTTGCCTGACGCGTTCACCTCCGTGCCGCACGATCTCGTGCCGAGTGAACGGGACCGCTTCTGCACCGAGATGCTCCGGGCTGGGACCTCGCGAGGGTTCCGGTATTGCCGGCTCGCGATGGGGCTCTACCTTCGCGGCCTGAGCGACGACGGTCGCAACGTCGTCGGCCGGTGGCCCGAGCAGATGGACGAACTCCGCTCGATGATCGCGAAGGGCAAGGTCGAGGGGATGTCCGTCGAGTACTGGTCGCCGACGCCGTACTGGAAGTCGACCGACTCGTACATCCGAGGCACCCTGAAGAGCGACTCGCAGGAGTTCCTCTCCGAATTCGCGGATGCGCTGGTCCAGGATGTCCGGTACCTCGAGGAGCATGGCCTGCCGGTGAGCTGGTGGGGTCTGCAGAACGAGCCGGACTATCAGACGCCGTACTCGTCCTGTGCGTACACGGACGACCTGTACCACAAGGCGTTCCGCACCGCGGCGAGCCGAATCCGCTCGCAGTTCCCCTCCGCGCGCATTCACGCGAACAGCTACGGCGGCCAGTACGGCATCGGAGGCGCGCGGATCCGCGGCGATGACGACGCGCTCGCACTCGTCGACGCCTGGACGTGGCATCGGATCGGCACCAACACCGATGAGCAGTTGCCAGGTCGTGGTCGGTTCAGCCAGGATCTCGAGGGTCGTGACGTCTACAACAACGAGTTCGAGTACCTGACGTGGGATGTGAGCCGTCGCCCGTGGTACACGGTGAACACGGCGCAGTCGATCATGAACTGGATGACGTTCCACGACTCACCGACGTGGATCTGGCTGCACGCGTTGAAGCCGACGTACAACTCGGAGTCGCTCGGCTACTCGCTGGGGTTCTGGCGCCCGTGGGACGACGATGACATGACGCACTTCCCGGACCTCGCGAAGGGTCACTGGACCTGGAACCCGATGAACTGGAACGCGGTGGCAGGATTCCTCCGCCACATGCCGTGGGACTCGGTCCGCGTCGAGGTCGACGAGCCGAATGTCGACGGCGACCACCGGATCATGGCGTGGCGGCATCCCAACGGTTCCCGCACCTTCGCCGTCACGAACCGCGGGACGGCTCCCTTCACGTTCCAGGTGGATGTCGGCAGCGAATCGACGTTCCACGGCAGCCGCTACGCACACGACCTCAACGACGCATCCCTCGGCGCTGTGACCGGTTCGACGGTCGAGTTCGAGGTACCGGCATATTCGATCGAGTTCTGGACGGAGAAGTCATGACCCTCATCGCACCCCGTGCCGACACCGGAGACCTCACCGGGTCCGCAGAGATCATCATCGACAACCCCGACGCTGAAGTGAGCGGCAGCTGGTCGACGTCGAGCTTCCAACCGAACTTCTACGGTGCGAACTACCTGTTCACCAATCGTTCGGCGTTCTCAATGCTTCCGCGTGTCGTGCGCTGGCGGCCGAGCCTGCCGGCGCCGGGCGAGTACACGGTCTCCCTCTGGCTGCCCGACGGGAACGGCGATCGTTCGACCGCGGTGAAGTTCCGCGTCCTGCATGCGGGAGAGGTGTCGGAGTTCGTCATCGACCAGACCGTTCTCGGCGGCTCGTGGCGACGGCTCGGACGTGGACCGCTCACCTTCACCGGGGCCGGTGACGAATACGTTGAGCTGCGCGCGGCAGATGTCGCACCTCGGGCAGGCGGGGGAGCGTTGTACATCCAGGCGGACGCGGTTCGGTTCGCGACACCGCCGCCGCCGCTCACGAGCGCTCCCGACCTCGCCGTCGAACGTGGACGCAACTGGGCCGAGGTCTCGTGGCCGGCACTGTCCGGTGCGGACTCGTACCTCGTCTCGCGCAGCGTCGACGGGAGCGCGCTCGAGGAAGTCGCTGAGGGAGCGAGTCGCGCCTACGTCGATCTCGACATGGACCCGGATCGCTCGTACACCTATGTCGTGTCCGGCATCAATGACGCCGGTGTCGGCCCCGCCGCGCAGGTCGACGGGGTCGCGCTCGTTCCGGGGCCACCACTGCAGGCGGTCCAGGGGGCCGACATCACGAACGTGGATGGCCTGCCGCATCTGCAGTGGCGCCCCTCGCGTGATGCTCGCGGGTATGCGATCGAGCGGTCGAGCCGGAGCGGCGGGAACTTCGCGCAGATCGCGAACCTCCCGGCTGACGTCACCGAGTTCACGGACGTCGACGCGCCGAAGCGAGCGCACTACGTCATTCGGTCGACGAACGGCCGGGGTGCTGCGGCCCTCGGTTCGCGCCAGCTCAACTGGTTCGGATAGACGTACGCAGACGAGCGGCTCGGCTCCGGACACGGAGTCGGGCCGCTCGTGCGGTTGGACGCGCTTCGATCAGACGAGGTCTTCGTCGATCCGCAGCACGCACGTCGGCGCTGGAGTCGGAATGCGAGCGAGCATTCTGCCGGGCACGCCATCGTCATCGACCTGCAGGATCGAGAGCGAGTCCGACGCCTGGTCAGCGACCACGAGGATGCTCCCGTCGCGCGTGAGCTCGAAGTCGCGTGGGTGGCGCCCGCCGGTCGCCGTCTCCGCTACGTGGACGAGTCGCGTCTCACCGGGCATCCAGCGGAGCGTCTGGACGGCGTTCCGTTCCCGGTCGCCGATCAGTACCGTTCCGGCGGGCGTGAGGCGAATGGCGGACGCGCCGTAGGCGCCCACGCCCCGTGTTCGCGCGATCGGGTTCCATCCCAGTTCCGACCCGGACACCAGGTCGACGATGCTCACCGTCCGATCGAGCTCGTTCGCGACGATGGCGCGTGCTCCGACGACGACGAGGTGCCGGGGACCCGCCCCTGCGTGAAGTCGGATGTCGCGCTCCGGCCGATGGTGCATCTGCGCGCCGTCGATCGGGTCGACGTCGATGACCCGCACGAGATCGGCCCCGAGATCCGGAACGAGCAATCGCGACCGTGCGACATCCACGACGACCTGGTGGGGGTGGGAGGCCCGTTGACGCTCGGCGTGCGGTCCCGATCCCGAAAACGTGACGGCGCTCGCGCGGCTCGAGTCCGACAGCCGGTGGGCGCTCACGCTCGCGCCCCGGTAGTTCGCGGCGTAGACGACGATGCCATCCTGGTCGAATGCGACATGGCATGGCGACGCGCCGCCGGTCGGGGTCGCACCCGTACGTTGCCGAAGAGTCGGATCGAGGGCATCCCACACGGAGATCGCGCCCTCGGCGAGTTCGTGAGCGACGACGAGCGTCCCCGACGAGTCCCGCGCGATGAACCTCGGATCGGGTCCGACATCGATCGCCGGACCGAGCGTATGCCCGCCGTCCCGGCGGACGGCGAGTCTGCGAACACCGCGTGCCGGCGTGCCGATGGCGCCGGACGTCGCTGCGCCGATCCAGAAGGTCGAGGCTTGTGGGTCGGCTGCGGTACCTGCGGTCACGCCGACGTGGCGCCGATGGATCGGAATCGGACGAGGTCCGCCAGCAGGCCGAGTTGTGCATCGTCCTCGAGGGCTGAACCGACTGCCACCGCGGAGGCGCCCGCCTCGAGGAAGTGCGCGGCGTTCGCCGTCGAGATCCCGCCGGTCGCGACGAAACTGACGTCGGGGAAGGGGGCGTGCATGGCCCGGATCCAGGACGGGCCGAGTTCTGCCGCCGGGAACGCCTTCTGCCACAGCAGACCGAGCCGGCGCGCTCGGTGCACCTCGGTGCCGGTAGCGACGCCGGGCAGGTGAGGCATCCCTGCATGCACGGATGCCGCAGCCACCTGAGGGTCCAAGCCGGGGCTGACGGTGAACCTCGCACCGAGCCCCCGGGCGCGCTCGACATCCGAGACATCGAGGATCGTGCCCGCCCCGACGGCGAGGCCGCGGGTCGCCGCGCGGGCGGCGACGAGGGCCAGCGACTCCGCGTCGCGATCGGTCTGCAGCGGTACCTCGACGCACAGGATGCCGAGGGACCATGCCGTCTCCGCGAGCTCGAGCGTCCGGGACGGACCGAGACCGCGCAGGATTGCCATCACCGGGCTCTCTCCGAAGAGGTCGTCGAAACTCGTGGTCATCGGATCGCCCCCGTCAGGTCGGGAAGGTCGTGGAGGCTGCTGAGAGACCGGGCCGCGGCGGCATGCCCCATGCGGAGCCGCTCGCGCAGGGGGACGCCTGCCAACAGGCCTGCGAGGAAACCTCCGGCGAACGCATCCCCGGCTCCGACCGGCTCGACCACCTCGACGCGCGGCGCCGCCTCGAACCGGGTGCCGTCGACGCGGCTGAAGGCGGTCGCACCGATCGCGCCGTCCTTGACGACGAGCCATTCCGGCTCGGGCAGGAACTCGCGGACATCCTCCGCGGACGTCGTTCCCCAGAGCGTCTCCGCCTCGTCACGACCGACGAAGCAGACATCGGCTCGACTCGCGAATCGCACGAGCGCTTCGGGCGCGTCGTCGTCGCGCCAGAGTCGGGGGCGGTGGTTGACGTCGAACGAGACACGGACGCCCTGGCGTCGGCACCGGGTCATGAGCGTCTCGACGGCGGACCTACACGAGGCGGATAGGGCCGGGGTGACGCCGGTCACGTGGACGAGGCGGACGTCGTCGAGTGGAAGGCCGGCGGCGAACGCGGCATCCATGCGCGATGCCGCCGAATCGTCGCGGTAGTAGTGGACTGCGGAGCCCTGCCGTGACGGATCCTTGAGCATGATGCCGGTCCGGTGCGCGGGATCCATGACCACGAGACTCGTATCGACGCCGCGACCGGAGACCTCGGCCAGGATCCGTCGGCCTGCCGGATCGTCACCGAGGCGGGAGGCCCATGCGGCCGTCCGGCCGTGGGCGGCGACGTGCACGGCGACATTCGACTCGCCGCCGGCAGCAGAAGCGGCGAACCCGGCCGAGGTCCCGAACGCCCCGTCGATCGATGTGAAGGCCAGCATGGACTCGCCCACGGCCAGCAGCTCAGGCATGGCCGTCGCCGGCCTCGGCGGTCGGTTCGATGAGCCGGCGCGCGTGCACGTGCGCCCGCATCGCCGCCGCCGCTCGCTCCGCATCGGCATCGGCGAGTGCGGAGATGATCTCCTCGTGCTCGGCGATCGCGCCATCCCAGTCCGCGGGGGCACCCTCGGCGATGGATCGGTATCGGCGGATCTTCGTGATCAGCTCGTCGACCGACTCGACCACCGTCTGGAACGTCGTCGCTCGGGCGATCGCGAGGTGGAATCCGGAGTTGAGCCCGCTCATCTCGACGTCGCTCGCCCGACCCGCGCGACGGCGCATCCGATCGTTGAGGTCGTGGAGCTCGTCGATCAACTCGTCGTTCGCGTGCTCGGCGGCGAGTCGGGCGGCCAGCGGCTCCAGTTGCTCTCGCACGAGGTAGATGCCTCTGATCTCATGAGTGGGCAGGGGCGCGACCCGAGGTCCGGCGTGCGGCGTCGTGACCACGAGGCCCGCCCCCTCCAAGCTCGAGAGGGCCTCGCGAAGGGGGATCTTGCTCACGCCGAGTTCCCGTGCGAGCTCATCGAGCACGATGCGGTCACCGGGTCGGAGCTCACCGTTGATGATCGCCTCGGACAGGCGCTGGCGGATCTGCGAGGCCTTCGTGTCGATCACGAGGGGGCGTGCACCGATCGAACTCATTGCTCTCCTCCGGGTCGAGCGGAAACTTCTCTCCATTGTGCCACGCCTTGACAGATTTCGCATTTCGTATATCGTGTGTCTTGTTCGAGTACACCGATGGAGACACGGTGGAGGGACGACGAGTCAAGGAGGACCACGTGGTTACGATGCAGGCGATCGACGGCACCAGCCGTCGCACCCGCCGCGACCTGTTCCCGTTCGTGCTGATCGCGCCGGCGGCGGCGCTGCTGGTGGCAGTGCTGATCTACCCGCTCATCGCGGCACTGGCCGATGCCTTCTTCGACAGCAACCTGCTCTACCCCGAGAAGACCTTCGTCGGACTCGAGAACATCATCGAGGCGGTCGGGACGGAGTTCGTACCGCTGCTGGTGACCACCCTCACGTTCGCGATCCCGGCCACGATCGCACCGTTCCTCGTCGGCCTCGTCGCAGCACTCGGGCTGAACCAGCGCATGCACGGGCGGGCCGCACTTCGCAGCCTGCTGCTGTTCCCGTGGGTCCTTCCCGGCGTCGTCGTCAGCTTCCTCTGGCTGTGGATCTTCGACGCGAACTACGGAGTGCTCAACGGCGTCCTCCGCACGGTCGGCGCCATCGACGAGAACATCGGCTGGCTGCAGTCCGGCCCCGGGGCGATGACCGCCGTCATCGTCGCCAGGACCTGGGCATCGTTCCCGTGGATGATGGTGATGCTGCTGGCGGCACTGCAGTCCTTCCCAGGCGACGTGTACGAAGCGGCGCGCATGGACGGCGCCAACTCCTGGCAGCGATTCCGCTATGTCACCGTTCCCGGGCTCATGCCCGTCGCGACGATCGTCGTGCTGCTCGAGTTCATCTGGAACTTCCAGCAGTTCGACCTGCTGTACGTCCTCACTCAGGGGGGCCCGGCGGGCGCCACGACGACCTTCTCCTTGGCCGTGTACGAGACAGCGTTCAAGGGCTTCGACCTCGGGATGGCCGGCGCGCTCGGCGTCCTCTGGATGCTGATCCTGCTGCCGGTCGTCATCCTCTACCTGCGCGGAATGGAGCGGGACGCATGACCATTCGAATCGAGCCCACCTCGACCTCTCCGTCGACCATGACCGAATCGATCGTGACTGGACGCACCCGTACTTCCCGAGGCGATCGGACGACGCGCGGCTCTCGTCGCCGCGGACCCAGCCGTGCAACCGGGGAGACCCGCCCGGTCGCGTGGGGGCGGAGGATCTCGCTCACGCTCATCGCGCTCTTCGGCTTCGCCCCCATCTACTGGATGGTGCTCACGAGCCTTCGCAGCGGGTCCGACGTGTTCGAGTTCCCGCCACGCCTGCTTCCGACCGGCATCGACCTGAGCGCATACGTCCGGGTCTTCAGCGACGGCGCGATCCTGCACTACCTCGGCAACAGCGTGCTCGTGGCATCCCTCACCGCGCTCGGCAGCGTCATCATCGGCATGTACTGCGCGTACTCGTTCTCGAAGTTCCGCTACCGCGGCCGCCGTTCCATGATGCTTCTCCTCCTGGTCTCCCAGCTGTTCCCCCAGATCCTCCTGCTCATCACGATCTACGGGATCTTCAGCGCCCTCGGCCTCCTCGACACCTACCTCGCCCTGGTCATCTCGTTCACCACCTTCACGCTGCCCCTCTGCGTCTGGATGATGAAGGGCATCTTCGACAACATCCCCGACGAGATCATCGAGGCGGCGAAGGTCGACGGTGCCGGGCAGGGTGTGATCATCCACCGCATCCTCATGCCACTCGTGGCACCGGGCATGATCGCCGCTGGGCTCTTCGCCTTCATCCGCGGCTGGAACGACTTCGTCTACGCGCTCACGCTCTCGGGCGATGCGACGCGGACCCTTCCTCCCGGCCTCGTGAACACCTACCTGAGCGAGTTCAGCGACCGCTGGCCGGAACTGATGGCCGCCTCGCTCGTCGCGTCGGTCCCCGTGATCCTCATCTTCCTCGCGCTGCAGCGCTACTTCGTCGCCGGGCTCAGCTCCGGCGCCATCAAGGGCTGAGCTTCGGCTCGTCCAACCGCCCATCCCCCGCACAGTAAAGGAACGCATCATCATGTCAGCATCTCGACGTCGAGGTCGCGGCACACCGCTGCGCCGACTCGCCCGCCCCGCCGCCGGCATCGCCATCGTGGCCAGCCTCGCGCTCACCGCGTGCTCGGCCGGTACCGGCAGCGCGGACTCGAGCAGCGACGAACCCCAGGACTTCACCTTCAGCAGCTGGAACTACGGCGAAGACGCCCAGAAGGCGCTCATCGAAGAGGAAGTCTCCGGCTTCGCCGACGAACAGGGCGTGAACGTCGACCTGGTCTCGTACCCGTACGCGGAGTATCGCAACCAGATCCTGCTCCGTTCGCGCGACGGCTCGACGACCGGCGCTGCCCAGCTGGACATCGCCGACATCCAGTCGCTCGCGCAGCTCGGGGTCCTCGAGGACCTCACCTCCTACGCCGATGGCGTCGACTACACGGACGCGGCACTCCGCAACGGCCAGGTCGACGGCGTGCAGTACGGCCTGCCCTGGTACACCGGCTCGATCGGCCTCATCGAGAACGAGCAGATCCTCGCCGACGCCGGCATCACCGAGATGCCGAAGACCGTGGACGAGTTCGAGGATGCCCTCAAGGCCGTGAAGGCGCTCGGCGGCGACATCGTCCCCTACGCCCTCGCCACGAAGCCCGAGACCATCAAGGACTTCATTCCCTGGTTCCGCACGTTCGGGTCGAAGATCGTCGACGACGGCGAGATCTCGATCAACGACGACGGCGCAGTCGCTGCGCTCGAGTGGCTGACGAAGCTCAACGACGAGGGTCTCATCACCCTCGGCCTCGGGCGCCCCGAAGCGCGCACCCTGTACGCGCAGGGCAAGGCGGCGTTCTTCGACGACGCCAACCAGGTTCGCGGAACGCTCACCGCCCAAGCCGAGGACCCGACGCTCCTGGACCACACCGTCCCGGTGCAGCGCCCGGTCGTGCAGCCGGGTGACGCCCCCCAGTCCCTCGCGTGGGGCGGTCTGATCGTCGTCTTCAAGAAGGGACCGGCGCACACCGCGGCCGACTTCGCGAAGTACTACACGTCCACGCCCGAGATCGGCATCAACCGGTACGAGCAGATCGGTTCGGTCCCGACGACCGAGACCGCGCTCGCCGACCCGTCCTTCACCAACGACGCCTACGCGTCGACCTGGCAGAGCCAGATCACCGACTCGGCGTCGCCCAACCCGCTGTGGCAGTTCCCCAACTACTCGCAGATGGAGGCGAAGCTGGCCGAGCAGATCCAGGCCGCGCTCACCGGCCAGACTTCCGCACAGGACGCGCTCGACACCGCCCAGGCCGAGATGCAGAAGCTGGTCGACTGACGATGAGCACCACCGACACCGTTGCCACTCCTCGCCACGCGGGCGCGCAGCCCCTGCGCATCCATTCCGTCGAGGCGATCCCGCTGGTCGCGCCGTTCGCGCGGCTCTACCCCGAGGGTGACGTGCCGAGCTGGCTGCTCCAGCCGGCGGCCAGTCATCGGACCCTGCAGCGGAGCGGGCAGTACTCGACGCTCATCCGGATCGTGACGGAGGACGGGCTCGAGGGTGTCGGTGAGTGCTATGGGCTGCCCGCACCGAAGGTGCCCGCACAGATCGTGCGAGACATCATCGCTCCGCTGCTCATCGGCGAGGACGCCCACGCGATCGACCACCTGTGGTCGCGCGTGTTCTCGTCGATGAGCGGCGGGGGACAGCTCAGGGGCTACTACCTCGAGGCGATGAGCGGAGTCGACCTCGCCCTCTGGGACCTCAAGGGCAAGGCCCTCGGACTCCCGGTCCACAAGATCATGGGTGGCCCGCACCGTGACCGGGTCGACGTCTATGCGAGCCCCGTCCCGATGCTCGGCTCTCCCGGCGAATCCGCTGACTACGCGCTCGGCTTCGTGGAGCAGGGCTTCGACGCCATCAAGCTCAAGCTCGGACGAGGCACGGTGACGGACGTCGCGCACGCCACGGCCGTCCGGGACGCGATCGGCCCGGACCGGTCGCTGCTCGTCGACATGAACTGCGCCTACACCGCCGACCGGGCAATCGATGTCGGCCGTCGACTCGTCGACCTGGGCATCACCTGGATCGAGGAACCGTGCGCTGTCGACGACGTCGCCGGGTACCGCCGGATCCGCGACGCGCTCCCGGTCTCCCTCGTCAACGGCGAGACGCTGTTCACGCGATGGGACCACCGCGAGTTCCTGTTGGCGGGGGCGATCGACGTCGTGATGCCGAACCTCGCTCGCGCGGGCGGACTGACCGAATCGCGCAAGCTCGCCGCCCTATGCGAGACGTTCCACGTCGACATCGCCCCGCACGGCGTCGGCTCGGCGGTCGGCCTCGCGGCCGCGCTGCAGCTTTCCGCCGCCATCCCGAACTTCCGGATCTACGAATACAACCGCCTCCCGAACCCGCTCCGAGACGAGCTCACGACGATGTCGTTCGACTTCGCCGGGGGCACGCTCGCCGTTCCGGACGGCCCCGGACTCGGCATCCAGCTCGACTGGGAACGCGTCGACGAGTTCCGCGTCGAATGAACTCCGGGCCGCGGTGGCACGCCGTCCCCCCGGCGTCCCCCGCAGTGCCGCCGCGGCCCGGACTACGATCAGCCCCACACACCGAGGAGTCCGCCGATGCCAGCCACACCCCCTCTCGCCATGATCGTCGGTGCGGGCGGAGCGATCGGCGGTGCGATCGCGCAGCGCCTCGCCGGCGATCATCGTCTCGTCGTGATCGACCGCGACCCCGCGAGACTCCAGCAAGTTGCATCCGAGCTCCCCGGCGACACACTCCCCATCGCAGTGGATGCGTCGGATGCTTCGGCCATCGACGAGGCATTCGCCACTGCGGCGACGCTGGGCGATCTCACCGAGCTCGCGATCGCCGTCGGGACGACCTCGGCCGGATCCATCGACGCACTGGAGACCGAAGCCTGGCGAGCGGTGATCGATTCGAACCTCACCTCCGTCTTCCAGTCGCTTCGCGCGGGTGTCGCTGCGATGTCGTCGACGGGAGGCGCGATCTGCGTGATCGGTTCCGTGCACGCCGACGCCCCCCAGCCGGGCTATCCCGCGTATGCCGCCGCGAAGGCAGGTGTGAAGGCGCTCGTCCGCCAGGTCGCGGGTGAATACGGGCATCACGGGATCCGGGTGAACCTCGTCACCCCGGGCTGGACCCGCGCGGGACACACGAGCGCACGCCTGGCGCCCGGCGACGAGTCGCGACTGCTCGAGGCCAGCGCGCTGCGTGACGTCGTCGAACCCGCCGACCTGGCAGCAGCGGTCGCATGGCTTCTCTCCGATGCCGCACGGCGGGTGACCGGCACCGAGACCGTCGTCGACGCCGGCGCCAGCCTCCTCGGCGGCGCCACGGTACTGCGGCCGGGCTACCGGCAACGTCTCGGGCTCGCGCCGCTCGACTGATATACGAGTGCGACAACGGGCCGCGACCAACTGGAGTCCACCAGTGCGCATCCTCAGCTCGCGTCGAGCGAGTCGTTGAGCTGCGTGTCCGAGTCGGCGTATTCGGTCCGCGAGGTCCCGAAGAGATTGACTCACCATGAGTGGTTGCGCAGCCAAGTGCCGCGGCTGAGGCGCGTTGATCGCGGATGCCATTCATCGGTCGGCACCCCAAAGGACCCCTTGGTCCGTCGCCATGTTTACGCTAACATCTGAAACCGCGAACGCGTAGTGTTTGCGCAACCAACCCAATGGAAGTGAAGGACAATGATGTCTCAAAGACGATCTCGGCCACATCGGCTGGCCGCCGTCGTGGCCGCAACAGCCCTGTGTGCCACCGGCGTCGGTGCTGCCGGAGTCGTAGCGCCTGCTGCAGCCGCGGCTGTCGAGCCCGACGTCGCGCTCGTATTGAACCCCGCGTATTCAGGAGGAGCGTTCAAGGGGTGGGGGACGAGCCTCGTCTGGATGGCGAACGCCACCGGAGCGTACCCGGAAGAGCTCCGGGCCGAGCTGATCGACAAGGTCTTCGGTGATGCTGGCCTCAACCTGAACATCGCGCGGTACAACATCGGCGGGGGCAACGCATCGGACGTGCCGCCGTACCTGCGGCCGGGCGGGGCGGTTCCCGGCTGGTGGAACCCCGATGCTCCCCTGAGCGACGAACAGGGAGAGATCACCTCGAACTACGCCGATCGTGATCGCTATCGGGCCGCGTGGACCGGTGAGAATCCCGAGGACTACAACTTCGACGCCGACGCCGCGCAGCTCGCATGGGTTTCCGCGATCAAGGATCAGGTCGATACGTGGGAGGCGTTCAGCAACTCGCCGCCCTACTTCATGACCGAGAGCGGCTTCGTCAGCGGCGGGTTCAACTCGAGCCAGAACCAGATCCGGACCGACTCGGTAGACGAGTTCGCGAAGTACCTGAAGACGGTCGTGGAGCACGTGGAGCATGACCAGGGGATCCGCTTCGACACGATCGACCCGCTCAACGAGCCCAACACGAACTACTGGGGAACGAACCTCGGTTCGGACGGGTGGCCGACCGGTGGCCGACAGGAGGGCGCGCACGCCGGTCCAGGCCTGCAGTCAAAGGTCGTCGAGGCCCTGCACGCCGAGCTCGCCCAGACCGACACGACCACGCAGGCGCGGATCTCGGCGCCGGATGAGACCTACCCGGGCCGCTTCGTGGAGGACTGGAACGGCTGGACGGCCGAAGCCAAGGCCGCTGTCGACCAGCTCAACGTCCACACCTACGGCACCGGCGATCGCAACCGTGTCCGTGACATCGCCAAGTCGGCGGCGAAGCCGCTGTGGATGAGCGAGGTCGAGGGCAACTGGGGCGGCAACTCATGGAATCCGAACGACATCTCCAACGGGCTCGGCATCGCATCGCTCATCACGGGCGACCTGCGCGAACTCGAGCCCGAGGCCTGGGTGCTCTGGCAGCCCGTCGAGGACTTCTACAACATGGAGAAGGTCGAGAAGAAGAACTGGGGTTCGATCTTCGTCGACTTCGATTGCGACGAGAACGGGGACTCTGTCCGTCGTCTCGCGGACGGCGACGCGGACCCGTCGTGCGGGATCCAGGTGAACTCGAAGTACAACACCATCCGCAACTACACCCACTACATCGGGCCGGGCGATCACCTGATCGCGGTCAACGACAACGACGCCACAGCGGCGGTCGATGCGGACGGGACTGGTGCCAGCCTCGTCTACATCAACAAGGCGACGACCGGGAAGACGGTCGAGATCGACCTGTCGCAGTTCGGCGACATCGCGGCCGGCGCGACCGTCACGCCTGTCGTGACGACGCAGTCGCCGGATGATGACCGCACCGCGAACGCGCTCGTCGAGGGAGAGTCGGTGACAGTCGACCCCAGCGCGCGGACGGCGACGCTCGTGGTGCCCGCCCGCTCGGTCACCACCTTCGAGATCTCCGGAGTCTCGGGTGCTTCCGCGACCGCGCCGGCGCTGCGCGACGGCACGTCCTTCACCATCACCGGGGTCCAGAGCGGAAAGCCGCTCGCTGCGGGCTCCAGCTCGACGCAGCTCGGATCCGCCAACGCGGACCCTGGTGCAGACGGACAGTCCTGGACCGCGTCGCTCGTGGTCGACGAGCCGGGGACCTCCCGGGACCGGTACGTGCTGCGCCTGAACGACGGACGTGCGCTGACCGCCAGCGGTGGCAACATCACCTTCACTACGATCGACGACGCTGACGCGGCGGCGGATCCCACGGTGCAATGGATGCTCACGACCACGGATGGAACGAGATTCAACATCCTCAGCGGTGCGACCGATCAGGTCCTCGACGTGGCGAACCAGGCCACCAGCGAGGGTGCGCGCGTGGGGCTGTGGCGCTCGAACTGGGGTTCGAACCAGTTGTGGACGCTCGCGGTGATCCCGGACTACAACCTCGACACGCTCAGCTCACTGCTCACCGACACCGACATCGACCCGTCCGGATACTACGAATGGTCCGTGGACGCCTGGCAGGACGCACGAACCGCGGCGCAGGCGCTCGTCGATGCGCAGTCGACCGATGACGCCGCGATCAAGGCTGCGTACATCGCGCTCGACAAGGCGTTCGATGGGCTGGTCGCCAAGATCGAGGCCTACGCGTCCTTCCGTCCGGGCCAGGAGTGGCTGGACACCGAGGGGCGGGTCATTCAGGCCCACGGTGGTCAGGTGGTGCCTTCGAAGGACGACGACGGCAAGAGGATCTACTATCTCTACGGCGAAGACCGCACCTTCGGGTATCACTCGGCGCCTGGCGTTCACGTCTACAGTTCGTACGACCTGTACAACTGGACCGACCAGGGAGTTGCGCTCCGGGCGCTGTCTTCACGCGAGGACTTCGATGAGCCGTATTTCGAGGATCTCTACGGCGACTACGACTCGACGCAGAAGGACGCCGTCTACCGCGACCTCGGCACCGTGCCGGTCCCGGGGGTGACCCCGCCGATCATCGAGCGGCCCAAGGTCATCTACAACGAGAACACCGGCAAATGGGTGATGTGGGCTCACATGGACGGGCCCAGCGAGAACTCCACCGCGCAGTACGCCAAGGCGAAGGCCGGAGTCGCGGTGTCGGACTCGCCGTTCGGTCCGTTCCGCTATATCGACAGCTATCGACTCCACCACGCCGACCCCGCCGACCCGACGAACCGGGCTCCGAAGAACCCGGGCATGGCGCGGGACATGAACCTGTTCGTCGATGACGACGGAACCGGGTACATCATCTACTCGAGCGAAGAGAACGCCACCATGTTCATCTCCAAGCTCAACGATGAGTACACCGACCTCGCGACGCCAGCCGATGAGGCCGTCGCCGGCGTCGACTACAACCGGATCTTCATCGGACAGTCGAGGGAATCGCCGGCGATCTTCAAGCACGATGAGCGCTACTTCCTGATCACGTCCGGCACCACCGGATGGTCGCCGAACCCGTCTCGTTATGCGAGCGCCACCGACATCATGGGCGCCTGGACCAACCACGGCGACCCGTTCCCGTCGTCGGCGCAGAGCAACTCGTTCAACTCGCAGCCGTCATCGGTCATACCCATCGACCGGGAGAACGGCAAGTACATCTACATGGGCGACCGCTGGAACGGCGGGACAGACCTCAAGAACGCCCAGATGGTGTGGCTGCCGATCAACATGGGCGAGGGTGGCGATACCCTCCGTGTCGAGGTCCCCGACAGGTGGACGCTGTCCGACCTCGATCAGTGGGCGGCGTGGAGTGTCGCCGGCATTCCCACGGCCGTGTCTCCTGACGACGGGTTCGACGTGCCGACCGTCGAGGTGACGCAGAACGGCCAGACGATGACGGAGCCCGTGGAATGGGCCATCCGAAGCGGGAGCTTCGACACGCCTGGAATCGTGACCCTGACCGGAACCCTGCCCGAGTTCGGCGGCCGCACGATCGCACGGGTCATCCCGGTCGTCCCGGATGGCGTGAGATACGCGGTCAATGCCGGCGGGTTCGCAACTGCCGACTGGACCACGCTCATGGCGACCGCGGCCGAGGACGGCCCCGTGTTGAACGGCGTTCCCGACCAGCCGCTCGGCGCAGACCCGGACACCGAGGCAACATGGGGGTACGTCAGCCCCGGCAGCAAGCCCAACGGCGATGCCCAGGGCACCCTGTTCTCGACGCTTCGGTATGCCGTGGGCGGGGAGGACCTGTCGTACCGTTTCGGTGACCTCGAGCCCGGGTCGTACAGCGTGTACGCGGGCTACGCGGACCCGTGGGCGCAGTGGGCGGACCGTGGGGCGAAGGTGACGATCAACGGCACCGTGGTGGAGGAGGACCACGAGTTCACGGCCGAAGATCACACGGGTACGTACTCGGGCATCGACGTCGGTGTCGATGGTGAGCTCTCGTTCACCCTCGCGGAGACGCGTGGACCCGACGTGCAGCTGAGTTGGCTGCTGGTGGTCCTCGACCAGCCGCTGGTCGGCGCGTCGGCCACGGCCGAGACCCGCTGTGCCGGGAAGCGCGTCATGGTCGAGACGCAGGTGACCAACGACGGCCAGGTGCCCGCGACGGTCACGTTGACAGTTGATGGCCGGCCGGCGTGGTCGGAGGACCTCGAACCTGGGCAGACGGTCGCGCACCCGTTCGTAATGGGTTCGGCGAAGGTCCCGGCCGGGGTGGTGTCGGTCGCAGCCCAGGCGACGATCGACGGTCATACCGTCGATGCGGCGGCGGATGCACCGTACCCCGCCACGAGTTGCACGCCCGGAGGGAACTCCGCGAACGGATCGGGGGACTCCCAGTAGGACGAGGCCGATCCATCCGCCCCCGCCCCGCCCATCACATCGATGGGCGGGGCGGTGGCCCCGAACTCTCACGCACGACGAGTTCCGTCGGAACCGGATCGGACGGACCGGGCTCATCCCCCTCGATGAGCGCGACCAAGTGTCGCAGCGCGATGCTCCCGACTCGATCGAAGTGCTGCCGGACCGTCGTCAACGGCGGCCAGAAGTCGGCAGACTCGGGCATGTCGTCGAACCCCACCACACTGACGTCGTCAGGCACCCGCCGACCAGCCTGATGCAGTGCATGGATGATCCCGAGCGCCATCTGATCGTTGCCGGCGAAGACAGCCGAGACGTCGCGATTGCGCGCGAGTGCCTGCCCTGCCCGGTGGCCCGACTCCGAGCTCCAGTCGCCGACGAGCACCTGCGGCGTCTGCGCTCCGCGGTCATGAAGGGTCTGTGCCCATGACTGGTGACGTCGGTGTGCCGAGTAGGACTCGTTCGGCCCCGCCACATGCCACACGGTCTGATGGCCCAAGTCGAGAAGGTGCGTCGTGGCGAGACGAGCACCCTGCGCCTGATCCGTGTCGACGACGGATCTCGAGTAGCGCTCGTCGGAGTCGATGACCACGAAGGGGAGACCGGTCGGCAGGGCGAGTTCGGTCTCGTCGAGTCGATGGGCCTCGATCACGATCACGACGCCGTCGACGGCCTCTTCGTTCAATCGCGCGAACGCTCCCGACACGCTGGCCTGAGTCGCCGTACGAAGGGGGATCAGCGTGATCGAGTACCCCAGCTCGGACGCCTCGGCGGCGATCGCGTCGAGGGTGCGCATGTTCCCGTACGACGTGAGTGAGAACATGATGACGCCGATCGATCGGAAGCGGCCGAACTTCAGCGCACGCGCCGCGCCATTCGGCCGGTACCCGAGTTGCTGCATCGCCGAGACCACGCGCATGCGGGTCGCATCGCTGACAGGACCTCTGCCGGAGGAGACGCGAGACACGGTCTGCGCCGAGACGCCGGCGGCGGCCGCGACATCCGCCATCGACACTCCACGAGCACGATCGGTGGAACTCTTGTCGCTGGTCACTCGTCGCCCTCCGAGATATGTTTGCGTTGCCAGCATACGTTCCTCACGATCGGTGGAAGCGAGTCCAACTGTCGCGATCCCGGACGACGGCTGCGCCCGAATCCCATGCATCGGGCCATGGAAACCGTCGATCGTCTCGGCTCGCCAGCGTTTCCCGCGGCCGAGCTTCCGGAGGGGGACCGTCGAGCTTGAGGGATCGCTCGTGGATCTCGCTTATCGACCGGCCCGGGGCGGCGCGGTGCTCTCCCGAAGGACGAGCTCCGTGTCGACGAGCGACGGTGCTCGGCGCTCGCCCGTCTCGACCTCATGCAGCAGGTCTTCGACGGAGCGGCGGCCGACCTCGCCGAAGAACTGGCGCACCGTCGTCAGCGGCGGCCAGAAGCTGCCCGCCTCCTCCATGTCGTCGAACCCGACGACGCTCACGTCAGCGGGCACGGCGCGCCCGGCTTCGTGCATCGCCTGCAGCACGCCGAGCGCCATCTGGTCGTTGGCGACGAAGACCGCGGTGACGTCGGCGTTCGCCGCGAGCCGAAGCCCGAGCTCATGGCCCGACTCGGCAGACCAGTCGCCGACGAGCGGCGGGTGCACCTCGGCCCCCCTGGCGCGCAGCGTCGCCTCCCATGACTCGCGACGTCGGGTCGCCGAATAGGAGCGTTCCGGGCCGGCGATGTGCCACACGGTGGCGTGACCCAGGTCGAGCAGATGCTCGGTGGCTTGACGCGCACCGAGTGCCTGGTCGGTGTCCACGCCGGGGAACCGGTCGTGCCCCGTCGAGTCCACGATCACCACCGGCAGGCCCGGCGGCAGTTCAACATCGCTCTCGTCGAGCAGGTGCGCCTCGATGACGATGATCACGCCGTCAACAGCAGCGTCGGCGAGTCGGTCGAACGCGACCGAAACCTCACCGCGGGTCGGATGGGGCACGGGGATGAGCGTCAGCGAGTAGCCCGCCTCCTCCGCGGCGGAGGCGACGGCGTCGAGGGTCCGCATGTTGCCGAAGCTCGAGAGCGTGAACATGATGACGCCGATGCTGCGGAAGCGCCCGGTGCGGAGCGCGCGGGCCGCGCTGTTCGGGCGGTAGCCGAGTCTCTCCATCGCCGCGAGCACGCGGGCGCGCGTCTCGGCGTCGACGTTCGTGCGTTCGTTCGCCACGCGGGATACGGTCTGACCCGAAACCCCGGCCTCGCGGGCGACATCCGCCATCGACGGACCACGGTGGCGTCCGTTCGGCGGTGTGCCGGCGTTGTTCACGCTCGTCATCGATGGCTCCTCGTCATGCGACTGCGCCCGGAGTGGCGCATGTTCACGTCAACATGCTACTGTGCTGGTACGCCATGTTGACGTGAACATGGCCACCGATCGGAGATTCGATGACAACGAGGTCCCCCGCCGCGCCGGCGCTCGCCCTCGCGGCGACGACGCCGGATGGTCCGCGGCGCCCCCGGCGCGTGCGCAGCCGCAGCGAATGGAAGGGTCTGGCGTTCACCGCGCCCTTCCTCGCGGTGTTCCTCCTCGTCTTCATCGCCCCCGTGATCTATTCGCTGTATCTGAGCCTGTTCCGGCAGCAGCTCGTCGGCGGAAACACGTTCGTCGGCGTCGACAACTACCTCGCGCTCCTGCAGGACCCGCAGTTCTGGGAGGCCTTCGGCCGGGTCGCGCTGTTCCTCGTCATCCAGGTGCCGATCATGCTCGGGCTGGCGCTCGTCGCCGCCCTCGCTATCGACAGCGCGCGGCTGCACGCGGCGGGCTTCTTCCGGATCGTGATCTTCCTGCCCTACGCCGTGCCGGCCGTCGTGGCCGTGCTCATGTGGGGCTTCATCTACGGCGACAA
Organism: Agromyces zhanjiangensis; assembly: GCF_040496055.1. Taxonomy (NCBI): domain Bacteria; kingdom Bacillati; phylum Actinomycetota; class Actinomycetes; order Micrococcales; family Microbacteriaceae; genus Agromyces; species Agromyces zhanjiangensis. The sequence continues at coordinate 170,874 of NZ_JBEPKB010000008.1, read as the reverse complement.
CTTCGGCCTCGCCGCCAACCTCAACGACTGGCTCGGCGCGACGGTGCTCACGCCCTTCGCGCGGGAGTGGATCCTCGTCTCAATCGGCAACATCGTGACCTGGGAATTCGTCGGCTACAACATGCTGATCTTCTACTCGGCGCTCCGCGTCATCCCGGCCGACCTGTACGAGGCCGCGGAGCTCGACGGTGCCGGGCCGTTCCGCGTCGTCACGGGCATCAAGCTCCCCGCGCTCCGCGGGGCCATCGTCATCGCGACGATCTTCTCGATCATCGGCAGCTTCCAGCTGTTCAACGAGCCGAACATCCTGCGCACGCTCGCGCCGAACATCATCACCACGTACTTCACGCCGAACATGTACGCCTACAACCTCTCGTTCGCGGGACAGCAGTACAACTACTCGGCCACCGTGGCGATCGTCATGGGCGTGTTCACCGCCGTGATCGCCTACGTCGTGCAGCTACGCGGCTCGCGCAAGGAGGACCGATGAGCACCCTCACCGAGGTCGAGGCGACCACGGAGGCCGCGGACGGCCACGCCCCGCGCTCGCGCCGCCGCGCGAACCGCTCCGCGCACTCCTCGCCGCTGCGGCCGCGCAAGTCGCTGGCCTTCACCCTGATGATGGGCATCTTCGTCGTCTACAGCCTCGTGCCGCTCGTCTGGCTCGTGATCAACGCGACGAAGACCCAGGCCGGCCTGTTCTCCAGCTTCGGACTCTGGTTCGACAACGACTTCGTCCTGTTCCAGAACATCTGGGAGACCCTCACCTACCGCGACGGCATCTTCCTCCGCTGGTTCGGCAACACGCTGCTGTACGTCGTCCTCGGTGCGGGCGGCGCGACCCTGCTCGCGACGCTCGCCGGCTACGGCCTCGCGAAGTTCCGCTTCGCGGGCCGACGAGCGATCTTCGCGGTCGTCCTCGGCGCGATCGCGGTACCCGGCACCGCGCTCGCCGTGCCGACCTTCCTCATGTTCAGCCAACTCGGCCTCACGAACACCCCGTGGGCGATCATCATCCCGTCGCTCATCAGCCCCTTCGGGCTCTACCTGATCTGGGTGTACGCCGTCGACTCGGTGCCCACCGAGCTGCTCGAAGCCGCCCGCATGGACGGCGCCGGCGAATTCCGCACGTTCTTCACGATCTCCATCCGACTGCTCGCGCCCGGCATCGTGACGGTCCTCCTGTTCACGGTCGTCGCGACCTGGAACAACTACTTCCTCCCGCTGATCATGCTGAGCGACCCCACGTGGTACCCGCTCACGGTCGGCCTGAACCAGTGGAACGCGCAGGCGACCGGCGTCGGCGCCCAGCCCATCTACAACCTGGTGATCACGGGCTCGCTGCTCACGATCGTCCCCATCGTCGTCGCGTTCCTCGGCCTGCAGCGGTTCTGGCAGTCCGGGCTCAGCGCCGGAAGCGTCAAGCAGTGACCGAGCGGCACTGCGCGGCGGACCACCCCCAGCCCGCTCGACCGGAGCGTCCTGCCCCGGAACACATGGCACAACGAAGTGAAGGGACACATCCCATGCGCATCACCCGATCCGCCAGCCGGCGGACCCTCTCGGTCGTCGCCGCGGCCGCCCTCGTCGGCACGCTCGCGGCATGCTCGGCCGGCGGCGACGCCGGTTCGTCCGGCTCGGCCGACGACCTCGACGCCGCACTCGAGGCCGGCGGCGAGCTCACCTACTGGAGCTGGACGCCCAGTGCCGAGGCGCAGGTCGCGGCATTCGAGGAGGCCTACCCGAACGTCGACGTCGAACTCGTGAACGCCGGCACCAACACCGAGGAGTACACGAAGCTGCAGAACGCGATCAAGGCCGGCTCGGGTGCGCCCGACGTCGTGCAGATCGAGTACTACGCCATCCCGCAGTTCGCGCTCTCCGACTCGCTCGTCGACCTCAGCGCGTACGGACTCGACGAACTCGAGGACCAGTACTCGGCCTCCACCTGGGGTGCCGTGAACGTCGACGGCAAGCTCGTCGGCCTCCCGCAGGACTCCGGCCCCATGGCCCTGTTCTACAACGCGACCGTCTTCGAGGAGAACGGCATCGAGGTGCCCGCCACCTGGGACGAGTACGTGCAGGCTGCGCGCGACCTCCACGCTGCGGATCCGTCGAAGTACATCACGTCCGACACCGGCGACGCCGGCTTCACGACGAGCATGATCTGGCAGGCCGGAGGCCGCCCGTTCGGCATCGACGGCACCGACATCACGATCGACCTCGCCGACGAGGGCACACAGCAGTGGACCGGCGTCTGGAACCAGCTCATCGACGAGTCCCTCCTCGCCACGACCCCCGGATGGTCGGACGAGTGGTTCAAGGGCCTCGCCGACGGCTCGATCGCCTCGCTCGTGATCGGCGCCTGGATGCCCGGCGTGCTCGAGTCGAGCGTGCCCGACGCCGCGGGCGACTGGCGCGTCGCCCCCATGCCGACGTACGACGGCACCCCGGTCGCGGCCGAGAACGGCGGCGGCGGGCAGTCCGTGACGAAGCAGTCTGAGAACCCGGCCCTCGCCGCAGCGTTCCTGCGCTGGCTCAACAGCGACCCCGAGTCGATCGACATCTTCCTGCAGAGCGGCGGCTTCCCGTCGACCACGGCGGACCTGGAGGACCCGGAGTTCGTGGGCTACGAGTCCGACTACTTCGGCGGCCAGAAGATCAACGAGGTACTCACCCAGGCCTCGAAGGACGTCTCCTCCGGTTGGTCCTACCTGCCCTACCAGGTGTACGCGAACAGCATCTACGGCGACACCGTCGGCCAGGCGTACGCGAACAGCACCGACCTGAACGAGGGCCTGACTGCATGGCAGGACCAGCTCGTCCAATACGGCAACGAGCAGGGCTTCGCTGTCAACGAGTAACCCCGGGTGCGGGGCCGACCGGTGCCATCCGGCCGGCCCCGCGCCGCTCCAGAGATCGTCCTCGACACAGGACACCCTCCCGCCGACGAAGGACCCCAATGATCCAGCTCCACCCGCCCAGTCGCTTCGCCATCGGCGAGACCGACTTCGAGCTGGACGGCCGTCCGCACCGGATCCTGGCCGGGGCGCTGCACTACTTCCGCGTCCACCCGGACCTCTGGGTCGATCGAATCCGCAAGGCGCGGCTCATGGGCCTGAACGCGATCGAGACGTACGTGCCGTGGAACGAGCACGAGGCCGCGCCTGGACGGTGGCGTGCGGACGGCGGGCTCGACCTCGGCCGCTTCCTCGACCTGGTCGCCGCTGAGGGCATGCACGCGATCGTGCGCCCCGGGCCGTACATCTGCGCCGAGTGGGACAACGGCGGCCTGCCCGCGTGGCTCTTCCGCGACCCCGAGGTGGGCGTGCGCCGATCCGAGCCCCGGTTCGTGGCCGCCGTCACCGACTTCCTCCGCCGCGTGTACGAGATCGTCGCACCACGACAGGTCGATGCGGGCGGGTCCGTCATCCTCGTGCAGATCGAGAACGAGTACGGCGCCTACGGCTCCGACAAGGAGTACCTCGCCGAGCTCGTCCGGGTCACCCGCGAAGCGGGGATCACGGTGCCGTTGACGACGATCGACCAGCCGACGCCGCAGATGCTCGCCGACGGCAGCCTGCCCGGCCTGCACCTCACAGGCTCGTTCGGCTCGCGCACGACCGAGCGCCTCTCGACGCTGCGCGAGTTCCAGCCGACCGGCCCGCTGATGTGCATGGAGTTCTGGTGCGGCTGGTTCGACGACTGGGGCTCGCACCACCACACGACCGATGCCGCAGCCTCCGCCGCCGAACTCGACGCCCTGCTCGCGGCGGGCGGCTCGGTGAACGTCTACATGTTCCACGGCGGCACGAACTTCGGGCTCACGAGCGGCGCCAACGACAAGGGCCGCTACGCGCCGATCACGACGAGCTACGACTACGACGCCCCGCTCGACGAGGCCGGTCACCCGACGGCGAAGTACTGGGCGTTCCGGAACGTGATCGCGAGGTACGCGCCCGTGCCCGACGAAGTGCCGGAGGCGGCGCCGCCCGCGCCGGAGCTCACCGCACCGCTCGCCGTCGGGCCCTCGCTCCTCGAGGTCGCGCCGCGGCTCGGCGACGAGTCTCGGCACGAGCGGATTCCCAGCTTCGACGACCTCGGCCGGGACCGAGGCGTCGTGCTCTTCGCGACCCGGCTCACCCGGGGCGGCCCGGGCGTGCTCACCGTCGGCGAGGAGGTGCGCGACCGCGCGTGGGTGCTGCTCGACGGGGCGCCCGTCGGCGTGATGTCGCGCGACGCCCACGAACGGGCGGTCGCGCTGCCGGACGCCCGGGGCGAACTCGTGATCGTCGTCGAGGACCAGGGACGGGTCAACTACGGCCCGCGGATCGGCGAGCACAAGGGCCTCATCGGCGGAGTCGCACTCGATGGCTCGCCGATCGCCGATTGGGCTGCGCGCCCGCTGGAGCTCGAACGGCTGCCGGAGCTCGCGAGGCTGGGCCCGTCCGAGTTCGCCGCGGGGCCGGTGCTCGCCCACGGCGAGTTCGAGGTCGCAGCATCCGTCGACCTGTTCCTCGACACCCTCCACTGGGGCAAGGGGCTGGTCTGGGTCAACGGGTTCCTCCTCGGGCGGTACTGGCGTCGTGGACCGCAGCGCACCCTGATCGTGCCGTCGCCCGTCGTCCGCAGTGGGCGCAACGAGGTCGCCGTCCTGGAGTTCGAGGCGATGGCCGCGCCCGAGGTGCGGTTCGTTGCTGCGCCGCAGCTCGGCCACATCGAGATCTGACGGGCGGCGGAGCCACACCACACCCTGCATCCTCCTCGCTCTACAGACGCTCACTGAATCACGAGGTGAGGTCGATCAGATCGACGGCAATGCGCGAGCATCGCCAGTTCGAATGAATCGGAACACATGCCGGGACATCCAGCTTCCGCGCATCGTGAGGCACGGGCGCGGGTACCTCTCGACGCGCAGGCGACCGACTCGCACGACGGACACACTGGCGGACCATCAGATCGGACGACCGAACGGCCGCGTCGGTGAATGCGTGGCAGGCCCCGGATTGGAGGAGGGCCTCTGCCACGCCGCCGGCGGCATCTCTGTGCTTCAGGATCACGTAGCGTGCGCGGATTGTGGGCAGTGGGCACGGCGACGGCCCAACGCGCCGCCTGGAGAAACGCGAAAACCCCCGGCGGACCGGGGGTTTTCTGATGTGGCTCCGACCGGCATCGATCCGGTGACCTTTCGATTTTCAGTCGAACGCTCTACCAACTGAGCTACAGAGCCTCGGGATGTCGAAACATCTCGATGTTAAGGAGAAAGCCCCTTCTCTCGAAAGGGAAAGGGCTCGTCGCCTGAGCGACCCTGACGGGACTTGAACCCGCGACCTCCGCCGTGACAGGGCGGCACGCTAACCAACTGCGCCACAGGGCCTCGTAAAGAAGCTGTTCAATTGTAAACCCATCGTCTGGGTGACCCCAACGGGATTCGAACCCGTGCTGCCGCCGTGAAAGGGCGGTGTCCTAGGCCGCTAAACGATGGGGCCGGAAGGTCGGGCCCGGGGGCTCGACCGCCGAGAAGAAAGCATACGCATACCTCGGCCAGAATCCAAAACGAGCCGGGGAAGACACGCCACGCGCGGCGGAAATGCCCGGTCCGCGGTCGTTCCGAACCTAGTGTGACAGGGCCACTGCCCGCATGGCGGGTACGCGAGCGCGGTCCGGACGGCCCGCGCGGATGGGGAGTCATGTCGCGAATCGCAGGACGCCGAGCCCCCTGGGGGTCGCGGATGCGCGCGCTGGCGGGCTCCCTGGTCATCGCGCTCGCGGCGACCGCGGGGATCGTGGCCAACCCGATCGCCGCCTCGGCCGCCGACTACCCCACGTGGGAGGAAGTGCAGAAGGCGAAGGCGAACACGAAGGCCGCGGCACAGGCCGTCGACGAGATCATCGGCCTGATCGCCGACCTCGAGGCGAACGTCGAGGCGGCCCGCGCCGAGGCACAGCGCCGCACGGACGAGCTCATCGTGGCCCAGCAGGAGTACGACGACGCCGTGCGTCGCGCCGACGAGATCCAGGCGCAGGCCGACGAGGCGAAGGCCGAGGCCGAGGAGGCGGAGAAGAACGCCGGACAGCTCGCCGCGCAGCTCTACCGGACGGGCGGGTCCGACCTCGGCGTGAACCTGATGTTCGACGCGGGCGACGCCGAACGCACGGACGAACTGCTTGCGAAGCTCGGCTCGATGGAGAAGCTGGTCGAGCGCACCGCCGGCATCTACCAGCAGGCGCAGGAGGCGGGGAACACCGCGCAGTCGCTCGCCGACCAGGCCGAGGTGGCTCGCGCCGAGCGCGAGAAGCTCCGCGTCGCGGCGGAGCAGGCGCTCGCCGCCGCGCAGGCCGCGCAGGCCGCGGCGGAGCAGGCGCTCGCCGAGTCCGAGGAGAAGAAGATCGAGCTCGACCAGCAGCTCAAGTTCCTCAAGGACAAGGAGGCGAAGACCGCTGCGGCGTACCAGGAGGGCGAGCGCAAGCGGAAGGAAGAGGAGGAGCGTCGGCGACGTGCCGCGGCGGCAGCAGCGGCGGCAGCCGCAGCGGCGGCGGCAGCGGCCGCGGCCGCCGCAGGTGGCGGCGGTGGCAGCAGCAGCGGTGGCGGAGGCGGAGGCGGCCAGACCGTGTCGTCCGGCTGGTCCAAGCCGGCCTACGGCTGGATCTCCGGGAACTACGGCCCGCGCCAGGTGATCTGCAGCGGCGGGTACTGCTCGAACTCGTTCCACTACGCCACCGACCTCGCGACCGGCTGCTCGGCGCCGATCTACGCGGCGAACTCCGGCACGGTCGTCTACGCGGGCTGGTCGGGCAGCTACGGCAACTTCATCAAGATCGACCACGGCGGCGGCATCTCGACCGGCTACGCCCACATCCGCCCTGGCGGCCTGTTCGTCGGCTACGGTCAGCGCGTCAACTCCGGGCAGGTGATCGCCTCGAGCGGCACCACGGGTGCGTCGACCGGCTGTCACCTGCACTTCGAGGTCTACAGCGGCTGGAGCCGCATCGACCCGGTGCCGTTCATGGCGGCACGCGGCATCTACCTCGGCTGACGCGAGCCCGCACGGAGCGCGTGCGATCCATCCGCGCGCCGAACGCTGACACGACGAGGGGGCGAGCCGTCGGGCTCGCCCCCTCGGTGCGCGCAGGGCGGATGCCGCGGCATCCGCTCGGGCTCAGTGACCCGGGTACGCCTCGATCGCCTTCGCGATGAGCGACTCGGCCTCGGCGGCGTTCGCCCAGCCCTCGGTCTTGACCCACTTGCCGGGCTCGAGGTCCTTGTAGTGCTCGAAGAAGTGCTCGATCTCCTTGCGGGTGTACTCGGGGATGTCGTCGACGTCCTGGATGTAGTCCCAGCGGGGGTCGCCCGCGGGCACCGCGAGGACCTTCGCGTCGCCGCCGCCGTCGTCGACCATGTTGAAGACGCCGACGGGGCGCACCGTCACGCCCACGCCCGGGAAGAGCGGGTACTGGGTGAGCACGAGCACGTCGAGCGGGTCGCCGTCGTCGCCGAGCGTGTTCTCGAAGAAGCCGTAGTCGGTCGGGTAGACGAAGTTCGTGTAGAGCACGCGGTCGAGGAAGACCCGGCCGGTCTCGTGGTCGACCTCGTACTTGTTGCGGCTCCCCTTGGGGATCTCGATGACGGCGGCGTACTCGCCCATGTGGTTCTCCTCGTTTCGGATGGCGGAGTCTCGAAGGTCTCGCGGGCCGTGACGGCTCCGGCGGCGTCGCGCGCCCGATGGGCGCCGCTGACGACGGAATAAGGTTACGTGATGCCCCCGGAGCGCCGTCCCCGCCTGACGCCGCCGATCGCCGACGTGCGACGCGCGGTGCGTTCGGTGCTCGTGTCGCGCGACGACGCGCCGATCGCGCTCGTCGCGCTCTCGGGCGGGCCGGATTCGCTCGCTCTGGCGGCGGCCGCCGCCTTCGAGGCGCCGAGGAGCGGATGGCGCGCCGGCGCGATCATCGTCGACCACGGGCTTCAGGCGGGGTCTGCTGAGCAGGCGGATGCCGCGGCATCCGTCGCCCGCGATCTCGGGCTCGAGCCGGTGCTCGTCGAACGGGTCGATGCGGCCGCCGCACCCGGTGGTGCCGGCCCCGAGGGCGCCGCACGCGCCGCACGGTACGCCGCGCTGGACGAGGCCGCCCGCGCGACCGGCGCCGAGGTCGTGCTCCTCGGCCACACGCTCGACGACCAGGCCGAGACGGTGTTGCTCGGGCTCGCACGCGGGTCGGGGTCGGCGAGCCTCGGCGGCATGGCCGCGCGCTCGGGGCGCTACGCGCGGCCGCTGCTCGGCCTCCGCCGCGCGACGACGCGGCAGGCGTGCCTCGACGCGGGCCTCGCGCCGTGGGACGACCCGCACAACCTCGACCCGGCGTACGCGCGCGTGCGCGTGCGCGAACGGGTGCTGCCCGTGCTCGAGGCCGAACTCGGCCCCGGCGTGGCGGAGGCGCTCGCCCGCACCGCCGAGCAGCTCCGCGAGGACGAGCAGGCGTTCGCCGACCAGATCGACGAGTTCATCGAGGAGATCTGCGAGCCCGCCGAGGCGGGCATCGCGATCTCGGCGGCCGCGCTCGCCGCGAACCCCGCGGCCCTCCGGCAGCGCATCGTCAGGCACGTCGTCGACAGCGAGTTCGGGGTCTCGCTGACGCGGACGCAGACGCTCGAGGTCGCCCGGCTCGTCACCGACTGGCACGGGCAGGGGCCGATCGACCTGCCCCGCGGTATCCGCGCCACCCGCGCCGGCGGGCACGTCGTGCTCTCCACGACGGGCTCGACCGAGGTGCTGCCGCACGACCACTGACGCGCGGCGTAGGCTCGTGGCATCCGTTCGCCCAGACGCACGCAGGAGGAGCTCGGGATGGATTCGCGCGAGATTGACGCCGACCTGACGGAAGTGCTCGTGACCGAGCAGCAGATCCGCGACAAGCTCGCCGAGCTCGCCCGTCGCATCGAGGCCGACTACGAGGGGCGCGACCTCCTGCTCGTCGGCGTGCTCAAGGGTGCGGTGATGGTGATGGCCGACCTCGCGCGCGAGCTGAAGCCGCACGTGACCATGGACTGGATGGCGGTCTCGTCGTACGGCGCGGGCACGACGTCGTCCGGTGTCGTGAAGATCCTGAAGGACCTCGACTCCGACCTGTCGGGCCGCGACGTGCTCATCGTCGAGGACATCATCGACTCCGGCCTCACCCTCAGCTGGCTCCTCGGCAACCTCGCCTCGCGCGGGGCGGCGTCGATCGAGATCTGCGCGCTGCTGCGCAAGCCGGATGCCGCGAAGGTCGACATCGACGTGAAGTACCTGGGCTTCGACATCCCGAACCAGTTCGTCGTCGGCTACGGTCTCGACTTCGCCGAGCGATACCGCAACCTGCGGGACGTCGCGATCCTCGCCCCGCACGTCTACAGCTGAGGGCCGGCCGCCGACCGGAGTCGCCATGGCCGAGACCGGACGCCGGAACCGACTGCGGGACGCCGGGGCCGCATTCGCGAGCAACTGGCGCAACACCGACCTGCGGCGCGCGCAGCTCAGCTTCCTCGGTGCCTGGACGGCCGAGTGGGCGTTCACGGTGGCGCTCGGCATCGTCGCGTACCGCGACGGCGGCGCCGCGGCCGTCGGGCTTGTCGGGCTGCTGCGCATGCTGCCGTCCGCCCTCCTCGCCCCGCTGCTCTCGCCCATCGCCGACCGCGGCCGCCGCGAGCGGGTGCTCATCATGGTCTCCGTCGTGCGCGGCGTCGCGACGGCGGGCGCGGCGACCGTCGTGGCGGTGGCCGGTCCGGCCGCGGTGATCTACGTGCTCGCCGTGGTCTCGACGATCGCGGCGACCCTCTACCGGCCGGCGCACTCCGCGCTGCTGCCGTCGCTGTGCCGCACGGGCTACGAGCTCGCGAGCGCCAACATGGTGCGGGGGCTGCTCGACTCCGCCGCGACGCTGCTCGGGCCGCTGCTCGCGGCGGTGCTGCTCGGGTTCGCCGGAGTCGACGTGGTGTTCGCCGTCGCGGCGGCCGCATCGTTCGCCGCGGCCGCGCTGCTCGTGCGGCTGCGGTACGACGCGCCGCCGCGGCCGCCCGCGCCGGCCCGGCCGAACATCGCGAAGGAGGCGGTCGAGGGCCTCCGGGCCGTCGCGACGGACCGCGCCCTCGTGCTCATCCTCGGGCTCGCGGCCGCGCAGGCCCTCACGCGCGGCGCGCTCACCGTGTTCTCGGTGGTGGTCGCGATCGAGCTCCTCGGAACCGGTGAGCCCGGCGTCGGCGCCCTGATGACCGCGGTCGGGGTGGGGGCGGTGCTCGGGTCGGTCGGATCCTCCCTGCTCGTCGGCACCGGGCGCCTCGGTGCGTGGTTCGCCGCCGGCGTCGCGCTGTGGGGGCTGCCGATCGCGCTCGTGGCGGTCGTCCCGCAGCAGGCGGCGGCGCTGGTGCTGCTCTCGTTCGTGGGCGTCGGCAACGCCCTGATCGACATCGCCGGGTTCACGCTCATCGGCCGGCTCGCGCCGGACGAGGTGCTGGCCCGCGTGTTCGGCGTGTTCGAGAGCACGGTCGCGGTGTTCGTCGGCATCGGCGGCGTCGTCGCCTCCGCGCTGATCGGATGGCTCGGCCTGCAGCCGGCGCTCGTCGCCGTCGGGCTCCTCTGCCCGGTGCTCGCGGTGGCGTCGTGGTGGCGGCTGCGGCGGCTCGACCATGCCGTCGCGGCCCTCGACCACGAGATCGGGGTACTGCGCCGCGTGGAGATGCTGTGCATGCTGCCGCTGCCCTCGATCGAGCAGCTCGCGCGGGCGCTCGAACCCGTCTCCGTGCCATCCGGAGCCGCGGTCTTCGCCCAGGGCGACGTCGGCGACCGCTACTACGTCATCGAGTCCGGCGAGGTCGACGTGGTCCACGACGGTCGCGTGGTCGCGGAGCTCGGACCGGGGGAGGGGTTCGGGGAGATCGCGCTCCTCCGAACGACCGGGCGGATGGCGACCGTGGTGGCCAGGAGCGACCTCCGGCTCCAGGCGCTGACCTCCGAACGGTTCCTCCCCGTCGTGCTCGGGTACACGCCGAGCGCGGTCGAGGCCGCGGCGACCGTCGACGGGATCATGGCGCAGTACGAGCCGGACGAGCCGGACGAGGGGACCCCGCCGCCGACGTGACCGGCGCGAGCGCGGCGAGGGCCTCCGCCGACCGTGTCGGGACGCCGCGCGCTTTCAGCGAACAGGGAGCCGGCGCTCAGTGGCCAGAGGGTAGCCTGCTACCACCATGAACATGAAGAAGCTCCTGCGCGGGCCGATCCTCTACATCGTGCTGGCCATCATCGCGGTGTGGATCGGGTCGACCCTGATCACCCAGTCGGGTTTCCGCGAGGTCTCGACGCAGCAGGGGCTCGAGCTCCTGAACGACGGCAAGGTCTCGGCGGTGAAGATCGTCGACGTCGAGAACCGCGTCGACCTCACGCTCGCCGAGGCCGAGGAGGACCTCGGCACGCAGGTGCAGTTCTACTACGTCACGCCGCGCGGCGCCGACGTGATCGCCGCGGTCGACGCGGCGAACCCGGCCGACGGCTTCGACGACGAGGTGCCGCAGCCGAACTGGTTCTTCTCGATGCTCGGCATCCTGCTGCCGCTCGTGCTCATCGGCCTGTTCTTCTGGATCATCCTCTCCGGCATGCAGGGCGGCGGCAACCGCGTCATGCAGTTCGGCAAGTCGAAGGCGAAGCTCGTCTCGAAGGAGAGCCCGAAGGTCACCTTCGACGACGTCGCGGGCGCCGAGGAGGCCATCGAGGAGCTCCACGAGATCAAGGAGTTCCTCAAGGAGCCGGCCAAGTTCCAGGCCGTCGGCGCGCGCATCCCCAAGGGAGTGCTGCTCTACGGCCCTCCCGGCACCGGCAAGACGCTCCTCGCTCGCGCCGTCGCGGGTGAGGCGGGCGTGCCCTTCTACTCGATCTCGGGTTCCGACTTCGTCGAGATGTTCGTCGGCGTCGGCGCGAGCCGCGTCCGCGACCTGTTCGACCAGGCCAAGCAGAACGCGCCGGCCATCATCTTCGTCGACGAGATCGACGCGGTCGGCCGCCACCGCGGCGCCGGCCTCGGCGGCGGGCACGACGAGCGCGAGCAGACCCTGAACCAGCTGCTCGTCGAGATGGACGGGTTCGACCCGAAGACCAACGTCATCCTCATCGCGGCGACGAACCGCCCCGACATCCTCGACCCGGCGCTGCTGCGCCCCGGCCGCTTCGACCGGCAGATCGGCGTCGACGCGCCCGACCTCAAGGGCCGCCAGAAGATCCTCGAGGTGCACTCGAAGGGCAAGCCGCTCGCGAACGGCGTCGACCTCGAGGTGCTCGCGCGCAAGACCCCCGGCTTCACCGGCGCCGACCTGGCGAACGTGCTGAACGAGGCCGCACTGCTCACCGCGCGCTCGAACGCGCAGCTCATCGACAACCGTGCCCTCGACGAGGCCGTCGACCGCGTGATCGCCGGTCCGCAGCGCCGCACCCGCGTGATGAAGGACAAGGAGAAGCTCATCACCGCGTACCACGAGGGCGGCCACGCCCTCGCCGCGGCGGCGATGAACCACACCGACCCCGTGACGAAGATCACGATCCTGCCGCGCGGCCGGGCTCTCGGCTACACGATGGTGCTGCCGCTGGAGGACAAGTACTCCGTCACCCGCAACGAGCTGCTCGACCAGCTGACCTACGCGATGGGCGGCCGCGTCGCCGAGGAGATCGTGTTCCACGACCCCTCGACCGGCGCGTCGAACGACATCGAGAAGGCCACCGCCACGGCCCGGAAGATGGTCACCGAGTACGGCATGTCGGCCAACGTCGGCGCGGTGAAGCTCGGCCAGTCGCAGGGCGAGGTGTTCCTCGGTCGCGATATGGGCCACCAGCGCGACTACTCCGAGGAGATCGCGGAGAAGGTCGACATCGAGGTGCGCACGCTCATCGAGCAGGCGCACGACGAGGCGTGGCAGGTGCTGAACGACAACCGCGACATCCTCGACGAGCTGGCCGCCGAGCTGCTCGAGCACGAGACGCTCGACCACCACCAGATCGCCGAGATCTTCAAGGACGTCCGGAAGCTGCCCGAGCGCCCGCTCTGGCTCTCGAGCGACAAGCGACCGGTCTCCGACCGACCGCCGATCCCGTTCCCGAGCCGCAAGGCGCCGATCGACCAGGGCGCCGTCGACGGCGGCGTCGACTCCGGCACGCCCGTCGAGGAGGCGAAGGCGTCCCGCACGCCGAGCACGAAGCCGCGCCCCGCCACGGCGTGAGCCTCGGCACGGAGGAGGGCGCAGAGGAGGGTGCCATGACGGGGGTCGACGCCGACCGCATCGAGCGCGCCGTGCGCGAGCTGCTCTTGGCCATCGGCGAGGACCCGGAACGGCCGGGGCTCGAGCGCACGCCGCAGCGCGTGGCCGAGGCCTACGCCGACTACTTCAGCGGCGTCGGCGCCGACCCGCTCGTCCACCTCGCCGACACCGTCGCCTCCGGCGACACCGCTGCAGGGGTCCCGGCGACGTCCGACGCCGTCGTGCTCCGCGACCTCGCGTTCCGGTCGGTGTGCGAGCACCACCTCCTGCCGTTCATCGGCACCGCGCACGTCGCCTACCTCCCGGGCGAGCGCCTCGTCGGACTCGGCCGCATCCCCGCGGTGATCGACACCATCGCGAGCCGACCGCAGCTGCAGGAGCGCATCGCCGAGGAGGTGGCCGACGCGCTCGTCGCCGGGCTCGACCCGCGCGGCGTGCTCGTCGTGATCGACGCCGTGCACGGGTGCGTCACGGCGCGCGGCGCCAGGCAGGAGCGCAGCTCGACGGTCACGATCGCCAGCCGCGGCGAACTCGCCGAGCCGGCGGCGCGCGCGGAGATCATCGCGTTGATCGGATCGGGGCGCGGTGCCTGAGGCGACGCCGTCCGAGCCGGTCATCATGGGCGTGGTGAACGTCACTCCCGACTCGTTCAGCGACGGCGGACGATGGTTCGACGCGGATGCCGCGATCGAGCATGCGCTCCAGTTGGTGGCCGAGGGTGCGGACGTGCTCGACGTCGGCGGCGAATCGACCCGGCCGGGGGCGGCTCGGGTCGACCCCGACGAGGAGCTGCGCCGGGTCATCCCGGTCATCCGCGAGCTCGCCGGCCGGGGGCTCCGCGTGAGCGTGGACACCATGCGCGCCGCCACCGCGCAGGCGGCGGTCGAGGCCGGCGCCGAGATCATCAACGACGTCTCCGCCGGTCTCGCCGACGAGGCCATGGCGCGCATCGCCGCCGACTCCGGCGCGACCTACGTCGCGATGCACTGGCGCGGACACTCCGACCGGATGGACGACCTCGCCGAGTACGACGACGTCGCACGCGACGTGCGCGACGAGCTCGCCCGGCGCGTGGAGGAGCTCGTCGCGGCGGGGGTCCCGACCGAGCGGCTCATCCTCGACCCCGGCCTCGGCTTCTCGAAGCGCGCCGGGCAGAACTGGGAGCTCCTCGCCAACCTCGACGTGCTGGCGGAGCTGGGCCTGCCGATCCTCGTGGGCGCCTCGCGGAAGCGGTTCCTCGGCGCGCTGCTGTCCGAGGGGGCACCGGTCGGCGACCGCGACCTGCCGACCGCCGTGGTCAGCGTGCTCTCCGCGCAGGCCGGAGCCTGGGGCGTCCGCGTGCACGACGTCGCGGGCACGCGCGTCGCGCTCGACGTCGCCCGCGCATGGCAGAGTGGACGACGTGGCCAGCACTCGTGATCGGATCGCCGTCACCGGCATCCGCGTGCGCGCGCACCACGGCGTCTTCGACTTCGAGCGCGAGCAGGGGCAGGAGTTCGTGATCGACGTGTCGGTCGCCGTCGACCTGGCGGCCGCGGCATCCGGTGACGACCTCGCCCGCACCGTGCACTACGGCGACCTCGCGGTGGCCGTCGCCCGCGCCGTCGAGCGCGACCCGGTCGACCTCATCGAGACGGTCGCCGAGCGCGTGGCCGAGGTCGCCCTCGGGTTCGACGCCGTCGAGGAGGCGACCGTCACCGTGCACAAGCCGCAGGCGCCCATCGAGGTGCCCTTCGACGATGTCGCCGTCACCATCGTCCGGAGCCGCGCGTGACCCGGGCCGTGATCGCGTACGGCGCCAACCTCGGCGACCGGGAGGCGACCGTGGCGTCGGCCACGCGCGCCATCGCCGAGACCGAGGGCGTCGAGCTCGTCGCGGTCTCGCCGGTCTACGAGAGCGCGGCCGTGCGCCTCGACGGCGTCGACCCCGACGCGCCGCGGTACCTCAACGGCGTGATCCTCGTCGACACCGACCTCGAGCCGCACGCGCTCCTCGACCTGCTCCAGCGCATCGAGGCCGAGCACGGGCGCACCCGCGAGACGCGCTGGGGCGACCGCACGCTCGACCTCGACCTCATCGACGTGCGCGGCATCCGGCTCGCCGACGACCGGCTCGAACTGCCGCATCCGCGGGCGTGGGAGCGGGCGTTCGTCCTCCAGCCGTGGCTCGATGTCGAGCCCGACGCCGAGCTCGCCGGTCGCGGGGCGGTCGCCGCCCTGCGCGCCGAGGCGACCGACGAGGTGATCCGCCGGTGAATCGCACGCACGCCTCGACGCTCATCGCGTTCGCGGTGGTGGGTCTCGCTGTCGCCTACCTCGGCGAACTCGCGCTCGTCGCCGGCGGCGCGACCGCGATCGTGCCGCCGCTCTCGCTCGCCGTCACGCTCGTCGGCATCGGCGCGATCGTCGTGCTCGTGGCCTGGCCGATCCGGCAGGCCGTGCGCGGTGACCGCAACCGCCGGGTCGACCCGTTCCGCGCGGCCCGCATCGCGGTGCTCGCCAAGGCGAGCAGCGTCACCGGCGCGCTCGTGCTCGGCGTCGGCATCGGCATCACGCTCTTCCTGCTGACGCGCAGCGTCCTCCCCCCGGCCGGCACGATCTGGATGGGCGTCGCCACCGCGGTCGGCGCCGCACTGCTGCTGACCGGCGGACTGGTCGCCGAGCACTTCTGCACCCTCCCGCCCGACGACCCCGAAGAGGAGGGTTCGGCGCATGCCTGACCCCGACCACGCCGCATCCGACGCCTCGCTGCCGATCACGGATGCACCCGCGTACGTCGACGACGACTGGCGCCGCGTCTCGCCGAAGCACGTCGTCGTCGAGGTCGTCGGCTCCGTGATCGGGGCCGGCATCACGGTCGCCGTGCTCCTCGTCGTCGGGTCGTGGTTCGACCTGCCGTGGGCGACGTGGGGCGGCATCGCGGTCGGCGCGATCGCGCTCGTGTCCATCGCGCTCGAGCCGCGCCGGGTGCGTTCGATCGGGTACCGGCGCCGGGCCGACGACCTCGTCTTCCGCCGCGGCATCATGTTCCAGCGTCAGGTGGCGGTCCCGTACGGCCGCATGCAGCTCGTCGACATCACGCGCGGGCCCGTGTCCCGGGCACTCGGACTCGCCGACCTGAAGTTCGTCACCGCCGCCGCGTCGACGGCCGTGACGCTGCCGGGGCTCCCCCTCGAGGATGCTGAGCGACTCCGGGACGAGCTCGTCGCCCTCGCCGAGACCCGCCGGGCGGGCCTGTGACCGAGCCCTCGGTGCGTACCCCGATCGGCCCGCTCGCCGACGGCGAGTGGCACCGGCTGCATCCGGCGAGCCCGCTGCTGCGCGGCGGCCTGGTCTTCCTCGCCGTGCTCGGCTTCGTGCTGGCCAACCTGCGGGAGCGCGTGGTCGAGGTCTTCGTGCTGTTCTTCGCGCCCGGTGCCGAGGGTCCAGGCGAGACGCCCGACTTCGGCGGCGACTGGGCGGAGGACCCGGTGACCGGCATCGTGGCGCACGGACTCGTCGGGTGGGCGCTGCTCGGCCTCGTGGTCGTCATCGCGCTCGTCGTCCTGGGGTTCTGGTTCGCGTGGCGGATGCACACGTTCCGCGTCACCGGGGAGGCGCTCGAGGTGCGCAGCGGCATCCTGTTCCGCTCCCACCGCAGCGCGCGGCTCGACCGGATCCAGGGCATCAACGTCGCCCGGCCCGTGTTCGCGCGGCTGTTCGGCGCGGCCAAGCTCGACGTCTCGGTCGCCGGGCAGTCGGGCAACGTCGACCTCTCCTACCTCGGCTCGGCGCAGGCCGACCGCCTGCGCGGCGACCTGCTGCGACTGGCGTCGGGCGCCCGGCGGGAGGAGGCCGCGATCGGCGGCGGCGAGGGCGCAGCGGGGACGGATGCCGCGCCGGGCGGGCAGCCCCTGCCGGGCGCGCCGTCCGCGGTCGACCGGGCCGGCGCGGTCGTCGGTCGTCGGGTCGACGAGTTCCTCGCACCCGAACTGGACCCCGACCTCGCACCGCCCGAGTCCGTCGTGCGGCTCCCGCTGGCACGGGTGATCGCGTCGGCGCTGCTCGGGGGGTCGATGATCTGGCTCGTCGCGATCATCGTGATCATCGTCGTGGCGCTCTCGACCGGCACGCTGTGGATGCTGTTCACGTTCATCCCCGCGGCGATCGGCGTGGTGAGCTACCTGTGGTCGCGCATCACCGGGTCGCTGCGCTACTCGATCGCCGGCACGCGCGACGGCGTCCGCATCGGGTCCGGGCTGCTCTCGACCGCGAACCAGACCATCCCGCCCGGTCGAGTGCACGCGATCGAGGCCTCCCAGTGGCTGCTCTGGCGCGCGTTCGGCTGGTGGACCGTGCGCGTCAACGTCGCAGGCCAGTCGGTCTCGCAGGCGGGGGACGCCGCCCGTCGCACGCTCGTGCTCCCGGTCGGCACCGCCGACGACGTCCGCCGGGTGATCGGGCTGCTCGCGCCCGATGCGGTCGACGACCTCGTCCCGCTGCTCGACGCCGGCCTCGCCGGGACCGGACCGGCCCCGGGCTTCACCTCGGCGCCGCGGCGCGCGGCGTGGATCCGGCCGTTCTCCTGGCGTCGGATCGGGCTCGCGGTGCCGGGCGGCACGGCCGTGCTCCGCAGCGGCTGGCTCCTCCGCCGACTCGTCCTCGTGCCGCTCGCGCGCATGCAGTCGGTCGCCGTCGCGGCCGGGCCGGTGCGACGCGGACTCGGGCTCGAGTCGTTGCGCATCCACACGGTGGCCGGCCCGATCGCACCCGAGGTCCCCGCACTCGACCGCATCGACGCGACCGCCGCGTTCACGGCCATCGCCGCCGAGGCGGTCGACCGGGCGCTCCACGACCGGACCGACCGCTGGGGAGCCGAGCATGCGTCCTGACCAGCGCGCCGGACGACTGGGCGTCGGCACCATCGGAGCAGGCCGTGTCGGTGCCGTGCTGGCGTCGGCGCTCGGCGGGGCGGGCCACGCGCTCACGGGCATCGCCGCGGTGTCCGACGCGAGCCGCGAGCGCGCCGCGGCCATGCTGCCTGGGGTGCCGATCCTCGCGCTGCCCGAGGTCGTCGAGCGGAGCGAGCTCGTCCTGCTCGCCGTCCCGGGCGACGAGCTCGGCACGCTCGTCGAGGGTCTCGCGAACGCCGGCGCGTGGCGGCCCGGCCAGCTCGTCGTGCACACGGCGGCGGCCCACGGCGTCGGCGTGCTGGAGCCCGCGATGCGGGCCGGCGCGATCCCGCTCGCCATCCACCCGGCGATGTCGTTCACCGGCACGAGCGTCGACCTGGGACGACTCGCCGGGACGTGGTTCGCGGTCACGGCGCCCGCGCCCGTGCTGCCGATCGCCCAGGCGCTCGTCGTGGAGATGGGCGGCGAGCCGTTCGTGGTCGCCGAGGCCGACCGCCCCGCGTACGCCGAGGCGATCGACACCGCCGTCTCGTTCTCGACGGCGATCGTCGACCAGGCCACCGGCATCCTCGAGGGCATCGGGATGCCGCGGGCCGGCGCCGTGCTCGCCCCGCTCGTCCGCAGCGCGGTCGAGAACGCCCTCGCCCGCCATGACCCGGGGCCGATGATCGACGGGGCGGCTACGATCGACGGGGCCGACGACGATCGGCCGTCGGGAGGTGGCGCGTGACGGACGACGACGAGCAGGCACGTCGTTCCGACGGCGACGCCGCCGGCGGGGCCGTCGCCACCGGTCGCCGGACCGGCCCCGAGGTGCACGCCACGATCGCCGGCATCCGCGACGCGATCGGCGGACTGCGCCGCGCCGACCGCTCGGTCGCGCTGGTCCCGACGATGGGTGCGCTCCACGAGGGTCACCTCGCGCTCGTGCGCCGTGCGCGCGAGCTCGCCGACGCGGTCGTCGTGTCGATCTTCGTGAACCCGCTGCAGTTCGGTGCGGGGGAGGACCTCGACCGCTACCCTCGCACGCTCGACGCCGACGTCGCGGCGCTGGCACGTGAGGGCGTCGAGCTGGTGTTCGCCCCGGCCGTCGACGAGATGTACCCCGAGGGCGCCGTCGAGACGAGCGTCGTGGCGGGCCGCGTCGGCACGCTCTACGAGGGCGCCTCGCGGCCCGGGCACTTCGACGGCATGCTGACGGTCGTCTCGAAGCTCTTCCACATCGTGCAGCCCGACACGGCCGTGTTCGGCCAGAAGGACGCGCAGCAGGTGTTCCTCGTCCGCCGGATGGTGGCCGACCTGAACGCACCGCTCGCGATCGAGGTCGTGCCGACGGTCCGCGAGTCCGACGGCCTGGCGCTGTCGAGCCGAAACCGCTACCTCGACGCCGACGGGCGTCGCGCGGCGCTGGCGCTGTCCGAGTCGCTCGCCGCCGCCGAGGCCGCCGCGGGCGAGGGCCTCGACGAGGTGCTCGCCGAGGCGGCCGCCGCATTCGGCGAGCACGAGGCGATCGAGCTCGACTACCTCGTCGTCGTCGATCCGGCGAGCTTCCTGCCCGTCGACGAGGGCGCGACCGGCGAGGCGACCGTGCTGGTCGCGGCACGCGTCGGCGGTACCCGGCTGATCGACAACGCCGCCATCGTGCTCGGCTGAGCCGGGGCATCCGGCTGCCCTTCAGGTCGGCGCGTCGCGGCGGGATACGCTGGTGGGTGGCATCCGCTCGGATGCGCACCCCACGAACCCACCCCCCACACCGGAGACGCCATGGCCGACGAGACCACGCACGAGCCGACCGCCGAGGAGATCTCGGAGCAGAAGGCCGTGCGACTGGCCAAGCGCGAGCGGCTCATCGCAGAGGCCGCCGACCTCGGCGACGGCGCGTACCCGGTCTCGGTGCCCGTCACGACCACCATCCCCGAGGTGCGCGCCCGGTTCGTCGGCCTCGGCGTCGACGAGCGGAGCGGTGAGACGGTCGGCGTGTCCGGCCGCGTCGTGCACCTCCGCAACACCGGCAAGCTCTGCTTCGCCGCGCTGCAGTCGGGCGACGGCAGCCGGATCCAGGCGATGGTCTCGCTCGGCGAGGTCGGCGAGGAGGCGCTCGCGGCGTGGAAGGACCTCGTCGACCTCGGCGACCACGTGTTCGTCGCGGGCGAGGTGATCACGAGCCGCCGCGGCGAGCTGTCGATCATGGCCACCGAGTGGCGGATGGCGGCCAAGGCCATCAACCCGCTGCCGAACCTGCACAACGAGCTCTCCGAGGAGACGCGCGTGCGCAGCCGCTACCTCGACCTGATCGCGCGCGAGCAGGCCCGGCGCAACGTGCTCGACCGGGCCGTGGTCAACGCGAGCCTCCGCTCGACGTTCACGAGCCTCGGGTTCGTCGAGGTCGAGACCCCCATGCTCCAGGTGATGCACGGCGGCGCCTCGGCGCGGCCGTTCGTGACGCACTCGAACGCGTTCGACACCGAACTGTTCCTGCGCATCGCGCCCGAGCTGTACCTCAAGCGCGCCGTCGTCGGCGGCATCGAGCGAGTGTTCGAGATCAACCGCAACTTCCGCAACGAGGGCGCCGACTCGACGCACAGCCCCGAGTTCGCGATGCTCGAGGCATATCAGGCGTACGGCGACTACAACTCGATCGCCGACCTGACGCAGAAGCTCATCCAGGACGCCGCGTACGCGATCGCCGGTTCGCACGTGGTGACCTGGGCCGACGGCACCGAGTACGACCTCGGCGGCGAGTGGGATCGGCTCTCGATGTACGACTCGCTCTCCGCGGCGATCGACGAGGAGATCACGCCCGAGACGCCGATGTCGCGGCTGAAGGAACTCGCCGACGAGGTCGAGATCGAGGTCGACCACCCGCTGCCCGGCAAGTACATCGAGGAGCTCTGGGAGCACCACGTGAAGTCGGGCCTCGTGCGGCCGACCTTCGTCATGGACTTCCCGCTCGACACCTCGCCGCTCGTGCGCCAGCACCGGTCGATCCCGGGCGTCGTCGAGAAGTGGGACCTCTACGTGCGCGGCTTCGAGCTCGCGACGGGGTACTCCGAGCTCGTCGACCCGGTGGTGCAGCGCGAGCGGTTCGTCGAGCAGGCGCGCCTGGCGGCCGGCGGCGACCCCGAGGCGATGCGCCTCGACGAGGAGTTCCTCCGCGCACTCGAGTTCGGCATGCCCCCGACGGGCGGCATGGGCATGGGCATCGACCGCCTGCTGATGGCGGTCACCGGCCTCGGCATCCGCGAGACGATCCTGTTCCCCCTGGTCAAGTGAGAAGGATGCCGCGATGAACGACTACCTGCCGAAGAAGGACCTCGAGCCCGAGCGCGATCCGCGCCAGCCGTCGTTCGCGCGCATCGCGATCTGGGTGATCGTCGGCGCCGTCGGCCTGTACCTGCTCGGATCGGGCATCTGGGGCATCCTCACCGCCGGTTGAGGGATCCGCGGGTATTCTGGAACGGCTATGGACGACTTCTGGCTGAACGCGATCTGGTCGCTCGCGCCGACCGTGCTGATCGGACTCATCTTCTGGTTCGTGATGCGCTCCCTGCTGCGCGCCGACCGGTCCGAGCGTGACGCCTACGCCAAGATCGAGGCCGAGGAGCGCGCGAAGCGCGCCGAGCAGCAGCACCGAGCCGCGTAGCCCGGCATGACGGCGTCGCAGGTCACGGCGATCATCGCCCTGCTGGTGCTCGTCGTCGACGTCGTCGTCCGCGTCATCGCGATCATCGTCGTCCCGCGGAACCGCCGGCCCACCGCGGGCATGGCGTGGTTGCTCGCGATCTTCTTCATCCCCTACCTCGGCGTGCTGTTCTTCCTGCTGATCGGCAATCCGAAGCTGCCGAAGGCGCGACGGGCGAAGCAGGCCGAGGTCGATCGCTTCATCCGCGAGTCGACGCACGGCGTGGAGCAGGTCAGCGATCACCGCGACTGGCCCGACTGGTTCGAGGGCGTCGTGCAGCTGAACCGCAACCTCGGCGCGATGCCGCTCATCGGCCACAACAGCGCGCGGCTCATCGGGGACTACCAGGCGTCGCTCGACGCGATGGCCGACGCGATCTCGCGCGCGACGCGCTACGTGCACGTCGAGTTCTACATCTTCTCGTACGACCCGACGACGGCCCGGTTCTTCGACGCGCTCGGCGACGCGGTCGAACGCGGCGTCGAGGTGCGGGTGCTCCTCGACCACATCGCGTCGCGGCGGTCGAAGGGCTACCGGCGCACGCTCCGGCGCCTCACGAGCATGGGGGTCGACTGGCGCCTGATGCTCCCCGTGCAGCCGCTGCGAGGCAAGTACCAGCGGCCCGACCTCAGGAACCACCGGAAGATCCTCGTCGTCGACGGCGAGGTCGCCTACATGGGCTCGCAGAACGTCATCGACCGCAGCTACAACAAGCGCGGCAACATCCGTCGCGGGCTGAAGTGGCAGGAGCTCGTCGTCGAACTCGAGGGTCCCATCGTCTCGGGCCTGGACGCGATCTTCGCGACCGACTGGTACCTCGAGACCGGTGAGGCGCCGTCGCGCGAGGAGCTGATCCCGTTCGCGCAGCCCCCCGCCGAGCAGAACCTCGACTGCCAGGTCGTGCCGAGCGGTCCCGGCTACCAGAACGAGAACAACCTGAAGCTCTTCCTCGCGCTGCTCTACGCCGCCCGCGAGAAGATCATCATCACGAGCCCGTACTTCGTGCCCGACGAGGCGATGCTCCGCGCGATCAGCGGCGCCACGCAGCGCGGCGTGCACGTCGAGCTGTTCGTGTCGGAGATCGGCGACCAGGCGCTGGTGTACCACGCGCAGCGCTCGTACTACGAGGCGCTCCTCCGTGCCGGCGTGCGCATCTACATGTACCGCGCCCCCTTCATCCTGCATGCGAAGCACTTCACGATCGACGACGACGTCGCCGTGATCGGCTCGAGCAACATGGACATCCGGTCGTTCGAGCTCAACATGGAGGTGTCGCTGCTCGTGCACGGCGCCTCCTTCGTCCGCGAGATGCGCGCGGTGGAGGACGGCTATCGTCGCGACAGCCGCGAACTGACCCTCGAGGAGTGGATGCGGCAGCCGCTGCGGTCGACGGTGCTCGACAACCTCGCGCGGCTCACGTCCGCCCTCCAGTGACCAGCGCGAAACGCGCAGGATTCTTCACACGAACGCAACGAATCGCTCTGGTTTCCGCATGCATCTGCATGCAAGGCTGGCTGGTACCGCTTTCCAGCGCACGATTCCACCACGGTCTCGTGCGCGTGGTTCGTGCGCGCCGGCGAGATCCGCCTGACTCGCGCGGCGAGCCGGTCCTGATCCGAGTCCGCAACCCTACGGAGCACCATGTCGATGCAACGCACCCTTGCGGGCGCGGGCGTCACGGCCGTCCTGGCCGCGACGCTCGTCGCCGGTTCCACCCCAGCGGTCGCCCTGGAGGGCGACCCGGCCGTTCCGATCGTCACCCCCGTCTCGCCGCTCGTCGCGCCGCCGACGAGCTACCCCTCCCAGCCCGAGCTCGCGACCGTCGCGGACGACCCGACCGACGCGTCGATCAACCGCGGCGTCATCCCCTACGACGAGATCGCACCGCTCCTCAACGGACTCACCGCCGTGAGCGACCGCATCTCGGTCCAGGTCGTCGGGCAGTCGGCCCTCGGCCGCGACATCCACCTGGTCACGCTCACCGCGCCCGAGAACGTCGGCGAGACGAAGCGCCAGGCGCTCTTCCGCGACATGATCAAGCACAACCCGGCCGCGGCCGCGAAGAACGCCTCGCTGATGGCGAACTACAAGGTGCCGATCTGGTTCAACGCGAACATCCACGGCAACGAGTGGGAGGGCACCGACGCGGTCCTCGAGTACATCGAGCACCTCGCGACCGCGCCGTACGACGAGGTGAAGGAGATCCTCGAGGGCAATCGGCTCTACTTCACCGTCACGAACAACCCCGACGGCCGCGCGCTCGGCCAGCGGGCGACGGCCGACGGGTTCGACGCGAACCGCGACATGATCACGGGCGCGACGAGCGAGGCCCGCATCATCCGCGACCTGTCGGGCGTCATCCAGCCGACGTTCTACATCGACCTGCACGGCTACACGAGCGTGCTCCAGGTCGAGCCGTGCGGTCCGCCCCACGGCGAGAACTACGAGTACGACCTGTTCCTCCCGCACGCGTACGCGGCGGCGCTCGAGATCGAGGAGGCCGTGACCGCGGCCGACATCCCCGGCAACACCTACCTCGACCTCTCGACGAACCGGGTGACCACCGAGAACACCGGCAACATCCGGATCCCGTACCGCGACATCCGCGCCGGGTGGGACGACTGGCCCCCGATCTTCACGCCGCAGTACGTGGCCTACCAGGGCGCCATCACCAACACCGTCGAGCTGCCCCTCGGCCGCGTGAACCCGTCGACCGACCCGCGCAACCCGGCGAACTCGGCCGTCAACATCGAGGTCGCGGGCGTCGTCATCGACACGTCGGTCGACTACGTGATCGAGAACGCCGACGCGCTGCTCTCGAACCAGATCGAGATCTTCCGCCGTGGCGTCACGGGCGAGCCGCTCGTCGAGATCCCCGCCGACGTCGACCCGGCCGAGGTGGCCGAGCCGAGCCAGTGGGCCGAGATCTGGTACGAGACGGACGTCTACACGGCCGAGTTCCCGCGGGCCTACGTGATCCCCGCCGGGGAGGCGCAGCGTTCGGCGACGGATGCCGCGAACCTCGTCGACCAGCTCATCGCGAACGGCGTCGAGGTGCAGCGGGCCTCCGCGGCCTTCACCGCCGGTGGGACGAGCTACGAGGCCGGCTCGTACGTGGTGGACATGCACCAGCCGCTCCGCGGCATGGCGAACGTGCTGCTCGCCGACGGCTCGGACATCTCGGAGCGCGTGCCCGACATGTACGACATCTCCGCGTGGAGCCTCGCGCTGCTGTGGGGTGCGGACGTCGAGGCCGTCGGCTCGACCGGCGACCCGGCGATCAAGGCCAAGCTGAAGGCGGTCGCCGAGGCGGCGCCGACGGGTTCGGTCCCCGCCCAGGGCGGGTACCTCGAGCTGGCCACCTCGGGCGTCGCCGAGTACCAGGCGGTGAACGCGCTCATCGAGTCGGATGTCCCGGTGTCGGCGTTCGCCGACGGCACGGTGATCCTGGGGCCGGATGCCGCGAGCCACGCGGCGGCGGTCGAGGTCGCCGACCTCTACGGCGTCGCGTTCACGGCGTCCGACGGCTCGCGCCTGGCCTCCGAGGAGAGCAGCGGGCTCGACGACCTCACCGTCGCCTACTCGGGCGGCGGCGAGGAACGGCAGACGCTGCGGAAGCTCGGGTTCGACGACCCGGTCGCGATCTCGTCCGCCACGCTGACGAGCGGTGCGGCGACGCTCGACGGCGTCGACGTCATCTGGGTCGGCGGCACGCTGAACTTCTCGTCGGCGCAGGCCGCCGGTCGTGCCGTCGTGGCGGAGTACCTGGCCGCCGGCGGCGGCGTGGTCGGCGAGGGCACGGCGATCGCGAGCTTCGCCAACGCGTTCGGCCTCGTGACCTCAACCGCGACGTCCGGCACGGGCGGATCGAACGGCATCGTCTCGGTCGATCCGGTCGAGGAGGGCCTCCTCGGCACGTTCCCGCAGGACACCGCGTTCGTCTACCCGGCGGTCTGGTACACGAACCTCGGCGCGAACGCCGTGGTCGAGCAGACGTACGCGACGGACCCGTTCATCTCGGGCCACTGGCGCGACTCGTCGGGGCGTTCGACCGAGGATGCCGCGGGCCAGGCGTCGGCGGTCTCCGCCGTGACCGAGGCCGGCAACCGGGTGCTGATGTTCGGCACGTCGATGAACTTCCGGACCCACCCGGTCGGGCAGTTCGGCCAGATCGCACGCGGGCTCTTCTGGGCCGGCTCGGAGGGCGCGGAGGTCCCCGCCCCCTAGTCGGCGGATGGCACGGCGCGGCGCCGGTCGGGATGCGTTCCCGGCCGGCGCCGTCGTGTGCGCGGCATCCGCTCCCCGATCCGGCATGAATGTGGGTTTCTGTGGGAAATTCTGCGAAAGGGTTGCTTTGAGCGCGAGTCGCGAGATAAACTCACACGAACGCAGGTGATCGAAGATCGGCAAGGAGGCCGCATGTACGCGATGGAGCGACACGAGCACATCCTCGACGCGCTCGCCCGCACCGGGCGGGTCTCGGTCGCCGGGCTCGCCGACGAACTCGACGTCACCGCCGAGACGATCCGCCGCGACCTCGACGCGCTCGAGCAGGCCGGGCAGCTGCGCCGAGTGCACGGCGGCGCGGTCAGCTCGGGCCGCGCGAGCCTCACCGAGACCACGGTCCTCGAGCGCACCGGCCAGCACGCCGACGCCAAGCGGGCCATCGCGCACGAGGCCATGGCGCTCGTGCCGCCGACGTTCACCGGCTCGATCCTGCTCGACGCCGGCACGACCACCGGTGCGCTCGCCGAGTCGCTCGTCGCCTGGCAGCCGGCGCCGAACACGCCGCCGCTCACCGTCTACACGAACTCCGTCCCGATCGCCGCGCTCCTGCACGGCAGCCGCGACCTGGTCGTCCGCATCATCGGCGGCACGATCCGCGGCATCACGAGCGCCGCCGTCGGGCCGTCCGCCATCGCCCAGCTCGCCGAGATCCGCCCCGACATCGCGTTCATCGGCACCAACGGCGTGAGCGCCGACTTCGGGCTCTCGACGCCCGACGAGCTCGAGGCGCAGGTCAAGCAGGCCATGGTCGACCGGGCCCGACTCGCCGTGGTCCTCGTCGACTCGTCCAAGCACGACGACGAGGCGCTGCAGCGATTCGCGGCGCTCGACGAGATCGACGTCCTCATCACCGACGCGCCGCCCGGGCCCGCGCTCGCGGTCGCGCTCGACGAGGCCGAGGTGGAGGTGCGAGTCGCATGATCGTCACGCTGACCGTCAACCCGTCGCTCGACCGCACGGTCGAACTCGACCGGGAGCTCGAACGCGGCGAGGTCCAGCGGGTCGCCCGCAGCGTCGAGGAGCCCGGCGGCAAGGGCGTCAACGTCACGCGCGCGCTCGTCGCCGCCGGCGCCGAGTCGATCGCCGTCCTCCCGGGCCGCTCCGACGACCCGCTCGTCCTCGCGCTCGCCGCCGTCGGCCTGCCCGTCGCGACCGTCCCCATCGCCGGGCGGCTCCGCTCGAACATCGCGATCACCGAGCCCGACGGCGTGACCACCAAGCTCAACGAGCCGGGGCCCGCGCTCGAGGACGACGAGCAGCGCGCGCTGATCCGCGCCACGGTCGAGCGGTCGACGGATGCCTCGTGGCTCGTGCTCGCCGGCTCCCTCCCGCCGTCGCTGCCCGACGACTTCTACGTCCGCGTCGCGCGCGAGGTCCGGGCCTCGGGGGTCGATGCACGGATCGCCGTCGACACGTCGGGCGCCCCGCTCGCCGCACTCGTCGAGTCGGGGGAGCAGGTCGACCTCATCAAGCCGAACGGCGAGGAGCTCGCCGAGCTCACCGGCGAGGTCGACCCCGACGCACTGGAGGCCGACCCCGAGCGGGTGGCCGCCCTCGCCGCGCGGCTCGCGCGCCGCGGCATCCGCTCCGCGCTCGTGACCCTCGGCGCCCGAGGCGCCGTCCACGTCGGGGCGGAGGGCGCCTGGTTCGCCCCCGCGCCGCGCATCGACGCACGCAGCACGGTCGGTGCGGGCGACAGCTCGCTCGCCGGCTTCCTGCTCGCCGTGACCGAAGGGGCCACGCCCGACCGGGCGCTCGCCCAGGCGGTCGCACACGGAGCGGCGGCCGCGTCGCTCCCCGGGTCGGCGGTCCCCACCAGGGCCGAGGCCGACGCCACCGCCATCACCGCCATCCGAATCCGGGGCGCCGTCGCCCCGGCCGTCCACTAGGAGGAATCGATGTCCACCGTCATCGACCAACGACTCGTCAGCCTCGACGAGCCGATCGGCGCAGACAAGGCCGCCGTCATCCGGGCACTCGCCGACGCGGTCGTCGCCGCCGGCCGTGCCACCGACACCGATGCGCTCTTCGCCGACGCGTGGGCGCGCGAGGAGAAGGACTCCACCGGGGTCCCCGGCGGCATCGCCATCCCGCACGCGAAGTCCGACGCCGTGACCGAGCCCACGCTCGCCGCGGCGCGCCTTCCCGAGGGGGTCGACTTCGGCTCCTTCGACGGCCCGGCCGACCTGGTGTTCCTCATCGCGGTGCCGACCGCGTCGACGCAGGACCACCTCGCGGTGCTGTCGACGCTCGCCCGATCGCTGATCGACGAGGAGTTCGTCGCCGCGCTGCGATCCGCGCCCGACACGGCGAGCTTCGTCGCGCTCGTCGAGGGCGCGCTCACCCCGAAGGAGGAGGCGGCCGCCGCTCCGGCGGGCGCGCCCGCCGCCGCATCGACCGCGACCCCGGAGCACGCGCCCGTGCTCCTCGCGGTGACCGCGTGCCCGACGGGCATCGCCCACACCTACATGGCCGCCGACGCGCTCGCCGCGGCCGCCAAGAAGGCCGGCGTCGAACTCCACGTCGAGACGCAGGGCTCCTCCGGCTCGACGCCGCTGTCGCCCGAGGTCATCGCCCGGGCCGACGCGGTGGTCTTCGCCGTCGACGTCGACGTGCGCGACAAGAGCCGGTTCGCCGGCAAGCCCGTGGTCCAGGGGCCCGTGAAGCGCGGCATCGACCACCCCGCCGAGATGATCGACGAGGCGGTGGCGGCGATCTCCGATCCGTCAGCGCCGCGCGTGCAGGGCGACGCGGGAGCGGAGTCCGCCGCGACGGCGGCCGCGAACGAGCACTTCGGCCAGAAGGTCAAGCGCGTGCTCCTCACCGGCGTCAGCTACATGATCCCGTTCGTCGCCGGCGGCGGTCTGCTCATCGCACTCGGCTTCCTCTTCGGCGGGTACGACATCACGGCGACCGCCACCGAGATCGTCACCACCAACAGCCTGTTCAACCTGCCCGAGGGCGGGTTCCTGCTCTACCTCGGCGCGGTGTTCTTCCAGATCGGCGCGATCTCGATGGGGTTCCTCGTCCCCGCGCTCGCCGGCTACATCGCCTACGCGATCGCCGACCGCCCCGGCATCGCGCCCGGATTCGTCGCCGGATCCGTCGCGGGCCTCATGGGCGCCGGCTTCATCGGCGGCCTCGTCGGCGGCCTCCTCGCCGGCTGGGTGGCGCTGATGTTCGCCCGGCTCGACGTGCCGCGCTGGCTGAAGGGCCTCATGCCGGTCGTGATCATCCCGCTCGTCGCCTCGATCGTCGCCTCCGGGCTCATGATCGTCGTCCTGGGCGGTCCCATCGCGGCGCTGTCCACGGCACTGAACGACTGGCTCGCCGGCCTCACCGGCGCCGCCGCGGTGGTGCTCGGGCTCATCCTCGGCGCGATGATGGGCTTCGACCTCGGCGGCCCCGTCAACAAGGTCGCGTACTCGTTCGCCGTCGCGGGCCTCGGCGCCGCCACGGTCGAGAACCAGGCGCCGCTCATGGTCATGGCCGCGGTCATGGCGGCCGGGATGGTCCCGCCGCTCGCCATGGCGCTCGCCACCGTGCTCGACCGCAAGCTCTTCACGCCCGTCGAGCGGGAGAACGGCAAGGCGGCGTGGCTCCTCGGTGCCGCGTTCATCTCCGAGGGCGCGATCCCGTTCGCCGCGGCCGACCTGTTCCGCGTCATCCCCGCGATGATCCTCGGCGGCGCCGTCGCCGGCGCGATCTGCATGGGCATGGGCGTCACGTCGCAGGCCCCGCACGGCGGCATCTTCGTGTTCTTCGCGATCGGCAACCTGCTCTGGTTCGTCCTCGCGATCGTCGCCGGAGCAGTCGTCGGCGCCCTCGTGGTGATCGCCCTCAAGCGCTGGGCGCACCGTCGCACCATCCGCGAGGAGGTCGCAGAGGGCGAGCCCTCGATCGTCGCAGCCTGATCGGACTGGGCGCGCGAAGGCCGGCACCTCGCGGTGCCGGCCTTCGCGTGCCCGCTCGGATCCGTCTCGTGCGCTCCGCTATGGTCGGGCCATGGCAGAGGGATTCGGACCGATCGGGATCGCGGCGTTCGGCGCCGTGCTCATCGCGGGCGTCGCACTCACCGGGTGCACGCAGGCGACCGAACCGGAGACCGAGGCCCCACCACAGGTGACACCCTCGTCGGAGGCCGGCGCCGACGTGATGTGGGAGGGCCTCGACCATCCGTTCGGCGACGAGGTGATCACGGCGTACCACGGGCTCCCGGACCCCTCGGACTGGACGCCCGCGTCGGACGGGCACGGCTCGGTTCAGGTGGGATGGCTCGACGACGGAGCCACGATCGCCATCGCGGTGGGAGGCGGCCAGGGCTGCCCGTGGGCGGCGACGCGGTTGGAAGCCGACCAGGGGGGCGACGTCGTCCGGGTGACGGTCGTCGAGGAGCGCGACGCCGACGCATCCTGCACCTTCGACTTCGGCTGGGTCACGACCGAGTTCACGACTCCGCCCGAAGTCGATCCCGGGAACGCGGTGGCGTTCAGCGTCAGCTCGCCGACCACGCTCGTCTCGCTCGAACCGGTCGCCTGATCGCGGCGCCGTCGGCTCAGCGCCGCGGCTTGAGTCGCACGGTCGGCAGGTCGGGCGCGGGCAGCGGGTCGCCGTCGTAGCCGGACACGGTGCCGAACGGGCCGTCGGGGTCGTTGCGGTCGATCACGTCGGATTGCCAGCGACGGCGGAACTCCACGACCTCCTCGTGCGTGCGGCCGATGAAGTTCCACCACATCACGAGCTCCTCGCCGAAGGGCACGCCACCGAGCAGCACGATGCGCACCGGGTCGGCGTCGGCGCGCACGCGCACGCGCTCGTGGCCGCGCTCGAGGTGCGCGAGTCGCGACCACGGCACCTCGGCGGCCGCGTCGGAGCCCGGCACCTCGACGAACGCGGGGCCGGCGTCCACCAGGATGCCGTGCTCGAACGTCGGATCGAGCGCGAGGTCGACCGAGCCGCCGGCCGGCAGGTCGACCTGCGCGCCGAGGATCGGGGAGAAGACCGTGATCGGCGCGGCCGCGGCATCCGTCGTCTCGCCGTCGCCCGCGAGCTCGCCGACGAAGACGCGCACGGTCGCGTCGCCCAGCGTGAACGGCTCGGTCTCGGCGTGCTCGAAGAACGGCGCGACGTCGCGCGACGCGGCGGGGAGCGCGACCCAGAGCTGGACGCCGTGCAGGCGCGTCGTGCCGGGCGTCGAGACCTCGGAGTGCGAGATGCCGCGTCCGGCGGTCATCAGGTTGACTCCGCCGGGCCGGACCAGTTCGTGGCTGCCCGTCGAGTCGCGGTGCTCGATCTCGCCCTCGAAGAGCCAGCTGACGGTCTGCAGGCCGGTGTGGGGGTGCGGCGGCACGACCATGCCGCCCGTCTCGGCCACGTCGTCGGGACCGTAGTGGTCGGCGAAGCACCAGGCGCCGATCGTCGTGCGGCCGCGCTGGGGGAGCGTGCGACGGACGGGCATCGCCCGCGGACCGCCGAGCGGGACCTCGCGGTAGTCGTACACGTCGATCCCGGGCCCGGTCGCCTCGTCGGGCGGGCAGAGCAGTTCGACGGGATCGCGCTCGAGGTTGCTCATTCCCGCATCCTACGCGCGGGCGCCGACGCGGGCGGAGCAGTCGGACGAGCGGCGCCCACGGCGATCACGGCGCCGCGACGGGGTCGCGGACGGTAGGGCCGGAGGTCCCGTCCGGTGCGTGCGGCCGCGTGGCAGCATGGCGCCATGACCTCGCTCACCGAACCTCGACGTCTCCTCCTCGCCGGGCTCGCCATCGCCTCCGCCCTGGTGCTCACCGCATGCAACCCCGGCTCCGGCGCGGTCGAGGACTTCTCGGGCCTCCCGGTCGCCGAGGAGGAGGCGACGGACGAGGCCGGCGGCGAGGAGACGAATCTCGGCGGCGGGACCGAGGAGGAGACCGACGAGGAGGACACGGTCGAGGTTCCCGAGCCGACCGGCGACGAACCCTACGTGCAGTACCTCGACGACGGCGGCAAGCTCGCGATCACCATCTGGGGGTCGTCGACCTGCCCCGTCGTGCCGACGGAGCTGACGGTGCTCGCCGAGGCAGGCGAGGGCAATGCCGTCGAGGTTGTGCTGCCCGAACCCGAGACGCGTCCGTGCACCGCGGACTTCGTTCCGCACACGACGGTCTTCTGGACTCCGGTGTTCACCACGACGACCGAGCCGCTCGACGTGACGATCGGCGACCAGCGGGTCACCGTGCCGGTCAAGTAGCCGATCGGGCCGCGGTCGCGCCGACGGGCGCCGGGTGCAGCTCAGCCGTGCCCGAGCGTGAGGTCGACGAACAGCTCGCTCGCCACGCGCTCGAGGTCGTCGCGCACGTCGGCGGGATCGCCGCCCGGCGGCACCCGGACGACGAGGTGCGCCTCGAACAGTCGCCCGCCCGCCATGGGCGCATCTCGCTGGCCCGTCGTGATCGTCTCGATGCTGAGCCCGTGCCGGGCCAGCACCGCCGAGATGTCGCGCACGATGCCCGGGTGGTCGTTGCCGATCAGGTCGATGCGCAGCGGCGTCCAGGCGGATGCCTCGACCTCGGCCTTCGCCTCCAGGCCCGGGTGCGCCGCGACCTCCATGAGCCCGTCGAGCCCGTCGAGCGCCGCACGCAGCGCGGCCTCCTGCTCGGCGGGCACGTCGACCACGACGATGCCGGCGAACTGCCCGGCGAGCTCGGCCATCTGGCTCTGCTCCCAGTTGCCGCCGTGGTCGCCGATGACGTCGGCGAGCGCCCCGACGAGTCCGGCGCGGTCGTCTCCGATGACGGTCAGCACGAGTCTGGGCATGCGTGCATCCAACCATGCGCCGACGGGTGCGTCGAGCCCGGGCGTACGTCAGTACGGGCGGGCCGGAGGCATCCGCTCGCCGCCCCGCGACGAACCACGTCACGGAGCGTGCGCCCGTGGCGAACAGCGGCCCACCGCGGAGCCGCGGTCGTTACCGTTGAACGTAACGACGCCCCTACCCGGCGTCGGCGAGGAGTTGAGATGTTCGAGAGATTCACGGACCGAGCCCGTCGTGTCGTCGTCCTGGCCCAGGAAGAGGCCAAGATGCTGAATCACAACTACATCGGCACCGAGCACATCCTGCTCGGCCTCATCCACGAGGGTGAGGGCGTGGCCGCGAAGGCGCTCGAGTCGCTGGGGATCTCCCTCGATGCCGTCCGCGAGCAGGTGCAGGACATCATCGGGCAGGGCCAGCAGCAGCCGACGGGGCACATCCCGTTCACCCCGCGCGCCAAGAAGGTGCTCGAGCTGAGCCTCCGCGAGGCCCTCCAGCTCGGCCACAACTACATCGGCACCGAGCACATCCTCCTCGGCCTCATCCGCGAGGGCGAGGGCGTCGCCGCCCAGGTGCTCGTCAAGCTCGGCGCCGACCTCAACCGCGTGCGCCAGCAGGTCATCCAGCTCCTCTCCGGCTACCAGGGCAAGGAGCAGGTGCAGGTCGGCGCGAACGAGCAGCAGCAGCCGCAGGGCGGCTCGCAGATCCTCGACCAGTTCGGCCGCAACCTGACGCAGGCCGCGCGCGAGTCGAAGCTCGACCCGGTCATCGGCCGCGAGAAGGAGATCGAGCGGGTCATGCAGATCCTCTCGCGGCGCTCCAAGAACAACCCGGTGCTCATCGGCGAGCCCGGCGTCGGCAAGACCGCCGTCGTCGAGGGCCTCGCGCAGGCCATCGTCAAGGGCGAGGTGCCCGAGACGCTGAAGGACAAGCAGCTCTACTCGCTCGACCTCGGCTCGCTCATCGCGGGCTCCCGCTACCGCGGCGACTTCGAGGAGCGACTCAAGAAGGTCACCAAGGAGATCCGCACGCGCGGCGACATCATCGTCTTCATCGACGAGATCCACACCCTCGTCGGTGCGGGCGCCGCCGAGGGCGCGATCGACGCGGCATCGATCCTCAAGCCGCTGCTCGCGCGCGGCGAGCTGCAGACCATCGGCGCCACCACGCTCGACGAGTACCGCAAGCACTTCGAGAAGGATGCCGCGCTCGAGCGCCGCTTCCAGCCGATCCAGGTGGCCGAGCCGTCGCTGCCCCACGCGATCAACATCCTCAAGGGTCTCCGCGACCGCTACGAGGCGCACCACAAGGTGTCCATCACCGACGGCGCGATCGTCGCGGCGGCGAACCTCGCCGACCGGTACATCAGCGACCGGTTCCTGCCCGACAAGGCCATCGACCTGATCGACGAGGCGGGCGCGCGCCTGCGCCTGTCGATCCTGTCGTCGCCGCCCGAGCTGCGCGAGTTCGACGAGAAGATCGCCGTCGTGCGCTCGGCGAAGGAGACCGCGATCGAGGAGCAGGACTTCGAGAAGGCCGCGTCGCTGCGCGACGAGGAGAAGAACCTGCTCGGCGAGCGGCTCCGCCTCGAGAAGCAGTGGAAGTCGGGCGAGGTCAAGACGACCGCGGTCGTCGACGAGGGCCTGATCGCCGAGGTGCTCGCCCAGGCCACCGGCATCCCCGTCTTCAAGCTCACGGAGGAGGAGTCGTCGCGACTCGTCTTCATGGAGAAGGCGCTGCACGAGCGCGTCATCGGCCAGGAGGAGGCGATCGCCGCCCTCTCGAAGACGATCCGCCGCACGCGTGCGGGCCTCAAGGACCCGAAGCGCCCCTCGGGGTCGTTCATCTTCGCCGGCCCCACGGGCGTCGGCAAGACCGAGCTCGCCAAGGCGCTCGCCGAGTTCCTCTTCGACGACGAGTCGGCGATGATCTCGCTCGACATGTCGGAGTACGGCGAGAAGCACACGGTCTCGCGCCTCTTCGGCGCCCCTCCCGGGTTCGTCGGCTTCGAGGAGGGCGGCCAGCTCACCGAGAAGGTGCGCCGCAAGCCGTTCTCGGTCGTGCTCTTCGACGAGATCGAGAAGGCCCACCCCGACATCTTCAACTCGCTCCTGCAGATCCTGGAGGAGGGTCGTCTCACCGACGGCCAGGGCCGGGTCGTGGACTTCAAGAACACCGTCATCATCATGACGACGAACCTCGGCACGAAGGACATCTCGGGCGGCCCCGTGGGCTTCCAGATCGAGGGCGACACCCGCACGGGCTACGACCTCATGCGCGCGAAGGTGAACGAGGAGCTGAAGAAGCACTTCAAGCCCGAGTTCCTGAACCGCGTCGACGAGATCATCGTGTTCCCGCAGCTCAGCAAGGAGGAGCTGCTGCAGATCGTCGACCTCTTCATCAAGCGGCTCAGCGAGCGCATGCTCGACCGCGACATGACCGTCGAGCTCACGCTCCCGGCCAAGGAGCGGCTCATCGAGGTCGGGTTCGACCCGGCGCTCGGCGCCCGACCGCTGCGCCGCGCGGTGCAGCACGAGGTCGAGGACCGGCTGTCGGAGAAGATCCTGCACGGCGAGCTCAACTCGGGCGATCACGTGCACGTCGACTTCAAGGACGGCGAGTTCGTCTTCACCACGACGCAGCGGGCGCTGCCCGTGGGCGTCGGCGTGAACACGGGCGCGGCGATCGGCACCGGCCCGGCGACGCCGGACCTGGCCGCCGGCCAGTAACCGAGGGTTCCGAAACGAAGGGCGGATGCTGCGGCATCCGCCCTTCGTCGTCGTCGCGTCGAGCGCTCCTGAATCCGAGGACGGTCGTGCCAGGCGGTCGTCGACGGATGCCGCGCGGTGCGCGGCGGGGATATCGTCGAAGGGCCATCCCCGACGTCGACTGCGAGGCGAACCGCGATGAGACATCCGCTGCTGGACTGGGCCGACGAGAGCCTGCCGGAGATGCTGCTCGACCTCGAGCGGATGATCCTGGTGGAGTCGCCGTCCGCCGACCTCGCGGCCGTCGCACGGTCCGCCGACGTGGTCGCCGACATCGGCGAGCAGCGGATCGGCTTCGCGCCGGAGCGCATCGTGGTCGACGGGTGCACCCACCTCCGCTGGCACCTCGGATCGCCCGAGACCGATGCGCCGCGCGTGCTCCTGCTCGCACACCACGACACCGTCTGGCCGATCGGCTCGCTCGAGACCCATCCGTTCTCCATCCAGGACGGCGTGATCCGGGGCCCCGGGTGCTTCGACATGCTGACCGGCTTGGTCATGGCGGTCCACGCCGTGGCGCACCTCGGCCACCTGCCCGATGCCGCCGTCACGCTGCTGGTCACCGGCGACGAGGAGCTCGGGTCAGTGACCTCGCGTCCGCTCATCGAGCAGGAGGCCGACGGATGCGTCGCCGCGCTGGTGCTCGAGGCGAGCGGCGACGGCGGGGCGCTGAAGATCGGACGCAAGGGGACGTCGAGCTACCGCGTCGAGATCACCGGACGGGCCGCGCACGCGGGCCTCGAGCCGGAGAAGGGCCTCAACGCGACGCTCGAACTCGCCCACCAGGTCGGCGTCGTGTCCGGGTTCGC
Organism: Agromyces zhanjiangensis; assembly: GCF_040496055.1. NCBI lineage: Bacteria > Bacillati > Actinomycetota > Actinomycetes > Micrococcales > Microbacteriaceae > Agromyces > Agromyces zhanjiangensis. The sequence goes on along the minus strand of NZ_JBEPKB010000008.1, from coordinate 134,370 downwards.
GGATGCCTCGCTCGGCACGTCGGTCACGCCGACCCTCGCCCGGAGCGGGACGACCCTGAACACCGTGCCGGCGCACGCCTCGTTCGAGGTCGACGTGCGTGCGCTGTCCGTGGCGGAGCAGGAACGCGTCGACGCGGAGTTCCGGTCGCTCGTCTCGTCGACCGGAGCGCGCATCGCGGTGCACGGCGGGGTCGGCCGCCCGCCCCTCGAGGTCACCGCCACCGAGGGCGTGTGGCGGCGCGCGCTCGCCGTCGCCGGCGAGCTCGGCCTGTCGTTGCCCGAAGCGATCGTCGTCGGCGGCGCATCCGACGGCAACTTCACCGGGGGGATCGGCGTGCCCACGCTCGACGGACTCGGCGCCGTCGGCGGGGGAGCGCACGCCGATCACGAGCACGTGATGGTCGAGGACATCCCGGTGCGCACGGCGCTGCTGACGGGGCTGATCCTCGACCTGCTCGGGGTGGACGGGCCCGTCACGACCCGGCGGGTGGGGGCACGGAGGTCGCCCCGCCAATCCCGGTGAATTGAAATTCACTTCCTGCTTGCGCGCGCCAGTGTATTCATTGCATGCTTGGCGCACGACAACGACGTCAGGAGTGATTCCCCGTGAACTTGACCGACACGCAGCGTGCCGCCCTCACCTCGATCTGCGACACGTTCGCCCCCGGTGACGGCAACGGCATCCCCTCCGCGAGCGCGATCGGCGCCGTGGCCATCGCCGAGGGCATGGCCGCGCGCAACCCGAGGAAGGCCGAGACCGAGCAGCTCGCCCGCATCCTGTCCCTGTGGGACACGCGCGTCTGGGGCATGTTCCTCGGAATCGGGCCGCGGCGGTTCTCGCAGCTGTCGCCGGCGCAGCGCGAGGCGGCCCTCATCGCACTCTCCGACTCGGACTCGTCGCTCAAGCGCGTGATGTTCCAGAGCCTCAAGGGCGCCGCGACGCTGTCGTACTACCTCGCCCCGGGGCCGACCGGCGTCTCGCCGCTGTGGACGGCGATGAAGTACCCCGGTCCGCTCGGACCGCGTCCGGACAGCGCCGAGCCGCCGCTCTCCCCGGTGACGCCGACGAGCGACCTCGAACTCGACTGCGACGTGGTCGTCGTGGGCTCCGGCGCGGGTGGGGGCACCGCCGCGGCGGTCCTCGCCCAGGCGGGCCACGACGTCGTGGTGCTGGAGAAGGGCCAGTACTACGACGACCGCGACTTCGACGGCGGCGAACTCAGCGGCCTCACCCGCCTGTACGCGCCGGGGCCGAGTGCGACGGCCGAGGGCCAGATGAGCCTCATGTCGGCGCAATGCCTGGGCGGCGGCACGGTCGTGAACTACTCGACCTCGTTCCGCACGCCGGACCGCGTGCGCGAGGAATGGGCCTCTCTCGGTGCGACCGGTTTCGCCGGCCGCGAGTACGACGCCGCGATGGACGCCGTCTGGTCGCGGATCGGCGTCAACGGCGATCACAGTCCGATCTCGTCGCGCGACGCCATCATGGAACGCGGCCTCCGCGCGCTCGGCTGGCACGTGGGTTCCCTCGAGCGGAACGTCATCGGCTGCGACGCTGCGATCGACTGCGGGCGCTGCGGTTCGGGATGCCGGCTGGGCGCCAAGCAGTCGACGGCGAAGACCTGGCTCGTCGACGCCGAACGGGCCGGCGCACGCCTCTACACGGGCGTCGACGTGCGCGAGGTCACCGTCTCCGGCGGGCGCGCGACGGGCGTCCGAGCGGTGACCGCCGACGGGCGCACCGTGATCGTGCGCGCGAAGGCCATCGTCGCCGCGGCGGGCAGCGTGCAGACACCCGCGCTGCTGCGCCGCTCCGGCCTGCGCAACCCGAACCTCGGCAAGCACCTGCGGCTCCACCCCGCCACCGCCGTGTGGGCGGAGTTCGACGAGGAGGTCCGCCCGTGGGAAGGCGGCATGCAGACGAGGTACTCGGCCGAGTTCTCCGACATGGACGGCTCGGGCTACGGCTCGGTCTTCGAGACCGCGGCCGCCAACCCCGCCCTGTCGGTCGCGTTCCTCTCCTGGCGCGGTGCGGGCGCGCAGTTGGACCGGATGCGTCGACTCGCCAACATGGGCAGCGTCGGCGTCATCACGCGCGACCAGGATTCCGGCGAGGTCCGCGTCGGCAAGGACGGCGAGCCGACGCTGCACTACACGCTCTCCGACCGCGACGCGGCCCGGGTGGCCCGCGGCGTCGCGGGGGCCGCTCGGGTGCTCGAGGCGGCGGGCGCGAAGACCATGTTCTCCGGCCACCAGGCCGGCTTCACCTGGGAGCGGGCGTCGGGTGCGTCCATCGACGACTTCATCGCCCGGTGCGACGCCGCCGGCTACGGTCCCGGTCGGTGCGCGATGGCGGCCCTGCACATCATGGGCACGGCGCGCATGGGGGGATCGGCCGACATGAGCGTCGCGAACCCGGACGGTGAGACGTGGGAGGTGCCGAACCTCGTCGTCGCCGACGCGTCGACCTTCCCGACGAGCTCGGGCGTGAACCCCATGGTGACGATCGAGGCGATCGGCCACCTGAACGCACGCAAGCTCGCCGCGAAGCTCTGACCGCGACCGGTGGCGGGCGGGTGCGTCCCGGCGCAATACGATGAGCGGATGACGCAGCCGCCCATCACCGTGCGCCGGGCGCGCACGCCCGACGTGCCGAAGATCGTGGAACTCGTGGAACCCCTCGTGGCCCGACGCATCCTGCTCGGCAAGGAGCGGGTCGACCTGTACGGGGCCGTGCAGGAGTTCCGCGTCGCGGAGACCGCCGACGGCACGGTCGTCGGCTGCGGTGCGCTGCACGTCATGTGGGAGGACCTCGGCGAGGTCCGGACGCTCGCGGTGGGCGACGAGTGGCTGGGCCACGGCGTCGGGCACGCGCTCCTCGCCGCGCTCGAGGCCGACGCGCGCGATCTCGGGCTCAGCCGACTGTTCTGCCTGACCTTCGAGGTGTCGTTCTTCGGTCGGCACGGATTCGAGGACATGGGCTCGGAGACCGTGGATCCCGAGCTGTACGCCGAGCTCGTGCGCTCGCACGACGAGGGCGTCGCCGAGTTCCTGGACCTCGCCCGCGTCAAGCAGAACACGCTCGGCAACACCCGGATGCTGAAAGTCCTCTGAGCGTTCCTCACCCGCGTTCGAGCACGCGGCGCGCCCGAACGCCCCGGTTCCCCGGGCGGCCGTAGCCTGAGCCCATGTCCACAGACCGCCCCGCGCCCGGGCGACTGCCCGCCTCCGTGTACCGACGCCGTCGGCTCATGGTGCTCCTGGGCCTCGTCGCGGTGATCGTCGCCGTCGTGCTCGTCTTCGTGCGCCCGGGCGCCAGCCAGGGCGACGACGTCGGCGCGACCGCACCGGCGACGGCGACGCCGTCGGCCCCTGCGACCGAACGCGCGACCGCGACGGATGCCGCCGAGCCGCCGGCGAGCGAGCCCGCGGCCGAGCCCGCCGGTGACGGCGACCCGTGCCGATCCGAGCAGATCACGGTGGAAGCCGTCACCGACGCGGCCGTCTACGCCGCGGGCGAGCAGCCGAAGCTCTCGGTGACGATCACCAACACCGGGCCGAACTCGTGCGTCATCAACGTCGGCACGGCGGCGCAGGTGTTCACCGTCACGAGTGGCGCCGACACCTACTGGACGTCGACCGACTGCCAGGTCGACCCGGTGGACGCCGACGTCACGATCGAGCCCGGCGCACCCGTCTCGTCGAGCGAGCCGATCGCGTGGGACCGCACGCGATCGAGCTCCGACACCTGCGGGGGCGAGCGGACGAGCGTTCCCGCGGGCGGCGCGTCGTATCACCTGAACGTCAGCGTGAGCGGCTTCGAGTCGACGAGCTCGAAACAGTTCCTGCTCTACTGACGATCCCGAGGCGCGCGCGGCTCGCCGATCGACGCGCGTCGGCGTGGGAGCCCGTGTGTCCGTGTGTGACGGCCCGCCGTTGATCCGGCGAGGAATGCTCAGCAGGATCGGAGGCGGACTAACCATCCTGCGGTCCAAGGGGTCCGCGGTGTTACCTCGCGCCGCGGGCCCCCGCCGCGTGGCGGCGCGGGGTGTCGCACGCGGCCGTCGCGCGGCCGGGCAGCGGTGCAGGTCGGGGGAGACCGGCCTCGGTAGGCTGGGCGGATGGCCGGTGCGAAGCGTTCGAAGCCCAAGCAGCCCGTCGAGTTCCGCTCGCAGGCGCTCGCCGAAGCCCTCGAGCGGCAGGACATGGCGGCCGTCGCGCTGGCGCTCCGGAACGGCAACACGGTCGTGCCGCTCATCAAGCCCGGTCCGCGCGACAGGCCGCTCGACGGCGGTGAGGTCTGGACCTATCGCGATCCGAACTCGGGCGAGGTCGCGCTGCTGCTCTTCAGCGACGCCCAGCACAAGCCCGCCAACCTCCCGCCGGCCGTCGGGCTGCAGAGCCCGGCGTGGCTGAAGTCGTTCCTGACCCGCCACGAGTCGACGATCACGACGGTGTTCCTCGACATCGCCGGACCGCACCCCATGCAGGCGTCGCCCGCCGAGCTGCTGAAGGCGCTCGCGGTCTAGAACGCCGCGTCGAGCTCGCGCTCGCGGGTGCCCGACGCCGCCATCATCGCCCGTTCGACCGCCGCACGGACGCTGCCGAGGTCGTCGTCGAGGAGCGCTCGGTAGCCGAGCCGTGCCGCCTCGGCGGCACGCTGTCGAGCGGATGCGACGGGTCGCACCTCGCCGGCGAGGCTGATCTCGCCGACCGCGGCGAGGTCGTGCGGCACGGCGCGATCGCGCATCGCGCTGGCGATCGCCACGGCGATCGCGAGGTCGGCCGCCGGCTCGACGAGGCGCACGCCGCCGACCGTGGAGACGTACACGTCGTGCTCGCCGAGCTGACGGAGGCCGGCGCGGCGCTCGAGCACCGCGATGATCATGGCGACGCGTGACGGATCGACCCCGTTCACGACCCGCCGCGGCTGCGGCGCCTTCGTGCCCACGACGAGCGCCTGCACCTCGACCGGGAGCGCCCGACGCCCCTCGAGTGCGACCGTCACGCACGTGCCGCTCACCGCGTTGCGCGAGCGGCTGAGGAAGAGCCCCGACGGGTCGGGAACCTCGGCGATGCCGTCGCCCGTCATCTCGAAGCAGCCGACCTCGTCGGTCGGGCCGAACCGGTTCTTCAGCGCGCGCACGAATCGGAGGGCGGTCTGGCGGTCGCCCTCGAACTGGCAGACCACGTCGACGAGGTGCTCGAGCAGGCGGGGGCCGGCGATCGTGCCGTCCTTCGTGACGTGGCCGACGAGCAGCACGGGCAGCTGCCGCTCCTTCGCGACGCGGATGAGCGTCGACGCGACCTCGCGGACCTGGCTCGGCTGGCCGGGCAGTCCGTCGGAGAGCGCGCTCGAGACCGTCTGGACCGAGTCGACGATGAGCAGTTCGGGGGAGACCTGGTCGACCTGGCCGAGGATCGTGGCGAGGTCGGTCTCGGACGCGAGGTAGAGCTCGTCGTGCAGCGCACCCGTGCGCCCGGCCCGCAGTCGGACCTGCGCGGTCGACTCTTCAGCGCTCACGTAGAGCACGCGGCGACCCGCGGCGGCGACCCTCGCTGCGACCTCGAGCAGCAGCGTCGACTTGCCGACGCCCGGCTCGCCGGAGAGCAGGATCGCGGCGCCTGCGACGATGCCCCCGCCGAGCACCCGGTCGAACTCGCCGACGCCGCTCGGACGGTGCGAGGCGTCGTCGCTCTCGACGATCGCCGAGATCGGTCGCGCGGCGCGCCCGGCGCTCGGCGTCACGGGCTGGAGGCTCCGCACGATGCCCGTCTCGACGCCGGCCTCGACGACCGTGCCCCACTGCTGGCACTCGGCGCATCGCCCGACCCACTTGACGGTGCTCCAACCGCATTCGGTGCAACGGAACGCGGTCGTTGATCTCGCCATGCCCCGAGCCTAGGGCCGGCCCCCGACATCGACGGGGAACCGCGCCTCGAGCGATGCCAGCAGGGCCGGCCGGAAGGCATCGGCCCAGACCTGGTACCCGTGGTCGTTGGGGTGGAACCAGTCGTTCGCGAAGTGCGTGAAGATGCGCCGCCACCCGCGGACGCGGGTCTCCCGGTGCAGCCGCACGACCTCGAGGTCGAATTCGGCGGCCACCCGGCGGAGGAGGAGGTTCGCCACGGCGACCTTCCGCTCGTTGTGGGGGAAGTAGAAGAACGGCAGGTCGGCGACGAGCGCGTGCGGCGGCACGGCGGCGAAGATCTCGCGGAGGTTGCGCTCGAACGCCACGGGATCCCACTTCGCGATGTCGTTCGCCCCGATGGAGACCGTCATGACGTCGGGCCGGAACTTCGCGAGCTTCGGCAGCTGGTCCTGCACCGCGAGCGTCGTCGTCGCACCCGAGACGCTGAGGTTCACGACGCGCACGGTGCGCATCGTCGTGTCGCGGATCAGCCGTGCGAGCAGCCCGACGTAGCTGTGATCGGGCCGGCTCGCGCCGATGCCCTGGGCCGCGCTGTCGCCGAGCGCCACGTACAGGATCTCGCCGTGGACCTTCGCGTGGTCGCGCCACCACTTCGAGTGCACGGGCAGTGTCTCGTTGAGGATCAGGCTGTTCGCGGTGATCCGCTCCCTGAACGATCGCCAGGCCGCGCGGAGCGCCAACGCGACCCCGGTGAGCAGCGCGATCGGCACGAGTACGGCGATGACGGATGCCGCGGGCGGACGTTCGTCGACCATGGCGCGACGCTATGGCGGGTGTCTGAACGGGCGCTGAACGGCGGCATGCGGGCGGCGCCGAGGCGCGCATCCGCTCGTTTTGGCACCTCGCCCGCGGGCCGCTATCATCGTTCTCGGTACCGTGTCCGAGCGGCCGAAGGTGCAACTCTCGAAAAGTTGTGTGCGTGAAAGCGCACCGTGGGTTCAAATCCCACCGGTACCGCCAACCGAACGCCCCGCATCCGAGCGATGCGGGGCGTTCGTCATCGTGGCCCCTGAACGGGTCCTTGTGCCTGTCGGCGACCTCTCAATACCGTGGCCCGCGAACTGGGTGACCGAACCTCTTGTGCGTCGGGAACAGCTGCTCGCGGAGCCTCGGGGTGCGGTGATACGCGCGTGAGGATGATCGATGACTGGTGTGAAGAAGAGGTTCCTGAGCCGAGTTCGAGCGGAGGCCGCTGCCGCAGCGAGCCACCACCATCGCCGCCGCGACCGCCGGCCCAGACGGAGCAGCGGAGCACGGGCATCGGCCATCGGCCTCGTCGCGGTCGCCGCGCTGGTGGTCCCGGTGGCCGTGGGCACGCCGGCCGTGGGGGCGCCCGTGGCGGCGAAGCGGCCTCCCCTGAGTGACCCGGGCTGCGCATCCGCGCCGTCGGCCGGGACGCCGGTCAGCCCGATCGCCGCTGGGTCGCCGTCCGGCCCGTACGCGACACCGGGGCTCGGGCTGCCGACTTGGGCGGACACGCAGTGGGCGCCCGCCGAGTACAACGACACCATCCAGCTCGGCGACGTCGACGGCGACGGGCTCTCCGAGCTGTTCGGCCGGACGGCGAACGGCCTCGACCTGCAGGGGTTCGACCACGATACGGGCCAGTGGCTGCCACTGGGTTCCCTGGACGCGGCACCGTTCAGCGACGCCGACGGCTGGACCGAGGTGAGCTCCTACGAGACCATCCAGACCGGCGACATCGACGGCTTCGCCGGCGTGGAGGTGTTCGGTCGCAGCGCGGACGGCGTCGTCGTCGAGTCCTTCGATCCGGATTCCCACTCGTGGGTGTCGTACCCGACGCTCGACCACTTCACCGACTCCCAGGGACTCGACCGGGCCGAGTACTCCAGGACGCTGCAGTCGGCCGACGTCGACGGCTCGCAGCGCGCGTCGGTTCTCGGCCGCACCCCCGGCGGCGTGAAGGTGTTCCAGTACCAGCCGTCGCCGGCCGAGGCATCCGCGGGCACGTGGGCGGAGCTGCCGACACTCGACACGTTCATCACGCCGCACTGGGACGAGGCCGAGTACTACTCGACGCTGCAGACGGCGGACCTCGACGGCGACGGTCGCGACGAGGTGCTCGCCCGCAACCGCGGCGGACTGGAGGCGTACACGTACGATCCGACGACGAAGGGATGGACGGAGTTGCCGGTCCTGGCGGAGCTCGGCGACGCCGACGGCTGGGCGGGGGCGTCGCACTATGCGACGATCCAGACGGCCGACCTCGACGGCGACGGGGCCGCGGACGTGCTCGGTCGCGGGAAGGACGGCATCGTCGCGTGGCGGTTCCTCGAGGGCGCGTGGGTGCCGTTGCCCGACCTCACGGACGACTTCACCGATGCGGGAGGTTGGCAGCAGGCGAAGTACTTCTCCACGATCCAGACCGGCGACGTCGACGGTGACGGCGCGGCCGAGGTGATCGGACGCGCCGCGAACGGCCTCCACACGTGGTCGCTGCACACCTCGACGAAGAAGTGGGTCGAGCTCGGCGTCTCCGGCCCGTTCCCGGACGACGCCGGATGGCACCGGGAGATGTCCTACCCGACGATCCACGTCGGCGAGATCGGCCTCACGGCGCAGGTCGGCGGCTCCTCCCGCATCCCCGATCCGCGTGTCGAGGTCATCGGGCGCGGGCCGACGGGCGTGCAGACGTACCGCTGGAACACGAAGGGCCTCGCGTGGGAGAGCCCGTCCGCCGTGTTCCCCGACTACAGCACCGGGGCGGCGGGCAAGGCCTACGACCAGCTGAACTCCATGTTCGGCGGCACGATCGACCCCGGCTTCGACCTCCGCACCGCCTATCAGACGGCGAGTGACGGGGCGTTCTCGTGCTGGACGACCACGATCACGGCCCTCACGGCGAGCCAGCTCGGCGTGGCAGCGAGCGTCTGGACGCCCATGCAGACGCAGCTGCTCGCCGAGATCGGCGCCGCGAAGGGCGTGGCGGACTGGTTCGAGGTCGTACGCGGCCGGATCACCGACATGGTCGCGCTCAAGAGCTTCGACGCGACGAGCTCGCGCCTCTCCTACTCCGAGAGCTCGAAGGCGAGCCTCGAGGCATCCGTCTTCAACATCTTCGGGGGAGTCGTCAGGTCCGCGGCGGTCGCGGGCGGACCCGCGGGCTCGGCGATCGGCGGGCTCGTCGCGACGGCGATCTCCGCGGGCGTCGGATTCGCGACGTCACCGACGACGGGTGAACTGCAGGGCGACTACGTCAAGATCGAGGCCGGCCTCGAGACGTCGTACCAGGACGCGCTCACCGGCAACGGGAACGCTCGCGCGGCGGTCGCCGCGGACTACGGCCGCCTGACGGCCGGCGATCTCCTCATCGAGGCCCTCGTCTGGGCGGAACCGCAGTCGGACGTCGAAGCCCGCATGACGGCCGCGTCGCTGCGCTCCTACACGATCTCGACGTGGCAGATGCTGACGCCCGCGATCTGGAACGTGTACGCCGGCAACGACAACGAATACTGCTCGAATGCACAGGGTGTGTGCTGGGGACTGTACGACGGTCTGTTCCTCCACGTGAAGGACGAGTTCGTCCACCAGCTGTTCCACTCGCCCGACTCCAGCTGTGCGACGACCTGGAACTTCGACACCTGCAACCTCGATCAGGACAAGGAGGACGTCTTCCGCGGTCGCGACGGGTGGAACATCCCCTGCCGATCGGACGAATACTCGAACGCGGGGTGCCCACCGGGGGCGTGATGCGCGTCACCATCCGCTGCGCGTCGGCGTGTGCCCGTCGCGCGCATCCTCGGGCATCGGCATCTCCGCGCGGATGCCGAGGAGGCGCACGGCTCGGGTCGCGTCGCGCTTGCCCGCGAGGTCGAGCACGTGCGCGAGCACCTCGTCCCGGTCGCTCGTCGGCGGCCTGATGCGGCGGCTGAAGGTCTTCGTCGTGAACGGCACGTACCGCACCTTGAGGGTGAGCCCGATGACCGGCCGCCCCTCGGTGGCGACGTCGGACAGCACCTGCTCGACGAGCTCGCCGAGTGCCGCCTCGATATCGGCGGGATCGGTGAGGTCCTGCTGGTACGTCCTCTCGCGACTGTGCCCGCGGGCGACCCATGGGGTGTCGTCGACCACGCGCGTGCCCTCGCCGCGCCCGAGCTGCCGGTACCAGGGGCCCATGCGCGGTCCGAATTCGCCGACGAGCACGTCGAGGTCGGCGTCGGCGAGCTGTGCGACGCTCTCGATGCCGTGCGCGGCGAGTCGGCGCGCGATGCGCGGGCCGACGCCCCAGACGGCCTTCGTCGGCCGATCACCCATGACCGCCATCCAGTTCGCGGCGGTGAGCCGGAACACGCCGCCGGGCTTGCCGAACTCGGTCGCCACCTTCGCCCGCAGCAGCGTGTCGCCGATGCCGACGCTGCAGTGCAGTCCCGTGCGCTCCAGCACCTCGCGCTGCAGGTCCCGCGCCGTCGCCTCGGGGAAGGCGACGTCGACGCCGACGAACGCCTCGTCCCACCCGAGCACCTGCACGACGGCGCCGGGATGCGCCCGGAGCGTCGCCATCACCTCGGCGGATGCGGCGGTGTAGGCGGGTGCGTCCACCGGGAGGATCACCGCATCCGGGACCTTCCGCGCGGCGATGCGCAGCGGCATTCCCGAGACGACGCCGAACTCGCGCGCCTCGTACGACGCCGTCGAGACGACGGCGCGCTCCGTAGGATCGCCGCGCCCGCCGACGATCACGGGCCTGCCGTCGAGCTCCGGATGCCGCAGCACCTCGACCGCGGCGATGAACTGGTCGAGGTCGACGTGCAGCACCCAGGCGTGCGCATGCCCCCCCATGCAGGCCAGACTCGCGCCGCGCGGCCGCGTCGCGCAAGTACCGCACGCGAACACGCCCGCACAACCTCTTGCACTCAGGAAGCATTCAGGAGGACAGTTGGCACAACGGAAGGAGAATCGATGAGTTTCCTCGCATTCCTGCTCCTCGGCCTGATCGCCGGGGCCATCGCCAAGCTGATCCTGCCCGGAAAGCAGGGCGGCGGCTGGTTCATCACCCTCTTGCTCGGCGTCATCGGCGCCCTGCTCGGCGGGTGGCTCGGGAGCGTGCTCTTCGGGGTCCAGCTCGGCGAGTTCTGGAACCTCACCACCTGGCTGCTCGCCATCGGCGGCTCGATCATCGTCCTGCTCATCTACGGACTCATCGTCGGTCGCAGGAAGACCGCCTGACCGCCCGGCCCGAACCCAGGGCCCGCACGGTCAGGGCCGATCCACGAGGTGGCCGCGACATCCTGGAGACAGGACGTCGCGGCCACCTCGTCGTTCCGGCGGGGCGTTCCGAGCCGACCCCGCGGCGGCGCGTCATCCGTGCATCGGCGGCACCACGATGGTGGGGCAGCGCGCATTCGTCACCATGGCGTGACTCACCGAGCCGAGGAACAGTCGCCGGACGACGCCGAGGCTGCGCGAGCCCACGATCACCGTCCCGTGGTCCTGTGCTCGGTGGAGGAGCGTCGCCGCCGTCGGCCCCGACACGACGTGCGTCACGATCTCGAGGTCGGGGTGCGCGTGCCGCGCCGGCACCAACGCCGCATCGAGTTCCTCGACGTCGGTGTCCATCGAGTGGGATCGCGATCCGACGTGCACCGCATGCAGCGTCTCGCCGATCGACGCGGCGAACGCCGCGGCGAAGCGGCACAGGTGCTCCGCGGCCGGGCCGTGGTCGACCGCGACGAGGACGCCGGAGCGCGGTCGCGCGTCGCCGATCGGGATCACTGCGACGGGGCCGCCGGCCATGCCGCACAGCCGGACCCCGATGCGGGAGCTGTGCCAGAACTCGTCGGTCCTGCCGTTCTCGGCGCCGACCACGACGAGGCTGCTCTCGCCCGTCCGGTCGCAGAGCGCGTCACCCGGTTCGTCGCGGAGGACCTCCGCCTCGACGTCGAGCGCCGGATGCTCCGCGCGGATCCGTGCCGCGGCCGCCTCGACCTCGGTCTCGGCGACGCGGACGAGTTCCGCGGTCTCGCGATCGTCGCCGGCGATCGAGTTCGGGTCCACCGCGCGGACGATCGTGACGGACCGCGCGCCCTCCGGCTGCCGCCCAGCGCGGGCGACGGCCCACGCGAGTGCCGTCTCCGCCGTGGCGCCGCCGTCCCACCCCACCACCGTCTTCTCGTGCATGTCCAGCCCTTCGATCGGTACGGTCTCGACCCTGCCCGAACACGCCGGCCGGTGTCGGGCCGAAGGTCCGCCCGACAGGCCGCCCGACCGCCGGCGGTTCGACGAGCGGGTGCCCGTCAGTCCGTGCCGCGCGCGTCGGCGAGTTCGACGAAGCGGCGCAGCATCCGCTGCGGATGGGTGATCGATGCCGAGTTCACCCGGTCGCGGAGCGCCTGGAGCTCGTGCGCCGGGAAGTACCCGTGGTGCCGGTAGACGCCGGCGCGCGCGATGAAGTCGGCCGCCGAGACCTCGGGATGGAACTGCGTGGCGTAGACGCTCGATCCGGCGCGGTAGACCTGCACGGGGCATCCGGCCGAGCCCGCCAGGTGGGCGACGCCGTCGGGCAGGCGGCTCGTGGCCTCCTTGTGGCCCACGAGGGCGTCGAACCGGACAGGCAGGCCGCCGAGGATCGGGTCGGTGCGGCCGGCGTCGGTGAGCGTGATCTCGACGGGGGCCGCCTCCTCGCCGTAGAGCGTCCCGACCTCGCCGCCGAGCACCCGGGTCAGGACGCCGATGCCGTAGCACGTGAACAGCACCGGATGGTCGGCGGCCAGCGCACGCTCGGCGATCCCGGCGAGGTCGGCTTCGACCCGGAGCTGCGTGGGGTGCTTCCGGTTCTCGGGCGTCGTCACGTTGAACGGGCTGCCGCCGACGATGATGCCCGCGTACCGGCGCGGATCGAGGTCGCCGATCGACTCGACGTCGAGTCGCACGTGGTCGAGGCGGCCCGCGTCGAGCCCGGACGCGCGACGCACCGACTCGTACTCGGGGCCCACCGCCTCGACCTCGGGCCGCGCCGAGAGGAACAGGAAGTCGCGAGGCTCGGTCATCGGCGCTTCCCGCCCTTCCGTCGGCCCTGGGCGCCCGCGCGCCGGGAACCGCGCGCACCACCGCCGTGCTTCCCGCGGGCCGCCCGTCCGGCGTCGCCACCGGCCCCGCGAGCATTCCGTTCGCTCCCGCTGCGCCGGTCGGCGCGCGCCTCGGCATCGCCGGCCGCGGCGTCCGCTCGGCCGCTCCGGGAACTGCGGGCCGTGCGCCCCCTGACGACGCCGACGAACTCCTGGATGTCGTCGTCGTCGCGCTCGACGCGCCAGACCAGCGCGATGCGGGTGGCCGGGGCGTCCGTCACCGGGATCGCGACGACGTCGCGGCGATGATGGAGGCGGGCGACGCCGTGCGGCAGGATGGCCCACCCCGTCCCCGCGGCGACGAGCTCGACGGTCATCGCCGGGTCGGCCTGCTCGGGCGCCCGCGCCTCGTCGGCGAGGTCGGCCAGTGCGAGCCCCTCCGCCTCCGCGAACGCGTGGTCCTTGGGCAGCACCGCGACCGCGATCTCCTCCCACAGCGGGATGACGTGCAGGCCCTCGTCGTCGACGGGCAGGCGCACGAACGCGAGGTCGGCGCCGTCGGAGCGCACGTCCGCGAGCTGTGCGGCCTCGTCGACCCGGACCGCCTCGAGCGGCACGTCGGGTCGGCGGTCGGCCCACGCCCGAAGCCACTTCGCGGGGCTCACCCCCGCGACGTACCTCAGCCGCAGCGACACGTCCGACCTCGTTCCCGCCGCCCGCGCGGCCCTCTCAGGCTAGCGCCGGGCGACCCGGCGCGACGTCCCGTTGCGCGCCGGGACGCGCACGCGACTACCGTGGAGGGGTGAACGCCGACAAGCCCCGCCAGTCCCAGTCGATGAAGCCGGAGACGGCGGCCAAGAAGCTCGGCATCCTGCTCGACGCGACACCGGAGGCCTTCCGCGGCGCGCCGGTGACTCGCGACGAGCTCGCCGCACTCCAGGCCGACCCGCCTGAGTGGCTCGCGACCCTGCGCCGCGACGGTCCCCACCCGCGGAGCGTCGTCGCCGCCAAGCTCGGCGTCTCGAACTCCGGCCTCGCCCGAGCCGGCATCACCGACCCGCTCACGACCGCCGAGATCAAGGCCATGCTCGAGGCCCCGCCCGAGTGGCTCGTCGAGGAGCGGGCGCGCCAGGCCGGCGTGCGCGCCGAGAAGCGACGCATCGCCGAGCGCGACGCCGAGCGTGCCGCGCGCGGCGACGAGGGGCGCGGCGGCGGCGGAGGCGGCGCGGGGGCCTGATCCGCGCAGCAGCGTGCGATGACTCGGCGTCAGGCCGCGTAGCGCGCGGCCAGGAAGGCTCGGACGTCCCCGATCTCCCGGTCGGACACCGAGTGGCCGAGCCCCTCGTAGACGCGCTGGTCCAGCGACGCGTGCGCCGGAAGCCACTCCTGCGTCAGCACCACCGACGTCGACGGGATCACCTCGTCGACCGTGCCGCGCCCCCAGAAGACGGGCGGCGCGAGCTCCGCCATCCGCTCGTCGCCCTCACGCGTGCCCGGCAGCGCGAACCCGGCGAGGCTCACCGCGAACGCGAACCGCTCGGGCGCTCGGCGCAGCAGCTCGAGCGCCATCGCTCCGCCCTGCGAGAAGCCGAGCAGGCCCACGGATGCCGCGCCCGGCGCGACGCGGTCGAGCCACTCGATCACGGCGGTCGTCGCCTCATCGGCACCGGTCATCGCGAACTCCTCGCCCTGCGCGAGGAGCGGGAACCAGGCGTGGCCGTAGCCGGTCGAGATCGGGGCGCGGAGCGAGGCGATCGCGGGCTCGAGCGGCAGGTACGGGCTCAGGCCGAACAGGTCGCCCTCGTGCGAGTTGTAGCCGTGGAGCAGCACCAGCAGGGGCCGCCCGGCCCGGTCGGCCGGCGATGCCGACCACATCACCGCCTCGTCGTCGATCCGCATCCGGGCATCGTACCCCGGTGCGAAGAACCCGCCCGACGTCGTCCCGAGCCCGGTTCACGGCGCTCCGGCGGCACGTGGGGCAGAATCGAGCCATGGCCGTACGCACTCCGGACCCGGACTGGAACCCCGACGACGAATCGGTCGTCCAGCCGCCCGCCAACCCGGGCTGGCTCTCCGACCTCGAGCTCGCGGAGATCCGCGGACGGTTGCCGCTGCTGTACGTCGAGGCGGTGCCCGTGCGCGTCGACGGCGTCGGGCAGGTCACCGAGGTCGGCGTGCTCCTCCGGGCGAATGCGGTCGGCGAGATGACGCGCACGCTCGTCTCGGGCCGCGTGATGTTCGGCGAGACGATCCGCGACGCGCTCTTCCGCCACCTCGAGAAGGACCTCGGCCCGATGGCGTTCCCCCTGCTGCCGTCGAGCCCGGTGCCCGCGACGGTCGCCGAGTACTTCCCGCTGCCCGGGATCTCGCCCTTCACGGACGAGCGGCAGCACGCCGTCTCGCTCGCCTACGTCGTGCCGGTCACCGGCACGTGCGAACCCCGCCAGGACGCGCTCGAGGTCACGTGGGTGTCGCCGGCCGAGGCCGCGAGCGACGCGTTCGGCTCCGAGATGGAGGGCGGGCGCGGCGTGCTGCTGCGACGGGCGCTCGCCGCGGTCGGCGCGCTCGTCTGAGCGGATGCCGCGAGCGCGGCCGGCACGTCGGCGCCCGGTGACGGCTCAGCCCGCGCCGCGACGGGAGGCGCGCGTCAGCGCACCATCCGCACCTCGTGGATGCTCTCGCCGAGGAACGGCTCGTCGTGCGAGACGCCGTCGGCCGTGAAGCCGTTGCGGTCGTAGAAGTGCACCGCACGCTCGTTCGCCGACGGCACCCACAGGTAGACGGAGGCGTCGCCGACGGCCGCATCGAAGAGCTTCTGCCCGATGCCCTTGCCGTGGTGCGCGTCGAGCAGGTGGATGAAGAACAGCTCGCGCTCGCGCGGCGCGTCCTCGTCACGGGCGGGGCCCGCTCCGGCGAATCCGACGATCTCGCCCTCGACGAGGGCGGCGACGTGCGTGAACTCCTCGCCCTGGCTCATCCAGTGGGTCCAGAGCTCGGCCATGCGCCGCGGAGAGAGGTTCTCGAGCGTCGCGGCGCTCACGAGCTGGTCGTAGTCCTCGTGCCAGCACTGCGCGTGGACCCGGCCGAGCGCCTCGGCGTCGGAATCGCGGATGGGACGGATGACGACATCGGCAGCGACCTCGGTGCTCATGCGGCACAGGCTAACCCGCGCCACGGTCGCGGGCGAAATCGGCGACGGCCCCGCCACCCTCCTCGGGTGCGGGGCCGTCGTGGCTGCCGGCGGGCGTCAGCCCTGGGCGCGCCGGTTCGTGCGCGTGTTGCGGTTCGGCGACACCAGGCTGCCGACGCGCAGCGGCTGCTTCTGCGATCCGCGGGTCGACGACCCGCGCTGCGCGCCCGTCGTCTGGGCACCGCGCGAGTGGCCCGATCCCTGCTTCGGGGCGTTCGACTTCGCCTCGGCGGGACGGCCCGACCGGTCGCGCCGCGGGGTCGCGGGCGCGACGTCCGACTGACCGCCACGGCCGCGGCCGCGGCTGCGGCGACCCTGACCGGCCGGCTGCGCGACGCCCGCCGCGCGCTCCTCGCGGGCGGCGCGCTTGCGCTGCGCGTTCGCGCCCTGCGACCGGCCGCGGCCCTGCTGCGGCTTCGCCTCGCGCGGTGCGGGCTTGACGTAGGGGGCGACCTCGCCCACCAGCTGCACGACCTTCGGCGTCGACGGCACGACCTTCTCGGGGGCGACCCGGATCTCGGCCTTGCGGAGGAGCTTGCCGAGGTCGTCCATCTGGCCGGGGAGCGCGATCGTCACGACGTCGCCCTCGCTGCCGGCCCGCGCGGTGCGGCCCGACCGGTGCAGGTACGCCTTGTGCTCCATGGGCGGGTCGACGTGGATGACGAGCTCGATGTCGTCGACGTGCACGCCGCGGGCGGCGACATCCGTGGCGACCATGACCCTGACCGAGCCGTCGCCGAACGCCGCGAGGTTGCGGTCGCGCTGCGGCTGCGAGAGGTTGCCGTGCAGGTCGACCGCGGGGATGCCCTGCTCGGTGAGCTTCTTCGCGAGCTTCTTGGCGTGGTGCTTCGTGCGCATGAACAGGATGCGTCGGCCGGTGCCCGACGCGAGGGTCTTCACGAGCTCGTGCTTGGCGTCGGTGTCGGCGACCTGGAAGACGTGGTGCGTCATCGCGGCGACGGGCGAGTGCGCCTCGTCGACCGAGTGCAGCACCTCGTTCTGCAGGTAGCGCTTGACGAGGCGGTCGACGCCGTTGTCGAGCGTCGCCGAGAAGAGCAGGCGCTGGCCGCCGGTGGGGGTCTTGTCGAGGATGCGCGTGACGACCGGCAGGAAGCCCAGGTCGGCCATGTGGTCGGCCTCGTCGAGCACCGTGATCTCGACGGCGTCGAGGTGGGCGAAGCCCTGCTTCATGAGGTCCTCGAGGCGGCCGGGCGTCGCCACGACGATGTCGACGCCCGCACGGAGCGCCTCGACCTGGCGCTTCTGGTTGATGCCGCCGAAGATCGTGGTGACCTTCAACCCGTACGCCGCGACGAGCGGCTCGAAGGTCTGCGTGATCTGGGTCGCGAGCTCGCGCGTCGGCGCGAGCACGAGGCCCAGGGGGCGACCCGCACGGCGGCGGCCGCCGGCGAGCGAGGTGCCGAGGCGGGCGACCATGGGCAGCGCGAACGCGATGGTCTTGCCCGAGCCGGTCTTGCCGCGGCCGAGCACGTCGCGGCCGGCGAGCGTGTCGGGCAGGGTGTCGGCCTGGATGGGGAAGGGGGTCGTCTTGCCCTCCGCCGCGAGGGCCGCGACGAGGGGAGCGGGCACGCCGAGCGCGCCGAAGGTGATCTCGGTCAAGGGGGTCCGTTTCGGATGGCACGGCCGGGCGCGCCGGTGCACGATGCGACAGCGGCGGATGGACCCGGCGGTGGGTGGTGGCGAAGACGCCGGGCGGCGAATCCGTTCGCCGTATGAAGTCAACGGGCTCGAGGCCCGGAAGCGTGTCTACGACGCAGGCGGCGCGTTCGTCGCGCACACCGCGGACCACCATAGCAGGTGCCCGATCCGGGAAGCTGGGCGACGCATCAGCGCGGCATCCGCTCGCCGACCGGGATCGCCTCGCGGAGGGTGTTCCCCGGGGGCGCGAGCGGGCACGACCACGACGGGTCGTAGGCGCACGACGGGTTGTACGCGAAGTTGAAGTCGACGACGAGGCTGTCGTCGTTGCCGCCCGAGCCGAGGTCGGCGCCCTTGACGGTGTCGAGCAGGTACCGGCCCCCGCCGTACGTGCCGCCCGGCGCGCCCGCCAGGCCGTCCTTGACGGGCAGGAACAGCCCGCCGCCGTACGAGGCGAGCCGCCAGACGTCGAGCGTGCCGAGGTACGGCAGCCGCACGGTGCCGACGAGCGAGAACGGGATCCTCCCGTCCGTGGAGCTCTCCACCACCATCCGCTGCGGCTCGTCGGGCCGGCGCACCTCGAGTTCGAATCGCCAGTCCGGGTCATACGGTGCCACCTCGAGCCCGGTGAAGGTCGCCCGGTCGTCCGGGAGGAGCGGGGACTGCGGATGCCCCGCGAACAGCTCGTCGCGACCCGAACGCCACAGTTCGTGCCCCTGTGCCGGGTCGTGCACGTTCAGGTGGCGGACGCCCGCGTAGAGGGCGAACACGTGCCGCCGCCAGTCGCTGAGCTGCAGGGCCCCGATGGATGCGGTCATGCTCCGGCGCTCCGGGCCGCCTCGGCGCGCTCGGCGTCCGCCGTGCCGGGCGGGTCGTACGCCCAGGTCGGCGCGAGCTGGCGGAGCCGCCGACCGCGGTACTGCCAGAACGCCCAGGTCGGGTACCAGTAGAGGGCGTCGAGCGCGCCGGCGCTCGCGCGCAGCTGGTCGCGGTAGAGCGCCCGCCCGCCCGGCAGGGGCGAGATCGCCATGCGGTGGTCCCAGTGCCGGAAGGCCGACAGCGGCCCGGTCACCGCGCCGCCGCCGTCCCGGAGCATCCGCACGCCGGGCGGGAGCCCGCCCGGGTACGACACGTCGACGTACTCCTCCCCGCTCGGCGCGACGCCGAACGCGAGCGCGCGCATCCGGTGCGGCCCCTCGGGCCACGTCGCCGGGAAGCCCTCGGCCTCGAGCGACTCGAAGTCGAGCCAGGGCGCGACAACCTCGCGCAGCACGGCCGGGCTGCGGATCGCGCGCCACGCGGCATCCGCGTCGCAGTCGAGGGTCAGCTTCAGCAGCACCCGCATGGCTCGACCATATGGGCGACGGATGGCCCGTCAAAGCATTCGCGCCGGATTCACGGGCGTCCCTCGGTCATCGCTCGGCCGTCGCCCGGCCGTCGCGCGGTCCGGTCCCGGCCGATCCCGCTAGGCTCCCGAGCATGGCCGACGCTGCCGATTGGCTGCCCTCCCTCGTGGTGTTCGGCACCGCCGCGCTCGCGTTCGTCGCCGGCGTGATCGGCGTCCGCCGGCTCGGGCGTCGGCGCGAGGCGCGCGACGCCGAGGCGGCGCTCGCGCTCGAGACGTCGGCCAAGGCGCGCCTCGTCGGCGCGGACGAGGCGGTGCGCGACGCGATGCAGGAGATCCGCTTCGCCGAGGCGCAGTTCGGGTCGGAGACGGCCCGCGGACTCGACGAGACCGTCGCCCGCGCCCGCGGATGGCTCAGGGAGGCGTTCCTCCTGCAGCAGCGCCTCGACGACGCCGACCGCGCCACCGCGGCGGAGCGCCGCACCTGGAGTTCGCGGATCGGCTCGCTCTGCGACTCCGTCGAACGCGCGCTCGCCGACGCCGAGTCGGAGCTCTCGGCGCGGCGGGCAGCGGAGCGCGGCGCGGTCGACGACACCCCGGCGCTCCGGGATCGCGAGCATCGGCTCGTCGCGAGGCGCGCGGATGCGGCCTCCGCACTCGAACGACTCGCCAGCCGCTTCTCGACGTCGGCGCTCGCCGGAGCGCAGGGGTCCCTCGCGCGGGCGGACCACGACCTGGCGGCGGCCGCCGCCGCGCTCGACGAGGCCGCGCGGCTCATCTCGGAGGCGGCCGGAGCGCCGGTCGCGCCCCTCCTCGGCCGAGCCGCCCACGCGCTGCAGCGCGCCGAGGGGGAACTCGACCGCGTGGAGCACGTCGAACTCGAGCTAGCGCGCGCCGCGGAGGACGCCGGCCGCGAGGCGGCGGACCTGGACGCCGAACTGCTCGCCGCCCGGCGGGAGCGCGACCTCGCCGCCGACCCCGACGCGGGATCCGCGCTGGCCGCCGCGATCGGCGAGCTCTCGCCGCTGCTCGTCGGCCGGGAGCGACGTGCCGACGACCCGTTCGCCGAACGCGACCGGCTGCGCGCGGCGCGCGACCGGCTCGAGGCGGCGCGCGCGACGGCCCGCCGCGCCCAGCACCGGCTCGACGGCGCGCGCGGGGCGCTGCCCGGTGCGATCGCCATCGCCGAGAGCCAGATCCGCCTCGCGGCCGAGGCGCTCGAACGGGCCCGCGCGTTCGCCGGCGTCGATGCGCGCACGCGGCTCGCCGAGGCGGAACGGCAGCTCGGCATCGCCCGGCGCGAGTCCGACCCGGTCGCCGCGCTCGACGCGGCCCGGCGCGCGGCGTCGCGTGCGAGCGACGCCGAGGCGCTCGCGCACTACGCGGCGCTGCACCGCTGAGACCCTGCGGCGCGACCCCCTACTTGCCGCCGGCGATCAGGATGTCGGCACCCGAGGTGTAGGAGGCATCGTCGGAGAGCAGGTACGCGACGGCGCCGGCGATCTCGTGCGGCTCGCCCGGACGGCGCATCGGGATGTTGCCCGCCCGCTCGTCCGGCGCGTTCGGGCGGCCCGCCGCGGCATGGATCTCGGTCCGCGTGGTGCCCGGCGAGACCGTGTTCACCCGCACGCCGACCGGTCCGAACTCCTTCGCGAGGCCCCTCGACATGGTGTTCAGCGCGGCCTTGCTCGCGGCGTACGGGATGTAGGTGTCTGGTGAGCCGTGCGTGGCCGCACCGGAGGAGATGTTGACGATCGACCCGCCGTCGCCGCCGCGATCGGTGGACATGTGCGCGATCGCGGACCGGCAGAGCACCATGGGCGCCAGCACGTTGATCCGGAACACCAGCTCGGACTCCTCGATCGAGGCGTCGAGGAACGGCCCGATCAGGCCCGTGATGCCCGCGTTGTTCACGAGCCCGGTCACGCGACCGAACCGTCGGACGGCCTCGGGGACGATCTCGGCCGCGCGGTCGAGGTCGGCGAGGTCGAGCTGCAGGAGCTCGACGCGCGCGCCCGCGGCGCGGCATCCGTCGGCCGTCGACTCGGCCTCGTCGCGCCGCTCGCGGTACGTGAGCACCAGGTCGTGGCCGTCGGCCGCGAGGCGCTCGGCGATCGCGCGACCGATGCCCCGGCCGCCTCCGGTGATGATCGTGACGGGGCGGGCGTCGACATCCGAGGTCATGCACCCACCCTACGAGTGGGCGGCACCGTCGTCGTCGCGTAGCCTGACGCGGTGAGCACGACCACCCCCGACACCGCCGCCGCCACGGATGCCGCGCCCTCGGCGCAGTCGAAGTACCAGGTCCGATTCGACCAGGGCGTCGACGGCGTTCACCGTATCGCGCAGGGCGCCGACGTGCTCGTCTGGGTCGACCAGTCCGGCGACGGCGACGGCGACGGCGACGGCGCGGCCTCCGGGGCGCTCGTGCCCGAGGGGGCCCTCGCCGGCACCGCGGGCGCCGTGGTCGTGGCGGGCGTCGCCGACGCTGCGGCGGTCGCCGAGTGGATCCTCGCCGAGCAGGAGCGACTGGGTCGTCGGGCGTACCTCGCGATCGTCGCCGCCTGGCGCGCCGACGGCGGCTTCGCTGCCGACGACGTGCTCGCCGCGGGCGCCGTGATCGACGCGCTCGCCGACCTCGGCATCGACGACACCTCGCCCGAGGCGGCCGTCGCCTGCGCCTCGTTCACCGGGCTCCGTCGCGCCGTCGCGCACCTCGCGACGGCGTCGGTCGGTGGACGCGAGGCGATCGCGGCGGGGATCGACCCCGCGGCGATCCGCCGGGCCGCGACGCGCGACGAGGCGGCGGAGGCGCGGGTCGTCAGGCGGCGCTGAGCGCGACCTTCCCCGCCTTGCGGGCACGGTGCGCGCGGACCTTGGCGCGGTTGCCGCAGCGCTGCATCGAGCACCACCGGCGACTGGCCGCGCGCGAGGTGTCGAGGTAGACGATTCCGCAGTCGCCCGCGCAGATGCGGACGCGGCCGTGGTTCGCCTCGCCGAAGCAGTCCACCGCGTCGCGGGCGATCGTGGAGAGCGCCTGGCCGACGGTCTGCACCGACCGCCCCGCCTGCCGGGAGCCGCCCGCGAGCGTCGGCGGGATGTCGGGCGTCGCGGCGTACAGGTTCACGACGTCGATGTCGGCCGTGGCGAGCGTCTCGCCGCGACCGGCGGCGAGCGCCAGGCGGGCGATCGCGTCGCGCAGCGACGTGGCGTCGAACAGGTCGCGCGAGCGCGCGTGGGCGACGGGCATCGGGAAGCGTTCGCGCATCCACGAGGTGAGGTCGTCGGGGGAGTTCAGCCGCGAGGGGGCGACGGCGACGGCGACGGGGATCCCCCCGGTGTAGGCGAAGTCGAGCGCGAACGAACCGGAGTCGAACCACCACCGGCCGCTGTCGTCGGTGAACCACTGGCCGACGGGGATCGAGACGGTCGAGACGGGCACCGGACCAAACTACCGGCTGCGCGCCGCCGCGATCGCCACGATCGGGTCACGGTCCCACCACCGCGCCGCACGACCCGGACGTCCGGCCCGGATGCGTGCCGGGGCATCCGCCCCGACTCAGTCGGCCGCCGCGCTCGCGGCCGCGCGCCGCATGGCGGCGGTGATCTCGCGGCGCGACCACACGATGAGGTTGCGCCGGTCGAAGCCGCGCCGGCACAGCCCGCAGCTGAGCGGACGGCTCGGCTCGCGGTAGCGGTAGTGCTCATGCCCGACGGGGCATCGGCCGACCCACGGCGCGAGCTCGTCGGCGACCGCGCCGTCGTGCGTGCGCCGTCCGACGTAGCCGATGTCGGCGGCGATGGTCGCCCACCTGGGGCCGTGGCCCGCGCGCGGGCCGGCCATCGCATGGGCGACCTCGTGCAGGAGGATCTGGTGGATCTCATCGTCGTCGTATCGCGCGGCGAGGTAGCGCGAGACGGAGATGCGCTTCGCGGTGTAGTTGCAGAGGCCCGCGCGCTTCTTGGCGTTGTCGAAGGCGAAGCTCCACACGGCGGGGTCCAGGTGCAGGGCGATGAGCGCCTCTGCCCAGATCCGAACCCTCGCGAGATCCGCCATGCGATCGAGGATATCCCCGGGAGTACCGGCTGCAACCGCTTTCGGGGTCCCCCGAACGGGGGAGCACGTCAGTCGGCGTCCTCGAGCGGGACGCGCAGGAGTCGGTCGTCGCCGTCCCGCGGGGACCCTCGTCCGTCGGTGTTGTTGGTGAGCGCCCACAGTTCGCCGTCGGGCCCGGGGACGACGTCGCGCAGCCGTCCGAACTCGCCCGCGAACGCGTCGTCGACCTCGGTGGGCGAGGTGAGCGCGGGCGACGCGAACCAGAGCCGCTCGCCGCGGAGCGCGGCGAGGACGATCGTGTCGCCGACGATCGCGAGGCCGCTCGGGCTCGCCTCCGACGTCGGCCACTGCACGGCCGGATCGCGGAACCGGTCGTCGCCGGCCCGCCCTTCGACGATCGGCCACCCGTAGTTCCCGCCGGGCTCGATGCGATTGAGCTCGTCCCACGTGTTCTGGCCGAACTCCGCCGCCCACATGCCGCCGGCGGCATCCCAGGCCAGGCCCTGCGGGTTGCGGTGCCCGAGGCTCCAGACGAGGGTGCCCGCCGGATTGCCTGGCGCCGGCTCGCCGTCGGGCGTCATGCGCAGGATCTTGCCGCCGAGCGAGTCCGGATCCTGCGACAGGTCGCCGTCGCCCGCATCGCCGGTCGTCGCATACAGGAAGTCGTCGGGGCCGATGGCGAGGCGCCCGCCGTTGTGGCTCCCGCCTCGGGGGATGCCGTCGAGCACGACCTCCGGCTCGCCGAGGCCGAGGTCGCCCGGTTCACCGGTGAGCGGCATCCGGACGATGCGGTTGTCGGCATCCGTCGAGAAGTACGCGAAGACGGATGCCCCGTCGGCTCCGTCGCCGGCGAGGAACGCCAGGCCGAGCAGCCCGCCCTCCCCGCCCGCGACCACGTCGGGGAGCACGGCGGCCTCGCGGACGCCGCCGTCCTCGAGGACCTCGACGATCCGGCCGCGATCGCGCTCGCTGACGAGCACGCCGCCGTCGGGGAGGCGCAGGATCGACCAGGGCGCCTCGAGGCCGGTCGCGAGCGTCTCCGGCTCGCCCACCGGACGCACGGCCGGAGGGGCCGAGACGGCTGGCGTCGTGATCGGGGCGTTCGAGGGGGCGTTCACGACCGGCCCGGAGCCGGTGTCCGGCGCGCAGCCGGCGAGCAGGGCGCCCGAGCCGACCAGCATCGTGGTGACCGCAGCGAGCATCGCGACCCCGGCGGGGGCCGGCCGTCTCCGTCCGCCCATGCACGACCTCCCCGGCCGGATCCGTCGTTCTCCTCCGACCCAGTCTGCGCGACGGCGCGGGAGAATGGGAGCATGCAGCGCGTCATCGACCTGAACGCCGACCTCGGCGAGTCGTACGGCGCCTGGAGCATGGGCGACGACGAGGCGATGTTCGAGGTCGTCTCGAGCGCGAACGTCGCGTGCGGGTTCCACGCCGGCGACCCGCTCACGATGCTCCGCAGTGCGCGCCTCGCCGTGCGGCACGGTGTGGTCCTCGGGGCGCACCCCGGGTATCGCGACCGCGCGGGCTTCGGCCGCCGCGCCATGGACGTCTCCGCCGACGAGCTCGCGGCCGAGGTCGTCTACCAGCTGGGCGCCCTCGACGGCGTCGCCCGCACGGTCGGCGCGACGGTGGCCTACGTGAAGGCGCACGGCGCGCTCTACCACCGGCTCGGAGCCGACATCGCCGCCGCATCGGCGGTCGCCGACGCGCTCGCCGCGGCCGTGCCCGGCGTGGTCGTGCTCGGACCGCCGGAGAGCGAACTCGAACGTGCGGCGGCGGGGGCCGGCATCCGCTACGCCCGCGAGGCCTTCATCGACCGCGGCTACCTCGCCGACGGACGCCTCGTGCCGCGCGAGCACCCCGACGCGCTCGTGCGCGACCCGGTCCGGGCCGCCGACCGCGCGCTGGAACTCGTCGAGACCGGCGGCATCGCCTCGGCCGACGGGGTCCGCGTCGACCTGGACCCGGACTCGCTCTGCCTGCACGGCGACACTCCCGGATCGGTCGGCATCGCCCGGGCCGTCCGGGCGGCCCTCGCGACCGCGGGCCACGACGTGCGGCCGTTCGCATGAGCGGCACGGAGCCGCGGCTGCTGCCGTCGGGCCGCTCGGCGATCCTCGTCGAGTGCGGCGGGCTCGACGACGTGCTCGCGCTGCACGACGCGCTCGCCGCCGACCCGCCGGACGGCGTGGTCGAACTCGTCCCCGCGGCACGGACGCTCCTCGTCGCCGTCGACCCGGACGTCCTCCCGCTCGAGTCGGCGGCGAGCTGGGTGCGACGCTCGATTCGCGCCGGACACCCGGCCGACGGGCGCGCGACCCGGGACGGCCTCGCGGACGCGTCCGGCGACGCCTCGCCCGACGACCTCGTCATCGAGGTCGACTACCGCGGCGACGACCTCGTCGGACTCGCCGACCACCTCGGAGTGAGCCCGGAGCACCTCGTCGCACGGCACATCGCCACGAGGTGGCGTGTCGCGTTCATCGGCTTCGCGCCGGGATTCGGCTACCTCGTGGCCGACGACTGGCCCTTCGACGTGCCGCGCCTGGACGTGGCGCGCACGCGCGTCCCGCCGGGCGCGGTCGGACTCGCGGGCGCCTTCTCCGGCGCGTACCCGCGCGAGAGCCCGGGCGGATGGCGCCTCATCGGGAGCACCGCCGCCGCACTGTGGGACCCCGTCGCGGACCCGCCCGCGCTCCTCGTGCCCGGCCGCGGCGTCCGCTTCCGGGAGGCGCGCGCATGACCATGCTGCACATCGACGCCACCGGCGGACTCGTGCTGGTGCAGGACCTCGGCCGACCGGGCCGCGCGCACCTCGGCGTCGCGCCGTCCGGTGCGCTCGACCGGGGCGCGCTCGCGCTCGCGAACCGCCTCGTCGGCAATCCCGACGGGCTCGCCGGGCTCGAGGTGGTGCTCGGCGGGCTCCGGTTCGCGCCCGATCGGGACCTGTGGTTCGCGGTGACCGGCGCCTGGGGATCGGTGCGCGTCGCGGGCCGCGAGGTCGGGCCCTACCGTGCGGCGCGGGCGCGGGCCGCCGACGTCGTCGAGATCGGCGCCGCGGATCGCGGCCTCCGCTACCTCGTCGCGGTGCGCGGCGGGATCGACGAGCCGGCGGTGCTGGGGTCCCGGAGCCGCGACACGCTCGCCGGGATCGGACCCGAGCCCGTCACGGCCGGACGCGTGCTCGCGGTGGGGCGCGAGCCCGCGGCATCCGTGCCCCTGCTCGACGACGACGCCGCCTACCCGCCCCCGGTCGGGACGGTCGCGCTCGGCCTGCTGCCCGGCCCGCGGGCCGACTGGGTGACGGATGCGGCGCTCGCCGTGCTGCACGAGGCGCGCTGGCGCGTCTCCGCCTCGGCCGACCGGGTCGGGGCGCGTCTCGAGGGTCCCGTACTCGAGCGGCGGGTGCCGGGCGAGCTCGTGAGCGAGCCGACCGTCGCCGGGGCGATCCAGGTCACGGGTGCGGGCGTGCCGACCGTGCTGCTCGCCGACCGTCCCGTGACCGGCGGGTACCCGGTCGTCGCGATCGTCGATCCCGGCTCCCTCGACCTGCTGGCGCAGGTGCGTCCCGGGCAGGAGGTCCGCTTCCGGCACGCCTGACGGCCGGGGCGTCGCCCTACGGCCTGGCCAGGAACACCGACCGTGCCGGCGGCGGCGACGGCACGGCCGTGGCATCCGTCACGATCGGCGCACCCGCGATGAAGCGAACGAGCTCGTCGCCCTCGACCAGCTTCGCCGGAGCCGGGTCGCTCGCGAGCCGCCGCGGCATGCCGTCGAAGGGCAGGGGGTGGTGCGACGCGTACATCACGACGTTGCCGAACCGACGGCCCTTCAGCATGCCGGTGTCGGCGGCGAGTGCGACGTGCCCGTACACGTGCGAGAGGGTCGCCGCCTGGGAGCGGGCGAACGCGAGCCCGGCGCCGTCGGCGACGTTCACCGCGACGATGCCGCCCGGCGCGAGCCGGGGCGAGACGAGCCCGTGGAACTCGGCGCTCGTCACGTGGGCGGGCGTGCGCGCGCCCGAGAAGATGTCGATGACCGCGAGGTCGACCGCACCGTCGAGCCCCGCGGGGAGCTTCGCGAGCACCTCGCGGGCGTCGCCGTGCCGCACGCGAACCTGCGCGCCGCGAGGGAACGGCAGGTTCGCGCGCACCAGGTCGACGAGGTCGGACTCGAGTTCGACGACCTGCTGGCGCGACCCCGGCCTCGTCGCGATCACGTACCGGGGGAGCGTGAACGCGCCGCCGCCGAGGTGCAGTGCCGTGATCGGCCGCCCGGCCTCGCGCACGAGGTCGACCGCGTGGCCGATGCGGCGCACGTACTCGAAGCCGAGCCACTCGGGCTGCTCGAGGTCGACGTGCGACTGGGGGGTGCCGTCGACCGTGAGGGTCCATGATCCGGGTCGCGTGCGCGACTCCTCGAGTCGGGCGAGGTGACCGCTCACGGAGAGGCGACGTTCGAGTTCCGGCACGGAAACCACGCTACCGGCGCCGGCTCAGCACGCGCCCCACAGCACGGCGTCCAGCCGCGCTCCCTGCAGCACCTCGACGGGGAACGGGCCGGCCTCGCGCAGGCGCTCGAGCATCCGCCGTGGCAGCTCCCGGCCGGCCACGATCACGACGTTGCCCTCCTCGGCGCCCGCGAGCACCGCAGGCGGACCGGCGACGACGAGGTCGGCCGCCGGGTCGGCCCGGGCGACGCCGCGGGCCTGCGCGGCGAGGCGCGGGCCGCCCGCGGCATCCGCCACGTTCACGACCAGCGCTCCGCCCGGCCCCAGCCGGCCCAGGCACGCACCCAGGAACCCGGGCTCGTCGACGAACGCGGGCGCCTCGAGCCGGGCGTAGAGGTCGACGATGACGAGGTCGAAGCGCAGGCCCGCATCGAGGCGCGCGAGCGCGTCGCGCGCGTCGGCGACCATGATCGAGATGCGCTCGCCCCCGGGGAGCGGCAGGCGTTCGGTGACGAGCGACACGACCCGGGCGTCGGCATCGACCACGACCTGGCTCGAGTCGGGCCGGGTCGCCGCGACGTACCGCGCCAGGCTCATCGCACCGCCGCCGAGGTGGAGCACCGCGATCGGTGCCCCGGGGTCCGCGACGGCGTCGATCACGTTGCCGATGCGGCGCACGTACTCGAAGAACAGCCGCGCCGGCTGCTCGGCATCGACGTGCGACTGCGCCGCGCCGTCGACGAGCAGGGTCCAGCCCGTCGACGAGAACACGTCGCGCTCGAACTCGATGCGGGGCGCCATGCGGGCATCGTCCCACAGCCCGGGGTGGACCACGGCCGGAATGAGCAATCGATGCTCACGCCCGGCGGCGGCGCGAGTCTAGGATCGCAGGAGACGAGGGAGGCGGGATGCCCGAGCTCTACGACGAGGTCGGCGGTCCGGACGGCGTGCGGACGGCGGTCGCGGTGCTCTACCGTCGCGTGGTCGTCGACGACGAGCTCGCGCCCTGGTTCCGGGACGTCGACCTCGATCGACTCCGGTCCCACCAGCGCGCCTTCCTCGCCGCCGCCTTCGGCGGCCCGCACGTGTTCGGCGGGCGCGGCCTCGCCGAGGCGCACGCCGGGCTCGCCATCACCGACGCCGCATTCGACCGGATCGTCGAGACGCTGATGACCAGCCTCGCCGACCTGGGCGTCCGCCACGAGGCCGTCGCGGCCGTCGGCGAGCGACTGGAGCGCCTGCGCGGCGAGGTGGTGTCGGCCTAACCGACCCGACCCGGCGGTCAGACCCGCAGTTCGCGGCGTCCGCGGATGCCGAGCTTGGCGTACGTCGACTGCAGGTGGTTGTTCACGGTCCTGGGCGACAGGAACAGCCGCGAGGCGATCTCGTTCGAGCTGAGTCCCTGCGCGGCGAGGGAGGCGACCTCGCGCTCCCGCGGCGTGAGCGGCTCGGTCCCCTCGGCGAACCGCAGCAGCGGGGTCCGCGCCCCCTCGCACGCGGCGGCGAGCGTCGCCGCGCGCTGCAGGTCGGCCGTCGCCTCGCGGCCGCGGCCGCCGGCCCGGGCCGCCTGTCCGGCCGACGCGTGGGCCTCGGCCGCGTAGAGCACGGCTCCGACCCTCTCCCACTCGCGGGCCGCGTCGCGCAGCGCCGCCGGGTCGCCGTCGGCCTCGGCACGCGCGTGCGTCGCGCGGCGGACGAGGTCGGGGGCGTCGCCGACGGTCGAGCGGAGTCGTTCCAGCCGCGTCGCGGCCTCGTCGGCGTGCTCGCGCGAGCCGAAGCGGACGACGTGGTGCAGGAGCGCCGCGGCGACGTTCGCGGCGCCCCGGAGCGTCACCACGTCGACCCTGGCGAAGACCCGCGCGGCCGCCCGGTCGACGGCCCCCTCGGCGGCATCGATCCACGCGTCCGCGAGCGCCGTGACCGAGCTGTCGCGTTCCAGCCCGGCGACCACGCGCTCGCGGTGATCCCGCGCGGCCGCGGGGTCGCCCTGCTCGGCGGCGACCAGTGCGAGGAAGCAGCGGGCGTGTTCGCGGAGCGACTTCGGACCGTGCAGCTCGGCACCGCCGACGGTGTCGCGGAACCATCGGGCCGCGGTGTCGAGGCGCCCGACCTGCCAGAAGATGCGCCCCATCATGAACTCGTCGAGCCGTGCCGTGAGCTCGTCGTTCTCGCGGATGGCGGCGTGCAGCGAGTCGACGACCGTGCCCCGCGCCTCCTCCAGGCGATCGGCCGCGATGAGGACGTGCGCGAGTCCGACCTCGGCGTGCCGCAGCGCGACCGGCGCGTCCGGACGGCGGGCGACGGCGACGGCGCGCTCCGCTGCGGCCACGGCGTCGTCGGTGCGGCCGACCAGTGAGAGCGGCATCGCCAGGGCGAGGTCCAGCATCGCGCGGGTCGGCTCGCCGTCGCCGAGGGCCGCCGCCGCCGTGCGGACGCTCTCGAGCGCCGCCGCGCCGTACTCGAGGTGGACATGCATGGCCGCCTTGCTGAGCCCGATCGCGGCGGCCTGTCCCGGCAGCTCGGCCTCGAGCGATTCGAGGAGTTCGAGTCCTCGTCGCGTGCCGAGCGGGTCGCCGCCATGGACGTCGGCCTGCGCCCGCCCGATCGCCGCGAGCAGGGCGTCGTCGGCGCCCTCGTCGACCGCACGCCGCTCGGCGCGTTCGAGGGCCCCGAGCGCCTCGGCCGCACGGCCGAGCGACCAGAGCACCTCGCCGTACATCAGCAGCGTCGGCGCATCGTCGGCGCCCGACTCGACCGCCGCGCCGGCGAGGCGGGCGGCGGTGCGATGGTCGTGGGCCGAGCGGGCGAGCGCCGCGGATCGCGCGAGCAGCTCGGGATCGGCCGGCCGGCCGGCGTCGAGTCGCCAGACGGCCACCCGCAGCTCGTCGCCGGCGTCCATGGTGCGCGCCGCGACCAGGTCCGCCTGGCCCGAGAGGAGCGAGATGGCGCGGATCCTCGGGATCGAGTCGCGGACGGCGGCGGCGTAGTGGGGGTGCGTCAGGGCGACGCGCACGCGCGAGGTCGACTCGTCGACGCGGATGAGGCCGCGCAGCTCGAGCCTCGCGAGTGCCTCGTCGGCCCCGGGACGGGGGAACTCGTCGAGTGCGAGCGGCTCGCAGAGGGCGAGCCGCTCGATCGCGTCGCGCTCGGCCTCGTCGAGCCCGCTCAGCCGGGAGCGGATGAGGTCCCGCAGCGCCGGGGTGCCCACAGGGTCGCCGGTGAGCTGCCACAGGCCGTCGCGCGAGACGAGCGAGCCGGCCGCGGCCGCGCCGATCACGAGTTCGCGCAGGAACAGCGGGTTCCCGTGGGCGGCCCGATGCAGCTCGACCACGTCGCGGTGGGCGACCGCACCGCCGAGGACGCGCGTCAGGAGCTCCGCGACCTCGTCGACGGTGAGCGGTTCGACGTCGAGCCGGAGGGCGTCGGCGGAGCCGGCGACGGGAAGGAGGCCCTCCGGGACCGGGTCCGACTCGCGCACGGTCGCGGCGAGGCGGATGGCGCCCGCCTCGACGAGTTGCGCGACGAGTGCGATGGAGACCGGGTCCGCGACCGAGACGTCGTCGACGGCAAGGAGCGCGGGACGCTCACCGGCGAGCCGACGGACGGCGGCATCGGCGGAGGAGAACAGCGCGACCTGGTCGTCGGCCGCGCCCACGAGGGAGCCGGGTTCGCGGGCGAGCACCGGCGCGAGCGTCGAGAGCGGCACCGCGCTCAGCGTCGCGTTGCCGCTCGCCGAGAGCACGAGCCAGCCGTCCGCGGCGAGCCGGTCGGCGACGGCCCGGACCACGCGGCTCTTGCCGATCCCCGAGGCGCCGTACGCGAAGGCGGCGCGTGCGGATCCCCGCAGCCCGGCCACGGCGCGCTCGACGAGCGCATCGCGCCCGACGAGCGGCCAGCTCCCGTCGAGCGCGAGGGGCCCGTCGGTCGTCCCCCCGGCATCCAACGCCACCATCTCGGCCCTTCAGGTCTCCGGCGAGGCCGGTGGTCTCACTGTACGGCGTGGTCCGCGGCGGGGGCACGGGTGACGGGGTGCCCCGAACGAGGGGCAGGACGACGCCGCCCGCCGGGCGGATCGGCAGGCCCTCCGTGAGGGGGGCCGCGAGCGACACCCGGGCATGCCGAGCCCGGGCATGAGCAATCGCGCTCGTCGCCTGAGCAATGCGCCGGCGCGATTGAGCACCCCGTGCCCATCCGTCCGGCCCGCCCGGGACCGATGCTCTTCCTCGGCGGCCGACCTCCGCCCCGCGCAGGCAGCGAGTGCGCGACCTGAGACGAGGAGATCCGATGCGAACCCCGATCCAGCTTCCCGAACCGCTCCTCGGCGGGCCGTCCTCGACGCGACCTCGGCCGCGGCCGACGTCGTTCGAGGGCCGGCCCGGCCGCACCTCATGACCCCACCACCCGATCACATCGACACCACACCACACCAGAAGGAGCAGCACCCATGAAGATGTTCGGCCAGTTCGGCGACATGGCGAAGATGGTGAAGGCCGCACCCGGCCTCATCGACCAGGCGAACACGCTCGCCGCGCAGAGCGAGTCCTACCGGCAGCAGATGGACGCGATGGCCGTCCAGGCCATGCGAGCCGAGCCCGCGGCCGGCGCGCTCGAGCCCATCGCCGGGGTCGACCTCGACCGGTACGCCCGTATCGTCAAGGGCATCGCCGCGTACGGCTACGACGAGACGAAGCTGCCCGTCGTGGCCCGCATGTTCGGCATCGACCCCGAGGCCTGGGCGCAGGCCCAGGCCGGATGGGGCGCACGGATCCAGGCCGACCGCGGTGTCGGCCGCGCCTTCAACGAGATCTACGCGGCGGTGTGACATGGGCTTCCTCGCAGACCTCCGCACGCTGAACGCCCAGGCGACCGCCGTCCGCGACCGGATGGACGTCGGCGCGACGCTCGCGGCCGCGCAGCAGTCGCTCGAGCAGGCCAACCGGGTGATGGCCGCCAGCGTCGCCGCGAACGACCCCGTGTCCGACGCCGCTCGGGTCCGCACGACCGCCACGGTCGTGTCGGCCCGGCAGCTGCCGATGATGATCGGCATGGAGGCCGTCGTCGAGCTCGAGCTCGTCGCTCAGCTGCCCGGTGGCATCCCGCTGCCGGCGTCCCGGACGCAGCCGCTCGCTCCCATCCAGCTCGCCCGCGTGACTCCGGGCTCGATCGTCGACGTGAGCCTCGTGCCGGGGCGTCCCGACACGGTCCGGCTCGAGCTCGGAGCCTGAACCGGCGATCGACCGGGCGATGGACGACGGATGCCGCGCGGGGCGATCCCGCGCGGCATCCGTCGTCGCGATCTCCGGACCCGACGGGCGGATCCGCGCGGTCATCCGAGCGGTTCGCGCGGGTTATACCGGAGAAGCGCAGACAAATCAAGAATCCGACTGGACATGGCGCGTCATCCGGTCTATGCTTGACCTTTGCGCTCCCAGACCCACTATGCCTTCATATTGCGGTCGGCTTCTGCGTGTCGGGTCTCCCGGCATCCGCACCACGTCTGAGGGGTCAACTCCACCACCACCGACAGTGAACCGGCCCCCGACGGGGCCATGGAGGTCATTTCCTTGGCTGCTGCGCGCAACGCATCCACGCCCACCCCCAAGAACGGACGCGGTGCAAGCCGCCTCTCGTTCGCGAAGGTCACCGACACCCTCACCGTACCCGATCTGCTCGCCCTCCAGACCGAGAGCTTCGACTGGCTCGTCGGCAACGAGGCGTGGCGGGCCCGCGTCGAGGAGGCCATCGAGTCCGGCCGTCAGGACCTTCCCGAGGCCACCGGCCTCGAGGAGATCTTCGAGGAGATCTCGCCCATCGAGGACCTCGGCGAGACCATGCAGCTCTCGTTCTCGAACCCCGAGCTCGAGCCGCCGAAGTACACCATCGACGAGTGCAAGGAGAAGGGCAAGACCTACTCCGCTCCGCTGTACGTCAACGCGGAGTTCATGAACCACCTCACCGGTGAGATCAAGACCCAGACGGTCTTCATGGGCGACTTCCCGCTCATGACCCCGAAGGGCACGTTCGTCATCAACGGCACCGAGCGCGTCGTCGTCTCGCAGCTCGTCCGTTCGCCCGGCGTCTACTTCGAGCGCACCCCCGACAAGACCTCCGACAAGGACATCTACTCGGCGCGCGTCATCCCGAGCCGTGGCGCCTGGCTCGAGTTCGAGGTCGACAAGCGCGACCAGGTCGGCGTCCGCATCGACCGCAAGCGCAAGCAGTCGGTCACCGTCTTCCTGAAGGCCCTGGGCCTCACCTCCGAGGAGATCCTCGAGGAGTTCGCCGGCTACGAGTCGATCGCGCTCACCCTCGAGAAGGACAACATCCTCACCAAGGAGGAGGCGCTCAAGGACATCTACCGCAAGCTCCGTCCGGGCGAGCAGGTCGCCGCCGAGGCCGCGCGCGCGCTCCTCGACAACTTCTACTTCAACCCGAAGCGCTACGACCTCGCCAAGGTCGGCCGGTACAAGATCAACAACAAGCTGGGCCTCGAGGCGCCGCTCACCGACTCGGTCCTGACCGTCCAGGACATCGTCGCCACGATCAAGTACCTCGTCGCCCTGCACGAGGACCGCCCGACCCTGCCCGGTCGCCGCGGCGGCAAGGCGGTCGACATCCGCCTCGACGTCGACGACATCGACAACTTCGGCAACCGTCGCATCCGCGCGGTCGGCGAGCTGATCCAGAACCAGGTCCGCACGGGCCTCTCCCGCATGGAGCGCGTCGTCCGCGAGCGTATGACCACGCAGGACATCGAGGCGATCACGCCGCAGACCCTGATCAACGTCCGCCCCGTCGTGGCCGCGATCAAGGAGTTCTTCGGAACCTCGCAGCTCTCGCAGTTCATGGACCAGAACAACCCGCTGGCCGGCCTCACGCACAAGCGTCGCCTCTCGGCGCTCGGCCCCGGCGGCCTCTCGCGCGACCGCGCGGGCGTCGAGGTCCGCGACGTCCACCCGTCGCACTACGGCCGCATGTGCCCGATCGAGACCCCGGAAGGCCCGAACATCGGCCTCATCGGCTCGCTCGCCTCGTTCGCGCGCATCAACTCGTTCGGCTTCATCGAGACGCCGTACCGTCGGGTCGAGGACGGCAAGGTCACCGACCGGATCGACTACCTCACCGCGATGGAGGAGGACGACTACATCGTCGCCCAGGCCAACGCGCCGCTCGACGGCAAGGGCCACTTCGTCGAGGAGCGCGTCCTCGCCCGTCGCAAGGGCGGCGAGGTCGACCTGTTCCCGGCCGAGGAGATCGGCTACATGGACGTCTCGCCGCGCCAGATGGTGTCGGTCGGCACGTCGCTCATCCCGTTCCTCGAGCACGACGACGCGAACCGCGCCCTCATGGGCGCGAACATGCAGCGCCAGGCGGTGCCGCTGCTGCGCAGCGACTCGCCGTTCGTCGGCACGGGCATGGAGGGCTACGCCGCGATCGACGCCGGTGACGTGATCACCGCCGACCGTGCGGGCGTCGTCGCCGAGGTCTCGGCCGACGCCGTCACGCTCCAGCTCGACGAGGGCGGCACGCAGACCTACTACCTGCGCAAGTTCGACCGCTCGAACCAGGGCACGTCGTACAACAACCGCGTCGTCGTCTCCGCCGGCGAGCGCGTCGAGGTCGGCGAGGTCATCGCCGACGGTCCCGCGACCGACGACGGCGAGCTCGCGCTCGGCAAGAACCTCCTCGTGGCGTTCATGCCGTGGGAGGGCCACAACTTCGAGGACGCGATCATCCTCAGCCAGAACCTGGTGAAGGACGACGTCCTCTCCTCGATCCACATCGAGGAGTACGAGGTCGACGCCCGTGACACCAAGCTCGGCAAGGAGGAGATCACCCGCGACCTCCCGAACGTGAGCCCCGACCTGCTGGCCGACCTCGACGAGCGCGGCATCATCCGCATCGGCGCCGAGGTCCGCCCCGGCGACATCCTCGTCGGCAAGGTCACGCCGAAGGGCGAGACCGAGCTCTCGGCCGAGGAGCGCCTGCTCCGCGCGATCTTCAACGAGAAGAGCCGCGAGGTCCGCGACACGTCGCTGAAGGTCCCCCACGGCGAGCAGGGCACGATCATCGGCGTCAAGGTGTTCGACGCGCAGGACGGCGACGACGAGCTCGGCTCGGGCGTCAACCAGCGCGTGATCGTCTACATCGCCCAGAAGCGCAAGATCACCGAGGGCGACAAGCTCGCCGGCCGCCACGGCAACAAGGGCGTCATCTCGAAGATCCTGCCGGTCGAGGACATGCCGTTCCTCGCCGACGGCACGCCGGTCGACGTCATCCTGAACCCGCTCGGCATCCCCGGTCGCATGAACTTCGGCCAGGTGCTCGAGACCCACCTCGGCTGGGTCGCCAAGCAGGGCTGGAAGGTCGAGGGCAACCCGGAGTGGGCCAAGCGCCTGCCCGAGGGGGCCCGGGAGGCCGCACCCGGCACCAAGGTCGCCACGCCCGTGTTCGACGGCGCGCTCGAGGAGGAGATCGCGGGTCTGCTCGACTCCACCCTCCCGAACCGCGACGGCGAGCGGCTCATCGACTCCAGCGGCAAGACGCAGCTGTTCGACGGCCGTTCGGGCGAGCCGTTCCCGTACCCGGTGTCCGTGGGCTACATGTACATCCTGAAGCTCCACCACCTCGTCGACGACAAGATCCACGCGCGTTCGACCGGCCCGTACTCGATGATCACCCAGCAGCCGCTCGGTGGGAAGGCGCAGTTCGGCGGCCAGCGCTTCGGCGAGATGGAGGTGTGGGCCCTCGAGGCCTATGGCGCCGCCTACGCGCTGCAGGAGCTCCTCACGATCAAGTCCGACGACATCCTCGGCCGCGTCAAGGTCTACGAGGCGATCGTCAAGGGCGAGAACATCCAGGAGCCCGGCATCCCCGAGTCCTTCAAGGTGCTCATGAAGGAGATGCAGTCGCTGTGCCTGAACGTCGAGGTCCTCTCGGCCGACGGCACCGCGGTGAGCCTCCGCGACACCGATGACGAGGCCTTCCGCGCAGCGGAGGAGCTCGGCATCAACATCTCCGCGCGCTTCGAGTCGTCGAACATCGACGAGATCTGATCCGCCAGGCATACGAGAACGACTTCAGGAATCTAGGAGAGAAATTGCTCGACGCAACGACGTTCGATGAGCTCCGTATCGGCCTGGCGACCGCCGAGGACATCCGCAAGTGGTCCTACGGCGAGGTCAAGAAGCCCGAGACCATCAACTACCGCACGCTGAAGCCCGAGAAGGACGGGCTCTTCGGCGAGCAGATCTTCGGACCCAGCCGCGACTGGGAGTGCGCCTGCGGCAAGTACAAGCGCGTCCGCTTCAAGGGCATCGTCTGCGAGCGATGCGGTGTCGAGGTCACCAAGTCCTCGGTCCGCCGCGAGCGGATGGGCCACATCGAGCTGGCCGCGCCCGTGACGCACATCTGGTACTTCAAGGGCGTGCCCTCGCGCCTCGGGTACCTGCTCGACATGGCGCCGAAGGACCTCGAGAAGGTCATCTACTTCGCCGCCTACATGGTGATCGACGTCGACGACGAGGGTCGTCACGCCGACATGCCCGGCCTCGAGAACGAGCTCCGGCTCGAGATCAAGGCCATCGGCGACGCCCGTGACGCTCGCATCGCCGAGCTCATGCAGCGCAAGGAGGAGGAGCTCGCGGCACTCGAGGCCGAGGGCGCCAAGTCCGACCAGCGCAAGCGCGCCGAGGCCGCGGCCGACAAGGAGATGGCCGGCGTCCGCAAGTCGGGCGACGAGCAGATCGCGCACCTCGAGCGCGTGTGGGAGGACTTCCGCACGCTGAAGGTCGGCGACCTGAAGCCCGAGGACTCGGTCTTCCAGGAGCTCCAGGACCGCTTCGGCATGTACTTCGAGGCCTACATGGGCGCCGAGGCGATCAAGAAGCGCCTCGAGGCGTTCGACCTCGCCGCCGAGGCGGAGGACCTGCACCTGCAGATCGCCGAGGGCAAGGGCCAGAAGAAGATCCGCGCCATCAAGCGGCTCAAGGTCGTCAACTCGTTCCTGCAGACCGGCAACTCGCCGGCCGCGATGGTCCTCGACGTCGTCCCGGTGATCCCGCCGGAGCTGCGCCCGATGGTCCAGCTCGACGGCGGTCGCTTCGCGACGTCCGACCTGAACGACCTCTACCGTCGCGTGATCAACCGCAACAACCGCCTCCGTCGCCTGCTCGACCTCGGCGCGCCCGAGATCATCGTGAACAACGAGAAGCGGATGCTCCAGGAGGCCGTCGACGCGCTGTTCGACAACGGCCGTCGTGGTCGTCCCGTCACCGGCACCGGCAACCGCGCCCTCAAGTCCCTGAGCGACATGCTCAAGGGCAAGCAGGGTCGCTTCCGCCAGAACCTGCTCGGCAAGCGCGTGGACTACTCGGGCCGTTCGGTCATCGTCGTCGGTCCGCAGCTCAAGCTGCACCAGTGCGGCCTGCCGAAGCAGATGGCGCTGGAGCTGTTCAAGCCGTTCGTCATCAAGCGCCTGATCGACCTCAGCCACGCGCAGAACATCAAGGCCGCCAAGCGCATGGTGGAGCGTTCGCGCCCGCAGGTGTGGGACGTCCTCGAGGAGATCATCCGCGAGCGCCCCGTGCTGCTGAACCGTGCGCCGACGCTGCACCGCCTCGGCATCCAGGCCTTCGAGCCGCAGCTCGTCGAGGGCAAGGCCATCCAGCTCCACCCGCTCGTCTGCGCCGCGTTCAACGCGGACTTCGACGGCGACCAGATGGCCGTGCACCTGCCGCTGTCGGTCGAGGCGCAGGCCGAGGCCCGCATCCTCATGCTGGCGTCGAACAACATCCTGAAGCCGTCGGACGGCCGTCCGGTGACCCTGCCCTCGCAGGACATGATCATCGGCCTGCACCACCTGACGACGGTCATCGAGGGTGCGGCCGGTGAGGGCCGTGCGTTCTCGTCGATCGCCGAGGCGATCCTCGCGTTCGACCAGAACCGTCCCGGCGAGCTCGTGCTCGACCTCGGCGCCACGGTGAAGATCCGCCTCGAGGGGCTGCACTTCGCCGAGGGCCAGGAGCCGGAGGGCTTCGTCGCGGGCG
This sequence comes from Agromyces zhanjiangensis, assembly GCF_040496055.1. NCBI lineage: Bacteria > Bacillati > Actinomycetota > Actinomycetes > Micrococcales > Microbacteriaceae > Agromyces > Agromyces zhanjiangensis. The sequence goes on along the minus strand of NZ_JBEPKB010000008.1, from coordinate 95,660 downwards.
AGCCGTTCCTGATGGAGACGACCCTCGGTCGCGCCCTCTTCAACGAGGCGCTGCCCGCGGACTACCCGTTCTTCAACGCGCAGGCCGGCAAGTCGCAGATCTCGCAGATCGTCAACGACCTCGCCGAGCGCTACCCGAAGACCGAGGTGGCGGCGACGCTCGACCGCATCAAGGACGCCGGCTTCCGCTGGGCGACCCGCTCGGGTGTGACCGTCGCGCTCTCCGACATCGTCGAGCTGCCGCAGAAGCGGGAGATCGTCTCGAAGTACGAGAAGCAGGCCGCCAAGGTCCAGTCGCAGTTCGAGAAGGGTCTCACGACCGACCTCGAGCGTCGTCAGGAGCTCATCCAGATCTGGACCAAGGCGACCGACGAGGTCGCGAAGGCCATGCAGGAGGAGTTCGCCGCGAACCAGGGCAACACCATCAACCGCATGGTGACCTCGGGTGCTCGTGGTAACTGGCTGCAGGTGCGCAACATCGCCGGCATGCGAGGCCTCGTGAACAACCCGAAGGGTGAGATCATCCCGCGCCCGATCATCTCCTCGTACCGCGAGGGGCTGTCGGTGGCGGAGTACTTCATCGCCACGCACGGTGCCCGCAAGGGCCTGGCCGACACGGCGCTCCGCACGGCCGACTCGGGCTACCTCACGCGTCGTCTGGTCGACGTCTCGCAGGACGTCATCATCCGCGAGGACGACTGCGGCACGTCGAAGGGCCTCGAGCTCCCGATCGCCGCGGTCGACTCCACGGGTGCGCTCGTGCGCGACCCGAACGTCGAGAACTCGGTGTTCGCCCGGTCGCTCGCGACCGACGCGGTGAACGCGAAGGGCGAGGTCGTGGCCGCCGCAGGCGACGACGTCGGCGACGTGCTGATCGACAAGCTCGTCGCGGCGGGCGTCGAGTCGATCAAGGTCCGCTCGGTGCTCACCTGCGAGTCGGCGGTCGGCGTCTGCGCGAAGTGCTACGGCCGTTCGCTCGCGACGGGCAAGCTCGTCGACATCGGCGAGGCGGTGGGCATCATCGCCGCCCAGTCGATCGGCGAGCCGGGCACCCAGCTCACGATGCGCACCTTCCACACCGGTGGTTCGGCCTCGGCCGACGACATCACGCAGGGTCTTCCCCGCGTGCAGGAGCTCTTCGAGGCCCGCACCCCCAAGGGTGCGTCGCCCATCGTCGAGGCCCCCGGTCGCATCACGATCGACGAGACCGAGAAGCAGCGCAAGGTCATCCTCACGCCCGACAACGGCGACGAGCCGATCGCGTACAACGTGCTCAAGCGCTCGACGCTGCTCGTCGAGGACGGCCAGCACGTCGAGCTCGGCCAGCAGCTGATCGTCGGCACCGTCGACCCGAAGGAGGTCCTCCGGGTCAAGGGCGTGCGCGAGGTGCAGAAGCACCTGGTGAACGGCGTGCAGGACGTGTACCGGTCGCAGGGCGTGCCGATCCACGACAAGCACATCGAGGTCATCGTCCGGCAGATGCTCCGCAAGGTCACCGTGGTCGACCACGGCGACACGGACCTGCTGCCGGGCGAGCTCGTCGACCGTTCGCGGTACAACGAGATCAACCGGGCCGCGCTCACCGAGGGCAGGAAGACGGCGTCGGCGCGCCAGGAGGTCATGGGCATCACCAAGGCCTCGCTCGCGACCGAGTCGTGGCTGTCGGCCGCGTCCTTCCAGGAGACGACCCGCGTGCTCACGCAGGCCGCCATGGAGGGCAAGTCCGACCCGCTCGTCGGCCTCAAGGAGAACGTGATCATCGGCAAGCTGATCCCGGCCGGTACGGGCCTCGCCAAGTACCGGAACGTGACCGTCGAGGCGACCGAGGAGGCGAAGGCGGAGCGGTACCCGAACCGCATCTTCGCCGACGACGCGTCGTTCACCGAGGGCGACCTCAGCTTCGTCGACTTCGACTCGTTCTCGAGCGACGACTTCACCCCCGGCAACTACAGCTGATCCCCGCGGGCGGCGGCCTCGCCGCCGCCCGCATCCCACGACGGGCCCCGGAGCGATCCGGGGCCCGTCGTCGTCCGATCGCCCGCACCTGATGACGGCACTCAGGTGCGCGGGCTAGTATCTCGGGCGGTCGCCCCCATCCGAATCCGACCCGGAGCCCACATGCCAGACGCTGCCCCCGCATCCCGCCGATCGAGGACGCTGCTCATCGTCGCCGCATCCGCGCTGGTCGTCGCGGTCGTCGCGCTCGTCGTGGTGCTCGCGCTGCCCGCACCGGGCAGCGAGTCCGCCGAGCCGGCCGCGCAGGCCCGGCCCGCGCCGTCCGCCGAGGCGGAACCGGCTCCGGTCGCGGTCCCGACCCCGGAACCGGTGCGGGACGAGCGCATCCCGACCGATTGCACGGCGATCTACACGTTCGACTGGTCGAGCACCTTCGCGCCCGGATACGTGCTGAACCCGGAGTGGTCGACCGCCGAGGGCGCACCGGCGCTGTTCGGCACGGACGACGCGGGCGCGCTGCCGGTGCTGCAGGAGACGTCGCAGCTCACCTGCGGGTGGCTCCCCCCTGAGGGCGGCGACGGACGCGTCGGCCTCGTGACGAACGTCGCGAGCGTCGACGAGGCGCAGACGGCGGCCGCGATCGCCGCGTTCCAGGCGGCCGGGCAGGAGTGCTACGAGGAGCAGGGCGGCACGCGCTGCATCCTCGAATTCGAGGGCGTCGCGGGTTCGGCCGGCGAGTCGCACTTCATCCGCGAGGGTCTGTGGATCGCGACCCGTTGGGACGGACCGGCCGTGAGCGGCTACACGCTCGACATCGTCGCGCAGCTCTTCGCCTGAGGCAGGGCCGCAGCCGCTGCCGCGACGCGCGGGCGACGTCCCGCGCCCGCTTCCCGGTCGCGCGGCGGCGCGTTGCTAGAGTGAGCCGCACCACGGGCGGCCCGCCGCTGCCCGGAAGGAGCGGACGATGAGCAGCACGACCCCCGGATCCGAGCCCGGCCGCGGCGACCTCGACCGTGACGGCACGGCCGATCGGCCGGCCGCCGAGGACGCGCCGACGGCCGCCGACGTGACCGGTCCGTCGACGACGGATGCCGCGACCGGCGATGTCGCGGCCGAGCAGGCGCAGGTCGACCCGACGGCCCCCGCTGCGGAGCACGTCGATCGCGTCGAGCAGCCGGCCGCCGCACCGGTCCCGACCTCGTCCGCCGACGAGCACGACTTCACCGGCACGGAGGGGGCGGCCGAGTCCGTCGACCGCGCGGACGCGGGGGAGACCGTGCCGGTCTCGTCGGCGGATGCCGAGCCGCCGGCAGAGCGGTCCGAACTCGACGCCGCCGTCGAGCGGGCACGCACCGAGCATCCGCCCGCCGCCGACGAGACCGCGTCGATCGAGGAGCACCCGGAGCCGGTCCGCGCCGAGGCGGTCCGCCGTGAGACCGGGGTCCCGGAGACGGTGGGCGCCGCGGGCGTCGGCGCCGCCGCTGGCGTCGGTGCCGCGACGGCCGCGCCGGAGACCCCGGCGGCACCGCTGCCTCAGACGATCTACGTCCAGGCGCCCACCCCGCCGAAGCAGAAGGGCAACCGCGGCTTCGGCGTGCTCGTCGGCCTGATCGCGACGGTCGCGTTCGCGCTGCTCTACGCGGGCATCTCCTACCTCGTCATCACGTGGTACGGGGCGGGGCGCGGCGACGGCATCCGCGTGTACACCGAGTTCCTCGCGCAGCCGGTGTTCTGGATCCCGGTGATCTTCTTCTTCCTCGCATTCGCGCTGCTGGCGGTGATCCTCAACCGGGCCGCGTGGTGGACCTGGGCGGTCTTCGGCCTCGCGGTCGGGATCATCGTCTACTTCTCCTACATCGGCGGAGCGCTGCTCACGGTCGCCGCGTGGCAGTTCACGCCGCAGCAGGCCGCGGACTTCGTCGCCGAGCGCTGGGTCGACCCGTTCGCGATCATCGCGTTCATCGTCGCCCGAGAGCTGCCCATCTGGTTCGGCGGGTGGATCGCCGCGCACGGACGCACGGTGAGCGAGCGGAACGTCCGGGCTCGTGAGGAGTACGACCGGCAGATCGCGGCGGGACCGCAGCCGGTGACGACCTCGCGCTAGCGGAGGCGATCGTCCGGGTACCCTCGTCTGGGGTGCGCGCATGGTGAGCGCTCCCCATCGACGTGGCGCACCCGGACTGCTTGGGTGGCTCCCTGACCCTGCACACCCGAGGAGCGCTGTTGAGCATCACCATGCAGGCCGCCGACCCGATCCCCGGCACCGCGCCCGACGGGCGGCCCGACCCGGCGTACGCGGCGGCGCTCGGGCTCGTCGCAGCGCCGGCCGGGCGACGCGCCGCGGCGTTCACGATCGATGCCGTGGTGTGGGTGCTCGTCGCCGTGCCCGCCGTCGTCGGATCGGTGCAACTGGTCGCCGCGGTCTCCGCGAGTGGGGCCGGCGCGGTTCCGACGGCGACGGATGCCCCAGCGCTCGTCGGCCCGCTCGTCCTCGTCGGCGTGGGGCAGCTCCTCGTCGGCGTGCTCGGAATCGTCCAGCTCACGCTGCACGGCCGCCGCGGCGTCACGATCGGCAAGGCGTCGTGCGGCCTGCGCTCGGTGGACGTCGCGACCTTCGAGCGGCCGGGGTTCTGGCGCGTCGTGCTCCGCGCACTCGTGCTCTGGGCCGCGCAGGTCGTGCTGCCGCTCGTCGGCCCGGCGATCTGCTTCGCGTCCGGCCGGTGGGATCAGGAGGGGCGCGGTCGCAGCTGGCTCGACCGCATCGGCCGCTGCTGGGTCGTCGACGCCCGCCACGGCCTCGACCCGTTCGATGCCAGGGCCCTGCGTCACGCTCGGCGGCAGGTCGAGTCCGTGCCGCTCGCCGGGCGGGCGAGCCTGCCCTCGCTCGCCTCGGCGCGGGGCGTCGACGAGCGCACGTTCATCCCGGCCGCGCGCTCGAGCTCGGGCGTGGTCGCCGCGCCGGCCGCCCTCGACGGCGTCTCGCAGGCCGGGCCGGGCGGGTGGACCCCGCCGCCGCTCGGGACGCCGTCGGCCGGCCGGGCATCCGCCCCCGCATCGGCGCCGGCGCCGCTGCCCGCCGTCATGCTCGTCTTCTCCGACGGCGCAAGGATCGCGGCATCCGGCACCACCCTGCTCGGGCGCGGTCCCGCACGGGCCGCCGCTGACCCGGCCGAGGTCGTGCTGGTCCCCCTCGTGGATCCGAGCATGGGGCTGTCGAGGACCCACGCCGCGGTCGAGGTCGATGACCGCGGCATCCGCGTCACGGACCGCTGGTCGAGCAACGGCACGTCCCTCGTCGATGCGGCCGGCGTCGAGCGCGACCTCGAGCCGGGCGTGCCGCATCCCGTGCCGCCCGACTCGGCCGTCCGGCTCGGCGGGCTCGAGTTCCGCGTCGAGGCGGTCGGCGCATGAGGCTGAAGCTCGGACTCCGCAGGCAGTCGGGCGCGGGCGTCGACATCGTCGTCACCGCCGACGCCACCGCGACCGTCGGCGACGTCGCGCGCGCGGTCGCCGACACCGACCCCGCCGCGGCGCACCTGCCCGCCCATCCCGGGCCGCTGACGCTCGCGGTGGCCCCGCCGACCTCGTCGGAGCCGGTGGTGCTCCACCCGGGCACGCTCGCGGCCGACGCGCCGATCGGTTCGGGCTTCAACGCGGCCGTCGTCTCGCCCGCAGCCCAGCCCGCCGGCGCGGACGCGCCCGCGGCGATCATGCACGTGCACTCCGGGCCCGACGCGGGGCGCGAGTTCCCGCTCCGCCGCGGGCACGGGGTGATCGGCCGCGCGGCCGACGCCGACGTCGTGCTCGCCGACCCGCTCGTCTCGAAGCGGCACGCCCGCGTCGAGGTCGAGCAGGTCGTCGAACTCGTCGACCTGAATTCGGCCAACGGCCTCCTCGTCGACGGCGGCCAGGTCGCGCGCGTGCGCGCCCTCCCCGGCGTCCGCGTGACGATCGGCGACACGGTCGTCTCGTTCAGCCCGATGGCGGGAACGGATGCCGCGGCCGACCCGGTGCTCGAGCGCGGCGGCGCGCTCATGTTCAACCGGTCGCCGCGCGTCGAGGCCCGGTACCCGGGAACCGCGCACCCCGAGCCGCGCGTGCCGAGCGAGGAGACGCCGCGCCTCTTCCCGTGGCCGATGATCGCCTCGCCGATCCTCATGGGCCTCGGCATCTTCGCGATCACGCAGCGACCCGCCTCGCTCCTGATCGTCGTCCTCACTCCGGTCATGCTGCTCGCCAACTTCCTCGGACAGCGCATGGGCAGCGGGAGGAAGCTGCAGCGCGAGGTCGAGACGTTCGAGGTCGGGCTCGAGGAGCTCGAGGAGACGCTCGAGCGCGAGCGGCACGTGGAACGCGAGCGCCGACACGACGAGACGCCTCCCGTCGCGACGGTGTACGAGCAGGCGATGCGACTCGGCCCGATGCTCTGGACGCGCCGGCCCGAGCACTGGAACTTCCTCGCACTGCGCCTCGGCGTCGGGCGTGCCCGCAGCCGGAACTCGATCCGCGACTCGGAGGGTGCGAGCGACGGCATCCCGGCGTTCGCGAAGCAGGTCCAGGTGCTCCGCGACCGCTATCGAGACATCGACGACGTACCGGTGATGGAACTGCTCCCCAGCTCGGGTGCGCTCGGCATCGCCGGCCCCGCCGGCCTCGCGGCGGACGCACTGCGCGGCATCGCCGTGCAGCTGTTCGGGCTTCACGCGCCGAACGACGTCGTCGCCGCCGCGATCGTCGGTCCGGGCTGGAGCCGCGAGCTCGACTGGCTGAAGTGGCTGCCGCACACGTCGGGGGAGCGCAACCCGGTCGCGGGCGCAGCATTGGCCGACAGCGCCTCGGCCGGCGCGGTGCTGCTCAACTCGCTCGAGGAGCTCATCCTGCAACGGCTCTCGGCTGCGCCCGTCCGCCGCGGACCGCTCGCGGACGAGGACGGCTCGATGGCACGGGGCTCGCGCATCGGCACCCCAGGCGGCGCTCGCGAGGAGGCCCGGCCCGACTCGGCGCTCATCCTGGTCGTCTCGGCCGACGCGCCCGTCGACCGGCCGCGCCTCGTGCAGCTCATCGAGCGCGGCGCCGAGGTCGGCATCCACGCCGTCTTCGTCGCGCCGACGGTCGAGGCCCTGCCCGCCGCGTGCCGGACGTTCGTCGACGTGAGCGCCGGGCTCGACCGGGCACGGATCGGCGTCGTGCGCTCGGGCCTCGAGTACGCCGACGTCGCCGTCGAGGGCGTCTCGCTCCGGTACGCCGAGGTCTTCGCACGCCGGCTCGCGCCGGTCGTCGACGCGAGCACCGTCGTCGAGGATTCGAGCGACCTCCCGCGGAGCGTGTCGATGCTCTCGCTCATCGGCGGCGAGATGGCGCACGACGCCGACAGCGTCGTCGAGCGCTGGCGCCAGAACGCATCGGTCATCGACCGCTCGGGCGCGAAGCTGCCGCGCCTGAAGCGCGCGGGGACGCTCAAGGCGTTCGTCGGGCAGGGCAGCCCGGACGCCATGACCCTCGACCTGCGGACGCAGGGTCCGCACGCCCTCGTCGGGGGGACGACCGGCGCCGGCAAGTCCGAGTTCCTGCAGGCGTGGGTGCTCGGGATGGCGGCCGAGTACAGCCCCGACCGCGTGAGCTTCCTGTTCGTCGACTACAAGGGCGGGTCGGCGTTCGCCGACTGCGTGGAACTGCCGCACTGCGTGGGACTCGTGACCGACCTGAGCCCGCACCTCGTCCGCCGGGCGCTCACGAGCCTCCGCGCCGAGCTGCACCACCGCGAGCACCTGTTCAATCGCAAGAGGGCGAAGGACCTCCTCGAGCTCGAGAAGCGGCAGGATCCCGACACCCCGCCCGCGCTCGTCATCGTGATCGACGAGTTCGCCGCACTCGCGGGCGACGTGCCCGAGTTCGTCGACGGCGTCGTCGACATCGCCCAGCGCGGGCGCTCGCTCGGCATCCACCTGATCATGGCCACGCAGCGGCCCGCGGGCGTCATCAAGGACAACCTGCGCGCCAACACCAACCTCCGCGTGGCGCTCCGCATGGCCGACGAGTCCGACTCCCGCGACGTCGTGGGCGACGCGGTCGCCGCCGGCTTCGATCCCGGCATCCCCGGGAGGGGCATCGCCAAGACCGGGCCGGGACGACTCGTGCCGTTCCAGTCGGCCTACGCGGGCGGCTGGACGAGCGACGAGCCCGAGGTCGCCGACGCGCGCGTGGCGGAGCTGCGCTTCGGATCCACCGTCGTGTGGGAGCGCGACGCGGTCGGCGACGACGACGTGCACGCCGGCGACCCGGGCCCGAACGACCAGAAGCGCATGGTCGACGCGTTCATCCGTGCGGCGACCGCCGCCGGCATCCCGGCCCCCCGGCGGCCCTGGCTCGACGACCTCGCGACCGTGGTCGCGGTCGAGGACCTGCCGATGCGCGGCGACGGCGAGGTCGTGTTCGGCCTCGCGGACGTGCCCGAGCGGCAGCTGCAGTCGCCGTTGGCGTTCGTGCCCGACCGCGACGGCGCCATGCTCGTCTACGGCACGAGCGGTGCGGGGAAGTCCACGCTCCTGCGCACCCTCGCCGTCTCGATCGGCCTGCGCCCCGACCTCGGCGGCGCCGAGGTCTACGGGCTCGACTTCGGCGCCGGCGCGCTCCGCTCGCTGGAGGCGCTGCCGCACGTGGGCTCGGTGATCGCGGGCGACGACCCCGAGCGCATCCAGCGGCTGCTCCGCACGCTCGACGACCTCCTCGACCGACGCGGGCGCGCCTTCAGCGCCGCCAACGCGGCGAGCCTCACCGAGTACCGCGAGCTCACCGGCATCCGGGAACCGCGCGTGCTGCTCGTCATCGACGGCTTCGCGCAGTTCAAGGCCGACTGGGACTCGACGACCGTGCGCATGCCCTTCTACAACATGGCCATGCGGCTGCTCGCCGAGGGCCGCCCGCTCGGCGTGCACGTCGTCGCCACGGCGGACCGCTCGGGCGCCGTCCCGACGGCCGTGAGCGCCAACGTCACCAGGCGCATCGTGCTCCGGCTCTCGGACGAGGCCGGCTACCAGGTGCTCGGGGTGCCGAAGGACGTGCTCGACGACCGTTCGGCCCCCGGCCGTGCGATCGTCGACGGCCTCGAGACGCAGGTCGCCGTGCTCGGCGGCACCGCGAACGTCGCCGAGCAGACCAGGGCGCTCGAGGCGCTCGCCGACCGGCTCCGTGCGGCCGGCGCCGCCGACGCCCCCGTCATCCGCTCGCTTCCGGCATCGTTCGAGGCGGCCGACCTGCCGAGCGAGGTCGGGGGAGATCCCGCGCTCGGCCTCTCGGACGACACGCTCGCGCCGATCGGCTTCGAACCCGTCGGCACGTTCGCGATCACCGGTCCGCCGCAGAGCGGCAAGACGACCGCGATGCGGGCCGTCATCGACGCGGTCCGCCGTCACGACCCCGACGTGCGCCTCTTCCACATGGCCGGGCGTCGTGCGGCGCTCACCGGGCACGCGGACTGGATGCGGAGTGCGACGAGCGTCGACGAGGTGAAGGCGCTCGCCCGCGAGCTGCTGGACGTCATCGGCGACCCGACCGTGCCGGGCCGCTACCTGATCGCGGTCGAGAACGTCACCCAGTTCGCCGACTCCGACGCCGAGCGTCCGCTCAAGGAGCTCTTCCAGGCCGTCAACCGCAGCGACCACTTCCTCGTCGGCGACGCCGACGTGGCGAACCTGTCGAGCGGCTTCGGCTTCGTGGGCGACTTCAAGGCGGGCCGGCGCGGCGTCGCGCTGAAGCCCGACGCCTACGACGGCGACTCGGTGTTCAAGACGCCGTTCCCGAAGGTCAAGCGCTCCGACTTCCCGGAGGGGCGAGGCATCTTCGTCCAGAACGGGCGTGTCACCACCGTCCAGATGCCACTCGTCGGATGAGCCGGATCGGGTCGCTCGGGTGGGGAGTGCTCCCCATGGGCGCGCACCCGGGGCGTCCGTAGTCTGTTGACACCGGCTCGCGGTCGCGGGCAGATCCCGAACGAAGGAAGGTTCCACCATGGCTGCAGACTTCGGCGCCTCGTACGGCGAGATGGAGGCGATGGCGAGCAAGCTGTCCGACGCGCGCGACGACATCCAGTCGCAGCTCGACCAGCTGAAGGGCTCCGTCGACAACCTGCTCGGCAACGACTTCAAGACCCAGCACGCGTCCGGGAAGTTCGGCCAGGGCTACGAGGAGCTCACCACAGGCCTGAAGAACGCCGTCGACGGCATCGGCGAGATGGGCGAGGCCCTCCGCGGCATGATGCAGGCGATCCAGGACCTCGACCAGCAGCTCGCCGGTCGCTGACCCTCCGCCGTGCGGCGGCCGGCCCGACGCCGGCCGCCGAGCGGACGTTCCACCCGAAGCGCGCGACCCCCGGTGAGGAGCACCCCATGGGAGACGGAGTCGAGGTTCCCCTGTCCTCGATGCAGGAGCTGGACCAGGCCCTGAAGGACATCGTCGTCGAGTTCGACGAGGCCGGTGGGCGCACCGGCCGCCTCGTCGAGGCCATCCGTCGGCCGATGGGTCGATCGGGCCTCCGCGACGCGGCCGACGAGTTCGAGGGCGCGTGGGACGACAAGCGCGAGACGCTCAAGGGGCATCTCATCGAACTCCAGCAGCGGGTCGAGGCTGTGAGGGACGGGTGGGCGTCGCTCGACCGCGACCTCGCCGCCCAGCTCGAGGCGAAGTGACGGACCGACGATGGGGAACAGCGCGTACTTCCACCGGTTCATGCCCGACTCGCCGAAGGGTCGCGACATCGAGCGCCTCGAGGGCGAGGCCTCGGTCATCGTCGAGCGCGGCACCGCGATCGAGGACCTGGGGCTGCGGATGCAGCAGGCGGCGAACACGCTCCGCCTGCTCGCCGACGGCCAGGTCGGCCGCGGCGAGTCGCTCGACGCGGTGCGCGAGCAGGCCGAGGAGGTGCACGCCGACCTCCGGACGGCGGGACTGCGCTACTCGCCGAGCGGCACCGCGCTGCGCACCTACGGCGAGGCGGTCGGCGAGGTCCAGGTCTCGCTGAACTCGGCCGTCCGCCGGTGCGAGGAGCTGTGGGAGACCGTGCGGAACCGTACCGCCGCCGTGGACGACGCCGTCGACACCCCGGAGGACCCGGACGGCTCGACGTCCGCGCGTGACGAGGCGCAGGCCGCGGCCGGGGGCGCGCTCGAGGCCGCCGAGGCGGAGTGGCGCGAGGCCGCAGCCCGGTTCGACGGCTTCTACGACACGTGGGATGCCGCGTACGATGCGGCGCTGACCGGCCTCGAGGGCGCGAACGAGGACGGGGTCGAGGACGGATTCTGGGACGACGCGCTCCCCGCGCTCGAGTTCATCGTCGAGGTGCTCGAGGTCGTCGGGATCGTGCTGTTCGTGGCCGCGTTGATCGTCGGCGGGCCGCTCGTCGCGATCCTCGCCACGGCCGCCGCGCTCATCACGCTCGCCGCGACCATCGTGCTGTACGCGAAGGGCCGCAAGAACGGAATGGACCTCGGCCTCGCGATCGTGGGGGTCATCCCGTTCGGCAAGCTGGGCCGCGTCTTCGCGGCCGCCGGCGAAGGCAGCGCCCTGGCGCGGATCGGGAAGCCGATCGGGCTCTTCCTCGGGTTCGACGACGTCGGCGCACTGCGCACGCACCTGGGCACCATCAGCCGGAACGCCGCGGACGCCTGGAACGCCGGCGACAACCTCGTCCCGTGGGTGCAGACCTCCGTCGTCAGCCAGATGGTGCGCGAGACCTCCGCGGGCTGGCGGTACGCCCTGGAGACGACGCAGCTCTCGAACAGCTCCGACATCTTCCTCGGCCGGCTGTGGGGCGTCGGCGACTCCGTCGCCGAGTCGTTCGACTCCGGCGCCGCGGGAATCGCCGACCTCGTCGCCGGCTCGAAGCAGCCGTGGGCACAGGGCCTCCAGATCACCGACTTCATCACCGGTGAGATCGCCGAGTCGGCCGAGGAGCGGCTCGTGGACTCGTGGCGATGAGCCTCCGCGACGAACTGACCGGGTCCACGCGCACGCCGGTCCCGCTGTTCGTGCTCCTGCTCCCGCCCGGGTGGGTCTCGGTCGAGCCGACCCGCGCCGCATTCGACGAGCTGCTCGGATCGGTCTCGGAACGGATGCGCGCCGAGCACCGTCCCGACCTCGACGCCCGGTTCCGCACGCTCGTCCGACGAGCGTCCGACGAGTTCCTCCGTCGCGACCCGGTCCGGCTCGTCTACCAGCGGTCGGTGCCCGCCGAGCGGATGCTCCCGCTCGCGATCACGGCCGCGCGCGTCGCCGCTCCCGCCGGCGCCACGCTCGACGCGCAGGTCGCCGGGCTCGTGCGGACCCACGGGGCGGCACCCCTCGACGACGCCCGCGTCGTCATGCGCTGGACGTCGGACTCGTCGCATCGGATCGACGGCGGCACGCTTCGCACGCGCTCGTTCGACTACCTCGTCGCGATCCCCGGCACCGGGCGCCGCGAGGCGCTCGTGTTCACGGCCGTGGTGCCGCTCGCGGCGGGCGGCGAGCGGCTCGACGACGAGGCGGCCGAGGAGTTCGGCCTGCTCGCCGATGCGATCCTGTCCACCTTCCGCTGGAGCGGTGCCTGATGCGATTCGAGCTCTCGTACGACGAGCGCGTCTGGGCGGTCATGCCCGAACCGGATGCCGCGGCCGACGGCCTCTGGCTCGCCGAGCAGCGGATGCGCTTCGCCGACGGGCCCTTCGGCGCCCACGTCGAGGCGTTCGAGGGCGCCGCGCGCGAGGCGCTCGGGCGTCGGCGCACGGGCGGGGTCACCTCGCTCTTCTTCCGCCCCGACTCGGTGCCTGCCACGGGCGTGCTCCACGTCGGGTTCGTGGAGCGCCGGGTCGACGAGCGCGAGGGCCCCCTGGCCTGGCTGCCGCCGGGGACGACCCCGCGCATCGAGCCCGCCGTCGCGACGTTCGAGACCGAACTGGTGCCGAGAGGGCACCGGGTCGCCTACGTCAGCGATCGAGACGCCGCCGACGGCGCGCCGCTCGCGGGGCTCGTGTACGGGCTGCCGCTCGACGACCGGACGGGCTACGTGCTCGCCGAGGAGGCGCACATCGACGTGATCGGGCTGATGCAGTCGCACGCCGACGCGATCGTCGGGTCGCTGAGGCTCGTCGGATGAGCGGGGCCACGGCCGCCGAGTGGGCGGAGCGCGCCGATGCGACCGCGCTCGCCGTCCGCCGGGACGAGATCGACCGTCGCGCGCTCGCCGGTCTCCCCGAGACGCGCGACGCGCTCGCGGCGCTCGGCGTCCGGGCGGCGCGCGAGCTCGAGCAGTGGCGCGAACGCCGGCTCGCGCGACTCGTCGCCGAGGAACCCGGTGTCGCGTCGGCCGTCCGGCCGCATCGCGCCGTGACCGCCGGGTATCTCGCCGCGTCGCTCTCGGTCGCGGTCGCGTACGCGCTGTTCTTCAGTCGGGGGAACCTCGGACTCGCGTTCGAGGTCGTTGCGGCCGCCATCGCGCTCGCCGTCGGTGCCGGGCTGATGGCGCTCGTCGTCCCGTGGTCGCGACGACGTCCGGTCACGACGGGCGACGCGACGATGTCGTGGATCGTCGCCGGCGTCGGCGCGGCGGCCGCGATCGCCACGGTCGTCCAGGCCGGGCGCGCGGGCGGCGACCTCGTGCTGCCCGTCGCGATCGCCGCGGCGAGCGGCGTCGCCCTGGTGGCCATGGCGGTGATCGCGTCGACCCGTCGGCTCCGCATCCCGCGATCGGCCAGAGAGCGGGAGGCGGCGCGCGCGGCGGAGGTGCGCGAGGAGTTCGGCGAGGAGGTCGCCCGGATCCGGCGCGCGTGCGGCGAACAGGTCGCCTCGGCACTGGCGGAGGCCGACCCCGATGCCGTCGAGCGGGCGCGGAGCGAGGTCGTCGACGCCTACGCGGTGCTCGCCCGACGCGGCCTGCTCGACCCGTCGGCGGCGCCGCACGAGCCGGGCCTGCTCCTCATCGACGACCCGATCGCGCGTGCGGCGCGCGCGATGCGCGTGCCTGATCGCCGGCCGCTCGTCCCGGCGCTCGCCCGCGTTCGTTGACCGGTCGACCCGAGCGCTCGACGCGGACCGCCGTGGCGGCCGCGGACGCGGCGTAGGCTCGGAGCATGGCGTCGAACCCGACCTCTGCGTGGGCGGTCGCCGGTTTCGCGGCCGCACTCGACGTCGCGTTGATCGTCGCGGCGTTCGGGTTCACGAGCCTGCTCGCCGACCTCGAGCCGATCGCCGACCCCGCGGCCGGCCGGCTCGTCGGACCGATCACGATCGGCGCCGCCGTCGCCGCACTGCTGCTGCTGCTCGGGTCGGGCCTGACGCGCGGGGTCCGCGCCTGGTCGATCGCGGGCCTCGCGTTCCTCGTCACCTGGTCGACGGGCGTCGTCGCGGCGACGATCGCGTACGCGGCGTCCACCGGCACGATCCTCGCCGCGTTCCTGTTCGCCCTCTCGTTCATGTCGGTCGGCTTCGGGCTCATCATCCCGGTCGCGAGCGCGCTCGTCGCGCTGCTCGCCGCCGTGACGGCCCGCGCCGAGGAGGGCGGGGTGGCACGGCCCAGGTGGCCCTGGGAGCGCGACGACGACGAGTGACGCGCGCGCCGGCGGTGGGACATCCGTTCACCGCTTCGCGGGCGCACCGCGCCGCCCGCAGTAGGGTGAACCGCGTGGAGGGATCGGTCGAGGCCCGGGTGAGCCACGAGGTCGACCGCTGGCTGGCGTGGCTGCCGCGGTGGCGACCGGGCACGCACCGCGGTCGCGTGCGCCTCTGCACGCGCTGCTTCGGCTCGCCCATCCTCGCCGCGGCCGGGCTCGACGTCGACGTGCCGCACCCGGTGCAGCACGCGTTCTCGATGCGCATGAAGGGCATCATCGACGTCGCGGTCGACGACTACACCGCGCGCAACCTCCCGATGCTGCATCGGGAGATCCGCCTCGCCGAGGAGCGGAAGGCCCGACGGCCCTATCGTGCGGGGGAGGGGCTCGACCCGGAGTTCCTCGGCCTCGACCTCGATCCCGACCCGACGCCCGGCGAGCCGTTCCTCTTCACCCTGCAGGGACTCGAGGCGGATGCCGCGGCCGAGGCCGCCGAGCCCGCGCCGCGCCCGTTCACCCCGCAGGAGAAGGAGGCGCTCCGCGAGGAGGTCAGGCTCGCGGACGACTTCGCGAAGCAGCTCGGGCGGCGCATCTGCGCGGAACTCGCCAGGCACCGCCAGCGGATCGCCAACGCGGTCGAGCGGCTCGTCGAGCCGCAGGTGGCGGAGCTCCTCGCCGACCTCGATCGCGAGCTCGACGCGCCGGGGTGGACCGGCTGAGCGACCTCGACGCCGACCGGCGTTCGCCGAGGGCGAGCGGGCGCCATTTGACCGCATCGTGACGCCGGATTACCATTGATCGGGTGTGCGCGTTGCCGCGCGCTCGTGCTGTGCCCGCGGACCCTGTGTCCACGGAGACGGCGCGGGTTCTCACAGTGCGCACACCAGGGCGGCGGTCGAACGGCCGGAAGCCCCCACGGCATACCCACCACTGAAAAGGCAGCGCCGCTCGGCGGTGCCGGTGGGTCGTGATGTGAAATCCATCAACGCTGTCACCGTGCAGCACAACAAGGAGAAGCAGTGCCAACCATTCAGCAGTTGGTCCGCAAGGGTCGCTCGCCGAAGGTCACCAAGACCAAGGCTCCCGCCCTGAAGGCCAACCCCCAGCAGCGCGGCGTGTGCACGCGTGTGTACACCACCACCCCGAAGAAGCCGAACTCGGCGCTCCGCAAGGTCGCCCGTGTGAAGCTCTCGAACGGCACCGAGGTCACCGCCTACATCCCCGGTGAGGGCCACAACCTGCAGGAGCACTCGATGGTGCTCGTGCGCGGCGGTCGTGTGAAGGACCTCCCGGGTGTCCGCTACAAGATCATCCGCGGCGCGCTCGACACGCAGGCCGTGAAGAACCGCAAGCAGGCTCGTAGCCGCTACGGCGCGAAGATGGAGAAGAAGTAATGCCTCGCAAGGGTCCCGCTCCGAAGCGCCCCGTCGTCGCCGACCCGGTCTACGGTTCGCCGGTCGTCAGCCAGCTCGTCAACAAGATCCTCATCGACGGCAAGAAGGACCTCGCGCAGCGCATCGTCTACGAGGCGCTCGAGAACGTCGCGAACAAGTCCGGCCAGGACGCCGTCGCGGTCCTGAAGAAGGCCCTCGACAACGTGCGCCCGACCCTCGAGGTCCGGTCGCGCCGCGTCGGCGGCTCGACCTACCAGGTCCCCGTCGAGGTCAAGCCGCACCGTGCGAACACCCTGGCGCTGCGCTGGCTCACCAGCTACGCCAAGGCCCGCCGCGAGAAGACCATGACCGAGCGTCTCACCAACGAGATCCTCGACGCCTCGAACGGCCTGGGTGCCGCGGTCAAGCGCCGCGAGGACACCCACAAGATGGCCGAGTCGAACCGCGCCTTCGCCCACTACCGCTGGTAGCGGGCCGAGCGGATGCCGCGGGCCCCGTGCTCGCGGCGGCCAGGCGGCATCCGCTCACCCCCCACCCTTCCGTTCCTGAACATCCGGAGGAACCCCGTGGCACTTGACGTGCTCACCGACCTGAACAAGGTCCGCAACATCGGCATCATGGCGCACATCGATGCCGGCAAGACCACCACGACCGAGCGCATCCTGTTCTACACGGGCGTCAACCACAAGATCGGCGAGACGCACGACGGCGCGTCGACCACCGACTGGATGGAGCAGGAGAAGGAGCGCGGCATTACGATCACGTCCGCCGCGGTCACCTGCTTCTGGAACAAGAACCAGATCAACATCATCGACACCCCCGGCCACGTCGACTTCACCGTCGAGGTGGAGCGCTCGCTGCGCGTCCTCGACGGCGCGGTCGCCGTCTTCGACGGCAAGGAGGGCGTCGAGCCCCAGTCCGAGACCGTCTGGCGCCAGGCCGACAAGTACAACGTCCCCCGCATCTGCTTCGTCAACAAGATGGACAAGCTCGGCGCGGACTTCTACTTCACCGTCGACACGATCATCAAGCGCCTCGGCGCCAAGCCGCTCGTGCTCCAGCTCCCGATCGGCGCCGAGAACGACTTCATCGGAGTCATCGACCTCATCGAGATGCGCGCCCTCGTGTGGCCCGGCGACGCCAAGGGCGACGTGACCATGGGCGCCAAGTACGAGGTCCAGGAGATCCCGGCCGACCTGAAGGACAGGGCCGACGAGTACCGCCAGCAGCTGCTCGAGACCGTCGCCGAGACCAGCGACGAGCTGCTCGAGAAGTTCTTCGGCGGCGAGGAGCTCACGGTCGCCGAGATCAAGGGCGCGATCCGCAAGCTCACCGTCAACTCCGAGATCTACCCCGTGCTGTGCGGCTCGGCGTTCAAGAACCGCGGCGTGCAGCCCATGCTCGACGCGGTCATCGACTTCCTGCCGTCGCCGCTCGACGTGCCCGCCGTCCAGGGCCACGACGTGCGCGACGAGGAGAAGATCATCGAGCGCCACGCCGACGCGACCGAGCCGTTCTCGGCGCTCGCGTTCAAGGTCGCGGTGCACCCGTTCTTCGGTCGCCTCACCTACGTCCGCGTCTACTCGGGTCGCCTCGACTCCGGCGCCCAGGTCATCAACTCGACCAAGGGCAAGAAGGAGCGCATCGGGAAGATCTTCCAGATGCACGCCAACAAGGAGAACCCGGTCGACTCGGTCACCGCGGGCAACATCTACGCCGTGATCGGCCTGAAGGACACCACGACCGGCGACACCCTGTGCGACCCGGACAACCAGGTCGTCCTCGAGTCGATGACCTTCCCCGAGCCCGTCATCGAGGTCGCCATCGAGCCGAAGACCAAGGCCGACCAGGAGAAGCTCGGCACCGCGATCCAGAAGCTCGCCGAGGAGGACCCGACCTTCCGCACCGAGCTCAACCAGGAGACCGGCCAGACCGTCATCAAGGGCATGGGCGAGCTGCACCTCGACATCCTCGTGGACCGCATGAAGCGCGAGTTCAAGGTCGAGGCGAACGTCGGCAAGCCGCAGGTCGCGTACCGCGAGACGCTCCGCCGCACGGTGGAGAAGCACGACTACACCCACAAGAAGCAGACGGGTGGGTCGGGCCAGTTCGCGAAGATCCAGTTCAAGCTCGAGCCGCTCGAGGTCGAGGGCGACAAGACCTACGAGTTCGAGAACGCCGTCACGGGTGGCCGCGTCCCGCGCGAGTACATCCCGTCGGTCGACGCGGGCTTCCAGGACGCCATGCAGGTCGGCATCCTCGCCGGCTACCCGATGGTGGGCGTCAAGGCGACGCTCCTCGACGGCGCCGCGCACGACGTCGACTCCTCGGAGATGGCGTTCAAGATCGCCGGTTCGATGGGCTTCAAGGAGGCCGCTCGGAAGGCGAACCCCGTCCTGCTCGAGCCGCTGATGGCCGTCGAGGTCCGTACTCCCGAGGAGTACATGGGCGACGTCATCGGCGACCTGAACTCGCGCCGCGGCCAGATCCAGTCCATGGAGGACGCCGCAGGCGTGAAGGTCGTGCGTGCGCACGTCCCGCTCTCGGAGATGTTCGGCTACATCGGCGACCTGCGGTCCAAGACCTCGGGCCGCGCGGTGTACTCGATGGAGTTCGAGAGCTACGCGGAGGTCCCGAAGGCCGTGGCCGAGGAGATCGTCCAGAAGAACAAGGGCGAGTAGCGCCCGAACGCACGGACCGACAGGTTCGCGTAACATAACAACACAACCCCAGTAGCACACCGGTCGCAATCCGGCGCCCGGTGCTGCTACACGGATCCTGAGGAGGACCCACAGTGGCTAAGGCCAAGTTCGAGCGGACCAAGCCGCACGTCAACATCGGAACGATCGGTCACGTCGACCACGGCAAGACCACGCTCACCGCAGCGATCTCCAAGGTGCTCGCCGACAAGTACCCGTCGGCCACCAACGTGCAGCGCGACTTCGCGTCGATCGACTCCGCTCCCGAGGAGCGCCAGCGCGGCATCACGATCAACATCTCGCACGTCGAGTACGAGACGCCGAAGCGCCACTACGCGCACGTCGACGCCCCGGGTCACGCCGACTACATCAAGAACATGATCACCGGTGCCGCCCAGATGGACGGCGCGATCCTGGTGGTCGCGGCGACCGACGGCCCGATGGCCCAGACGCGCGAGCACGTGCTGCTCGCCAAGCAGGTCGGCGTGCCCTACCTGCTCGTCGCGCTGAACAAGGCCGACATGGTCGACGACGAGGAGATCCTGGAGCTCGTCGAGCTCGAGGTCCGCGAGCTGCTCTCGTCGCAGGGCTTCCCCGGCGACGACGCCCCGGTCGTCCGCGTCTCGGGCCTCAAGGCCCTCGAGGGCGACGAGAAGTGGGTCAACTCGGTCCTCGAGCTCATGGAGGCCGTCGACGACTCGATCCCCGACCCCGTGCGTGACAAGGACAAGCCGTTCCTCATGCCGATCGAGGACGTCTTCACCATCACCGGTCGCGGCACGGTCGTCACGGGTCGCGCCGAGCGCGGCACGCTGAAGATCAACTCCGAGGTCGAGATCGTCGGCATCCGCCCGACGCAGAAGACCACGGTCACGGGCATCGAGATGTTCCACAAGCAGCTCGACGAGGCATGGGCCGGCGAGAACTGCGGTCTCCTGCTCCGCGGCACCAAGCGCGAGGACGTCGAGCGCGGCCAGGTCGTCGTGGCCCCGGGCTCGGTGACCCCGCACACGAACTTCGAGGGCACCGCGTACATCCTCTCGAAGGACGAGGGCGGCCGTCACAACCCGTTCTACGCGAACTACCGCCCGCAGTTCTACTTCCGCACCACCGACGTCACCGGCGTCATCACGCTGCCCGAGGGCACCGAGATGGTCATGCCCGGCGACACCACCGACATGACGGTCGAGCTCATCCAGCCGATCGCCATGGAGGAGGGCCTCGGCTTCGCCATCCGCGAGGGTGGCCGCACGGTCGGCGCCGGTACCGTCACGAAGATCCTCAAGTAATCTTCGCGATCGCGACCTGAAAGGGGTCGGGCCTTCGGGCCCGGCCCCTTTCGTCATCCCGTACCACAGCACTGCACGGCCGTCCAGATCCGGTCAGGGCATCGCTCGTCGAGGAGACCTCGGGTTAGCCTTGACGGGATGGTTCCCCCGTCGACCCGAACGCGTGCCGCCGTGCGGCCCGAGATCCAGGCGCTCCGTGCGATCGCGGTGTGCGCCGTCGTGCTGCACCACGGCTGGCCCGCCGTCGCGCCCGCCGGCTACATGGGGGTGGACGTCTTCTTCGTCGTGTCGGGCTTCCTCATCACGGCGCTGCTGCTCCGCGAGCACGCCCGAACGGGCCGCATCTCGCTGAAGGACTTCTACCTCCGTCGGGCTCGGCGCATCCTCCCGGCCGCCATGGCGGTGCTCGTCGCCGTCACGGTGCTCACCTACCTCGTCGTGCCGCGGGTCGAGTGGCGCTCGTACTTCCGCGAGGTGATCGCGAGCGCGCTCTACTTCGAGAACTGGCTGCTGGCCTCCGATTCCCAGGACCCGGCGCGCGGCGACCTCGCGTCGACGCCGGTGCAGCACTTCTGGTCGCTCTCGGTCGAGGAGCAGTTCTACCTGGCCTGGCCGCTGCTGATCATCGTCGCCATCGGGTTCGCCGCCCGTCGGGCGCGGGACCCGCGACGCGCCCTGCTCGTCGTCCTCGGTGCCGCGACCGTCGCCTCGTTCGCCTGGAATGTCGTCCTCACCGTGCAGGACCACAACCTCGCGTACTTCTCGACGTTCACGCGCGTGTGGGAGTTCGGGGTCGGCGGGATCTTGGCGATCCTCGTCCCCGTGGTCGCCCCGGGCCGCGAACGGCTGAGGGCGGCCGCCGGATGGCTCGGCATCGCGCTCATCGCGGTGCCGATCCTCACCTTCCGCACGCCCGAAGGGTTCCCGGGCCTCGTCGTCCTCGTCCCCGTCGCGGGCGCGCTCGCCGTGATCTGGGCCGGGATGCCGGACACGGCGTGGTCGCCCGCGCGCGCGACCGGGCTCGCGCCCGTGCAGTGGACGGGCGACATCTCGTACTCGCTGTACCTCTGGCACTGGCCGATCTTCATGTTCCTGCCGTTCATCACCGGGGTGCCGAGCCCGCCGTGGCTCATGACGCTGCTCGTGGTCGCGGCGTTCGCGGTCGCCGCGGGATCGAAGCGCTGGATCGAGGATCCCGCGCGGTTCGGCGTCGCCGGGGCGCGGCGGCCGCGGTCGGCGCTGCTGCTCGGCTCGGTTGCGACGCTCGCGGCGCTCGTCGTCGCGGCTGGGATCGTCGGTCCGAGCGCCGCCGGCGCGGAGGCGTGCGAACGCCCCGCGCACACGGGGGAGTGAGCGCGGCCGCTCGGGTGCGGACCGGCTCAGATCTCGATGCCGTCGACCGTGGTCCGGAGGTCGATGGATCCCTCGACGCTGCGCGCCACCGTGCACGCCCTCGCGATCGCACGGGCCATGATCGCGGCGAGCTGCTCGCGCTCCTCCGGCTCGAGGCCCGACAGGTCGACGACGATCTCCTCGTCGATCTCCCGGTAGCGGTTGTCGTCCTTCGAGGTGCCGTGCGCCCAGACCGTGATCGCGACGTCATCGCCGAGCCGGCGAGCCGCGACCGAGTCCGCGCTCATCCCGGCGCATCCGGCCAGGGCCAGCTTGAGGAGCTCGCCCGGGGTGAAGTGCCCCGGGGCCTCGACGGGCCCGATCAGCACGGTGGACCCGCGTTCGTTCAGGCCCTCGTAGGTCCGCCGGCCGGTCCGCGTCACCGAGACGCTGCCCCGTGCGATCCGCTCGCCGACCGCGTGCGCGTGCTCCGTCATCGAGTCCTCCCTCGGCTTGCCGTGCCCCCGATTCCACCATGCCGACGGATGCTGCGGCATCCGCTTGACTGGGAGGATCCGGTGAGCCCCGCTCCCGCGACACGCCCGGGTTGCACGGATGCTGCCCCGTATGGCAGACTCTTTGAGTTCAACATTTCGAACGGCGTGCCTTGCTGCGCTCCGTCCGAATCACTGCCAGGCAGTGCATAGCCACCGGAAGCTCCTCGGAGCGCCACGGGTCAGGCTAGGCCGCGGGCAGCAGAACGACACAAGCGACCACCACCCTACGAGCATGGGCGATGCCCCATGCCCGTTTTCGCGAGTGCGACACGCCCGAGCGCGGGGGTCGGTTGGGGCTCGAAGGTCGAGCGTGTCGAGGCCACCGCGATACGGGGTGGTTTCGACAGGCTCGATCAGCGGCCTTTGACAGAAGAACAGTGGTGCTTCGCACGAAGTGGCTACGCGGCGTCCGATGCCCTCGGAAGGGGTAAGACGCCTTGACAGAGAGAGAGTCAGCAATGGCGGGACAGAAGATCCGCATTCGACTGAAGTCGTATGACCACGAGGTCATCGACACCTCGGCGCGCAAGATCGTCGACACGGTGACCCGCGCGGGCGCCACGGTCGTCGGCCCCGTGCCGCTTCCGACCGAGAAGAACGTGGTGTGCGTCATCCGCTCGCCCCACAAGTACAAGGACAGCCGCGAGCACTTCGAGATGCGCACCCACAAGCGCCTGATCGACATCGTGGACCCGACGCCCAAGGCCGTCGACTCGCTCATGCGTCTCGACCTTCCGGCCGACGTCAACATCGAGATCAAGCTCTGAGGTACGACATGTCCACCACTGCAAAGAACGTGAAGGGCCTGCTCGGCACGAAGCTCGGCATGACCCAGGTGTGGGACGAGAACAACAAGCTCATCCCGGTCACCGTCATCGAGATCGCCCCCAACGTGGTCACCCAGCTCCGCACGCAGGAGCGCGACGGCTACGCGGCCGTCCAGATCGCCGCAGGCGCCGTCGACCCCCGCAAGGTCACCAAGCCCCTCACCGGTCACTTCGAGGCCGCCGGCGTCACGCCGCGCCGCCACGTGACCGAGGTGCGCACCGCCGACGCCGCGGACTACGCGCTCGGCCAGGAGCTCACCGTCGACGGCACCTTCGAGGCCGGCCAGCTGGTCGACGTCGTCGGCACGTCGAAGGGCAAGGGCTTCGCCGGTGTCATGAAGCGCCACAACTTCGCGGGCGTCTCCGCGTCGCACGGTGCCCACCGCAACCACCGCAAGCCCGGTTCGATCGGCGCCTCGTCGACCCCGAGCCGTGTCTTCAAGGGCATGCGCATGGCCGGCCGCATGGGTGGCGAGCGCGTCACCGTCCTGAACCTCCGCGTGCACGCCGTCGACGCCGAGAAGGGCCTGCTGCTCGTCAAGGGCGCGGTTCCCGGTGCTCGCGGTCGTCTCGTGTTCGTCCGCAACGCTGTGAAGGGGGCGTAGTCCATGGCTACCGCCAACACCATCGACGTCCTCGACGTCACCGGCAAGAAGTCCGGCTCGATCGAGCTGCCCGCCGAGCTCTTCGACGTGCAGACCAACGTCCCGCTGATCCACCAGGTCGTCGTCGCCCAGCTCGCCGCCGCGCGCCAGGGCACGCACAAGACCAAGACCCGCGGCGAGGTCTCCGGCGCCGGCCGCAAGCCCTTCAAGCAGAAGGGCACGGGCCGCGCCCGCCAGGGCTCGATCCGCGCGCCGCACATGACCGGCGGTGGCGTCGTCCACGGCCCGCAGCCGCGTGACTACTCGCAGCGCACCCCCAAGAAGATGATCGCCGCAGCCCTGCTCGGCGCGCTCTCCGACCGCGCTCGCGGCGGCCGCATCCACGCGGTCGAGTCGCTCGCCAACGGCGAGGCCCCGAAGACGAAGGACGCCGTCGCGCTCCTCGCCTCGGTCGCGCCGTCGAAGCACCAGCTCGTCGTGCTCACCCGCGACGAGGAGCTCTCGGAGCGTGCGGTCCGCAACATCCCGACCGTGCACGTCCTGCCGGTCGACCAGCTGAACGCCTACGACGTGCTCGTCTCCGACGACATCGTCTTCAGCAAGGCCGCGCTCGAGGCGTTCGTCGCCGCGAAGCAGGCGAAGAAGGAAGAGGTCTCCGCATGAGCGCCGCGCACAACAAGGACCCCCGCGACATCATCATCGCGCCGGTGGTCTCGGAGAAGAGCTACAACCTGATCGACGAGGGCAAGTACACGTTCATCGTGGACCCCCGCTCGAACAAGACCGAGATCAAGCTCGCCATCGAGAAGATCTTCAACGTCCAGGTCGCCTCGATCAACACCCTCAACCGTCAGGGCAAGACGCGTCGCACCCGCTTCGGCATGGGCAAGCGCAAGGACACCAAGCGCGCGATCGTCACCCTCAAGTCCGGCTCGATCGACATCTTCACGAACGTCGGCTAAGGAGCAGAGGAACCTCACTATGGCTATTCGCAAGTACAAGCCCACGACCCCGGGTCGTCGCGGTTCGTCGGTCGCCGACTTCGCCGAGATCACGCGCTCGACGCCCGAGAAGTCGCTGCTCAAGCCGCTCTCGAAGACCGGTGGCCGCAACAACCAGGGCCGGATCACGACGCGTCACATCGGTGGTGGCCACAAGCGCCAGTACCGCGTCATCGACTTCCGTCGCAACGACAAGGACGGCGTGCCCGCCAAGGTCGCGCACATCGAGTACGACCCGAACCGCACCGCGCGCATCGCGCTGCTGCACTTCGCCGACGGCACCAAGCGCTACATCCTGGCCCCGGCCAAGCTGTCGCAGGGTGACCTCGTGGAGTCGGGCCCGGCCGCCGACATCAAGCCCGGCAACAACCTGCCGCTGCGCAACATCCCGACCGGTACGGTCATCCACGCCATCGAGCTCCGCCCCGGCGGCGGCGCGAAGATGGCCCGTTCGGCCGGCGCCTCGGTGCGCCTGGTCGCGAAGGACGGCCCCTACGCGCAGCTCCGCCTGCCGTCGGGCGAGATCCGCAACGTCGACGCGCGCTGCCGCGCGACCGTCGGCGAGGTCGGCAACGCCGAGCAGTCGAACATCAACTGGGGCAAGGCCGGCCGCAAGCGCTGGAAGGGCGTGCGCCCGACCGTCCGCGGTGTCGCGATGAACCCGATCGACCACCCGCACGGTGGTGGCGAGGGCAAGACCTCCGGTGGTCGCCACCCGGTGAGCCCGTGGGGTCAGCCCGAGGGACGCACCCGTCGCCCCAACAAGGAGAGCGACAAGCTCATCGTCCGTCGTCGCACCGTCGGCAAGAAGCGCAAGTAGGAGTAAGAGAAGATGCCTCGCAGCCTCAAGAAGGGCCCCTTCGTCGACGAGCACCTGCTTCGCAAGGTCGCCTCGCAGAACGAAGCGGGTTCCAAGAACGTCATCAAGACGTGGTCGCGTCGCTCGATGATCGTCCCGGCCATGCTCGGCCACACGATCGCCGTGCACGACGGCCGCAAGCATATCCCGGTGTTCGTCACCGAGACCATGGTGGGCCACAAGCTCGGCGAGTTCGCGCCCACCCGCACCTTCCGTGGACACGTGAAGGACGACAAGAAGGGCCGCCGCCGCTGACGCGGTGGCGTGAAGGAGGAGAGAAATGGTGGAGTCGATCGCCCGCGTGCGTCACATCCGCGTGACCCCCATGAAGGCCCGCCGCGTCGTCAACCTGATCCGCGGCAAGCAGGCACAGGAGGCCCTGGCCATCCTGAAGTTCGCCCCGCAGGGTGCGAGCGAGCCGGTCTACAAGCTCGTCGCCTCGGCCATCGCGAACGCTCGCGTCAAGGCCGATGCCACGAACACCTACCTGGACGAGCAGGACCTCTACGTGAAGACGGCGTACGTCGACGAGGGCACCACCCTCAAGCGTTTCCAGCCGCGCGCGCAGGGTCGTGCCTTCCGCATCAACAAGCGCACGAGCCACATCACCATCGTGCTCGGCACGCCCGAGGAGGGTACGAAGTAATGGGTCAGAAGGTCAACCCGTACGGCTTCCGTCTGGGCATCACCACCGACCACGTGTCGCGGTGGTTCTCCGACTCGACGAAGCCCGGACAGCGCTACGCCGACTACCTCGCCGAGGACGTCAAGATCCGTCGCCTGCTCCAGACGTCGCTCGACCGTGCCGGCGTGAGCCGCATCGAGATCGAGCGCACCCGCGACCGGGTCCGTGTGGACATCCACACCGCCCGCCCGGGTATCGTGATCGGCCGCCGCGGCGCCGAGGCCGAGCGCATCCGCGCCGACCTCGAGAAGCTCACCGGCAAGCAGATCCAGCTCAACATCCTCGAGGTGAAGAACCCCGAGGCCGACGCCCAGCTCGTCGCGCAGGGCATCGCCGAGCAGCTCTCCGCCCGCGTGGCCTTCCGCCGCGCGATGCGCAAGGGCCTGCAGGGCGCGCAGCGCGCCGGCGCCAAGGGCGTCCGCATCCAGGTCTCGGGCCGCCTCGGCGGCGCCGAGATGAGCCGCTCGGAGTTCTACCGCGAGGGTCGGGTGCCGCTGCACACGCTCCGCGCGAACATCGACTACGGCTTCTACGAGGCCAAGACCACGTTCGGCCGCATCGGCGTCAAGGTCTGGATCTACAAGGGCGACATCACCAACAAGGAGCTCGCTCGCGAGCAGGCCGCCCAGAAGCCGTCGCGTGACCGTAACGACCGTCGCCGCGCGCCCCGCGCCCAGGAGACGGCCGCAGCAGGAGTTGAGGCATAACCATGTTGATTCCCCGTCGAGTCAAGTACCGCAAGCAGCACCACCCCGGCCGTTCGGGCCAGGCCACCGGCGGCACGAAGGTCTCCTTCGGCGAGTACGGCATCCAGGCCCTGAGCCCCGCGTACGTGACGAACCGTCAGATCGAGTCCGCTCGTATCGCCATGACGCGTCACATCAAGCGCGGCGGCAAGGTGTGGATCAACATCTACCCCGACCGTCCGCTCACGAAGAAGCCCGCCGAGACCCGCATGGGTTCCGGTAAGGGTTCGCCCGAGTGGTGGGTCGCCAACGTCAAGCCGGGTCGAGTCCTCTTCGAGGTCTCGGGCGTCTCCGAGGAACTCGCTCGCGAGGCCATGACCCGTGCAATCCACAAGCTGCCCCTCAAGGCACGCATCATCAAGCGCGAGGAGGGCGACGCATAATGGCCGTCGGTTCCAAGGAGCTCGCTGTGACCGAGCTCGACACCTTCGAGGACGAGCGTCTCGTCGACGAGCTGAAGAAGGCCAAGGAGGAGCTGTTCAACCTCCGCTTCCAGTCGGCCACCGGCCAGCTCGAGAGCCACGGCCGCCTGAAGGCCGTCAAGCGCGACATCGCCCGCATCTACACGGTCATCCGTGAGCGCGAGCTCGGCATCCGTGCCACGCCCGCGCCGGTCGAGGCGCCCGCAGCGCCCGCGAAGAAGACGAAGAAGGCCAAGGCCGAGGCATCCGCCGACGCCGAGGCCGAGACGAAGGAGGCCTGATCATGGCTGAGACCAAGAAGGCTGCGGCCGAGGTCGCCGAGACGGCCGAGCTCGTCCGCGGTTACCGCAAGGTCCGTCGCGGCTACGTCGTCAGCGACAAGATGGACAAGACCATCGTCGTCGAGGTCGAGGACCGCGTGAAGCACCCGCTGTACGGCAAGGTCATGCGCCGTACGTCGAAGGTCAAGGCGCACGACGAGCAGAACACCGCCGGCATCGGCGACCTCGTCGTGATCTCCGAGACCCGCCCGCTCAGCGCCACCAAGCGCTGGCGCCTGGTCGAGATCGTCGAGAAGGCCAAGTAAGCCCCCGGGCTTGCTTCCCAGAAGGAGTACGAAGTGATTCAGCAGGAATCCCGGCTCAAGGTCGCCGACAACACGGGCGCCAAGGAGCTGCTCACCATCCGCGTGCTCGGCGGTTCCAGCCGCCGCTACGCGGGCCTGGGCGACATCATCGTCGCCACCGTCAAGGACGCGATCCCGGGCGGCAACGTGAAGAAGGGCGACGTGGTCAAGGCCGTCGTCGTCCGCACCGTGAAGGAGACCCGTCGTCCCGACGGCTCCTACATCAAGTTCGACGAGAACGCCGCGGTGATCCTCAAGAACGACGGTGACCCCCGTGGCACCCGCATCTTCGGGCCGGTCGGCCGGGAGCTGCGCGACAAGCGCTTCATGAAGATCATCTCGCTGGCGCCGGAGGTGCTGTAACCATGGCCAAGATCAAGAAGGGCGACCTCGTCGAGGTCATCTCGGGCCGCAGCCAGGCCCGCGGCGGCGACCGCGGCAAGCAGGGTCGCGTCATCGAGGTCCTGGTCGACCAGAACCGCGTCGTGGTCGAGGGCGTGAACTACGTCACCAAGCACGTGCGCGTCGGCCAGACCCAGCGCGGCTCCAAGACCGGCGGCATCGAGACCCACGAGGCCCCGATCCACGTGTCGAACGTCGCGATCGTCGACCCGGAGAGCAAGAAGCCGACCCGCGTCGGCTTCCGCACCGAGACGGTCACCAAGGACGGCGTCGAGAAGACGGTCCGCGTCCGCTACGCCAAGAAGTCAGGTAAGGACCTGTAATGACTGACACCGCGACTGCCGCGCCGGCTGGCAAGATCCAGCCGCGCCTCAAGCAGAAGTACAAGGCCGACATCACCGCGGCCCTGACCGAGGCGAACGGGTACACCAACCCGCACCAGGTCCCGGGCCTGACGAAGATCGTCGTCAACATGGGTGTCGGCGAGGCCGCGCGCGATGGCAAGGTCATCGACGGCGCCATCGCCGACCTCACCAAGATCACCGGCCAGAAGCCGCAGGTCACCAAGGCCCGCAAGTCCATCGCGCAGTTCAAGCTCCGCGAGGGCCAGCCGATCGGCGCGCACGTCACGCTGCGCGGCGACCGCATGTGGGAGTTCCTCGACCGCCTGCTCTCGCTCGCACTGCCCCGAATCCGCGACTTCCGCGGCCTCTCGGACCAGCAGTTCGACGGCACCGGCAACTACACGTTCGGCCTCACGGAGCAGTCGGTGTTCCACGAGATCGACCAGGACAAGATCGACCGCGTCCGCGGCATGGACATCACCGTGGTGACCACCGCCAAGACCGACGACGAGGGTCGCGCGCTGCTCAAGGCGCTCGGCTTCCCGTTCAAGTCGAACGAGTCCGCCCAGTAGTTCGTAGTAGACTCTACGAGTTTGTGCCAGCGCCGGCGGGTCTCGGAGCCATCCGAGGCCCCGCCGGCACCGGCATGCGGCGGTTCGCAACCGCGATCCGCCACCACCACAGGTCAGTCCCCGTGTAACGGGTCCTGAAACCTGGTGAACGTAAGGAACCATTGTCATGACGATGACCGACCCGGTCGCTGACATGCTGACGCGCCTGCGCAACGCCAACTCCGCGCACCACGACACCGTGTCGATGCCGCACTCCAAGCTCAAGGGGCACATCGCCGAGATCCTCAAGTCCGAGGGCTACATCTCGGGCTTCGAGGTCGCCGACGCGCGCGTGGGCAAGACGCTCACGCTGCAGCTCAAGTTCGGCCCCAACCGCGAGCGTTCGATCGCGGGCATCAAGCGGGTGTCCAAGCCCGGCCTCCGCGTCTACGCGAAGTCGACCGAGATCCCCAAGGTGCTCGGCGGCCTCGGCGTCGCGATCCTGTCCACTTCCAGCGGTCTGCTGACGGACCGCCAGGCCGAGAAGAAGGGCGTGGGTGGGGAAGTCCTCGCCTACGTGTGGTAGTTCCATGTCACGAATCGGACGACTTCCCATCGACATCCCCGCCGGTGTCGACGTCAAGGTCGACGGCCGCGCCGTCACCGTGAAGGGCCCGAAGGGCGAGCTCGCACTCACCGTCGCTCAGCCCATCGAGGTCAAGGTCGAGGACAACCAGGTCCTCGTCACCCGCCCCGACGACGAGCGCGAGTCGCGCTCGCTGCACGGCCTCACCCGCAGCCTCATCGCCAACGACATCATCGGCGTCACCCAGGGCTACTCCAAGGGCCTCGAGATCGTCGGCACCGGGTACCGCGTCGCGCAGAAGGGCAGCTCGGTCGAGTTCGCGCTCGGCTTCTCGCACCCGGTGACCGTCGAGCCGCCCGCCGGCATCACGCTGACGGTCGAGGGCAACAACAAGATCACCGTCTCGGGCATCTCGAAGCAGGCCGTCGGTGAGACCGCCGCCAACATCCGCAAGATCAAGAAGCCCGAGCCCTACAAGGGCAAGGGCATCCGCTACGCCGGCGAGGTCGTGCGTCGCAAGGCCGGAAAGGCTGGTAAGTAATCATGGCCGTCAAGAGCAAGTCGGCTGCGCGTTCGCGCCGCCACACCCGGCTTCGCAAGAAGATCGTCGGCACCGAGCTGCGTCCCCGTCTCGTGGTGACGCGTTCGGCCCGCCACGTCTTCGTGCAGGTCGTCGACGACAGCAAGGGCCACACCGTGGCATCCGCCTCGACCATGGAGGCCGACCTCCGTGCGTTCGAGGGTGACAAGACCGCCAAGGCGAAGAAGGTCGGCGAGCTCGTCGCCGAGCGCGCGAAGCAGGCCGGCGTCGACGCGGTTGTGTTCGACCGCGGCGGCAACAAGTACGCCGGTCGCGTCGCCGCGATCGCCGACGGAGCGCGAGAGGCAGGACTGAGCCTGTGAGCGAGAACACTGTGAAGGAGACCGACGTGGCCGCAGAGGCACCCGTCGAGACGGCAGCTTCCTCGGAGCCGCCGCGCAACGAGCGCGAGGGCCGCCGTGGCGGCCGCGACCGCGGCCAGGGCCGCGACCGTCGCGAGCGCGACGCCGAGAAGAGCCAGTTCCTCGAGCGCGTCGTCACCATCAACCGCGTGTCGAAGGTCGTCAAGGGCGGCCGTCGCTTCAGCTTCACGGCGCTCGTCGTCGTGGGTGACGGCAACGGTCTCGTCGGCGTCGGCTACGGCAAGGCGCGCGAGGTGCCGACCGCGATCTCGAAGGGCGTCGAGGAGGCGAAGAAGAACTTCTTCCGCGTCCCCCGCGTCGGCTCGTCGATCCCGCACCCCGTCCAGGGCGAGGCGGCCGCCGGTGTCGTGCTCCTGCGCCCGGCCGGCCCCGGTACCGGTGTCATCGCCGGTGGTCCGGTCCGCGCCGTGCTCGAGTGCGCCGGCATCCACGACGTCCTGAGCAAGTCGCTCGGCTCGTCGAACACCATCAACATCGTGCACGCCACGGTCGAGGCGCTGAAGCAGCTCGAGGAGCCGCGCGCCGTCGCCGCACGTCGTGGCCTCGACTACGACGAGGTCGTGCCGGCCCGCCTGCTGCGTGCCGAGGCCCAGGCGGCCGAGGCCGCCGCAGCAGCGAAGGCAGGTGCCTGATGGCCAAGCAGCTCAAGGTGACCCAGATCAAGTCCAAGGTGAGCGAGAAGCAGAACCAGCGCGACACGCTGCGCAGCCTCGGTCTCAAGAAGATCGGCCAGAGCGTCGTTCGCGAGGACACCCCCCAGGTGCGCGGCTACGTGAACACGGTCGCTCACCTCGTGAAGGTTGAGGAGATCGACTAATGGCTGACGAGAAGAAGGACGTCGCCGCCGAGGAGACCCCGAAGAAGGCTCCCGCGAAGAAGGCCGCCGCCAAGCCGGCTGCCGAGAAGAAGGCCCCGGCCAAGGCCGCCGCCGCCAAGTCGGACGACGCGAAGGCCGAGAAGGCTCCCGCGAAGAAGGCTCCGGCGAAGAAGGCCCCGGCCAAGAAGGAGTCCGAGGACGTCGTGCGCGAGCCGGTCCTCAAGGTGCACCACCTGCGCCCGGCTCCGGGTGCCAAGAAGGACAAGACCCGCGTCGGACGCGGTGAGGGTTCGAAGGGCAAGACCGCCGGTCGCGGCACGAAGGGCACCAAGGCCCGCAACACCGTGCGCCCCGGCTTCGAGGGCGGCCAGCTTCCGTACCACATGCGTGCGCCGAAGCTCCGCGGCTTCAAGAACCCGTTCCGCGTCGAGTACCAGGTGGTCAACCTCGAGAAGCTCGCCGAGCTCTACCCGAAGGGCGGCGACGTCACCGTCGCCGACCTGGTGGCGAAGGGTGCCGTCCGCAAGAACGAGCGCGTCAAGGTGCTCGGCAACGGCGACATCCAGGTGAAGCTCAACGTCGAGGTCGACAAGGTCTCCGGCTCCGCCGAGCAGAAGATCGTCGCCGCCGGCGGTTCGGTCAAGTAAGGCCGCTGCACCACACACGGAATTCGAGCCTGTCGGGACCTCGCGTATGATTCACGGGGGTCTCGACAGGCTCGAGCCGCATTCATACTGACTGCGGCGTCAGTAACAGGAGGACGAGTGTTCAACGCCATCGGGCGGATCTTCCGCACCCCCGACCTTCGCCGGAAGATCGGTTTCACGCTGGGCATCATCGCCCTGTTCCGCCTCGGCTCGTTCATCCCGGCGCCGTTCGTGGACTTCGGCAACGTCCAGCAGTGCCTGGCGGCGAACCAGGGTGCCTCCGGCCTCTACGAGCTCGTCAACCTCTTCTCCGGCGGCGCGCTCCTCCAGCTGTCGATCTTCGCGCTGGGCATCATGCCCTACATCACGGCGTCGATCATCGTCCAGCTGCTGCGCGTGGTCATCCCCCACTTCGAGACCCTGTACAAGGAAGGGCAGTCCGGCCAGGCCCGCCTCACGCAGTACACGCGCTACCTCACGATCGCGCTCGGCGTCCTCCAGTCGACCACGCTCATCACGGTCGCCCGCTCGGGCGCGCTCTTCCCGGCGAACTCCGACCCCGCGTGCTCGCAGCTCATCACGAACGACGCCTGGTACGCGATCCTGCTCATGGTCGTCACGATGACCGCCGGCACCGGCCTCATCATGTGGATGGGCGAGCTCGTCACCGAGCGCGGCGTCGGCAACGGCATGTCGCTGCTCATCTTCACCTCGATCGCCGCGACCTTCCCGACGTCGCTCTGGGCGATCGGCGTCGCGCGCGGCTGGGACGTGTTCGCACTCGTGCTCGGAATCGGCCTCCTCGTCGTCGTGGCGGTCGTCTTCGTCGAGCAGTCGCAGCGGCGCGTGCCGGTGCAGTACGCCAAGCGGATGGTCGGACGCCGCACCTACGGCGGCAACAACACGTACATCCCGATCAAGGTGAACATGGCCGGCGTCGTGCCCGTCATCTTCGCGTCGTCGCTGCTGTACCTCCCCGCGCTCATCGCGCAGTTCAACCAGCCTGCCGCCGGCGAGGAGCCGCAGGCGTGGGTCGTGTGGATCACGAACTACCTGACGCAGGGCGACCACCCGCTCTACATGCTCCTGTACTTCCTGCTCATCGTCGGGTTCACGTACTTCTACGTCGCGATCACGTTCAACCCCGACGAGGTCGCGGAGAACATGAAGAAGTACGGCGGCTTCATCCCCGGCATCCGCGCGGGTCGCCCGACCGCCGAGTACCTCGACTACGTGCTCACGCGCATCACGCTCCCGGGCTCGATCTACCTCGGCCTCATCGCTCTGCTGCCGCTCGTCGCGTTCTCATGGTTCGGTGCGAACCAGAACTTCCCGTTCGGCGGCGCGTCGATCCTCATCATCGTCGGCGTCGGCCTCGAGACCGTGAAGCAGATCGACGCCCAGCTCCAGCAGCGCCACTACGAAGGACTCCTCCGATGACGCAGACCGCCTCCGCCCGATTCCTCATCGTCGGCCCGCAGGGCTCCGGCAAGGGCACGCAGGGCGTGCTCGTCGCCGAGGCGTTCGGTGTCCCGCAGGTCGCCACGGGCGACATCTTCCGCGAGAACGTGAAGGGCGGCACCGAGCTCGGCAAGCGCGTCCAGGCCATCATCGAGGCCGGCGACCTCGTGCCCGACGAGCTGACGAGCGAACTGGTCCGCGACCGCCTCGAGCAGCCGGATGCCGCGAGCGGCTTCCTCCTCGACGGGTACCCGCGCAACCGCGGCCAGGTCGACGACCTCGAGGCGTTCCTGTCGGGTCGCGGCGAGTCGCTCGACGCGGTCATCGAACTCGTGGTCCCGCGCGAGGAGTCGATCACCCGGCTCCGCCAGCGTGCGATCGACCAGGGGCGCACGGATGACACCGAAGAGGTCATCGCGAACCGCCTCGCGATCTACGAGCGCGAGACGGCGCCGATCCTCGACGTGTACCGCGAGCACGACCTCGTCGTCCACATCGACGGCGTCGGCACGCTCGACGAGGTCACGGCGCGGATCTTCGCGGCGCTCGCCGAGCGCGGCCTGCAGGCCGACGGCGACGGCGCGGCCCGTCACAGCGCCGGCG
Source organism: Agromyces zhanjiangensis (assembly GCF_040496055.1). Classification (NCBI taxonomy): domain Bacteria; kingdom Bacillati; phylum Actinomycetota; class Actinomycetes; order Micrococcales; family Microbacteriaceae; genus Agromyces; species Agromyces zhanjiangensis. Next base: position 61,709 of record NZ_JBEPKB010000008.1, on the reverse strand, counting down.
TCGCGTAGCCGGGCCGCGAGGTGTTCGGCCGACTGAAGCTCAAGACGCCGGCCGAGCTCCGCGCGATGGTGCCCGCCGGCGAGGCGACCGCGGCCCTGCTCGCTGCGGCCCGCGAGCGGCTCGTGGTCGGGGCGACCCCGCTCGACCTCGATGCCGCCGCCGACGCGGTCATCCTCGCGCACGGCGGCCGCTCGAACTTCCGCCTCGTCCCCGGCTACCGGCACGCGCTCTGCGTGTCGGTCGATGACGACGTGGTGCACGGCATCCCGGGCGACCGGCCGTTCCGTCCCGGCGATATCGTGTCGGTCGACGGCGGCGCCGAGATCGACGGATGGAACGGCGACGCCGCGTTCACCGTCGTCCTTCCCGATCCCACCCGCCCCGACCTGGTGCTCGCCCGCGAGCAGCTCGCCGCCGCGGCCGACCGGTCGCTCTGGGCGGGCATCGCCGCGCTCGCCTCGGCCCGGCACCTGAACGAGGTGGGCGAGGCGATCGAGGCCTCGATCGAGGCGTCGGGCGACTTCGGGATCCTCGAGGGCTACGGCGGCCACGGCATCGGCTTGTCGATGCACGAGGACCCGTCGGTCTACAACCACTCGGTGCGCGGCCGCGGCCCGCGCGTGCGTCCGGGCCTCGTGGTCGCGATCGAGCCGATGATCACCTCGGGGGGCCCGGCGACGTTCGTCCGCGACGACGGGTGGACCGTCGCGACCGCCGACGGTGGCGACGGCGCCCACGTGGAGCACAGCGTGGCCGTGCACGCCGACGGGATCTGGGTCCTCACCGCGCCGGACGGCGGTGCGGAGTCACTCGCACCGTTCGGCGTGCGACCCGTGCCGATCGCGTGATGCGGCGCGGCGCGGCATCCGTCACCCGCGGCACGGCACCCGTCACGAGGACATGAGGCCCGAGAGCTCGGCGAGCAGGCCCGGGTAGTCCGTCGCGCCGCGGACGAGGCGGCGCACGTTCTCGGGCTCGGAGAAGGCCTCGACGAACTGGTCGAACACGGACTGGAACTCGGCGCGGCCGTCCTCGGCGAACGCGATGAGCGCGACGACGTGCACGTTGGCGTCGCCCCACTCGATCGCCCGTTCGTCGATCGCGATGGCGATCGCGCTGCGCGACGCGGTCATGGTCATGGCGTGCGGTACCGCGAGCAGGTCGGTGAACGCCGTCGAGGACATGCGCTCGCGCTCGAGCGCGCCCTCGACGTACGCGTCGTCGATGACCCCTGCCTCGATGAGCCGCTCGCCGAGCAGCCGGATCACCGATTCGCGATCCCGGCCGCCCACGCCGCGCACGAACAGGTCGGGTCCGATCGAGTGCGACAGCGTCGACGCGAGCCGCGCACGACGGCGCCCCCGGCGCAGCCGGGCGACCTCCGCACGGACGCGGTCGACGTCCTCGGCGGTGGGGAACGGTGCGACCGTGACGACCGCCGGCAGCGGAGACTCGGGCGGGAGCACGGCGACCACGAGGTCCGCTTCCTCCGGGTCGCCCTCGACGAGATCCGCCTCGTCGCCGAGTGCGCCCCGCAACCGGTCGACGAGCAGCGTGCGGGCGTCGTGGTACTCGGGGACGTCGACCACGATGCGCACCACGTCGCCCCGCGACCGCGTGCGCTCGAGCTGCGCGCCGATGTGCATCGCGAGGTAGGCGATCTCGTCGTCGTTGGCCGAGATGCCCTCGAGGCGCGCGAGTTCGCTCGCGAGGTGGACCGCGAGGTCGTAGATCAGTGGATACGAGGACTTGATGGAGGAGGTGAGGGGGTTGCGCGAGTAGCTCTGCTCGGCGGCACGCGCAGCGAGGTTCTCGACGTGCAGGGCCAGGCGCTCGATGAAGCGGTCGTCCCCGAGCTCGACGAGCCACTCCCGGGAGATGCGACCCACGATGTCCCGCACCACGGCCTCGCGGGCCGGGCCGTGCTGCGACGTCGCGACGCGAGTGCCGATGAGGCGCGCGAGGTGGTCGAGTTCGGCGTCCGGCAGGTGCACGTCGAACTCGGCGCGCACGAGCCGGTCGACGAGCTCGGAGAGCGTGGCATCGCCGCCCCGTCCGTCGGCCGTTCCGACCGACGGGGTGGAGGGGGGCCCGGACGGCCGAGCGGATGGGTCGGCCTCGTCCGTCGCGGCGAGCACGCGATCGCGCCCCACCCGATCGAGCGCGATCGCGACGTGCAGCAGCACGTCGTCGAGCGCGTACTCGTTGAGCGCGTACCCGGCCGTCCGGAGCGCCGCGACGAGCGACGAGCGGAAGCCGTCCATCGGCGGGAAGCCGGCGCGGAGCGACGACAGGTCCCGGATGCCGCGTCGTCCCTCCTCGCGGACGAGCGACCCGAGGAGCCGACGCATGGCGGTCTCAGGGCCGACGAGCCGCACCAGGGTGCCCTCCCGCTCGAGTGCCAGGCCGGTGCCCTGGAGGCGGGCGCGGACCCGCCCGAGGTCCGCCTCGACCGTGGACTCGCTCACGTGCGCCCCCGAGGCCACCTCGTGCACGTCGAGCCCGTCGCGGGCGTCGACGAGGTCGCGGATGAGGCGGGCGCGCCGTCCGTCGGGAGTGGCGTCGTCCGCGACCACGGAGCGCGCGTGCAGCACGCGCGCCCACGCGGCCCGGTCGAGTCGGTAGCCGTCGGGGCCGGACTCGACCACCACCTCGCCCGTGCGGTTCGCCTGAGCGGCGTACGAGCGGACCGTCCGGTCGGAGACCCCGAGGCGGTCGGCGAGGCGCGAGGCCGTCACCGCGGCGTCGTCGTCCGCGAGGGCCTCGACGAGACGCTCCCAGTTCTCCGACACCTCAGGCAGCTCCGATCCTCGCCACCGCGACGCGCACGTCCGTCGGGCGGGTGCAGCCCAGTCAACCACCTGCCGGATGGACGGGGGAGCGGTTGCGACGCATCTTCCGGGGGTGCGGAAGCGGATCTGTTGGCGGCCCGGGCCGCTGCGCGAGCAGACTCGGGGTGTTCGCGGCATCCGCCGTGACCGATCGAAGAGGACCGGGCCAGGCTCGGCGAGGAGGCCGACGATGCGGATCGTCGTGGTGTGCGGAGCGGGAGCGTCGAGTACGTTCGCCGCGCTGCGCATCCGCCGTGCGGCAGAGGCGCGGGGCATCGCGGCCGACGTCCGCGCGGCGGGCGAGCAGACGCTCCCCGACGCGCTCGAGGGCGCGGACGCGCTGCTCGTGGGCGTGCACCTCGTGCCGCGACTCGGTTCGCTCGAGCAGCTCGCGATCGCGGCATCCGTGCCGGTCGCGGTGCTGCCCGACGAGACCCGGGCGCTCGACGGGGACGCCGCCCTCGATCTCGCGATCGCGATCATCGGAGCCCGAGCATGAACACGCCCACGCCGCGCAACCCCGTTCCCTGCGCGACCGCACGGGTCTATGGTGATGACGGGAACGGACACCAGCGACGGAGGCCGGAGACATGGTGGAGCGCACTGTTCGAGTCGGATCGAGCCACGGACTGCACGCCAGGCCGGCCAAGCTCTTCACGCAGGCCGCTGCAGGGTCGGGATCGAGTGTCACCATCGCGAAGGCGGGCGGCGCTCCGGTCAATGCGGCGAGCATCCTCGCCGTCATCGCGCAGGGCATCGACCACGGCGACGAGGTCACCGTGGCCGTCGACGGCGGCGACGAGCAGCGCGTGCTCGACGAGCTCGTCGAGCTGCTCAGCACCGATCACGACGAGTAGCCTGCAGCGTCCGTCCTCGATCGAACCGAATCGGGAGGGCGAATGATGGAGTTCAGAGGCACCGGCATCGGCCAGGGCGTGGCCGTCGGACCGGTCGTACGGATGTCCGAGCGACTGCCGGAACCGGTGGATCGACCGAGCCACCTGGACCCGGCCCGCGAGGAGGAGCGAGCCCGCGCGTCGGTCTCGGTCGTCGCGGACGACCTGCAGCGCAAGGGCGCCCAGGCCGGCGGCGCCGCGCAGGACGTGCTCGAGGCGCAGGCCATGATGGCCGAGGACCCGACCCTCATGGACGACGTCGTGAAGCGGCTCGCCGACGGCAAGACCGCCGAGCGCGCGGTGTTCGAGGCGTTCGCCGCGTTCCGCGACCTGCTGTCGTCGATGGGCGGCTACATGGGCGAACGCGCCGCCGACCTCGACGACGTGTCGCAGCGCGTGGTGGCGCACCTGCTGAAGGTGCCCGCGCCGGGCGTGCCGAACCCGGGACACCCGTTCGTGCTCGTCGCCCGCGACCTCGCGCCGGCCGACACGGCGCTGCTCGACCTCACGCAGGTGCTCGGCCTCGTCACGATCGACGGCGGCCCGACCTCGCACACCGCGATCCTGGCCCGCGAGAAGTCCATCGTCGCGGTGGTCGGCACGGCGGATGCCACGGCCCTCGCCGACGGCGACACCGTGATCGTCGACGCCGAGAACGACGTCGTCGTGCAGTCGCCCGACGCCGACGCCGTCGCGGCGGCCAAGGAGCGGATCGCCGAGCGCGCGGCGCGCGCCGCCGCGCCGATCACGCCGGGCGCGCTCGCCGACGGCACGGCCGTGCCACTGCTGGCGAACCTCGGCTCGGCCGACGGCGCCGCGAACGCGGTCGAGCTCGGCGCCGAGGGCGTGGGCCTCTTCCGCACCGAGTTCCTCTTCCTCGACGCCGATCGCGCGCCGAGCGTCCGCGAGCAGCAGGACCAGTACACGCGAATGCTGTCGGCGTTCCCCGGGAAGAAGGTCGTCGTGCGCGTGCTCGACGCGGGAGCCGACAAGCCGCTGTCGTTCCTCAACGACGCCGAGGAGGAGAACCCGGCACTCGGGCTCCGCGGCATCCGCGCCCTGCGGCACGCCGAGGTGATCCTGCGCGAGCAGCTGACCGCCCTCGCCGCGGCGGATGCGGCGACCGACGCCGACCTCTGGGTCATGGCGCCGATGATCGCGACCGTCGACGAGACCCGCTACTTCACCGACCTCTGCCGCGAACTCGGCCTGAAGACGGCCGGGGTCATGGTCGAGACGCCGTCCGCGGCGCTCATCGCCGATCGCGTGCTCGGCGTCGCCGACTTCGCGTCGATCGGCACCAACGACCTGACGCAGTACACCATGGCCGCCGATCGGCTCCTCGGCACGGTCGCGAACCTGCAGGACCCGTGGGCGCCGGCCGTGCTGCGGCTGGTCGCCGAGGTCGGCGCCGCAGGCGGCCGCCTCGGCAAGCCGGTGGGCATCTGCGGCGAGGCCGCGGCCGACCCGCTCCTCGCCGTGGTGCTCGTGGGTCTCGGCGCCACCACCCTGTCGATGTCACCGTCGGCACTCGCAGACGTCCGCGCCTCCCTCGCGCGGTACACCCGGGAGGATGCCGAGCGCATCGCCCGGGCAGCCCTGGCCGCGGAGGGAGCGGTCGAGGCGAAGCAGGCGGCGAAACAGGCCGCCGAGTCCGCACCCACCCCCACCGGCACGACCGTGCCGTGACCCAGCACTGGAGGCATCATGACGACGACGTCAGCTGAGGCGAAGCGACCCGGGGGAGCCCGAGTCGCCGTCCAGCGCTTCGGAACCTTCCTCAGCGGCATGATCATGCCGAACATCGCGGCATTCATCGCCTGGGGATTCATCACCGCGCTGTTCATCCAGGTCGGGCCCTTCCCGATCCCCGAGATCGGCGGGTTCCCGAGTCCCGACGGCACGGAGAACATCGGCCTCGTCGGTCCGATGATCACCTACCTGCTGCCGCTGCTCATCGCGAACATGGGCGGCCGGATGGTCTACGACACCCGCGGCGGTGTCGTCGGCACCATCGCGACCGTCGGCGTGATCGTCGGCGCGGGCATCCCGATGTTCATCGGCGCCATGATCATGGGCCCGCTCGCGGCCTGGGTCATGAAGCAGATCGACCGCCTGTGGGAGGGCAAGATCAAGGCCGGCTTCGAGATGCTGGTCAACAACTTCTCCGCCGGCATCGTCGGCATGCTGCTCGCCCTCGTCGGCTTCTACGCGTTCGCGCCGGCCGTTACCGCGGTCAGCAACGGCCTCGAGGCCGCGGTCAACTGGCTGGTCCTCGCGGGCCTGCTGCCGCTCGTGTCGATCCTCGTCGAGCCCGGCAAGGTCCTGTTCCTGAACAACGCCATCAACCACGGCGTGTTCACGCCGCTCGGCGTGCAGCAGTCGGAGGAGACCGGCAAGTCGATCCTGTTCCTCATCGAGGCGAACCCCGGCCCCGGCCTCGGCATCCTGCTCGCGTTCGCGATCTTCGGCGTGGGCCTCGCCCGTGCGAGCGCCCCGGGAGCGATCATCATCCAGTTCCTGGGTGGCATCCACGAGATCTACTTCCCGTACGTGCTGATGAAGCCGCTGCTCATCATCGCCGCGATCGCGGGCGGCATGACCGGCGTCGCGACGAACGTGCTGTTCTCCAGCGGCCTGCGCGCCCCCGCAGCGCCGGGCAGCATCTTCGCGGTGCTGATCCAGACCGCGTCGGACAGCTACGTCGGCGTCATCCTCTCGGTGGTCCTCGCCGCGACGGTGTCGTTCGTGATCTCCGCGATCATCCTCCGGGCGAGCCGCAAGCGCGACCTCGAGAAGGAGAACGCCGGCGACCTGTCGGCGGCGATCGCGCAGACGCAGGCGAACAAGGGCAAGGAGTCGAGCGTGCTCTCCGGCCTGCAGGCCGAGGGCGTCGCGGCCGGTGCCGGCCTGATCGCCGAGGGCGAGCAGGCGGCGTTCGAGCACAAGCCGATCCACTCGATCATCTTCGCGTGCGACGCGGGCATGGGCTCGAGCGCGATGGGCGCGACGGTCCTGCGCAACAAGATCAAGAAGGCCGGAATCGACAGCGTGACGGTCACCAACAAGGCGATCGCCAACCTGAGCGACGACGTCGACCTGGTCATCACGCACCAGGACCTGACCGAGCGGGCGAAGCTCCAGTCGCCGAGTGCGCTCCACGTCTCCGTCGAGAACTTCATGAACTCGCCGAAGTACGACGAGATCGTGAACCTGCTGGAATCGGAGGGCGTCCGCTGACGAACTCCACCGGATGACGCGACGCCCGGGTCGCGGCCCCGCATCACGCGACGGCCGCGGCTCGGGCGGTCGCGTCATCCGCCACCCGGGCCCGCGCGGCCGCCGACCGGACACGCCCGACCGACCCGACCACGAAGACGCGATGAGGAAGTAGGAGCACTCCATGACCGACCAGATCCTGTCGCCCGGCGACGTCCGCCTGGCCCCTGCCGCTGCGAGCCGCGAGGAGGCGATCCGCGCCGCGGGCGCGATCCTCGTCGAGGCGGGCGCGGTGCGCCCCGAGTACGTCGACTCCATGCTCGAGCGCGAGGGCAGCGTCTCGACGTACATGGGCAACTGGCTCGCCATCCCGCACGGCACCAACGAGGCGAAGGACCAGATCCTCCGCTCGGCGCTCTCCTTCATCCGATACGACGAGCCCATCGACTGGGGCGGCGAGGAGGCGCGATTCGTGGTCGGCATCGCGGGCATCGGCGACGAGCACCTCGAGATCCTCTCGAAGATCGCGATCATCTTCTCCGACGAGGACGAGGTCGGAAAGCTCCTCGCGGCCGGCTCGTCGGATGAGCTCGTCGCACTGCTCTCCGAGGTGAACGACTCGTGAAGGCCGTCCACTTCGGCGCCGGCAACATCGGCCGCGGCTTCATCGGGCTGTTGCTGCACGACGCCGGCTACGAGGTCGTCTTCGCCGACGTGAACGCCGAGCTCATCGACGCCCTCGCGGAATCGGACCACTACACGGTGCACGAGGTCGGCGTCGGCGCGCGCGACCTCGTCGTCGACCGGTACCGCGCGGTGAACTCGCAGACGGATGCCGCGGCGCTCGCCGCCGAGCTCGCCGACGCCGACGTGCTCACGACGGCGGTCGGTCCGAACATCCTCCGCTTCATCGCGCCGCACGTGCTGCAGGCGCTGCGCGACCGCTCGCCCGATGCGCCCCCGCTCGCGGTCATGGCGTGCGAGAACGCGATCGACGCGACGAGCCTCCTCCGCGAGGAGACCCGGCACCTGGCGGGGCCCGACGAGTGGCTGGCGCTGGAGCGCCGTGCGGTGTTCGCGAACACGGCCGTCGATCGTATCGTGCCCGGCCAGCCCGAGGGCGCCGGTCTCGACGTGACGGTCGAGACGTTCTCGGAATGGGCGATCGAGGAGCCGCCGTTCGGCGATGCGCCTCCCGTGATCCCGGGCGCGCACTTCGTCGATCGACTGGGTCCGTACATCGAGCGGAAGCTCTTCACCGTGAACACTGGGCACGCGTCGACGGCGTACTTCGGCTTCCTCGCCGGGCACACGCGCATCGCCGAGGCCCTCGCCGACCCGTCCGTCGCCGAGCGCGTCGAGCAGGTGCTCCACGAGACCTCCGCCCTCATCGTCGCCAAGCACGGGTTCGGCGCGGGGGAGATGGCCGAGTACCGCGAGGTCATCCTGGGGCGCTTCCGCAACGAGGGCCTGCCCGACACCGTCGAGCGCGTCGGGCGCCAGCCGCTGCGCAAGCTCTCGCGCCGTGAGCGCTTCATCGCGCCGGCGGCCGAACTCGCGGAGCGCGGACTGCCGGTCGACGCGCTGCTCGCCGCCGTCGAGGCGGCGCTCGGGTTCGACGTGCCGGCCGACCCCGAGAGCGTCGAGCTGCAGGAGCGGCTGGGCACGGATGTCGCGGCGACGTTCGTGCGCGAGGTGTGCGGGATCGAGCCGGGGCATCCGCTGCACGATCGCCTCGTCGAGGTCGTCGCGCGGCGGACTGCAAGCTGACACGCGGCCCGACTGGCGAATCCCGACCGATTCGCCTATAGTTGACCCTTGGTGTTTTGCACGCCCGCTTCGGCATGCCCGATGGCCTGCCGAGGTCGTGCATCATCATCGCACGACCGACAACCCAAACTCCAAGCGATAGTGAGGCTATGGCCAAGAAAGACGGCGTCATCGAGATCGAAGGCTCGGTCATCGAGGCACTCCCGAACGCGATGTTCCGGGTGGAGCTGACCAACGGGCACAAGGTGCTCGCCCACATCTCCGGAAAGATGCGCCAGCACTACATCCGCATCCTCCCCGAGGACCGCGTGATCGTGGAGCTGAGCCCGTACGACCTGACCCGCGGCCGCATCGTCTACCGCTACAAGTAGGGGCCTGTCGGAAAGTAACGACCTGCGGCACCCCGCGGGTACGAGGACAGCGAAAAAAGGAACAACGACTGTGAAGGTCAACCCCAGCGTCAAGCGCATCTGCGACAAGTGCAAGGTCATCCGCCGCCACGGCCGCGTCATGGTGATCTGCGAGAACCCGCGCCACAAGCAGCGCCAGGGCTAGTCCCGCGCCGACGCAACTGCATACCGGCACTTCCATGAACCCGCGCCCTCAGGGCGCGGGGGACACCCTCGGACGGAGGCCGAGGCACCGGAAGTGCTCCACACCTCCACACATCCAACAGGAGAAGCCACCATGGCACGTCTGGCAGGAGTCGACATCCCGCGCGAGAAGCGCGTGGAGATCGCACTGACCTACATCTACGGCGTCGGCCGTACCCGCGCGCTGGAGACGCTCACCGCGACCGGCATCGACGGGAACATCCGCGTCAAGGACCTCAGCGACGAGCAGCTCGTCGCACTCCGCGACCACATCGAGGGGACCTACAAGGTCGAGGGCGACCTCCGCCGCGAGGTCGCCGCCGACATCCGCCGCAAGGTCGAGATCGGCTCGTACGAGGGTCTCCGCCACCGCCGCGGCCTCCCGGTCCGTGGTCAGCGCACCAAGACCAACGCTCGTACCCGCAAGGGCCCGAAGCGCACCGTCGCCGGCAAGAAGAAGCCCGGCCGCAAGTAACCGCTCGCGCCAAGATCTAGGAGATTTCGACAATGGCAGCACCCAAGGCGGCTACTCGCAAGCCGCGCAAGAAGGAAAAGAAGAACATCGCCGTGGGCCAGGCCCACATCAAGTCGACGTTCAACAACACCATCGTGTCGATCACCGACACGACCGGTGCCGTGATCAGCTGGGCCTCCTCCGGTGGCGTCGGCTTCAAGGGCTCGCGCAAGTCGACCCCGTTCGCCGCGCAGCTCGCCGCCGAGTCGGCCGCCCGCCAGGCGCAGGAGCACGGCATGAAGAAGGTCGACGTCTTCGTCAAGGGCCCCGGCTCGGGCCGCGAGACCGCGATCCGCTCGCTCCAGGCCGCAGGCCTCGAGGTCGGCAGCATCAACGACGTGACGCCGCAGGCGCACAACGGCTGCCGCCCGCCGAAGCGTCGCCGCGTCTAGTTCTCCGTCCCCGGTGATCGAGTAGGCCGCAGGCCGTATCGAGATCGCACGGTCTCGATACGCGCCCGGCTGCGCCGGTCGCTACTCGACCACCGGGCCACCGTTCTCTCAACAACTCAAGATCCTCGAACTCGCAGGTGTCATATAGCGGACACCCTGCCGAAAGGAATCACACCGTGCTGATCGCACAGCGTCCGACGCTCACCGAAGAGAACATCTCGGAGTTCCGTTCGCGTTTCGTGATCGAGCCCCTCGAGCCGGGCTTCGGTTACACCCTGGGGAACTCGCTCCGTCGCACCCTCCTCTCCTCGATCCCCGGCGCCGCCGTGACGAGCATCCGCATCGACGGCGTGCTCCACGAGTTCTCGACCGTCCCGGGCGTGAAGGAGGATGTCACCGAGATCATCCTCAACATCAAGAACCTGGTCGTCTCCAGCGAGCACGACGAGCCGATCACGGCCTACCTGCGCAAGCAGGGCTCGGGCGAGGTCACCGCCGCCGACATCTCCGCCCCTGCGGGTGTCGAGGTGCACAACCCCGAGCTGGTCATCGCGACGCTCAACGACTCGGCGAAGTTCGAGCTCGAGCTCACGATCGAGCGCGGCCGCGGGTACGTCTCGGCCAGCCAGAACCGCAACGAGTACTCCGAGGCCGGCCAGATCCCGGTCGACTCGATCTACTCGCCGGTCCTGAAGGTCACCTACCGCGTCGAGGCCACGCGTGCCGGTGAGCGCACCGACTTCGACCGCCTCGTGGTCGACGTCGAGACCAAGGCGGCGATCTCGCCGCGCGACGCGATCGCCTCGGCCGGTCGCACGCTCGTCGAGCTGTTCGGCCTCGCCCGTGAGCTCAACAGCGCGGCCGAGGGCATCGAGATCGGCCCCGCGCCGGTCGACGCCGTGCTCTCGAGCGAGCTGTCGATCCCGATCGAGGACCTCGACCTGTCGGTCCGCTCCTACAACTGCCTCAAGCGCGAGGGCATCAACACGGTGTCCGAGCTCGTGGCCCTGTCGGAGTCGCAGCTGATGAACATCCGCAACTTCGGCCAGAAGTCGGTGGATGAGGTCAAGGACAAGCTCACCGAGATGGGCCTCTCGCTCAAGGACTCGGTCCCCGGCTTCGACGGCGCCCACTTCTACACGGGCTTCGACGACGAGAACTAGCAGGCCACGGGCCGCACCAACCCCACACCACTGGAGATAACGAACCATGCCGAAGCCCACGAAGGGCCCCCGCCTCGGAGGCGGACCCGCGCACGAGCGCCTGCTGCTCGCGAACCTCGCCGCTGCGCTGTTCACGCACAAGCGGATCACCACGACCGAGACCAAGGCGAAGCGCCTTCGTCCGTTCGCCGAGCGCCTGGTCACGTTCGCCAAGCGCGGCGACCTGCACGCGCGTCGCCGCGTGCTCGCCGTCATCGGCGACAAGTCGGTCGTGCACGAGCTGTTCGCGGTCATCGCGCCCCAGGTCGCCGACCGTGAGGGCGGCTACACCCGCATCACCAAGATCGGCAACCGCAAGGGCGACAACGCGCCCATGGCCGTGATCGAGCTCGTGCTCGAGCCGGTCCAGCCGAAGCAGCGCGCCGCGAAGCCCGCGGCCGCCGACGAGGCGCCCGCCGAGGAGGCTCCGGTCGAGACGCCCGAGGCCGAGGTGACCGAGGCCGAGGCCGCGGTCGACGAGGCCGCCGGCGCCGAGGCGTCGGAGGAGTCGGCCGAGGCCCCCGCCGAGGAGACCGATGCGGCCGAGGCGAAGTAGCCCCGCGCACCACGCACCCGGAACCCCCGCAGCGCTCGCTGCGGGGGTTCCGTGCATTCGCGGCATGCGTGCGATGCACACCCGTAGGCTTGCCTGCGTGGGAGCACACGGATGACGCTGCGGATCCGACTGGACCTCGCGTACCAGGGGACGGGGTTCGCCGGATGGAGCCGGCAACCCGCGCTGCGCACGGTGCAGGGCGTGCTCGAGGCGGCGCTGGCGACCCTGTTCCGCCGGGAGGGGGCAGCGCCGCGACTGGTGGTGGCCGGCCGGACCGACGCGGGCGTGCACGCCAGGGGGCAGGTGGCCCACATCGACGTCGAATCCGACGCGTTCGAGGCGGTCACCCGCCCGAGGCGCGGCGACGCGACGGATGACCGGGCCGTCGACCCGTACGCCGTGCTGGTCCGCAGGCTCACCGGCATCCTGGGTTCGTCGGACGACGACCTCGTCGTCCGCGCGGCGCGCCGGGCGCCCGACGGCTTCGACGCGCGCTTCTCGGCGGTCTGGCGCCGCTACGCGTACCGGATCGCCGACCTCGGGGCGGAGCGCGACCCGCTCCAGCGGCATCGGACCGTGTGGTATCCGCGCGCCCTCGACGCCGACTCGATGGACGTGGCGGCGCAGACGCTCCTGGGCCTCGGCGACTTCGCGGCGTTCTGCAAGCCGCGAGACGAGGCGACGACGATCCGCACGCTCCAGTCGTACCGCTGGCGCCGCGACGCCGACGGCGTGCTCGTCGCCTCGCTCCAGGCCGACGCCTTCTGCCATTCGATGGTTCGGGCGCTCGTCGGCGCGTGCCTCGCGGTGGGCGAGGGGCGCCTGGACGTCTCGGGGCCCGCGGCGCTCATGGCGGCCCGCGAGCGCACGAGCGCCTTCAAGGTCCTCCCCGCCAAGGGGCTCACGCTCACCGAGGTCGGTTACCCGGCAGACGAGGAGCTCGCCGCTCGCGCCGAGCAGACGCGGGCGCGCCGTGAATTGCACGTGGACGGGGTCGTCGGCTAAGATTTCCCTTTGGTGCCGTCGACTGCGCCGGTACCCGATGTTGAGCCCTCCACCGGAGCGTTCCACCCGCATCGCGGGAGAACCCCCACCGGAGCGGGATTCACGAACCCCTCACTCGATCAGAAAGCAGCACTACTGTGACGCGCACCTACACCCCGAAGGCGAACGAGATCCAGCGCGACTGGGTCGTCATCGACGCCACCGACATCGTGCTCGGCCGGCTCGCGAGCCACGCCGCCTCGATCCTCCGCGGCAAGCACAAGGCGATCTTCGCCAACCACGTCGACACCGGCGACTTCGTCATCATCGTCAACGCCGGCAAGGTGGCCCTCACCGGCCAGAAGCTCGAGCAGAAGAAGGCCTACCGCCACTCCGGCTACCCGGGTGGCCTCAAGGCCGTCGGCTACGCCGAGCTCCTCGAGAAGAACCCGGTCCGCGCCGTCGAGAAGGCGATCCGCGGCATGCTGCCGAAGAACTCGCTCGGCCGCGCCCAGATCAAGAAGCTGAAGGTCTACGCCGGCCCGGAGCACCCGCACGCGGCCCAGCAGCCGAAGCCGTACACCCTCACCCAGGTCGCCCAGTAAGCCCGGCGCACAGCGAAAAAGGACTCAGACACCACCATGGCGAAGATCGCAGACCAGATCGACCAGGCTCCTGAGAGCTACACCACCGAGTCGGCTCCGGCCGCCGCCCCCGCGGCGCGCCCCGTGCTGAACGTCTCGGGCGCGGCCGTCGGCCGCCGCAAGCAGGCCATCGCGCGCGTGCGCGTCGTGCCGGGTGCGGGCACCATCACGGTCAACGGCCGTGAGTTCGCGGACTACTTCCCGAACAAGCTCCACCAGCAGCTCATCACCGACCCGTTCACCGTGCTCGAGCTCACGGGCTCGTACGACGTGATCGCGCGCATCACCGGCGGCGGCCCCTCGGGCCAGGCCGGTGCGCTCCGCCTCGCGATCGCCCGTGCGCTCAACGAGATCGACCGCGAGAACAACCGTCCGACCCTCAAGAAGGCCGGCTTCCTCACGCGTGACGCCCGCGTCATCGAGCGCAAGAAGGCCGGTCTCAAGAAGGCCCGCAAGGCGCCCCAGTTCTCGAAGCGCTAGTCTTCGGATCCCTGGATGCCTCGGCTCTTCGGAACCGACGGGGTCCGGGGCCTGGCCAACCGTGAACTCACGGCTGACCTGGCCCTGGGCCTCGCCCAGGCGGCTGCGGCCGTCCTCACGCAGGGACGTCACGCCGACGAACTGCGTGCCGCCGGCCGCCGGCCGGTGGCGATCGTCGCCCGCGACCCCCGCGTCTCGGGCGAGTTCCTGACCGCCGCGGTCTCGGCCGGTCTCGCCAGCTCCGGCGTCGACGTGCTCGACGCCGGCGTCATCCCGACGCCCGCGACGGCCTTCCTGATCGACAGCATCGCCGCCGACTTCGGCGTGATGATCTCGGCGTCGCACAACCCGGCTCCCGACAACGGGATCAAGTTCTTCTCGTTCGGCGGCACGAAGCTGCCCGACGAGGTCGAGGACCGCATCGAGTCCTACCTCGGCAAGCAGAAGCTCGCCCCGACCGGCGACGGCGTCGGTCGCATCCGACGCTTCGCGGACGCCGAGGACCGCTACGTCGTCCACCTGCTCGGCACCCTTCCCGCCCGGCTCGACGGGCTCAAGGTCGTCCTCGACTGCGCGCACGGCGCTGCCGCCGGCGTGTCGCCCGAGACCTTCCGCGACGCGGGGGCCGAGGTGATCGTGATCGGTGCCGACCCCGACGGCATGAACATCAACGACGGCGTCGGCTCGACCCACCTCGAGTTCCTCCAGCAGTCGGTGCTGGAGCACGGCGCCGACATCGGCATCGCGCACGACGGCGACGCCGACCGGTGCCTCGCGATCGATGCCGACGGCCGCGTGATCGACGGCGACCGCATCATGGCGATCCTCGCCGTCTCGATGCACGAGCGCGGCATGCTCACCGACGACACGCTCGTGGTGACCGTGATGTCGAACCTCGGGCTGAAGCGCGCGATGGCCGATCGCGGCATCCGCGTGATCGAGACCAAGGTCGGCGACCGCTACGTGCTCGAAGCGCTCACCTCGGGCGGCTACGCGCTCGGCGGCGAGCAGTCCGGCCATGTCATCATGACGGAGTTCGCCACGACCGGGGACGGCGTGCTCACCGGGCTCCACCTCGTGGCCGAGATGGCCCGCACCGGGAAGTCCCTGGCCGAGCTCGCGTCGGTCATGACCGTCTACCCGCAGGTCCTCGTGAACGTGCGCGACATCGACCACCACGGCCTCGCCGACGACGCGGTCATCGCCGAGGCGGTGCGCGAGGTCGAGGCGGAGCTCGGCGACACCGGCCGGGTGCTGCTGCGCCCCTCGGGCACGGAACCGATGGTGCGCGTCATGGTCGAGGCCGCAGACCAGGCCGATGCCGACGCGCACGCGAACCGGCTCGCCGAGGTCGTGCGGGAGCGCCTCACGCGCTGAGTCGGCTCGCGGCTCCGCCGGTCCGGTCTGCGGCGCGGAGCGCGCCGTCAGAGCTTGCGGAGCAGCACGCTGGAGACCGTGTGGTCGGCGTCCTTCCGGAGGACCAGCGACGCGCGAGACCTGGTCGGCCGGATGTTCTGCAGCAGGTTCGGCTCGTTGATCGACTGCCAGATCGAGCGCGCCCGCGCGCGCGCCTCGTCCTCGGTGAGGCTCGCATAGCGGTGGAAGTAGGAGCGCGGGTTCGAGAACGCACCGCGCTGGAGCTTCAGGAATCGGTCCTCGTACCACCGGGCGATGTCGCGCGTGCGCGCGTCGACGTAGATCGTGAAGTCGAACAGGTCGCTGACCGCGAGGCGGTGCCCCGGCCCGGGCGGCTGGAGGACGTTGAGCCCCTCGATGATGAGCACGTCGGGTCGCCGCACCGTGATCTGGGCGTCGGGGACGATGTCGTAGGCGAGGTGCGAGTAGAAGGGGGATCGAACCTCAGGCGCGCCGGCCTTGACGTCGCTCACGAATCGCAGCAGCGCGCGCCGATCGTAGGACTCGGGGAACCCCTTGCGCGCCATGAGGCCACGGCGCTCGAGCTCGGCGTTCGGGTAGAGGAATCCGTCGGTCGTCACCAGCTCGACGCGGGGCGTGTGCTCCCACCGTGCGAGCAGCTCGCGGAGCAGCCGCGCGATCGTCGACTTGCCGACCGCCACCGAGCCGGCGACGCCGATCACGAACGGCGTCGACTCGAAGCGCTCGCGGAGGAACGTGCTCGTGACCTCGTGCAGCGCCTTGGTGCCGCCGACGTAGAGGTTCAGCAGCCGGCTGAGCGGCAGGTACACCTCGGAGACCTCGCGAGGGTCGAGCGGTTCGCCGAGGCCCCGGAGCTGCACGATCTCGGTCTCGCGGAGGGGCGACGGCATGGACGGCGCGAGCGCCGCCCATGAGGCGCGGTCGAGTTCGACGAACGGGGAGATCTGCGGCGTGTGCGTCGACGGGCTCTGCGGATCGGGCACCGGCACAGTCTAGTGCGCCGCGCGCGGCACGCTGCCGCCGTCGCGGGTCGTCGGGGCCGTTCGGGGGCCCGCCCGAGGGACTCCGGGGCGCCCGGCAGTCGCCCAGTCGCGCGTGGCTACAATCGAGCCCATGTGTGGAATCGTCGGATACGTCGGAGAGCGGAACAGCCTCGACGTCCTCATGGGCGGTCTCCGCCGTCTCGAATACCGCGGCTACGACTCGGCGGGCGTCGCCGTGGTCGGAGACGAGGGCGAGATCGAGTTCGCCAAGCGCGCCGGCAAGCTCCAGGTGCTCGCCGACGAGCTCGAGCGCCACCCGGTGCACCGCGGCGGCACCGGCATCGGCCACACCCGGTGGGCGACGCACGGCGGACCGACCGACCGCAACGCGCACCCGCACCTCGGCGACGAGGGCCGGCTGGCGCTGATCCACAACGGCATCATCGAGAACTTCTCCGAACTGAAGGAGGCGCTCCTCAGCAGGGGCGCCACGTTCGAGTCCGAGACCGACACCGAGGTCGCGGCCGTGCTCCTCGGCGAGCTCTATCGCGAGACCGGCGACCTGCAGGAGGCGTTCCGCCTGACGGTCGCGCAGCTCGAGGGCGCGTTCACGCTCCTCGCCGTGCACCAGGACGAGCCCGGCCTCGTGGTCGGCGCGCGCCGCAACTCGCCGCTCGTCATCGGCCTCGGCGACGGCGAGAACTTCCTGGGTTCGGATGTCGCGGCGTTCGTGGAGTATACGAAGCGCGCCGTCGCGATCGGGCAGGACCAGATCGTGGCGATCACGGCCGACGGCGTCACCGTGACCGACTTCGACGGCGAGGTGGTCGAGGTCGAGCCGTTCGACGTGGCGTGGGACGCCTCGGCCGCCGAGAAGGGCGGCTGGTCCTCGTTCATGCGCAAGGAGGTGTCGGAGCAGCCGGAGGCGGTGGCCAACACGATCCGCGGTCGCGTCGTCGACGGCGTCGTCTCGATCCCCGAACTCGAGGGCTTCGGGGACGACGAGCTCCGGGACATCCGCCGCATCACCGTGATCGCGTGCGGCACGGCCGCCTACGCGGGCATGGTCGCGAAGTACGCGATCGAGCAGTGGGCGCGCGTCCCGGTCGAGGTCGAACTGAGCCACGAGTTCCGCTACCGCGACCCCGTCATCGACGAGCACACGCTGGTCGTCTCGATCAGCCAGTCCGGCGAGACCATGGACACGCTGATGGCGGTCAAGTACGCGCGCGAGCAGGGCGCACGGACCATCTCGGTCTGCAACACGCAGGGCGCGACGATTCCGCGCGAGTCGGACGCCGTCGTCTACACGCACGCCGGGCCCGAGGTGGCGGTCGCGTCGACCAAGGCGTTCGTGGCGCAGATCACCGCGCTCTACCTGTTCGGGCTGCACCTCGCCCGCGTGCGCGGGACGCTCGCCGACGACGAGCTGGCCGGCCTCCTGGCCGAGCTCCAGGCGGTCCCCGCCAAGATCGAGACCGTGCTCGAGCAGGCGGAGCGGGTCGGCGAGCTCGCGCACTGGATGAGCGACACCCGCTCGGTGCTCTTCCTCGGCCGCCACGTCGGCTACCCGATCGCGCTCGAGGGTGCGCTGAAGCTGAAGGAGCTGGCGTACATCCACGCCGAGGGCTTCGCGGCCGGGGAGCTCAAGCACGGCCCGATCGCGCTCATCGAGCCCGGCCAGCCGGTGTTCGTCGTCGTGCCGAGCCCGCGCGGTTCGGCGAACCTGCACCCGAAGGTGGTCTCGAACATCCAGGAGATCCGCGCCCGCGGCGCCCGCGTCATCGCGATCGCCGAGGCCGGCGACGCCGCGGTGCTGCCGTTCGCCGACGAGGTGATCCGCATCCCGCTCGCGGCACCGCTCTTCGAGCCGCTGCTCGCCGTCGTGCCGCTGCAGATCTTCGCGATGGAGCTGTCGCAGGCGAAGGGCCTCGACGTCGACCAGCCGCGGAACCTGGCGAAGTCGGTCACCGTCGAGTGAGGGACGAGGTGGGAGTCGGCACGTTCGGCACCCGCCCGCCCCGATGGTGCGGCAGACTCGAACCGTGAGGTCGGAGAGGGACGAGTGATCGCGGGCATCGGCATCGACGTGGTCGACATCGCGCGCTTCGCGCGATCGCTCGAGCGCACGCCCTCACTCCGGGACCGCCTGTTCGCCGAGAGCGAACGCGAGCGTCCGGCCCGGTCGCTGGCCGCCCGGTTCGCGGCGAAGGAGGCCCTGATCAAGGCCCTCGGCGGTCACGCCGTGATCCGCTGGCACGACATGCGCATCGTCCAGGACGCCGACGGCAACCCGGACTTCGCGCTCTCGGGGGCGCTCTCCGCGCACGTCGCGGCGCTCGGCATCGACCGGGTCCATCTCTCGATGAGCCACGACGCGGGCATCGCCAGCGCGTTCGTGGTGCTCGAGCGCGGGGTCGGACGCGCGGCCACCTCGCAGGAGGCGCTCGCCGCCCCGAACCCCGCCGAGGAGCCCGAGTGAACCCCCGCCACGTCCGATCGCCGTTCCGTGAGGCCGTCGTCGACCTCGACGCCGTGCGCCAGAACGTCGCCACGATCGCCGCGGCGGTCGCTCCGGCACGCGTCATGGCCGTCGTCAAGGCGGACGCGTACGGCCACGGCGCGGCGCACGTCGCCCGTGCCGCGCTCGCGGGCGGCGCCGACCGCCTCGGGGTCGCCGACCTCGACGAGGCGCTCGCGCTGCGCGACGCCGGCATCGAGGCCCCCGTCCTCGCCTGGCTGCACGACCCCGCGGCGCGCTTCGACGCCGCGATCGCCCACGACATCGACCTGGGAGCCTCGTCGCTCGCCCAGCTCGAGGCGATGGCGGATGCCGCGGCCGCCGTCGGTCGCACCGCGAACGTGCACCTCAAGCTCGACACCGGGCTCAGTCGGAACGGCATCCTGGCGGCCGACTGGGACGATGTCGTCGCGCGAGCGGCGACGCTCGAGGCCGAGAGCCGCGTGCGGGTCGCCGGCGTCTTCAGTCATCTCGCGAACACCTCGACCGACGAGGACGCCGCGCAGCTCGCCGCCTTCCTCGACGGCGTCGCCGCCGCCGAACGTGCCGGGCTCTCGCCCGAGATCCGGCACCTCGCGTCCACGGCCGCGGCCCTGCGCATGCCCGAGGCGCGCCTGGACATGGTGCGCATCGGCATCGGCGTCTACGGCGTGCCGCCCTTCGGCGACGGGACGACGGCCGCGGAGCTCGGCCTGACGCCCGTGATGACGCTTCGCGGGAGGATCGCGGCCGTGCGTCGCGTCGAGCCCGGCACGGGGGCCTCGTACGGCCACACCTGGCGCGCGTCGCGTCCGACCACGCTCGCGCTCGTCCCCCTCGGGTACGCCGACGGGGTGCCGCGACAGGCATCCGGGCGCGCCGAGGTCCTGATCCACGGGGTCCGCCATCGGATCGCCGGGCGGATCGCCATGGACCAGTTCCTGGTCGACGTGGGGGAGGCCGAGGTCGCCGTCGGCGACGAGGTCGTGCTCTTCGGCGACCCGGCCGTCGGCGCCCCGTCGGCCGACGACTGGGGCGACGCGGCCGACACGATCGGGTACGAGATCGTCACGCGGGTCGGGCCGCGCGTGCCGCGCACTCACGTCGGAGACGCCTGATGCGCCGGTCCATCCCGGACGCCGAGGCGATGGAGGCGTTCGGCCGCGAACTCGGACGCACGTTCCGGGCCGGCGACCTCGTCGTGCTCACCGGCCCGCTCGGCGCCGGGAAGACGACGCTCACGCGGGGCATCGGGGCGGGGCTCGGTGTCCGCGGGCCGGTGCAGAGCCCGACGTTCGTGCTCGCGCGGACCCACCCCAGCCTCGTCGGCGGCGCGCCCCTGGTGCACGTCGACGCGTACCGCCTCGGCAGCGCCCCCGAGCTCGAGGACCTCGACCTCGACTTCGCGAACTCCGTCGTGGTGGTCGAGTGGGGCGCGGGCCTCCTCGACGACGTCAGCGAGTCCTGGCTCGAGGTGGTCATCGCCCGACGCCGCGGCCACGACGTCGGTGGCGACGGCGGCGGTCCCGAGGTCGATCCGGACGCCGAGCTCGACGAGGACGAACCCCGGACCGTCGACCTCCTCGGCCACGGTCCGCGATGGGCGGGCACGCCGTTCGCCGTACAGTCGCAGCTCGAGGACTGACTCCACCGGACGCCCCGGCCGTTCCCGGCGGGACCTCGGCGGCGCGCATCTAGGCTTGATGTCATGCTCCTCGCGATCGACACGTCCACCGGGACGAGCGTCGCCGTGGTCGACCTCGACGGCGGGATCCTCGCCGAGACCGGCACGAACGACACCATGCGGCACGCCGAGCTCGTCGGCGACGGGATCCGGGACGTCCTGGCGCGCGCCGGCGTGCGCCCCGCCGACCTCTCCGGCGTCGCGGCGGGCATGGGGCCCGGGCCCTTCACGGGACTCCGGGTGGGCATCGCCGCCGCGCGCGCCTTCGCACTCGGCATCGGCCGCCCGGTGGTGCCCGTCGTGAGCCACGACGCGATCGCGCGGGCGTGGTACTCCGCCGGCGGTGCCGGCCCCCTCCAGGTCGTGACCGATGCCCGGCGGCGCGAGTCGGCCGTGACCGACTACGACGGGCTGGACGCGGACGGGCTGCCCGTCAGGCTCGACGCGCCGCGACTCGAGCCGCGCGACGCGGTGCCCGCGCCCCGCGGCATCCGCCTCGACGCCGACACCGTCTCTGCCGGTTCCCTCGGGCTCGTCGCCGAGCTGGCCCACGCGGCAGGGCGTCTCCCGGTCGCCGGAGATGAGGCCCTCTACCTCCGGGCGCCCGACGTGACGCCCTCGGCGGGCAAGCGGGTGCTGCGATGAGCCTCATGCTGCGACGCGCGACGCCCGACGACCTCGACGCCATCATGCGACTCGAGCAGGCCACGTTCCCGACCGACGCCTGGCCCGAGTCCGCGATGCGGAGCGAGCTCGAGTCGGTGCACGGGTACTACCTCGTCGCCGTGGACGACGCCGAGCCGGACGCGCCCGTCGCGTACGCCGGGCTGCTCGCGCCGCGCGGATCCGGCCAGGGCGACATCCAGACCATCGCGGTCGACGCCACCCGTCGCGGCGCCGGCCTCGGCCGCGCGCTCATGCAGGCGCTCATCGCCGAGGCCCGCCGGCGCGGGGCGGCCGAGCTGTTCCTCGAGGTCCGCGCCGACAACACGACCGCGCGCCGACTGTACGCCTCCCTCGGGTTCATCGAGATCGGCGTGCGGCGCGCGTACTACCGTCCCGACGGGGTCGACGCGATCACCATGCGGCTCGACGTCCCGCCGGCCGCGACGCGCCCGGCGTCGGCGGCGGTCGAGCCGACGGGATCCGAGTCGGCCGGACCGGCGGACGCCACGCCAGGAGGAACGCAGTGAACCGCGACGCGCCGCTCGTGCTCGGCATCGAGACCTCGTGCGACGAGACGGGCATCGGCATCGTGCGCGGCACCGAGCTCCTCGCCAACGCCATCGCGTCGTCGATGGACGAGCACGCCCGCTACGGCGGCGTCGTGCCCGAGGTCGCCGCGCGGGCCCACCTCGAGGCGCTCGGCCCGACCATCCGCGCCGCGCTCGACGAGGCATCCGTCGACCTCGCCGACCTCGACGCGGTCGCCGTGACGAACGGGCCCGGTCTCGCGGGGGCGCTCATGGTCGGCGTCGGCGCCGCCAAGGCGCTGGCGCTCTCGCTCGAGAGGCCCGTGTATGCCGTGAACCACCTCGTCGGACACGTCGGCGCCGACCTCATCGGCGACCGTCCACTCGAGACGCCGAGCGTCGCGCTGCTCGTGTCCGGCGGGCACACGTCGCTCCTGCTCGTGCGCGACCTCGACTCCGACGTCGAGCTCCTGGGCGAGACCATCGACGACGCGGCCGGCGAGGCGTTCGACAAGGTCGCGCGACTGCTCGGCCTGCCCTACCCGGGCGGTCCCGAGATCGACCGGGCCGCCGTCGGCGGGGACCCGGACGCCATCCGGTTCCCGCGCGGGCTCACCCGGCCGAAGGACCTCGAGCGCCACCGGTACGACTTCTCCTTCTCCGGCCTGAAGACCGCGGTCGCGAGGTGGGTCGAGCAGCGCGAGGCCGCGGGCGAGCCCGTGCCCCTCGCCGACGTCGCGGCGAGCTTCCGCGAAGCGGTGGTCGACGTGCTCGTGTCGAAGGCGATCGCGGCGTGCACCGACCTCGGCGTCCCCCGCCTGCTGCTCGGCGGCGGCGTCGTCGCGAACCGGAGGCTGCGCGAGGTCGCCGAGGCCAGGGCGGATGCTGCGGGCATCGCGCTGCGCATCCCGCCGCTCTCGCTCTGCACCGACAACGGCGCGATGATCGCCGCGCTCGGCGCCCGTCTCATCATGGCCGGCCATCAGCCGTCGACGCTGGCGTTCGGCGCCGACTCGACGCTGCCCGTGACCGAGATCCAGAGCTGATCCCGCGAGCGATCACCATGGGCACTTCTGCCCACGCGTGACGGCGGCGGCGCGCGCTATGGTGAGCGAAGACCCCCGCGATCGCGGGTGAGACGACCCGCCCGCGCGAGCGTTGACAGCATTCGGACGCGCTGCCAGCATGGCCGGGTCCGCGCTTGCACGAGAGGAAACCGCATCATGACCGACTCCAACACGCCCGATCCGAACGCCTCGAACGTCCCGCCGCCGCCCCCCGCCCCGCCGGCGCAGCCGGCGCCGTCCTACGGTGCGAGCCCGTCGTACGCCGCTCCGGCCGCGCAGAAGACCAACGTCCTCGCGATCGTCTCGCTGGTGTCGTCGTTCTTCATCTCGCTCGTCGGCATCATCACGGGCCACATCGCGCTGAGCCAGATCAAGAAGACGGGCGAGCAGGGCCGCGGCCTCGCGATCGCCGGCCTCATCATCGGCTATGTCGGCCTGGTGCTCGGCATCATCTTCGCGATCGTCTGGTTCGCGATCATCGGCGCCGCGATCAGCAGCGGTTCCGTCACCACCTACTGATCCACCCGCAGCACGGAAGGGGCTCGGCATGAGCGATCCCACCAACCCGGAGACGCCGAAGGAGCCGGCGCCCCCGACTCCGTCGGAGCCGACCGTCCCGGTGGAGCCTGCCGAGCCCGCCGTGCCTGCGGAGCCGGACGAGCCGGCGGTGCCGGCGGAGCCCCAGCCCGAACCGCCGAGCGCGCCCGAGCCGCCGAGCGCGCCCGAGGTGCCCGGTGAGCCCGTCCCGCCCGCGCCCCCGGTCCCGCCCGCGCCCCCGGCTCCACCTGCGCCTCCCGCCGCTCCCGCCGCTCCCGCCCCGGCCGCAACTCCGTACGGAGCACCGCCGGCGCCGGCGCCGACCGTCGGGGGACCGTTCGACACGGCGGCGCCGAGCAGTGTCGGCAGTGCGGGCCCGGTGCCGCCGACCGGTGGATACGGCGGATACGGGGCGGCCGGGTATGCTCCCGCGCCGGCGAAGCCGACGCCCGTGCTCAGCCTGATCTCCCTCATCGCCGGCGTCATCGGCGTCATCGGCTCGCCCGTCGTCTTCATCCCGCTCGTCGGGGGCGTGCTGCAGCTCTTCGTCCCGGCGGCGGCGATCGTCCTCGGCTTCCTCGGCCGCAGCAAGGAGCCCGCTGCGAAGGGCATGTGGCTCACGGGCCTCATCCTCGGCTTCGTGGGCGTCGGCATCGCACTCCTGTCGTTCCTGCTCTGGGGGATGCTGTTCTCGATCGGCAGCGGCTACGGCTACTGAGGCGACCACATGACCGACGAGCGACCCTCGGCCCCGGTGGGACCGGGAACCGACCGCGTGCCGGAGCCGGGAACGCCGGAGACCAGTCCCGCAGACCGGCCGACGCCGGCGGATCCCGTGCGCCGGCCCGCGGCCGACGCGCCGCCGGCCGCTCCCGCCCGCGAGTTCGACGTCCCGTACGACACAGGGGCACTCCACGGGCTCCCGACGGGCCAGCTGCTCGCCGTCGGTCGTCCCCTTCCCGAGCCGCACGAGGCGGAGTATGAGGAGGAGGAGGAGCAGCGACGCGTCTACAGCCAGGTCGGTGCCGTGATCGGCTCGATCGGCGCCGTCGCCTCGCTCTTCGTCGGGTGGATGTTCCCCCTCTCCGTCGCGGCGATCGTCTTCGGCGTGCTCGGGCTCCGTCGCGAGGAGCACGGGCGGATCCTCGCCTTCATCGGGATCGGGACCGGCGTCGCCGGCCTCGTGTTCTCCGGCGTCTGGCTGGGGTACTACGCGATCGTGTTCGGCGCGCTCTCGACCGCCTGAGGCCGTCGCCGGGCGTTCAGATCCGCTCGACGAGGATCGCGACGTGGCGGCCCTCCTCCCGGGTGAGCACGACGGTCGCCGAGACATCGCCCTTCAGCTTCAGCCGGGTCCGGAGGGCGGCGGGGTCGACGTCGACACCGCGCTTCTTGATCTCGAGCGTGCCGACGCCGCGTTCCTGCAGCGCGCGCCGGAGGCTGCGCTCGTCCGCCGGAAGGCGCTCGATGACGCGGAATCCCCTCGCGAACGGAGTGTCGACCTCACGGTCGCCGGTCAGGTAGGCGATGCCGTCGCTCAGCATCCACGAGCCGAGCGATCGGGCGAGATCGCCGATGAGGCGCGCCCGGATGACGGCGCCGTCGGGCTCGTACAGGTAGTCGCCGAGCGGGCCCACGGGGGCGTCCTCGGCGTCGGCCGGCGCGACGAGCTCCTGCGCGCCGTCGCCGCGGATCACGAGCGCCGCACGGCCGACGCCGGCCCGCGCGAGCGCGCCGGTCCAGACGACGAGCTCGACGACATCCCCGTCGACCGACACCCACTGCGCTTCGGCGCCATCGGGGACGACGTCGCGATCGGTGCCAGGCCCGAGCTTCACGCCGATCGGCATCCGCTCGGCGAGGCCGAAGACGAAGTCGAGCGAGGGGGAGTAGTCGGCGGCGTCGGCGAGCCGCGTCGTGGTGCCGCCCGTGGTCGTGCGACGTGCGGGATCGAGCCACGCGGCGTCGATGCCGCCGAGGGCGACGTCCTCGGCACGGGCGTGGAGCACGCGCACCTTGGGGAACGGCGTCAGGTTGAACGCCGCGACGGCGGCGGTCACCTCGTCGGCCTCGGCGGCGGTCACCTCGAGGTCGACCGCGGCCAGCGCGAGCGCGTCGCCGCCGATGCCGCAGCCGAGATCGGCCACGTGTCGGAGCCCGGCGCGCGCGAACCGGCCGGCGTGCAGCGCCGCGACCCGCAACCGGGTCGCCTGCTCGAGTCCGGGTTCGGTGAAGAGCATGCGGTCGGCGAACTCGCCGAACTTCGGCCGCGCCTTCGCGCGCAGCCGAGACTGGCTCAGCACGGCCGCGACCAGGCCCGGATCGTGCCCCTGCTTGCGCAGGTCGGCGACGGTCTTCACGACGTCGGCCTTCGACGAGTACGGCGGCAGGGAGTCGAGCAGCGAGAGTCCCTCGGCAGAGAGCAGCCTCACCAGCTCGTCGCGTTCCACGCCGACACGCTAGCACCGCGGCATCCGCTGGCACTCACGTTGCACGAGTGCCAGAACCGCCATAGACTCGGTTTAGCACTCTCACTCAGAGGCTGCTAACCCCAGTCTTCGTCAAGAAAGAGGTCAACCGTGTCGGTTTCCATCAAGCCGCTCGAGGATCGCATCGTCATCAAGCAGGTCGAGGCCGAGCAGACCACCGCCTCCGGCCTGGTCATCCCCGACACCGCCAAGGAGAAGCCCCAGGAGGGCGAGGTCGTGGCGGTCGGCCCGGGCCGCATCGACGACAACGGCAACCGTGTTCCGCTCGACGTGGCCGTCGGCGACAAGGTGATCTACTCCAAGTACGGCGGTACCGAGGTCAAGTTCGGCGGCGAGGACTTCCTCGTGCTGTCGGCCCGCGACGTGCTCGCGGTCGTCGTCCGCTAGTCGACACCGACATCGACGCGGCCCGGATGCCACTGGCATCCGGGCCGCGTCGTCGTCTGCGGGCCGCGCGGAGCGGGCGCGCCCGGCGGCGCGGCGGGATGTCGACGGAGGTCGGCAGCCGGCACGCCCCGAGCTGCGCGACGGCGCGCGTAGGCTGACACGGTGTCATCCGCTCCGTCCACCGACGCGCCGGCGCGCGTCCGGCCAGAGGGCGTGAGTCGCCCCGGCCTCGCCTTCGCCGTCTCCGCCTATGCGCTCTGGGGATTCCTCCCCGTCTACTTCATCGCGCTCGCCCCGAGCGGGCCGGTCGAGATCGTGGCGATGCGCATCCTGCTCTCGCTCGTCTTCTGCGCCGTCCTGATCGCCGTGACGAGGACCTGGCGCGCGTTCCGGGCGCTCCTGCGGGATCGACGCGTCGTGCTCATCATGGGCGTCGCCGGCGTGCTCATCTTCGCGAACTGGCTCACCTACGTCTTCGCGGCCGTCACCGGGCAGGTCGTCGAGGCCGCACTCGGGTACTTCATCAACCCGATCGTGACCGTGTTCCTCGGCGTCATCGTGCTCCGCGAGCGACTGAACGCCGTGCAGTGGACCGCCGTCGGGATCTCGATCGTCGCCGTGGTCGTCCTCGCCGTCGGCTACGGGCAGATGCCGTGGATCGCGCTCGTCCTGGCGTTCAGCTTCGGCTTCTACGGGCTCATCAAGAAGCGGGTCGGACACCGCGTCGACGCCGTCTCCGGACTCACGCTCGAGACGGCATGGCTCGCACCCGTCGCGGTGGTCCTGCTCGTCGTGGTGGCGTCGACGTCCGGGCTCACGATCGGTTCCCATGGCGGATGGCACGCCGCGCTGCTGCTCTCCGCCGGCGCCGTGACCGCGATCCCGCTCCTGCTGTTCGCCGCCGCGTCGCGTCGCCTCCCGTTGATCTACATGGGGTTCATCCAGTACTTCGCCCCGTTCATTCAGTTCATCGTTGGCGTCGTGGTCCTCGGGGAGCCCATGCCGCCGGAGCGCTGGGCGGGGTTCGGCCTCGTCTGGCTCGCGCTCGTCGTGCTCACCTTCGACCTCGTGCGCGGCGCCCGCGCCGCTCGGCGGGCCGCCAACCTCGAGCCCGTCTGAGCGGCGCCGGGGCCCCCGTACTGGGGCTGGAGGGCGGGCCGCCGAAGGGGTGTCTCGGTGGCGGATTTCGTGGCGGAATCGCCGGATTCATGCGGAGATTCGCGAATCCGTGACACTCAGATAACGATTCCGTGTGCGTTACCGGGTTGTGATCGAGGCAATCTTGTTTCCGCTCAGGGCGGGCAATACGGTCGATACATCGGCGTCGCCAGACGCTGTTTCTGTACCGATCCTTCAGTCCCAAGGAGCATCATGAGCGTATTCGCGAGGGCCACCGGCTCGCGCTCGGCTCGCGCGGCTTGGACGGGCATCGCCATTGCTGGCGTTTCCGCCCTCCTCCTCACCGCGTGCAGCACGGGCGGCACCACCCCGGAAGAGTCCGAGGAGCCGGCCGACACCGGCGACGCCCTGCCCATCGAGGCTGGTGAGCGCGACCTCACCCTGAAGGTCGGCACCATCCTGCCGCAGTCCGGCACCCTCGCCTTCCTCGGACCGCCCGAGGAGGCCGGCGTCGCACTCGCCGCCGAGGAGATCAACGAGGCCGACGCCGGCCTCCAGGTCGAGGTCGTCTACCGCGACTCGGGCGACACCACGACCGACATCGCGACCGTCTCGGTCACCGACCTCCTCTCGCAGGACGTCTCGGCGATCATCGGTGCCGCGTCGTCGGGCGTGTCGTTCACGGTCATCGACCAGATCACGTCGGCCGGTGTCGTCCACTTCTCGCCGGCCAACACGTCGCCCGACTTCACGGACTACGACGACAACGGCCTCTACTTCCGCACCGCGCCGTCCGACCTGCTCCAGGGCGAGGTCCTCGGCAACCTGATCGCGGAGGACGGCGCCTCGACGCTCGGCCTGCTGGTCCTGAACGACCCGTACGGCACCGGTCTCGCGGCCGCGACGACGGAGGCCTTCGAGGCCGCCGGCGGCGAGGTCGTGGCCGAGGAGCTGTTCAACACGGGTGACTCGAACTTCGACGCGCAGCTCTCGGCGATCAACGCCGCGAACCCCGACGCCGTCGCGGTCATCACGTTCGACGAGGCGAAGGTCGTCGTGCCGGCGCTCGTCGGCGCGGGCTACCCGGGCGACCAGCTGTACTTCGTCGACGGCAACCTGGCCGACTACAGCGCGGACTTCGCGCCCGGCCTCGTCGCCGGTGCGAAGGGCACGCTGCCCGGCCCGGAGCTCGAGGCGTCCTTCGAGGAGCGCCTCCTCGGTGTCGACCCCGACCTCGACAGCTTCAGCTACGGCCCGGAGTCGTACGACGCCCTCATGCTGATCGCGCTCGCGGCCTACGCCGCGAACAGCACGGCCGGCGAGGACATCGGCGCATACCTCCAGCAGGTGTCCGGCGGTTCGGGTGACGGCGAGACCGTGACCACGTTCGCCGACGCGGCCGCGCTGCTCGCCGAGGGCTCGCAGATCGACTTCGACGGTGCATCGGGTCCGATCACCCTCGATGAGAACGGTGACCCGACCGAGGCCACCATCGGCATCTACGAGTACGAGGACGACAACACCATCACGCGCATCGGCTGATCAGCCGACACGCAGGGAAGGGCCCCGGCTTCGGCCGGGGCCCTTTCGCGTGTCCGCCGGCGGGCACGCCGGCGGACACCCGACGTGACGTCGTCAGGAGCGGGGGAGCTGAGCGGGGAGCGGGGAGCGGGGCCGAACCGGTCCCGTGGCGCGACGGTCAGCTCGCGGGGTCGTACATGAACTCGCGGAGCTCCTGGGCGCAGCGGCACGCCGCCGCGATCTTCCGAGCCCAAAGCTCCGCGGCGCCGCGGTCCGGGAGCTCCAGGACGGTGAACCCGCCGTCGAGTCGGGTGCCGTAGGTGTCGATGCGGACCGTGCCGTCGGCGTCGACGAGCACCGGCGGCACCGACTCGTCGATGCCGCCGCCGAAGACGTAGACGCCTGCAGCCTTGGCCTCCTCGATGACGGCGTGGGACGCGTCGGAGACGGCCGGAAGCTCCTGGTCCGTGACGACCATGGCCGCACTCGGGAAGGAGATCAGGTACTTGGTCACGCGACGAGCCTGCCGTGAGAGGGCGTACAGCACAAGCGACTACGCCTCCGATCCACGCGACGCGATCATCGGGTGCGAGACGCCGACAGGCCGGACACGACGAAGGGGGCGGATGCCGTGGCATCCGCCCCCTTCGGGGTCGAGCCGGTGGGACTAGTCCTGTCCGAGCGTGCCCAGGTACAGGCCGATGACCTTCGGGTCGTTCAGCAGCTCGCGTCCGGGACCCTCGTAGGCGTCACGGCCCTGATCGAGGACGTAGCCGCGGTCGCAGATCTGGAGGCAGCGGCGGGCGTTCTGCTCGACCATGATGGTCGTCACGCCCGCGCGGTTGATCTCCTTGACCCGGAGGAACGCCTCGTCCTGTCGGACGGGCGAGAGACCTGCGCTCGGCTCGTCGAGGAGCAGCACGTGCGGGCCCATCATGAGCGCGCGCGACATCGCGACCATCTGGCGCTCTCCACCGGAGAGCGAGCCCGCCCGTTGGGTGAGGCGCTTGCCCAGCTCGGGGAAGATGTCGACCACGAACTCGAGGCGATGCTTGAGATCCTTGGGCTTCTGGAAGATGCCCATCTCGAGGTTCTCCTGGATCGTGAGCGAGGGGAAGACGTTGTTCGTCTGCGGGACGAAGCCGACCCCCTTCGACACGAGCTTGTTCGCCTTGAGGTTGGTGATCTCCTCGCCCTGCAGGAAGATCCCGCCTTCGCGGACCTTGACGAGGCCGAAGATCGACTTGAGCAGCGTCGACTTGCCGGCGCCGTTCGGACCGATGATGCCGATCAGCTCGCCATCGCGGGCCGTCAGCGAGCACCCGTTCAGGATGTTCACGCCGGGGAGGTACCCCGCCGTGACGTCCCTGACCTCGACGACCATGTTGCGCGTGTCCACCGTGGCCGCGCCGGCCGTCGACTCGCCGCCGGGGGCGGATTCACTGTTCGTCATCGATGAGCTCCTTCATGGCGGTCACGTGCTCGACGTCGCTGTCGCCGAGGTCGGTGTCGTGATGCGCTCCGAGGTAGGCGTCGATCACGGCCGGATCCTGCATGACCTCGTGCGGGTCGCCCTCCGCGACGATCTTGCCCTCGGCCATCACGATCACCCAGTCGGCGATGTGACGGACCATGTGCATGTCGTGCTCGACGAACAGCACTGTCATGCCCTGCGACTTGAGGTCGAGGATGTGGTCGAGCAGCGACTGCGTGAGCGCAGGGTTCACGCCGGCCATCGGCTCGTCGAGCATCACCAGCGTTGGGTCGCTCATGAGCGCCCGGGCCATCTCCAGCAGCTTGCGCTGGCCGCCCGAGAGGCTGGCCGCGTAGTCCTCCTGCTTCGCGTCGAGCTTGAAGCGGGTGAGGATCTCCTTGGCCTTCTCCTCGATCTCCTCCTCCTGCTTGCGCCAGAGGAAGGGGAGGACCGACCGGAAGAGGTTCTCCCCGGTCTGCTGCTTCGCGCCGAGCTTCATGTTGTCGAGCACGGTGAGCAGGCCGAGCGCCTTGGTGAGCTGGAACGTCCGGATGAGGCCCATCCGAGCGACCCGGTAGGCCGGGACGTGCGCCAGCGAGCGCCCGTCGAACTCCCACTTGCCCTCGTCCGGCTTGTCGAAGCCGGTGAGCAGGTTGAAGAACGTGGTCTTGCCGGCACCGTTCGGGCCGATGAGCGCCGTGATCGCACCGCGCGGGATCTCGACGTGGGCGACATCGACGGCGGTGAGGCCGCCGAACGTGCGCTTGACGCCGTCGGCGACGATGATCGGGTCGACCTTCTTGACCCCGGGTGCCGGTTCGCCGACGTGGAGGCCGGTCGTCTTGACCGGCGTCGTGGGAGTGCCGTTATCGGACAAAGGACAGCTCCTTCTTGTTGCCGAAGATGCCCTGTGGCCTGAATACCACCAGGAGCATGATCGCGATGCCGACCAGGATGAATCGCAGCTGGCCGGCCTGGACCTGCGTCATGAACGGGAACCAGCCCGCCTCGACCGCCCGGGCCATGAAGCCCGAGAAGAACGAGAGCAGCACCCAGAAGATCATCGAGCCCACGATCGGTCCGAGGATCGTCGCGGCGCCGCCGAGCAGCAGGATCGCGTAGATGAAGAAGGTGAGCGACGTCTGGTAGTTCGCCGGCACGACCGCGCGAGGCAGGATGAAGATCATGCCGGCGAGGGTGCCGAAGACACCACCCAGGATCAGGCTCTGCATCTTGTACGAGTAGACGTTCTTGCCGAGGGCGCGCACGGCGTCCTCGTCCTCGCGGATGCCCTTGATCACGCGGCCCCACGGGCTTCGCATGATCGACCACGTGAGCAGCGCGGCGAGGATGACGACCGTCCACCCGAGGATCCGGATCCACCAGTCGTAGGCGTTGTAGGTGAACGGGCCGAAGCCGTACGTGCCGGGCGGGATCGGGTTGATCGCGGCGATGCCGCCCTTGTAGCCCTGGAGACCGCTCGCCGAGCCGGTCACGTCGTCGAACGTGTTCGTCGTGAAGATGAGCCGCAGGATCTCCGCGGCCGCGATCGTCACGATGGCCAGGTAGTCGGCCCGGAGGCGCAGGGTCGGGATGCCGAGGATCAGTGCGAACACGACGGAGGCACCGATTCCCACGAGCACCGAGGCCCACACGGGGAACCCGAAGGTGAGCGTCGAGATGGCGAATCCGTACGCACCGAGGGCCATGAAGCCCGCCTGGCCGAAGTTCAGCAGGCCGGTGTAGCCGAAGTGGATCGCCAGGCCGAGCGCAGCCAGGGCGTACGCGGCGGTCGTGGGGCTGATGAGCTCCTGCGCCGCGTTCGAGAAGATCTGAATCCAGTCGATCATTGTCGGCCCCTTATCCGATTCTCTCTCGGCGACCCAGGATTCCCTGCGGTCGGAACAGCAGGACGAGGATCAGCACGAGCAGCGCGCCCACGTACTTCATGTCGCTCGGCAGCCACAGCGTGGAGATCTCGATGAAGAGACCCACGATGAGGGAGCCGACGAGTGCGCCGAAGGCCGTGCCGAGACCGCCGAGCGTGACCGCCGCGAAGACGAGCAGCAGGATCTGGAAGCCCATGTCCCAACTCACGCCGGGGCGGAAGTACGCCCACAGGATGCCCGACAGGCCGGCGAGGCCGCCGCCGAGGACCCAGACGATCCGGATGACGCGATCGACGTCGATGCCGCTCGCCGCGGCCAGCGGCGCGTTGTCGGAGACCGCGCGGGTCGCCTTTCCGATCCTCGTCCGGAGGAGGAAGTACGCCACCGCGAGCAGCACGATGACCGAGGTCGCCATGCTCACCACGTCGATCCAGGAGAGCAGGATCGGCCCGAGGCGGATCTCGCGCGGGAGCGTCGCGCCCGGGAGCTGCCTCGTGGACCCGCCGTAGAAGAACTGGTAGGTGTAGCGCAGCGCGAGCGAGAGGCCGATGCTGACGATCATGAGCGGGATGAGCGCCACGCCGCGTTTGCGCAGTGGCTTCCAGAGCGCCGCGTCGAGCGTCCAGCCGAGTCCGGCGGAGAGGACGATCGCGATGAGGATCGCGAGCCAGACGGGGAGCGCGAGCGTCGTGCTGAATGTCAGCATCATCAATGCGCCGAACGTGATCATCTCCGCGTGCGCGAAGTTGGAGAGCCCGGTGGTTCCGAAGATCAGCGACAGGCCGATCGCGGCGAGCGCGAGCAGCAAGCCGAAGTTCAGGCCGTTCACGACGCGGATGAGCACCTGCGCGCCGTAGTCGGTCGTGACGCGCTGGCCTTCGCCGAGGAAGAAGTTCACGGCCTTCCGGCTCGTGAGCCCGAACTCGGCGTCGACCGTGGACTGGCCGTCCTCGACGACCACGCCCTCGGGGAGCGTGTCCTCGTCGAGCGAGAGCTCGTAGGCCTCCTTCTCGGGGACGCCGAGGGTCCACTGGCCGTTCTCATCGGTCTCGGTCTCGGCCTCGAAGCCACGGCCGGAGACCGAGATCCTCACCCCCTCGAGCGGCTCGTCGTTGTACTTCACGTTTCCGCTGAAGAAGTACTCGAACTCCTCGGCCTGGCCGTCCGTACCCCCTTCGTCCGCCATCGCAGGGGACGCTGCGATGCCGGACAGAGTGAGTGCGGACAGTAGGAGTCCGAGGAGGATGAGCCACCTCCCACGGGAACGTGGGCGGACTGATTGCGTGGATTCCACTGCACCTCCAAAGGTCCCGGTATGGGGGTCGACCGGGTACGCCTTTCCTGCGACGACGTCGTCACAGTACGTGCCGATTATGTCCCAGGTGTTTCGCAGCCGGGCACAAACGGCCCTCGATTGTTATCCGGGGAATGGCCGCGGCGCAAACTCGCTTAAACTCTCTGTACCGCGACGATGCGCCCGTGCCCGCGACCCGCGGTCCGCGGGCGGTCGAGCACGACTCGAGACGAAGGGGCGACATGGATCAGGCCGATCCGTTCGGATTCACTGGATTGACGTACGACGACGTCCTGCTGCTGCCGGGACACACCGACGTGATCCCGAGCGAGGCCGACACGAGTTCGCGCCTGACGCGGCGCATCACGGTGGCGACCCCGCTGCTCTCGGCGGCGATGGACACCGTGACCGAGGCGCGGATGGCGATCGCCATGGCTCGGCAGGGCGGGATCGGCATCCTCCATCGCAACCTCTCGATCGCCGAGCAGGCCGAGATGGTCGACCGGGTCAAGCGCAGCGAGTCGGGCATGGTCTCCAATCCCGTGACCACCACGCCGGATGCCACGGTGGCCGAGGTCGACCAGTTGTGCGCCACCTACCGGGTCTCCGGCCTCCCCGTGGTCGACGCGGACGGCGTGCTGGTCGGCATCATCACGAACCGCGACATGCGGTTCGTGTCCGACTTCGAGAAGCCCTCGACCAAGGTCGCCGACGTGATGACCAAGGCCCCGCTGATCACCGGGCGGGTCGGCATGGACCCCGACGAGGCGGTCGCGATCTTCGCGCAGCACAAGGTCGAGAAACTCCCGCTGGTCGACGACCACGGGCGCCTGACCGGCCTCATCACCGTGAAGGACTTCGACAAGTCCGAGCAGTACCCCAATGCCACGAAGGACTCGGAGGGGCGCCTGCGCGTCGGTGCCGCGATGGGCTTCTTCGGCGACGCCTGGGAGCGCGCCGAGGCCCTGCGCGACGCAGGGGTGGACGTGCTCGTGGTCGACACCGCGAACGGCGAGTCCGCCGGCGTGCTCGACGTCATCCGGCGGCTGAAGTCCGACCCGACGTTCGCCCACATCGACGTGATCGGCGGCAACGTCGCGACGTACGAGGGCGCGAGGGCCCTCGTCGAGGCGGGAGCCGACGCCGTGAAGGTCGGCGTGGGCCCGGGCTCGATCTGCACGACCCGCGTCGTGGCCGGGGTCGGCGTGCCGCAGATCACCGCGGTGTACGAGGCCTCGAAGGCCACCCGGCCCGCCGGCGTCCCGCTCATCGCGGACGGCGGGCTGCAGTACTCGGGCGACATCGCGAAGGCGCTGGTCGCCGGTGCCGACACCGTCATGCTCGGTTCGCTCCTCGCCGGCACGGCCGAGAGCCCCGGAGACCTCGTCTTCCAGAACGGCAAGCAGTACAAGACGTATCGCGGGATGGGTTCGCTCGGTGCGCTCCAGACGCGCGGCAAGAAGACGTCCTACTCGAAGGACCGCTACTTCCAGGCCGACGTGCCGAGCGACGACAAGCTGATCCCCGAGGGCATCGAGGGGCAGGTGCCGTACCGGGGCCCGGTCTCGGCCGTCGCCTACCAGCTGGTCGGCGGGCTCCGCCAGTCGATGTTCTACGTCGGGGCGCGCACTGTCGCCGAGCTCAAGTCGAAGGGCCGCTTCGTGCGGATCACTCCGGCGGGACTCAAGGAGTCGCACCCGCACGACGTGCAATTCGTCGTCGAGGCGCCGAACTACACGCGCTGAAGGTCAGTCGGCGTCGCGAAGCGGGCTCGGTCGGTCGACCGGGCCCGCTTCGCGCGTCTCACGCCACGTCGCGCGCATCCGCGATGCGGCTGATCGCCTCGGACAGGACCTCGGGCGAGCACGCGAGGTTCAGGCGCGCGTGCCCGCGGCCGACCTCCGCCCCGAACGCCGGCCCGCCGGCGAGGGCGACCCGGGCGCGTTCGAGTGCCGTCTCGGCCGGGTCGTCGCCCCATCCGAGTACCGACAGGTCGAGCCAGGCGAGGTAGGTCGCCTGCGGCATCCGGTACCTGACGCCCGGCAGTTCGTCCTCGAGCAGGTCGGCGAGGAGCCGGCGGTTGTCGTCGATCGACGCGATGACGCCGTCGAGCCAGTGCGCGCCGTGCCGGAACGCGGCGACCGACGCGATCGAGCCGAACTGGCTCATGCGCCAGCCGACCTCGTATGGCATGCCGTCACGGACGGCGTCGCCGCGTGCGCTCGCCGTGATCATCATCGCGGCCTTCAGCCCCGCGAGGTTGAACGCCTTGCTCGCGGCGGTCACGGTGACACCGTGCTCTCGCGCGGCATCCGACACCGTGAGGAACGGGACGTAGGGCGACTCCGGTTGCGAGAGCGGTCCGTGCACCTCGTCGGAGACGATCGTCGCGTCGAAGCGCGCGGCGAGCTCGGCGAGCGCCTCGAGCTGTTCCCGCGCCGGGACGAGCCCGACCGGGTTGTGAGGGTTGCAGAACACCATCGCCCGGGCGCCGGCGGCGAACGCGGCCTCGATGCCCGCAAGGTCGAGCGACCAGCCCTCGTCGATGCCGCCGGCGAGCGGCACCGAGACTACGAGGCCGCCGGCCTCGGTCACGAGGTCGAAGAACGGAGGGTAGATCGGAGGGCAGATCACGACGCCGTCATCGGGTGCGATGACGCGGCGCAGCACTTCGACGATCCCCATCGAGACGTCGGCGGTGCAGGTGACCCGCTCGGGGTCGGGCTCCCAGCCGAGGCGCTCGGCGGCGAACGCGGAGAACGCCTCCGCGACGGGCAGGCTGCCGAGGGTGTAGCCCGTGTCGGAGCGGCGGATCGCCGCATGGAGCGCCTCCGCGATCGGCTCGGCGAGCGGGTAGTCCATCTCCGCGACGGGGAGCGGCAGCACGTCGGGGTCGTACATGCGCCACTTGGCGCTGGTCCTGGTGCGGAGGACGTCGAGCGGGTCTGCGGCGATGCGGTGCATGGGTCCAGACTGCCCCACGGGAGCGCGCCGCGGGCCGTCGCCGGACGGTGGTGCCGAGGCATTCGTCATCGGCTAGTCTGGTCGGCTGCCCGTCGGGCGGTGCGGCGGATGCCGTGGACACGGATCGGAATCAGGCCGATGGGCTTCATCGACGTCAACGGCGTCTCCTTCTCGCTGCCGGACGGACGGCCGTTGCTCGCCGACCTCGCCTTCCGGGTGACCGAGGGGCGCACGACCGCGCTCATCGGGCAGAACGGCGCGGGCAAGACCACGCTGCTGCGGATCGTCCGGGGCGAGCTGCGGCCCGACGAGGGCAGCGTGCAGGTGACCGGCGGGCTCGGGGTCATGGACCAGTTCGTCGGGCGCGGCGAGGTCGTCGACGGGATGGACCGCACCGTGCAGGGCCTCCTCGTCACGGTCGCCCCGATGCGCGTGCGCGCGGCCGCCATCGAACTGGAACGCGCCGAGAACGCCCTGATCGAGACCGACGACACCGCCGCCCAGATGCGGTACGCCGCCGCGCTCGCGGAGTACGCGGAGGCGGGCGGGTACGACCAGGAGGTCGTCTGGGACCACTGCACGACGGCCGCGCTCGGCGTCCCGTTCGAGCGCGCGAAGTGGCGGGAGCTCTCGACGCTCTCGGGCGGGGAGCAGAAGCGGCTCGCGCTCGAGGCGCTGCTGCGGGGTCCGGAGGAGGTGCTCGTGCTCGACGAGCCCGACAACTCGCTCGACGTGCCCGGCAAGCGGTGGCTCGAGCAGCAGCTGCGTGCGACCGCGAAGACGGTGCTGCTCGTCTCGCACGACCGCGAGCTGCTCGCGCGGGCGGCCGACCGCATCGTCACGCTCGAGGCCGGCGCCGCCGGGAGCACGGCGTGGGTGCACGGCGGGAGCTTCCGGGGCTACCACGCCGCCCGCGAGGAACGCTTCGCGCGACTCGACGAGCTGCGGCGACGCTGGGACGAACAGCACGCGCAGCTGAAGCAGCTCGTGCAGACGCTCAAGGTCAAGGCGACGTACAACGACGGCATGGCCTCGCGGTATCAGGCCGCGGTCACCCGGCTGCGCAAGTTCGAGGAAGCGGGGCCGCCCGAGGAGCGGCCGCCCGCCCAGGCGGTGTCGATGCGTCTCAGGGGCTCGCGCACGGGAAAGCGCGCCGTCGTGTGCGAGGCGCTCGAGCTCACGGGGCTCATGCGGCCGTTCGACCTCGAGGTCTGGTACGGCGACCGGGTCGCGGTGCTCGGCTCGAACGGATCGGGCAAGTCGCACTTCCTGCGACTCCTCGCGGCGGGCGGCAGCGACCCCGACCGCGCGAAGGGCCACGTGACGGATGTCGGTGCGACCCTCGCCGCCGTCCCGCACACGGGCACCGCGACGCTCGGCGCGCGGGTCGTGCCCGGCTGGTTCGCGCAGGGCCACGAGGTGCCCGGCCTCCGGGGCCGGACGCTGCTCGACATCCTGCATCGCGGCGATGCGAACCGGGAGGGCATGGCGCGCGAGGCGGCGAGCTCGGCGCTCGACCGGTACGGGCTCGCCGGCACCGCCCTCCAGCCGTTCGAGGCGCTCTCGGGCGGCCAGCAGGCGCGGCTGCAGATCCTCCTGCTCGAACTGTCGGGCGCGACGCTGCTGCTCCTCGACGAGCCGACCGACAACCTCGACCTCGTCTCGGCGGAGGCGCTCGAGGATGCACTCTCGCGCTTCGACGGCACGGTGCTCGCGGTCACCCACGACCGCTGGTTCACGCGGTCGTTCGACCGGTACCTCGTCTTCCGATCGGACGGCGAGGTCGTCGAGTCCGACGAGCCGGTGTTCGACGAGGCCCGGGTGGCGCGGGCGCGCTGAGCGCGCGCCGGCGGCATCCGTGTCGCTCGCCGGGGCCCTTCGGTAGGGTTGACGGGTGACCCAGGAGATCGAGATCGGCCGCTCCAAGCGGGGCCGTCGCGTCTACGCGTTCGACGACATCGCCATCGTGCCGAGCCGGCGCACCCGCGACCCCGAGGACGTCTCGATCGGCTGGTCGATCGACGCGTACCAGTTCGACATCCCGTTCCTCGCTGCGCCGATGGACTCGGTCGTCTCGCCGCAGACGGCGATCATGATGGGCCAGCTCGGCGGCCTCGGCGTGCTCGATCTCGAGGGCCTCTGGACCAGGTACGAGAACCCCGAGCCCGCGCTCGCCGAGATCCGCAACCTCAGCGACGAGCAGGCCACTGCGCGCATGCAGGAGCTGTACGCCGAGCCGATCAAGCCCGACCTCGTCACCGAGCGCCTCGCCGAGATCCGCGCGGCCGGCGTCACCGTCGCGGGCGCGCTCTCGCCGCAGCGCACGCAGGAGCTCTACGAGACCGTCGTCGCCGCGGGCGTCGACCTGTTCGTGATCCGCGGCACCACGGTCTCCGCCGAGCACGTCTCCAAGAACCAGGAGCCGCTGAACCTCAAGAAGTTCATCTACGAGCTCGACGTGCCGGTCATCGTGGGCGGCGCGGCGACGTACACCGCCGCCCTGCACCTCATGCGCACGGGGGCCGCGGGCGTGCTCGTCGGCTTCGGCGGCGGCGCGGCGTCGACCACGCGCGCGACGCTCGGCATCCACGCGCCTATGGCGACGGCCGTGGCGGATGTCGCGGGCGCGCGTCGCGACTACCTCGACGAGTCGGGCGGCCGGTACGTGCACGTCATCGCCGACGGCGGCGTCGGGGCGGCGGGCGACATCGTCAAGGCCGTCGCGTGCGGCGCCGACGCGGTCATGCTGGGCGCGGCGCTCGCGCGGGCGACCGATGCACCCGGCGGCGGATGGCACTGGGGCCCCGAGGCGCACCACTCGAAGCTGCCGCGCGGCCAGCGCGTGCAGGTCGGCCAGGTCGCCCCGCTCGAGGAGATCCTCTACGGGCCGGCGCCCGCCGCCGACGGCACGGCGAACCTGGTCGGCGCGCTCCGCAAGTCGATGGCCACGACCGGGTACTCCGACCTCAAGGAGTTCCAGCGGGTCGAGGTCGTCGTCGCGCCCTACCAGTCGGCCTAGCCTCGGCTCGCCCGGAGGGGCGGCCGGCGCGACCCGCAACCGCACGGCC
The DNA here is from genome assembly GCF_040496055.1 of Agromyces zhanjiangensis. Classification (NCBI taxonomy): domain Bacteria; kingdom Bacillati; phylum Actinomycetota; class Actinomycetes; order Micrococcales; family Microbacteriaceae; genus Agromyces; species Agromyces zhanjiangensis. The sequence continues at coordinate 22,061 of NZ_JBEPKB010000008.1, read as the reverse complement.
GACCGGGTCGACGACCGCTGTCAACCCGCTGCCATCCCCAGCCGATTCCATGGCCCAGCGCGCGGCGCTCGGGTAGCGTGGGGACGGACGGGCGTGGCCGCCGCGGTCCGCCCGGGGATGGGGAGCGACGATGGCGAGACTGAAGTCGGTGACGCGTTCGAACAAGCTCGGACCGGAGGAACGCGAGGCGGCGATCGCCCGCCTCAAGGAGAAGGAACTCGACGTCCTCGTCGTCGGCGGCGGCATCGTCGGCACGGGGGCCGCGCTCGATTCGGTGACGAGAGGGCTGTCGACCGGTCTCCTGGAGGCGCGCGACTGGGCGTCCGGGACCTCGAGCCGGTCGTCCAAGCTCGTGCACGGCGGCATCCGCTACCTCGAACAGCTCGACTTCCGCCTCGTCCGCGAGGCGCTCATCGAACGCGGCCTGCTGCTGCAGCGCATCGCGCCGCACCTCGTGAAGCCCGTGCGGTTCCTCTACCCGCTGCAGAAGCGCGTGTTCGAGCGGGTCTACATCGGCGCCGGCATGCTGCTCTACGACATCTTCAGCTATTCGGGCGGCCGCCCGCCGGGCGTGCCCCACCACCGGCACCTCTCGAAGCGGCAGGTGATGCGCGCGATCCCGTCGCTCTCGAGCGGCGCGCTCGTCGGCGGCCTCACGTACTACGACGCGCAGGTCGACGACGCGCGGTACGTCGCCTCCCTCGCCCGCACCGCGTCGTTCTACGGCGCCCATGTCGCGAGCCGGGTCAAGGTCGAGGGCTTCGTGAAGGTCGGCGAGCGCGTGGTCGGCGTGAAGGCCCACGACCTGCAGACCGACGAGCACTTCGAGATCCGCGCGAAGCAGGTCGTGAACGCCACCGGCGTCTGGACCGACGACACCCAGCGCATGGTCGGCGAGCGCGGCACGTTCAAGGTGCGCGCCTCGAAGGGCATCCACCTGGTGGTGCCGCGCGACCGCATCCAGTCGGCCATGGGGATGATCTTCCGCACCGAGAAGAGCGTGCTGTTCGTCATCCCGTGGGGCCGCCACTGGCTCATCGGCACGACCGACACGGACTGGAACCTCGACAAGGCGCACCCCGCCGCGACCGCTGCCGACATCGACTACCTGCTCGAGCACGTGAACTCGGTCATGGCGATCCCGCTCAGCCGGGAGGACGTCGAGGGCGTGTTCGCGGGGCTCCGGCCGCTGCTCGCCGGTGAGAGCGAGTCGACCTCCAAGCTCTCGCGCGAGCACGTCGTCGCCCACACCGTGCCGGGCCTCGTCGTCGTCGCGGGCGGCAAGTGGACCACGTACCGGGTCATGGCGAAGGACGCGATCGACGCCGCGGCCGACGCGCTGGACGGGCGCGTGCCGAAGTCGACCACTCAGGACATCCCGCTCCTCGGGGCCGAGGGCTACCAGGCCGCGTGGAACAAGCGCGGCAAGATCGCCCGGGCCTTCGGCGTGCACAAGGTGCGGATCGAGCACCTGCTGAACCGCTACGGCACGCTCACCGACGAGCTGCTCGACCTCATCCGCGAGACGCCCGAGCTCGGCGAACCGCTTCCGGGTGCCGACGACTACCTCGGCGCCGAGATGGTGTACGCGGCCTCGCACGAGGGCGCGTTGCACCTCGACGACGTGCTCGCCCGGCGCACGCGCATCTCGATCGAGGCGTGGGACCGCGGGGTCTCGGCGGCGCCGGTCGCCGCCAGGCTCATGGCCGGCGTGCTCGGGTGGGACGCCGACCGCGAGGCGCTCGAAGTCGAACGCTACCTGCAGCGCGTCGCCGCCGAGCGGGCGTCGCAGGAGCAGCCCGACGACGAGTCGGCCGACCGGGTGCGGCTCGAGGCGCCCGACATCGTGAAGGTCGACTGACCGGCCGCTCCCGGTCCGACCGGCCGCTCCCGGTCGGCTGACCGGCCGAGCCCTCGCAGGGGGCGCGCATCCCGCCCGGCTAGAATCTCGGGCGACATGCTCCGGATGATGCTGCGCCCCCGCTGGGTGCTCGCCCTGATCGCTGCGCTCGGCATCGCAGCCGGCTTCGCGCTCCTCGCGCAGTGGCAGGTCGACCGTGCCGTCGAGGAGGCGACCGTGGTCGAGCGGCCCACCGAGGAGGTGCGGCCGATCGGTGAGGTCGTGCAGCCAGACGGGCCGACCGAGCAGGCCGCGACCGGCCAGCGCGTGTCGGTCACCGGCACGATCGTGCCGGGCGACACCGTGCTCGTGCAGGGTCGACTGAACGACGGCGTCGCCGGGTGGTGGGTCGTCGCGCACCTCGAGGTGACGGATGCCGCGCCCGGCGGGCTGCCCGTCGCGCTCGGTTGGGCGGCCGACGAGGAGACGGCCCGGGAAGCGCTCGACGAGGTCGACCGCGGGGCCGCACCCGGCGGCGAGGTCGAGGTCGTCGGCCGGTTCCTGCCGAGCGAGGCGCCGGTCGCCCCCGATGAGGGTGAGGACCCGCAGGCGATGACGACCGTCGCCGTCGCGCACCTCATCAACGTCTGGGCCGGCTACGACGACCGCCCCGTGTACTTCGGCTACGTCACGGCGACCGAGCCCGTCGCCGGGCTCGAGGCGATCGACTCGCCGCCGCCGCTCCAGGAGTCCGAGCTCAACTGGCTGAACGTGTTCTATGCGGTCGAGTGGGTCGTCTTCGCGGGCTTCGCGGTCTTCCTCTGGTACCGACTGGTGAAGGACGCCGTGCAGCGCGAGCGCGAGGAGGCCGAGCTGGCGGCCGAGGAGGGCGAGCAGGCAGCAGCGGCATCGGATGCCGCGGCACCCGCCGACGCGACCCGGGACTGAGCCGGGCTTCCGCCCTCGGCGAACTCCGGACGCGGTATCCGTCGGCGGGGTGAGGATGCCGGTGTGGGCGAAGACGATCTCGCACCGGACGAGGGCGCGGAGCACGCCGAGGACCCGCTCGACGCGTACTCGCGCGTCGTGACCCGGGTCGCGGGCGACCTGCTGCCGAGCATGGCGAGCCTCGCCGTGCGGTCGAGGCGCGGACAGGGCACCGGCAGTGCGAGCGTCGTGTCCGCCGACGGCATCCTGCTCACCTCGGCGCACGTCGTCGCAGGCGCCGACCGCGCCGAGGCGGCCTTCGGCGACGGCACCGAGGCCGACGCCGACGTGGTCGGCAGCGACCCGCTGTCCGACCTCGCGGTGCTCCGCGCCCACGGCCCGGTCCCGCCGCCGGTGCCGCTCGGGGACGCGCGGAGCCTCCGCGTCGGACAGCTCGTCGTCGCGCTCGGCACGCCGCTCGGGCTCGCCGGCAGCGTCACGGCGGGCATCGTCTCGAACCTCGGCCGCTCGCTGCCCACGGCCGCGGGCCGCGTCGTCGACGAGGTGATCCAGACGGATGCCGCGCTGAACCCCGGCAACAGCGGCGGCGCGCTCGCCGACGGCGCCGGGCGCATGGTGGGCGTCAACACCGCCGTCGCGGGCGTCGGCCTCGGGCTGGCGGTGCCGATCAACCCGGCGACGCGCGAGATCATCGACGCGCTCGTCGCGCACGGCCGCGTCCGCCGTGCTTGGCTCGGCATCGCGGGCGCCCAGGTTCGCCTCGCACCCGAACTCGCGGCGCGCGTCGGCTCGCCGACGGGGCTCCAGGTCACCGGCGTCGTCGACGGCAGCCCGGCCGAGGCCGCGGGCATCCGCCCCGGCGACATCGCGGTCAGCCTCGGCGGCACCGGCATCGTGACGGCGACCTCGATCCAGCGGCTGATGGTCGAGGGCGCGATCGACCGCGAGGTCGAGATGACGGTGTGGCGCGGAGGAGCGCTGGTCGACGTCTTCGTCGTCCCGCGCGAGCTCAGCGGCTCGTAGCCGCGTCGTCACGCCGCGTGCGGCTCCGCCTGCGTGGCATCCGTCACGGCCATCGCCCAGCCGGGCGCCCCGTAGACTGGACGCCATGCCCCTCGCGCCCAAACCGGCTGAATTCCCGCGCATCCGCGGGGCCCTGAAGTTCTACATGGTGGCCTCGGTCATCACGGGGGTCATGCTCCTCCTGCTCTGTGCGGAGATGCTGCTGAAGTACGTCTGGCACCTCGAGCTCTACGCGTTCGGGCCGAACGGCCTCCTCTCGCTCGAACCCGTCGCCGAGACGCCCGAGGGCCTCGAGTCGACCGGCACGGGCGTCAACCTCTCGACCGGCATCCTCATCGCGCACGGCTGGTTCTACGTCGTGTACCTCTTCAGCAACTTCCGGCTCTGGAGCCTCATGCGCTGGCCGTTCTGGCGCCTGCTGGTGCTCGCCTCGGGCGGCATCGTGCCGTTCCTCTCGTTCATCCTCGAGGCCCGCGTCGGGCGCGAGGTCCGCGACTACCTCGCGATGCGTGAAGCGGATGCCGCGGCCGCGCCTGTCGCGACCGATTCCGACTCCGACACCGATTCCGAGCCCGTGGAGGCCGCCCAGTGAGCGAGACCCAGCAGCGACCCGTCCTCGTCGTGGACTTCGGCGCGCAGTACGCGCAGCTGATCGCACGACGCGTGCGCGAGGCATCCGTCTACTCCGAGATCGTGCCGCACACGATCACGGCCGACGAGGTCCGCGCGAAGGACCCGGTCGGCATCGTGCTCTCGGGCGGGCCGTCGTCGGTGTACGAGCCGGGCGCGCCGTCTCTCGACCCGGGCATCCTCCAGCTCGGCGTGCCGACGCTCGGCATCTGCTACGGCTTCCAGGTCATGGCGCAGCAGCTCGGCGGCGAGGTCGCCCACACGGGTCACCGCGAGTACGGCTCGACCGCGGCAACCGTGCGCGTCGACGACCGCAACTCGCTGCTCGGCGGCCAGCCCGAGCACCAGACGGTCTGGATGAGCCACGGCGACTCCGTCGCGGTCGCGCCCGACGGGTTCGACGTGCTCGCCTCGACCGCGACCACGCCCGTCGCCGCGTTCGCCAACGACGAGCAGGGCTTCTACGGCGTGCAGTGGCACCCCGAGGTCAAGCACTCGCCGTACGGCCAGGACGTCATCGAGAACTTCCTGCACCGCGCGGCGGGCATCCCCGCCGACTGGAATCCCGACAACGTCATCGCCGAGCAGGTCGAGCGGATCCGTGCGCAGGTCGGCTCCGCGCGTGTGATCTCGGCGCTCTCGGGCGGTGTGGACTCCGCGGTCTCGACGGCGCTCGTCCATGAGGCCGTCGGCGACCAGCTGACCGCCGTGTTCGTCGACCACGGCCTGCTCCGCAAGGGCGAACGCGAGCAGGTGCAGGAGGACTACGTCGCCGCGACGGGCGTGCACCTCGTGACCGTCGACGCGGCCGACACGTTCCTCGCCGCGCTCGAGGGCGTCACCGACCCCGAGGAGAAGCGCAAGATCATCGGGCGCGAGTTCATCCGCGCCTTCGAGCAGGCCGAGCGCGACCTCATCGCCGAGGCCGCGGCCCACGGCGAGACCGTGAAGTTCCTCGTGCAGGGCACGCTCTACCCCGACGTCGTCGAGTCGGGCGGCGGCACCGGCACCGCGAACATCAAGAGCCACCACAACGTCGGCGGCCTCCCGGAGGACCTGCAGTTCGAGCTCGTCGAGCCGCTGCGCACCCTCTTCAAGGACGAGGTGCGCGCCATCGGCCGCGAGCTCGGGCTGCCCGAGGCGATCGTCGGCCGCCAGCCCTTCCCCGGGCCCGGCCTCGGCATCCGCATCGTCGGCGAGGTCACCCGCGACCGGCTCGAGGTGCTCCGCGAGGCCGACGCCATCGCGCGTGCCGAGCTCACCGCTGCGGGGCTCGACGACCAGATCTGGCAGTGCCCGGTCGTGCTGCTCGCCGACGTGCGCTCGGTCGGCGTGCAGGGCGACGGCCGCACCTACGGGCACCCGATCGTGCTGCGCCCGGTCTCGTCGGAGGACGCGATGACCGCCGACTGGACGCGCCTGCCCTACGACGTGCTCGCCAAGATCTCGAACCGCATCACCAACGAGGTGCGCGAGGTCAACCGCGTCGTGCTCGACGTGACGTCGAAGCCGCCGGGGACCATCGAGTGGGAGTGAGACGCTAGCCTGACCGCATGGCGGTCATCGAGAACTCGAAGCTCAGCGTCATCGGTGCCGGCAGCGTGGGCGCGAGCCTCGTGTACGCGTCGCTCATCCGCGAGTCGGCGAACCAGGTCGCGCTCTACGACATCGCGGCGGAGAAGGTCGAGGCCGAGGTGCTCGACCTCGCGCACGGCACGCAGTTCACGCGGTCGAACGTCATCGGCGGGTCCGACCTCGACGTCGTGGCCGGGTCGCACGTCGTCGTGATCACGGCCGGCGCGAAGCAGCAGCCGGGGCAGAGCCGTATGGAGCTCGCGGGCACGAACGTCGGGATCCTGGAGCGGCTCCTGCCGCAGTTGCTCGAGCGCGCACCCGACGCCATCTACGTGCTCGTCACGAACCCCGTCGACGTGCTCACCGTCGCCGCGCAGCGCATCAGCGGCCTGCCGCCCGAGCGGGTGATCGGGTCGGGCACCGTCCTCGACACCTCCCGCCTGCGGTGGCTGCTCGCCAAGCGCGCGGGCGTCATGACCTCGAGCGTGCACGCCGACATCGTCGGCGAGCACGGCGACACCGAGTTCCCGCTCTGGTCGAACGCTCGCATCGGGCCGGTCCCGATCCTCGACTGGACGGGCGGCGAGCGGTTCTCGATCGACGAGCTCGACGGCATCGCGTCGGAGGTGCGCAACGCGGCGTACGCCGTCATTCGCGGCAAGGGCGCGACGAACTACGCGATCGGGCTCTCGGGCGCGCGCATCGTCGAGGCGCTGCTCGACGACGAGCACGCCGTGCTGCCCGTGTCGACCGTGCACTCCGGGGCGTTCGGCCTCGACGGGGTCGCGCTGTCGATGCCGTCGGTGGTCGGCGGCAACGGCGCGTTCCCGATCGCCGAGACGCCGATGTCGGAGGCCGAGGCCGGGCTGCTCGCGGCATCCGGCGACGCGATCCGCGCGACCATGCAGACGCTCGGCCTCTGACGCCGCAGAGCGGCGCGGCCCCGTTCCGCTGCTCGAGCCTGCGGATATACGATCGGGCGCGCCGCGTTCACCGTCGGATTCGCGGTGCGCCGGATCGTATATCCGCAGAAGTGTGCGGGACGTGTCGATCCGGCGGCTTCCCGTTCGACGCCATGGATGAGAGGGTCGAGAGACGGCCCGGACACGCGAGGAGCATTCCACCATGCCGAAGTACATGCTGATCATGCGGGGCACCGACGAGGCCGTCGAGGCCTTCCAGGACATGCCGTTCGACGAGGTCATCGCGGCCATGGGCCGCTACAACGAGGAGATGATGAAGGCCGGCGTGATGCTCGCCGGAGAAGGGCTCTCCGACGCGAGCGAGGGCTTCGTGGTCGACTTCTCGGCCGAGCCGCCGCTCGTGACCGACGGGCCGTACGGCGAGACCAAGGAGCTGTTCAACGGGTTCTGGATCCTCGAGGTCGCCTCGAAGGAGGAGGCCGCCGAGTGGGCCAAGCGCTGCCCGCTCGGACCTGGGACCAAGCTCGAGGTGCGCCGCGTCACGGAACTCGACGACTTCCCGCAGGACAACGAGTGGATCCAGAAGGAGGCGGGCTGGCGCGAGGAGCAGGCGCAGCGCGCCGCGAAGGCGTGAGCGCCCGCATCCGACGGTGACCGACGAGACGGATGCTGCGACGGCGCGCCAGGTGGACCCCGAGTCCGCCCGGCGCGCCGTCGCCGCCGTCTGGCGCCGCGAGTCGGCCCGCATCGTCGCGACGCTGACGCGCATGGTCGGCGACTTCGCGCTCGCCGAGGACCTCGCGCAGGACGCGCTCGCCGAGGCGCTCGCGCAGTGGCCGGCCGGCGGTATCCCGTCGAACCCCGGCGCCTGGCTCACCGCGGTCGCGAAGCGCCGCGCGATCGACGGCTGGCGTCGCCGTGACCGCTACGACGTACGCCTCGCGGCGATCGCGCACGACCTCGAGCGCGAACAGGCCGAGGTGACGGATGCCACGGGCGACCTGCCGTACGACCCCGACGCGATCGACGACGACGTGCTCCGGCTCGTGTTCGTGTCGTGCCATCCGGTGCTGTCGCGCGAAGCGCGCGTCGCCCTCACGCTCCGCGTCGTCGGCGGCCTCACGACCGAGGAGATCGCGCGGGCGTTCCTCACGGCCGTTTCGACCGTGCAGCAGCGCATCGTGCGGGCGAAGAAGACGCTCGGCGCGGCCGGCGTGCCGTTCGAGGTGCCGCCGCGCGACGAGTTCCCGGAACGCCTCGGCACCGTGCTCGGGGTGCTCTACCTGATCTTCAACGAGGGCCACTCGGCGTCGGCCGGTTCCGACCTCATGCGGCCCGAGCTCAGCCGGGAGGCGCTGCGGCTCGCCCGAGTGCTCGCCGCGCTCGTGCCGCGTGAGCCCGAGGCGCACGGTCTCGTGGCGCTCATGGAGCTCACCGCGGCGCGCTTCCCGGCCCGCCTCGACGAGCACGGCGACCCGGTGCTGCTCGGCGACCAGGACCGCCGGCGGTGGGATCGCTCGGCGATCACGCGGGGGCGCGCGGCGCTCGCGCGCGCCGATGCGATCGGCCGCGGACGGGGTCCGTACGCATTGCAGGCGGCGATCGCGGAGCAGCACGACGCCGCGGCATCCGTCGACGACACCGACTGGGCCGCCATCGTCGCACTCTACGAGGCGCTCGGGCGGGTGGCGCCGTCGCCGGTGGTCGAGCTGAACCGCGCCGTCGCGGTCGCGATGGCCGACGGCCCGGCGGCGGGGCTCGCGCTCGTCGACGCGCTCGCCGTCGATGGCCGGCTGGCGCGGTACCACCCGCTGCAGGCGGTGCGCGCGGAGCTCCTCGAGCGGCTCGGCCGTGACGACGAGGCGCGCGAGGCGTTCGCCGAGGCGGCGCGACTCACCGCGAACGAGCGCGAGCGCGCGGTGCTGCTCGCGCGGGCGGCGACCCGCCGCTGAGCAGCCCGCGCCCGGGAACGCGGAACGGGCCGTCCCCGAGGGGGCGGCCCGTTCGCGAATCGCGGTTCGCCGGAGCTAGTCGCGTGCGATCGCGAGGATGCGCAGGATCTCGAGGTACAGCCAGATGACGGTGACCATGATGCCGAAGGCGCCGGTCCAGCCGTACTTCCGCGGGGCGCGGTTGCGCACGCCCTGCTGGATGAAGTCGAAGTCGAGCACGAGCGAGTACGCCGCCATGATCACGACGAGCACGCCGATGATGAGGCCCAGCGGGATGCCGGCGATCTCGGCGCCGCGGAGACCCCAGGGGTCGTCGGTGACGTTGAAGAGCATGAGGCCCATGTTCACGAGCGAGAACACGAGGTAGCCGACCATCGCGACGAGGAAGATCTTCGTCGCGCGCTTCGACGCGCGGATCTTGCCCGAGGCGAAGAGCGCGAGCGTCACGCCGACGACGACGAGCGTCGCGATGACGGCCTGCGCGACGATGCCGCCGCCGTAGGCCAGCTCGTACCACGCCGAGATGCCGCCGACGAAGATGCCCTGCACGCCCGCGTAGGCGAGGATGAGCGCGGGCGACGGCTCCTTCTTGAAGATGTTGACGAGCGCCAGGACGAAGCCGACGAGGCCGGCGCCGATCCAGAGGAACGGCACGGACTGGACCGTGAGCCAGCCGATCGCCGCACCGACGAGCAGCACGCCGAAGGCGGCGGCGGACTTCGCGATCGAGTCCTCGATCGTCATGACGTCGCGGTCGGGGAGCGTGGCGGGCTGGTTGTACATGTCCTGCAGCTGCTGGGCGGACATGTCCTGTGCGACAGCCACCGCCCCCTGGCCGGAGGTGAACGCCTCGTTGCGTGAGAAGGCGGGGTTGTTGAGAGCCATTGCTGTGGTTCCTCTGCTTTCGGCTTTCCGTCGTGTGGAGGGGAATCGCACGACCTGGCGGTCGCGTCCGTCAAATCTACCTGCTCCGGCGGTGACAATGCCGTGAGATCCCCCGGCATTCCGGGGCGGATGCCCCCTCGGCGCTCGATACGCTGGCCCCATGCTGCGCGATCTCGCCGAGCGTCCGTTCGTGATCGGGCACCGCGGCGCGTCCGGGTACCGGCCCGAGCACACCGAGGCCGCGTACCGGATGGCGTTCGCGCTCGGCGCCGACGCGGTCGAGCCCGACCTCGTCGCGACGCGCGACGGCGTGCTCGTGCTGCGGCACGAGAACGAGATCTCGGGCACGACGGATGTCGCGTCCCGCGCCGAGTTCGCCTCGCGTCGCACCACGCGCGAGGTCGACGGGCGACCGCTCACGGGATGGTTCACGGAGGACTTCACGTGGGCCGAGCTGGCGACGCTCCGCGCGACCGAGCGGCTGGGCGGCATCCGCCCGCACAGCGCGAGCTTCGACGGCCGGTTTCCGATCCTGCGGTTCCGTGACCTGCTGGGGCTGCTGGATGCCGCGACCGACGAGTCGCGGCGGATCATCCGCCTCGTCGCGGAGTTCAAGCACGCGACGCACTTCGCCGCCCTCGGCCTGCCCCTCGAGGAGCTGTTCGCCGCCGAGCTCTCGGCCGCGGGCTGGGGTCGCGGCGACGACCGCCTCGTCTCGGAGTCGTTCGAGCCGGGGCTCCTCGACCGGCTCGTGTCGGCGGGCGTGCGCGGGACGCGCGTGCTGCTGGTCGAGGACCGCGGCGCGCCCTTCGACCTGGTCGCGGCCGACGGGTCGTCCGCGAAGCGGTACGACCGGTTCGTGAGCGAGCGGGGGCTGCTCGAGCTCGGCGGCATCGTGCACGGCGTCAGCGTCGGCAAGGGTCGGCTCGTCGGCGGCGGGCCGGAGCCGGTGGAGGGTGCGGCGCCGCGACGCCGGCGCCCCGATGCCGCACTGCACGGGTCCGATCTCGTCGACGCCGCGCATGCGGCCGGGCTCGCGGTGTACGCGTGGACCCTGCGACCCGAGAACCGGTTCCTCGCGCCCGAGTTCCGGCGCGGCTCCTCGCGCGGCGCGTGGGGCGACTGGCTCGGCGAGTTCACCCGGATCATGGACACGGGCGTGGACGGCGTGTTCCTCGACCACCCCGACCTCGGCCTCGAGGCGCGGCAGGCGTACTTCGAATCCGAGTACCAGCCCTGACGCCCGCCCTCCGCGCTGAGCCGCGTCGGTCGCCTCGGTCGCCTCGGCACCCGCGGGCCGACTCCCGTGAATCGGCGCCGTGTGCCGCCATTGCACGGGAGTCGCGGCACGGCAGTGCGGCAGCGTTCGGCGCGTCTCGCGGCGAGGCCCGGCAAGTGGCGCCGTCGGCTGCCATTGCACGGGAGTCGCTTCAGAGGCCCACGGAACGCCGCACCAGCGCGGCCCGCACCGGATCGACCGGCCGTGCCGGGCTGTCGGATGCCGCGCCTAGAATTGACGGGACATGACGCTGATCCTCGACCCCGACGACCCCACCGGCTGGCGCGAGGCGCCCGACGAGGCCCGCGGCGCCGGCCACGCGGCATCCGATCGACTGACCGCGGGGCTGAACCCGCAGCAGCGCGAGGCGGTCGAGTACCGCGGCCAGGCGCTGCTCATCGTCGCGGGTGCGGGGTCGGGCAAGACGCGCGTGCTGACGCACCGCATCGCGAGCCTCATCGACGGGCGCGAGGCGTGGCCCAGCCAGATCCTCGCGATCACGTTCACCAACAAGGCCGCGGCCGAGATGCGCGAACGCGTCGAGGCGCTGCTCGGCGAGGCCGCGGGCGGCATGTGGATCTCGACGTTCCACTCGGCGTGCGTGCGGATCCTGCGCCGCGAGGCCGAGGCCATCGGGCTGAGCTCGACGTTCACCATCTACGACTCGGCCGACCAGCGCACCATCCTGAAGCGCATCATCAAGGAGCTCGACGCCGACACGCTCGGCTTCACGCCCGCAAGCGCGCAGGCGAAGATCTCGAAGCTCAAGAACGAGCTGAGCGACGTCGAGACGTACGCGCGGAACGTCAACACGAACGATCCGAACGACGTCATGTTCCTCGAGATCTTCCGCCAGTACACGCGCCGGCTGCGCGACGCGAGCGCGCTCGACTTCGACGACCTCATCAGCGAGACGGTCTACCTGTTCCGCGCGTTCCCGAAGGTAGCGGCGCTCTACCAGCGCCGGTTCCGCCACATCCTCGTCGACGAGTACCAGGACACGAACCACGCGCAGTACGCCCTCATCCGCGAGCTCACGCGGCCGGTCGAGCCCGACGTCGTCGCCGAGCTCGACGCGCACGGCGTGCTCGTGCGGGGCATGACGGATGCGACGGGCGCGATCCCGGGTGCGAGCCTCACCGTCGTCGGCGACTCCGACCAGTCGATCTACGCGTTCCGCGGCGCCGACATCCGCAACATCGTGGAGTTCGAGCGCGACTTCCCGGGCGCGAAGGTCGTGCTGCTCGAGCAGAACTACCGGTCGACGCAGAACATCCTGTCGGCGGCCAACGCGGTCATCTCGAACAACTTCGACCGCAAGGACAAGAAGCTCTGGACCGCTGACGGCGACGGCGACAAGATCACGGGCTACACGGGGTACTCGGCGCACGACGAGGCCCAGTTCGTCGCCGACGAGATCGAGTCGCTGCACCGGGCCGGGGTGGCGTACCGCGACATCGCGGTGTTCTACCGCACGAATGCGCAGACGCGTGCCCTGGAGGAGATCTTCGTGCGGTCCGCGCTGCCGTACCGCGTGGTCGGCGGCACGAAGTTCTACGAACGAGCCGAGATCAAGGACGCGATGGCCTACCTGATCGCGGTCGCGAATCCGCTCGACGAGCTCGCGATCCGTCGCATCCTGAACACGCCGAAGCGCGGGATCGGCCCGGCGACCGAGACCGCCATCGCGAGCTTCGCCGAGCAGAACGACCTCTCGTTCCGACAGGCGATGCGCGCAGCGGATGGCCTGGGGCTCGGGCCGAAGGTCACGAAGGCGATCCTCGAACTCGCGAACCTGCTCGACGCGGCCGCCGCGATGCTCGTGCCGTCGCAGAAGGGCATCGACGAGGGGACGAACGAGGGCGCCTCGAAGGTCTCCGAGGTGCTCGCGTTCCTCATGGAGGGCTCGAAGCTCGTCGAGATGCTCCGCACGAGCCGTGATCCTCAAGACGAGACGCGCGCCGAGAACGTCGAGGAGCTCGTCGCCCAGACCAAGGACTTCGACCGCGAGAACCCGGGCGCCGGGCTCGTCGACTTCCTCACCCAGGTCTCGCTCGTGGCCGCCGCCGACGAGCTCGACGACGCGTCGGGCACGGTCTCGCTCATGACGCTGCACACCGCGAAGGGCCTCGAGTATCACGCGGTGTTCCTCACCGGGCTCGAGGAGGGCCTGCTGCCGCACCAGATGTCGGCGTCGGAGCCCGGCGGGCCGGCCGAGGAGCGCCGGCTCTTCTACGTCGGCATCACGCGGGCCCGCAAGCGCCTGTACCTCTCGCTCGCCATGAGCAGAGCGCAGTTCGGCGAGGTGTCGGTGGCCATGCCGAGCCGCTACCTGCAGGAGATCCCCGACGAACTCGTCGACTGGAAGCAGTCTCCGGGCATGGCGAACAGTCGCGGCGGCAGCCAGCCTCGCGCCCTCAACGCGCGGCGCGGCTTCGGCGGCGGCGCGGGCGGCGGCGGGGCCTGGGGCACGCGCGACCGCGACCTCGAGCGCTTCAGCGTCACGAAGTCCGCGGCGCCGAAGACCGAGTGGGCCAACCGGGTCACGGGCACCGTGCGCGACAACGGCGACCTCACGCTCGAGGCCGGCGACCGCATCCGCCACACCGACTTCGGCGAGGGCACGGTGCGGCAGGTCACGGGCGAGGGCACCAAGCGCATCGCGCACGTCGCGTTCGACTCCGCCGGCCAGAAGAAGCTCCTGATCAAGATCGCGCCGATCGAGAAGCTGTGACCTGGCCGATCCGCGCGCAGCGCACCGTCTACGAGAACCCGTGGATCCGCGTCGTCGAGGACGACGTCGTGCGACCCGACGGCACCGAGGGCATCTACGGCGTCGTCGAGATGCGCAACCCGGCGGTGTTCGTCGTCGCGATGACGGACGCCGACGAGGTCCTCCTCGTCACGGTCGACCGGCACACCGTCGGCAGGTCGATCGAGGTGCCAGCCGGCGGCTCCGACGGGGAGGAGGCGCTCGTCGCCGCCCGCCGCGAGCTCCTCGAGGAGACCGGGTACGAGGCAGGTGAGTGGCGCGAGATCGGCGCGATGACCGCACTCAACGGCATCTGCCGGGCGCCCGAGTCGGTCTGGCTGGCGACCGGCGTCCGCCCCGCACCGGGCGCGGCGCACGGCCAGGCGGAGGAGGGGATCCACGAGGTCCGCGCGGTGCCGTGGGCGGAGGCCATGCGGATGATCCGGGACGGCGAGATCACCGACGGCGAGAGCGTCGCGGCGCTCATGTATGCCGCTCTCGCACTCGGTCGCGTCTGATGACCGGTTCCCAGCAACCGCATAGGCGCCGCATCGACAGGCGATAGACCGCGGGCGCACCATCGGGACATGGCATTCCTCGTCCACGACGCTCGACACCTCGAGCGGCCCACCCGCCCCGTCGGCGGAGCCGAGCGCGCGCGCGCCGGCCGTCGGCTGTGGCGCGTCGACCTGCTGCAGGCGGCGGCCGTGGCATCCGTCGCCGTCGCCGTCTCGCTGTTCCTCGCCGAGGGCGGGGTCGCGCGGTTCGGCGACCCCGGTTCGGCGATCACGTCGCTGGGCATCATCGCCGGGCTCGCCGCGACCGACCTCGTGCTCGTCATGCTGCTGCTCGCGGCCCGCGTGCCGCTCATCGAGCGCGCCGTCGGCCACGATGCCGCCATGGCCCTGCACAACCGGCTGGGCAAGCCCGTGCTCTACCTCCTCCTCGCCCACGGCGTGCTGCTGCTCGCCGGCTACGCGATCGCCGACGGGGTCGACCTCGTCGCCGAGGCCGTCGCGATCTGGAACCTCCCCGACCTGCCGCTCGCGATCGTCGGATTCGCGCTCTTCGTCGCGGTCGTCGTGAGCTCGCTCGTCGCGGTGCGTCGAAAGCTGCGGTACGAGGTGTGGCACGTCATCCACCTGCTCGTCTACGTCGCGGTCCTCGCCGCGCTGCCGCACCAGTTCAGCGTCGGCGGCCTGTTCGCCGTGGGAACCTGGCAGTGGGCGTACTGGCTCGTCATCACCTTCGGCACGTTCGCGGCGGTCGTCGGCTGGCGTGTCATCGCGCCGCTGGTGGCGACGTTCCGGCACGGCCTCGTGGTCGAGCGCATCGATCCCGTCGGCGACCCGCGCGACGGCGTCGTGTCGGTCACGATGCACGGGCGGCGACTGGCCGCGCTCCGCGCGACCGGCGGGCAGTTCTTCATCTGGCGCTTCCTCTCCGCCGGGCAGTGGTGGCAGGCGCACCCCTACTCGCTGTCGGCAGCACCGCGCGGCGACCGGCTCCGCATCACCGTGCGGGCGCTCGGGGACGGGTCGGCGAGCCTTGCCGGCATCCGCCCAGGTACGCGCGTCGCGCTCGAGGGGCCGTACGGCATCTTCAGCGAGGCATCGCGCAGCCGGAGGCGCCTCACGCTCGTCGCGGCCGGCATCGGGGTCACGCCCGTGCGATCGCTGCTCGAGTCGGCGACGTTCCGGCCGGGCGAGGCGACGGTCGTGCTGCGCACGCAGGGACCCGCCGAGGGCTGGCTCCTCGACGAGGTGCGCGACCTCTGCCATCGGCGCGGGGCCACCCTGATCACGGTGCCCGGCGGGCGCGGGCACGGCTGGCTGACCTCCTCGGCCGAACGCCAGGGCCTCGACCTGCTCGCGCTCGTGCCCGCATTCGTCGACAGCGACCTGTACGTCTGCGGCCCGCGCGGGTGGGCCGAGGGCGTCATCTCCGAGGCCCGCGCCGCGGGCCTGGCTGACGAGCAGATCCATCACGAGAGGTTCGACTGGTGAGAACACGCGCACTCCTCCTCGCGTCCGCGGCATCGGCTGCGGCGATCATCGGCGGCTGGCAGCTCGGCACAACCGCGACCGACAGCCTGACGACCGCAGGCGGATCGACGGCGAGCGACGCGTCGTCGGGCTCGAGCTCATCGGGGTCGTCCGTTTCGTCGGGGTCCTCCGGCACGTCGGGGTCCGCCGGCACATCGGACTCGGGCAGCTCCACCGGGTCGTCGACGCCGGATGCCGCGGCATCCGCCGATGCGGCATCGACCTCGGGTGCGGCCGACGGGACGTACGCGGGCACGACCGTCTCGACCCGGTTCGGCGACGCGCAGGTGCAGGTCACGATCTCGGGCGGATCGATCACCGACGTGACGGCGTTGCAGTTGCCCGACCACGACGGCCGCTCGGTCCAGATCAGCAACCGCGCCGCGACCGTGCTCCAGTCCGAGGTACTGCAGGCGCAGTCGTCGTCGGTCGCGATGGTGAGCGGCGCGACGTACACGAGCTCGGCGTACCTGCAGTCGCTGCAGGCGGCGCTCGACGCCGCGGGGTTCTGACGATGACCGGGGCCACGGCGGGTGCGAGGGGAGCCTCGGGCCTCGCGCTGCCGCCCGGAGCGTTCGAGGCGATGGGCACGGTCGTGAGCGTCCGCTCGGGTGCGTCCGGCGCCGGGGCGGATGCGGCGACCGCCGCCGTCGTGGAGGTCTTCGCGCGGTGGGAGTCGCGCTGCAGCCTGTTCGATCCCTCTTCGGAGCTGAGCCGCATCGGTCGAGGCGAGCTGGCGCTCGTCGATGCGAGCGCCGACGTCCGCGACGCGTACGCCCTCGCGCTGCACTGGCGCGACGCGACGGACGGCGCGTTCACGCCGCATCGCGGCGACGGGCTGATCGACCTGAACGGGGTGGTCAAGGCGCTCGCCGTGGAGGAGGCGGGGGAGGCGCTCGACCGGGCCGGGCTCGCGGGGTGGGCGATCAACGCGGGCGGCGATGTGCTCGTCGCCGCGGCGACGGTCGGCCCGGATGGCGGCGGCCCGCCGATCGGCATCGTGGACCCGTCCGACCGGTCGACCCTGCTCTCGCGCATCGACCTCGATCCGCCGCGGAGGCGTGCGGTCGCGACGTCCGGCAGCGTCGAGCGAGGCGACCACATCTGGACCCTTCCCGGTTCCGGCCCGTCGCCGTTCGTGCAGGTCAGCGTGGCCGCGGCCGACCTGGTCACCGCCGACGTGCTCGCGACCGCGATCGTCGCGGGCGGCCCCACCGCGCTCGACGACTCGGCCGGCCGCCACGACATCGACGTGCTCGCGGTGACCAGTGACGGCGGCCTGCTCGCGACGCCCGGGTGGCCGCGGCGCGCCGGCGCGCCCGGCGCCTGAGTCGGTCCGGGGACTAGACCACCGCGCCGCCGAGCAGTGCGCCGATCGCCCAGGTCACCGCGAGCGCGAGCGCGCCGCCGATGACGACGCGCATGATCGCGCGCGTCCGCGGCGCACCGCCGATCCACGCCGCGAGCCACCCGGTGATCGCGAGGGCGATCATCACCGCGACGAACGTCGTCGCGACCCGCCACTCGGGCGGCGGCAGGAGGATCGCGAGCATCGGCAGGACCGCCCCGACCAGGAACGACGCGGCCGACGCCCACGCGGCGTGCCACGGGTTCACGACGTCGACCTCGGAGATGTGCAGCTCGGCCTCGAGGTGCGCCGCGAGCGCGTCGTGCTCGGTCAGCTCGCGGGCGACGAGCTCGGCGGTCTCGGGCCTCAGCCCCTTCGCACGGTAGATTCCGGCGAGCTCGGCGAGCTCCTGCTCGGGCATCGTCGCGAGCTCGCCCTTCTCCTTGGCGATCAGCGCGTGCTCGGTGTCGCGTTGGCTCGAGACCGACACGTACTCGCCGAGGCCCATCGAGATCGCGCCGGCGATCACCGAGGCGACGCCCGCGACGAGGATCGCGCCGACATCCGTCGTCGCGGCGGCGACGCCGACCACGAGCGCGGCGACCGAGACGATGCCGTCGTTCGCGCCGAGCACGCCCGCGCGCAGCCAGTTGAGCTTCTCGTGGACCTTCCCGTCGTGGGGATCGGTGCGGTGCACCGGTTCGGCCGTGGCATCCGTCATGGCGGCAGTCTCGCAAAGCGGAGGATCGTGCGCCAGCATGGTGAGGCTCACCTGAGCGGCCGCGCGGCGGCCTGCGTGCCGGCCGTCGACGCCGCGTTCGGCGGCCCGTCGGCGACGGAGTACCATGGTCGCGGTTCGACTTATCTCGACATCGAGGTATCTTGACGTCGAGACTCTCACAGCCGGGCCTCTCACCCACCCATCCCTGCGCGCAATCCGCGCGGAACGATAGGAAGCAGAGCGTGGATCTTTACGAGTACCAGGCCAGAGACCTCTTCGAGAAGTACGGAGTGCCGGTGCTCCCGGGCATCGTCGCCGACACCCCCGAAGACGTGCGCGCCGCAGCCGAGAAGCTCGGCGGCGTCGTCGTCGTCAAGGCGCAGGTGAAGACCGGCGGCCGCGGCAAGGCGGGCGGCGTCAAGGTCGCCAAGAACCCCGACGAGGCGGAGGAGGCCGCGAAGGCCATCCTCGGCCTCGACATCAAGGGCCACGTCGTCAAGCGCGTCATGGTCGCGGGCGGCGCACGTATCGCGCAGGAGTTCTACTTCTCGGTGCTCCTCGACCGCGCCAACCGCTCCTACCTCTCGCTCACGAGCGTCGAGGGCGGCATGGAGATCGAGCAGCTCGCCGTCGAGAAGCCCGAGGCCCTCGCCCGCATCGAGGTCGACCCCGGCACCGGTATCAGCCCGGAGAAGGCCCGCGAGATCGCGGTCGCCGCGAACTTCCCGGCCGAGCTGGTCGACAAGGTGGCCGACGTCTTCGTGAAGCTCTACGACGTCTACACGGGTGAGGACGCGACACTCGTCGAGGTCAACCCGCTCATCCTGTCGGAGGACGGCGACGTCATCGCCCTCGACGGCAAGGTCACGCTCGACGAGAACGCCGAGTTCCGGCACGCGGGCCACGCCCTGCTCGAGGACAAGGACGCGGCCGACCCGCTCGAGGCCAAGGCCAAGCAGCTCGACCTCAACTACGTCAAGCTCGACGGCGAGGTCGGCATCATCGGCAACGGCGCGGGCCTCGTCATGTCGACGCTCGACGTCGTCGCGTACGCCGGCGAGAACCACGGCGGCGTGAAGCCCGCGAACTTCCTCGACATCGGCGGCGGCGCCTCGGCCGAGGTCATGGCCAACGGCCTCTCGATCATCCTCGGCGACCCGCAGGTCAAGTCGGTCTTCGTGAACGTCTTCGGCGGCATCACCGCATGCGACCAGGTCGCCAAGGGCATCGTCGGCGCGCTCGCCGAGCTCGGACACGAGGCGAACAAGCCGCTCGTCGTGCGCCTCGACGGCAACAACGTGGCCGAGGGCCGTCGCATCCTCGAGGAGGCGGCGCACCCGCTCGTCACCCTCGCCGACAACATGGACCAGGGCGCCGACAAGGCCGCCGAGCTGGCGAACGCCGCGTAAGCGCAGAAGGACAGGATCACTGCAATGACGATCTTCCTGAACAAGGACAACAAGGTCATCGTCCAGGGCATCACCGGCGGCGAGGGCTCGAAGCACACCGCGCGCATGCTCGCGGCGGGCACGCAGGTCGTGGGCGGCGTGAACGCCCGCAAGGCCGGCACCACCGTGCTGCACAAGGACAAGGACGGCAACGACGTCGAGCTGCCCGTCTTCGCATCGGTCAGCGAGGCCATCGAGGCGACCGGGGCGGATGTCTCGATCGCGTTCGTTCCGCCGGCCTTCACCAAGGACGCCGTCGTCGAGGCCATCGACGCCGAGATCCCGCTCCTCGTCATCATCACCGAGGGCGTGCCCGTGCAGGACTCGGCCGAGTTCTGGGCCTACGCCAAGGAGCAGGGCGAGAAGACGCGCATCATCGGCCCGAACTGCCCCGGCATCATCAGCCCCGGCGAGTCGCTCGTCGGCATCACCCCGGCGAACATCACCGGCAAGGGCCCGATCGGCCTCGTCTCGAAGTCGGGCACGCTGACGTACCAGATGATGTACGAGCTCCGCGACCTCGGCTTCTCGACCGCGATCGGCATCGGCGGCGACCCGATCATCGGCACGACGCACATCGATGCGCTCGCCGCGTTCGAGGCCGACCCCGAGACCAAGGCGATCGTCATGATCGGCGAGATCGGCGGCGACGCCGAGGAGCGCGCGGCCGACTTCATCAAGGCGAACGTGACCAAGCCGGTCGTCGGCTACGTCGCGGGCTTCACCGCGCCCGAGGGCAAGACGATGGGCCACGCGGGCGCGATCGTGTCCGGCTCGGCCGGCACCGCCCAGGCGAAGAAGGAGGCCCTCGAGGCCGCCGGCGTCAAGGTCGGCAAGACGCCGTCCGAGACCGCCCGCCTGCTGCGCGAGGTCTACGAGGCGCTCGGCGCGTAAGAGAACGGACGTCGCGGCCCCGCGTTCGACGCCGCGCCGCGTCCCACGGGAGGGGCCCTGCCGGCGATGCCGGCGGGGCCCCTCGTGTCAGGTTCGAGCTGCCTTCTCAGCTCACGGGTCGATCACGATGGTGCAGACGACCGTCCGCGGCTCGAGGTCGTCGATCGTGATGCTCGGGTCGTCCATCATGTCGCCGAGCGACACCGTGTCGGAGCCGGCCACGTCGCACGAGATGCTCGAGAACGTGCCGCCGTCCACCTGGGAGTCGACGCTCACGGTGAGGTTCGTGAGCGGGACGTTGGTGAACGTCACGGACGGATCGTCGTTGCAGTCGGTGTCCTGGACCACGGTCGCGGTCTGCGGGTTCGCGCTCGTCACGGCGTAGCCGCTCGGCACCGACTCGGTCACCTCGTAGTCGCCGGAGTCGATCGCGGCGATGCAGGCGCGCCCGCTGGCGTCGGTCGTCACGACCTGGCCGCCGGCCGGCAGCGAACCGCCGGTCACGGTGAAGTCCACACCGGACTGCGGGTGGTCGCCCGGGCCGTCCGCCGCGTGCTTGGTCGTCTTCTCGATCACGAGCGCGCCGCAGTTGTTGATCCCGGTCGGGACGGGTGCGATGTAGTCCTTCATCGCGGCCGTGAAGGAGTCGGAGGACCGGCTCTTCAGGTACGCGCTGCCGAACGCCACGCAGTCGTCGCCGACGATCGCGGAGAAGTTCACCGACGCCTCGCCGAACGTGCGTGCCGAGATGTCGCCCAGGCCGTCGGCCTCGGCGGCCGGGATCGCGCTGGTGTTGATCGACCCGGTGGCATCGCCCGCGGCGGTCAGGCTCTCGCGGACACCCCAGCACGGGGTGCTGTTCGCCGCCTCGCACTGCGACTTCGGTCCGCTGGCGACCCAGGTCGACAGGAACAGCTCCGGGTTGGTGCCGCCGTTGGCGAGGTCGTACTGGATGAGCAGGTCGCCGGCAGTGCGGACCGGGGTCACTCCGTTGCCGGAGTCGACGTCGGACTGGTTGAACTCGAAGTCCATGTTCGTGGTGCCGGTCGGGTCCTGCACGCGGTGCCAGAACAGGTGCAGGAAGTCGTCGCCCGGGGTCTCCTCGAGGTAGAGGCCGAAGTTCTTCAGGTCGGACTTGTTCGGTGGGATGCTGCCGGTGACGGGCGTGGGCACGGCCGTGTCCTCCTTGGAACCCTGGCCGAAGGAGTCGTCGCCGGTGCCGGACTCGGCGTCCGCCTGGATGACGTAGCTGACCGAGGCCCAGTCGTCCCATCCGACATTGTCGACCTCGAGGTTGGCGTCGGAGTCGATCTCGAAGTTGCTGCCGTCGAGGCTGATGATGCCCGGCGGGTTGACGGCCTGCGCCGGCCCGCCGATCATCACGGCGCCGGCGAGGGCGAGGAGGCCGGCGCCGGCGGCACCGCGGATGCACCGCCGCCGGAACTCGGCACGTTCTTCGGGTGTTCGGTTTCGGGTTGTGTGGGGCATCATCGCCTCCGGTGTCGCAGGTTCGTCCGGTCCGGTCGGGCCGGACGGCCTCTGCGGGGCGAGGGGCGGGGCTCGCAGGCCCGTCCCCGGCGCGTCGGCCGGCGGTGGGGGCTCGTCGATCGGCGTGCGTCGCGCCGTAGGGGTCTCTCACGCCAATCCGCACGTTACTCGTGACCGGCCGACACCGGAACCGTAGATGAGGAATACTCGATACCCCAGATCGGGACGCGCAGCACGATCGCGAGCAGCACGACCGCGAGGCCGAGCACCTGCGGTTTCGTCGCGGCGTGCAGGCGGCTCAGGACGTCGG
>NZ_JBEPKB010000007.1:0-220933 GCF_040496055.1 Agromyces zhanjiangensis | reverse complement strand
GCCCGGACACATTCCGAACCCGGAAGCTAAGACTCGCAGCGCCGATGGTACTGCAGGGGCGACCCTGTGGGAGAGTAGGACACCGCCGGACACACATTGACAGAAGAGCCGCCCAACGCCGGGCGGCTCTTCTGCAGTTAACGACACCCACACGTGCATGCGGCACGACCGCACGGGCGTCCCCGAGTCGCCGCTGCGCCGCCTGACGGTCGCGCGTCCGACCGACGCCGGCCCTGGAGGCGGACGCGCTCTCGAGCCGCGTTGATTGCAAGCGATTACGTCGCCGCACGGGGCCAGCTGGCCCGCAAGGACGCGTTTCCTGCTCTCCTCGGCAACGGCTTGTGCACATCAAGTGCAAACGCTTGCATTAACGTCCCGCGCGCTGCTACGTTCGCTGGCAATGTCAGTGGCACGTCGTCGTGCCGGAATCGGGAGTCAAGGATGACGCATCGGGCGCGCGCTCGGACATGGGTGACATTCGGGATCACGGGCGCCGTCGCGGCATCCGCCCTCGCAGTTCTGCCGGTCGCACCGGCGGCCTCTGCCGACGGCGATACGTTCGCGCTCGTCGGTTCCCTGCAGTCGGAGCTCGGGTGCCCGGGAGACTGGCAGCCGGAGTGCGCGGACACCGAACTGCTGCCCACCGACACGGCGGGCGTCTACGCCGCCGAGTTCACCGTGCCGGCCGGCTCGTACGAGTACAAGGTGGCCGCGAACGACGCCTGGGACGCGAGCTGGGGCCTGAACGGCGGCGGGGACAACATCCCGCTCACCGTCGCGGGCGACACCGACGTGCGCGTCGTCTTCGACGACACCCAGAAGCGCGTCGGCATCGAGCTGCTGAGCACGCGCGGCGCCTACGACGAGCAGGCGGACGCCGCGCTCGCTCTGCCGCCCGCGCGCCAGCCCGGCAGCACCGAGAACTTCTACTTCGTCATGACCGACCGGTTCGCCAACGGCGACGCGTCGAACGACACCGCGGGCATCGCCGGCGACCGCCTCGACCACGGATTCGACCCCACCGACAAGGGCTTCTACCACGGCGGCGACATCCAGGGCATCCGAGACCACCTCGACTACATCGAGGGCCTCGGCACGAGCGCGATCTGGTTCACCCCCAGCTTCAAGAACAAGCCCGTGCAGGGCGAGGGCGACAACGCCTCCGCCGGCTACCACGGCTACTGGATCACCGACTTCACGCAGATCGACCCGCACCTCGGCACGAACGCCGAACTCGAGGCACTGATCGCCGAGGCGCACGCCAAGGGCATCAAGGTCTACTTCGACATCATCACGAACCACACGGCCGACGTGATCTCGTACGAGGAGGGGCAGTACTCGTACATCGACACGGCCGCCTCCCCGTACCGCGACGCGGCCGGGGACGTGTTCGACCCGAGCGCGATCGCGGGCAGCCCCGACTTCCCCGACCTCGACCCCGCGACGAGCTTCCCCTACACGCCGACCATCGCGCCGGAGGAGGCCGACGCCAAGGTGCCGGCGTGGCTCAACGACCCGACGGTGTACCACAACCGCGGCGACTCGACCTGGTCGGGCGAGTCGGTCACCTTCGGCGACTTCGTCGGCCTCGACGACCTCATGACCGAGGACCCGACCGTCGTGAACGGCTTCGTGCAGGTCTACCAGGACTGGATCGACCTCGGCATCGACGGGTTCCGCATCGACACCGCCAAGCACGTGAACTTCGAGTTCTGGGAGACCTGGTCGACCGAGGTGCTCGACTACGCGCACGCGGCCGGCAAGCCCGACTTCTTCATGTTCGGCGAGGTCTACGACGCCGACCCGGTCAAGCTCTCGCCGTACGTGCGCAAGACCGACATGAACTCCGTGCTCGACTTCACGTTCCAGTCGCAGGCCGTGGCGTTCGCCGCCGGCAACTCGGCGAAGAACCTGCAGTCGCTCTTCGCGGGCGACGACTACTACACGACCCCCGACTCGTCGGCGACCGCGCTGCCGACCTTCCTCGGCAACCACGACATGGGTCGCATCGGGTACTTCCTCGCCAATTCCGGCGACACGGCGGTGCAGCGCGACGAACTGGCGCACGAGCTCATGTACCTCACCCGCGGCCAGCCCGTCGTCTACTACGGCGACGAGCAGGGCTTCGCGGGCACGGGCGGCGACAAGGACGCCCGCCAGACGCTCTTCGCGAGCCAGGTCGACGAGTACGTGAACCAGCCGCTCATCACCGGCGAGGACGCCGGCAGCGTGGACCGCTACGAGGTCGATGCGCCGCTCTACACGCACATCGCGGCCCTGGCCGAGCTGCGCGAGGCGCACCCGGCGATCGAGCAGGGTGCGCAGGTCGAGCGCTTCGTCGCCGACGGTGCGGGCATCTACGCGTTCAGCCGCGTCGACCGCGACGAGAAGGTCGAGTACCTGGTCGCCGTGAACAACGCGAACGAGGCGAAGACCGTCGACGTGCCGACGCTGACGGCGGATGCCGCGTTCGAGGTGCTCTACGGCGACGCAACCGCGCTCGCGGCCAACGCCGACGGCGTGGCATCCGTCACGGTCCCGGCGCTCGGCGCAGTCGTCTGGAAGGCCGACCGCCAGGTGACGGCACCCGACGCGGCATCCGCCATCGCCGTCGACGTGCCGGTGGCCGGCGCCGGCGTCACCGGCATCACCCCGGTGTCGGCCGACGTCGCCGACAGCACGTGGCAGGAGACGAGCTTCGCGTGGCGCGTGGCCGGCTCCGCCGAGTGGAACGCCCTGGGCACCGCGGAGGACACCACGCCGCGCGTGTTCCACGACACCGCCGGTCTCGCGAACGGCACGCTCGTCGAGTACCGGGCCGTGTCGACGGATGCCGCGGGCAACCGCGCCGCGGCCTCGACCTACGCCTCGGTCGGCAACGCCGTGAACCTCGTGGTCGAGGAGGAGCCCGAGCCCGAGATCGGCCTCGTGACGATCCCCGGCAACCACAACTCCGAGATGGGCTGCCCGGGCGACTGGCAGCCCGGCTGCGAGGCCGCGAAGCTGACCAAGCGCGCGGACGGCATCTACGCCGGAACGTTCGAGGTGCCCGCCGGCACCTACGAGTACAAGGTCGCGATCAATGGCAGCTGGGCGCTGAACTACGGCGCGAACGGCGTGCAGGACGGACCGAACGTCACCTACACGACCGAGGGCGGCCCGGTGACGTTCTACTGGGACCCGCGCACGAACGTGTTCTCGTCGACGGCCGAGGGCCCGATCGTGACGCTGCCCGGCAGCCTCCAGTCGGAGCTCGGCTGCCCCGGCGACTGGCAGCCCGGATGCATGGTCACCTTCGCCCAGGACGGCGACAAGGACGGCGTGTACGAGTTCTCGACCGACGGCCTGCCCGCCGGCTCCTACGAGGTGAAGGTCGCGCACGGCCTCTCGTGGGATGAGAACTACGGCGTCGACGGGGTCCGGAACGGCGGCAACATCTCGTTCGTCGTCGCGACGGACGGCGAGTTCGTCACCTTCCGCTACACGCTCGAGACGCACGTGCTCGAGGTCGTCGTCGCCGACCCGCCGCTCGCCGGCACCGGCCAGCAGCGCGCCTACTGGCTCGACGCCGACACGCTCGCCTGGCCGGCCTCGCTCCTCGGCGGCGCGAACGCGGCCGACCTCGGTTACTCGCTCGAGTTCGCCGCCGCCGGCGGACTCGGCACCGCCGACGGCGCCGTGACGGGCGCCGACCAGTCGGTCGAGCTCGAGTTCGTCCCGGGCGGCATCGGCGACGAGCTCGCCGCGCGCTTCCCGCACCTCGCGGGCTACGTGGCGCTCAGCCCGGTCGGCCTCGACCGCGAGGCCATCGCCGAGCTCGTCACGGGCGAACTGCAGGTCGCGCAGCGCACCGGCGACGCGCTCAGCGCGATGACCGGCGTGCAGCTGCCCGGCGTGCTCGACGACCTCTACGCCGAGGGCGTGGCATCCGCCTCGCTCGGCGCCGCGTTCGCCGACGGCGAGCCGACGCTCTCGGTCTGGGCCCCCACCGCGAAGTCGGTCTCGGCCCAGGTGTGGGAGTCCGGCTCGACGGGCGACCCCGAGGTGCTGCCGGCGACGTTCGACGCGGCATCCGGTGCCTGGTCGGTGGCCGAGGGCGTCGACGCGGGTGACGAGTACCGCTGGCTCATCGAGGTCTACGCGCCGACGACCGGCGAGGTCGAGGAGAACTCGGTGACCGACCCGTACTCGGCGGCGCTGACCGTGAACTCGGCGCGCACCGTCGTGGTCGACCTCGACGACCCGACGCTCGCTCCCGAGCTGTGGGCCGAGACGCCCGCGCCGCTCGTCGAGCGCCAGGTCGACCGTGCGATCACCGAGCTGCACGTGCGCGACTTCTCGATCACCGACGAGACGGTGCCCGAGGAGGAGCGCGGCACGTACCGTGCGTTCACCCGCAACAGCGCGGGCACCGCGCAGCTGCGCGAGCTCGCCGCCGCGGGCATCAACACGGTGCACCTGCTGCCGACCTTCGACATCGCGACCATCGAGGAGCGCCGCGACCAGCAGGCGACCCCCGACTGCGACCTCGAGACCTTCGGCCCGGCGTCGGAGGAGCAGCAGGCCTGCATCGAGGCGATCCGCGACCTCGACGGGTTCAACTGGGGCTACGACCCGTACCACTTCCAGGCGCCCGAGGGCTCCTACGCGGTCGACCCCGAGGGCGGCGCTCGCGTCGCGGAGTTCCGCGAGATGGTCGGCGCCCTGCACGCCACCGGCCTGCAGGTCGTGCTCGACGAGGTGTACAACCACACCGCCCAGTCGGGCCAGGGGGAGAAGTCGGTGCTCGACAAGGTCGTGCCGGGCTACTACCACCGCCTGAACGCGACCGGCGGCGTCGAGACCTCGACGTGCTGCCAGAACGTCGCGACCGAGCACGCCGTCGCCGAGAAGCTCATGGTCGACTCGACCGTGCTCTGGGTGAGGGAGTACAAGGTCGACGGCTTCCGGTTCGACCTCATGGGCCACCACTCGAAGGCGAACCTGCTCGCCATCCGCGAGGCGCTCGACGAGCTCACGCTCGCCGAGGACGGCGTCGACGGGTCGAAGGTGTTCGTCTACGGCGAGGGCTGGAACTTCGGCGAGGTCGCGAACAACGCCCGGTTCGAGCAGGCCTCGCAGGGCCAGCTCGGCGGAACGGGCATCGCCACGTTCAACGACCGTCTCCGCGACGGCGTGCACGGCGGCAGCCCGGTCTCGGGCGACTCGAAGTACGAGCAGGGCTTCGGCACCGGCCTCGCCGGCGAGCTGAACGGGCTGCCCGTGCGCGACGGCATCCGCAACCTCGGCCAGCAGACCGACCTGGTGAAGGTCGGCCTCGCGGGCAACCTGCGCGACTTCGAGCTCACCGGCCACGACGGCGTCGTGAAGACCGGCGCCGAGGTCGACTACAACGGGTCGCCGGCGGGCTACGCCGACCACCCCGAGGAGGTCATCAACTACGTCGACGCGCACGACAACGAGACGCTGTTCGACCTGGGCGTGCTCAAGCTGCCGGCCGACACGCCCATGGCCGACCGGGTCCGCATGAACACGCTGTCGCTCGCGACCGTGACGTTCTCGCAGAGCCCCTCGTTCTGGCACGCCGGCACCGAGCTGTTGCGTTCGAAGTCGCTCGACCGCAACAGCTACAACTCGGGCGACTGGTTCAACCGGATCGACTGGACCGGCCAGGAGTCGACCTTCGGGTCGGGCCTGCCGATGAAGTCCGACAACGAGGACCACTGGCCCGTGATGGCCGAGCGTCTCGCAGACCCGGCGCTGAAGCCCACGGCGGAGGACATCGCCGCCGCCGAGGCGGCCGCGCTCGACCTGCTGCGCGTGCGCTCGAGCGTCGACCTGCTGACGTTGGGCTCGGCCGAGCTCATCGAGCAGAAGGTGTCGTTCCCGAACAGCGGAGCGGATGCCACGGACGGGCTCATCGTGATGCTCATCGACGACCTGGTCGGCGACGACGTCGACCCGGCCCTCGAGGGCGCGCTCGTCGTCTTCAACGCGTCGCCCGAGGCGATCACCGAACAGGTCGACGGGCTCGCGGGCCGCGACTTCAAGCTTGCGAAGGCGCTGCGCAACGGCGTCGACGAGGTCGTCAAGGAGACGAAGTGGAAGGCGAAGACCGGGACGCTGACGATCCCGGCCCGCACCGCCGCGGTGCTCGTCTCGGAGCAGAAGGCGACGGCGCCCGGCGCGGGCGCCGGCGCGTCGGGACCGAAGGCGACGGCGGGCTCGGGCGGGGACTCGGCTGCCGCCGCCGGATCGGCCCCGCCGATCGTGCGCCTCGACGCCGCGTCGGTGAAGGTCGGCTCGACCCTCGCGGTCGAGGGTACCGGCTTCGAGTCGGGCGAGCTCGTGCAGGTCTGGCTCGAGTCGACGCCGCGCCTGCTCGAGGCGCAGTCCGCCGGCGCCGATGGCACCGTGGCGTTCGAGGTCACGATCCCCGAGGAGACGGAGATCGACGGTCACCACGTGCGGCTGATCGGCGTGGCGTCAGGAGACGAGGCGGTCGCAGAGCTCACCGTCGTCGGATCGCTGGGGCTCACCGCCACGCAGGGCGCGCTCGCGGTGCTGCTCGGTGCGGCCCTGCTCGCCGCGGCCCTGATCGTGGCGGGCCCGCGCCTGCGGCGCGCGCGCGTCACGGCGTGAGGTCGCCGGGTGACACGGGTGTGCGCCGCGTCGCCCGGACAGCGCAGGTCGGTGCCCGGGAACCCGTCCCGGGCACCGACCCGCGCGCGACATGATGCCCGGCGCTCCCCCGGCGCCGGGCATCGTCGTCTGTCGCGGACCGATGAACCCCTAGAACGGGAGGTCGAGCCCGCAGCTGTCGAAGGCGTAGAAGAGGTCGGCGCCGTGCGCGGCGAAGATCTCGTCGATGCCCTTGCCGTCGGCGGCCTTCGCCTCGTGCGGGTTGTTGCCGGCGACGACGCCGTCGTTGCCGTTCGCGCCCTTCACGTGGATGGTGAACGACATCGGCGCGCCGGTGCTCGCGTAGGCGTCGGTGACGCACTCGGCGTCCGCTTCCTCCAACCCGAAGGTCAGTTCCTCGAAGTACACCGTGAGCCAGGCCTGCGAGTTGCTCGCACCGGCGTTGCCCTTCTCCGAGCGGTTCGCGTTGTAGCACTCGTGCGCATAGGCGGCTGCGCCGCTGCCGAGCGTGAGGGCGGCGGCCAGGCCGATGCCGGCGCCGATGTTGGTCATGGTTCTCGAGATCATCGTTGCTCCACTTCGATTCGGGTTGGAACGGCCCGTCGACCGGGACGCCGCATCCGACGATGCTCTCGATCGACGCTGATGGACTCAGGGTCCTCCCCGACATCGCCGACGCGACACCCCCAGAAACGGGGGCATTCTTCACTTTTGGCCGTGGCGATAATCGATGCCTGATCAGGCGGTTCCGCCAGCGATGGTGGCGAGGAGCGCGTGGCAGCGTTCGAGGCGCGCGAGCCACCAGGCCGCGCGATCGGCATCGGCCGCGTACCGGCCGAGCAGTGCCGGGTCGGGGTCGACCCGGCGGACGTCGATCGCCCCACCGCTCGGGAGGAGCGGCTCGTCGGTGACATCCGCTGCCAGCAGGGAGGCCGTGCCGAGCCCGCAGTCGTACTCGAGCGTCGGGACGGCGGCCGCCAGGTGCGCGCCCATCGCGAGCCCGACGCTCGTGTCGAGCGCACTCGAGACGACGATCGGCAGCCCGGCGCGTTCGACCACGTCGAGTGCGCGACGGATGCCGCCGAGCGGCGCCGCCTTGACGACGAGCAGGTCGGCGGCGCCCGCGGCGGCGACCGCGAGCGGGTCCTCGGCGCGGCGCACGCTCTCGTCGGCCGCGATGGGGATGCCCATGTACTTCGTGCGCGCGCGGATCTCGGCGAGCTCTGCGACGCTCGGGCAGGGCTGCTCGACGTACTCGAGGTCGAACGGCGCGAGCGCGTGGATGGCGTGCTCGGCCTCGTCGATGTTCCATCCGCCGTTCGCGTCGACGCGGACGCGTCCCTCGGGTCCCATCGCCTCGCGCGTCGCGCGGACGCGCGCGACATCCTGTCCGAGGGTCTGGTCGGATGCCGCGACCTTCACCTTCGCGGTCCGGCAGCCCGGGAACCGGTCGAGCACGGCCGGCACGGCGTCGGCGTCGACGGCGGGCACGGTCGCGTTCACCGGGATGCGGTCGCGGAGCGCCGCCGGCGTCGGATTCCAGCCGAAGTCGATCGCGGCGCCGAGCCACGTCGCGGCCTCCTCGTCGTCGTACTCGGCGAAGGGCGCGAACTCGGTCCACCCCTCCGGGCCCTCGAAGAGCAGCGCCTCGCGCACGTCGATGCCGCGGAACCGCGTGACGAGCGGGAGCGCGACGACCCTGGCGGTCGCGAGGAGGTCGTGCAGGGGCGGCAGGGCGTCGGCGCTCATGCGACGAGTCTGCCACCAGGGCGGCCCGAACTAGGCTGGAGGCCATGGCAGTCGAGGTGTCGGAGCTGTTCGATCCGAGCGAGTGGGTGGATGTCGCGGCATCCGTCACCGGCGAAGCCGGTTTCACCGACATCACCTACCACCACTCGACCGACGGCCGCATCGCGCGCATCGCGTTCGACCGCCCCGAGGTGCGCAACGCATTCCGCCCGCACTCGGTCGACGAGCTGTACCGGGCGCTCGAGGACGCGCGGACGAACCCTCGCATCGGGGTCGTGCTGCTCACCGGCAACGGCCCGAGCGCGAAGGACGGCGGCTGGGCCTTCTGCTCGGGCGGCGACCAGCGCATCCGGGGTCGTGACGGGTACCAGTACTCGGCCGCCGAGGGCGAGGTCGTGCGCGATCCGGCGGCGGCCGCGGCGACCGGGCGACTCCACATCCTCGAGGTGCAGCGGCTGATCCGGTTCATGCCGAAGGTCGTCATCGCGGTCGTGCCCGGCTGGGCCGCGGGCGGCGGCCACTCGCTGCACGTCGTGTGCGACCTCACGATCGCCAGCCGCGAGCACGGGCGGTTCAAGCAGACGGATGCCGACGTCGGCAGCTTCGACGCCGGATACGGGTCGGCGTACATGGCCCGCCAGGTCGGGCAGAAGTTCGCGCGCGAGGTCTTCTTCCTCGCCGAGGAGTACTCGGCCGACCGCGCGTACGAGATGGGCGCGGTGAACCGCGTCGTGCCGCACCCCGACCTCGAGCGGGAGGCGATCGCGATGGCGCGCACGATCCTCACGAAGTCGCCGACGGCGATCCGCATGCTGAAGTTCGCGTTCAACGCGATCGATGACGGGCTCGTCGGCCAGCAGGTGTTCGCGGGCGAGGCGACGAGGCTCGCGTACGGGACCGATGAAGCCGTCGAGGGTCGCGACTCGTTCCTCGAGAAGCGCGCGGCCGATTGGGGTCCGTACCCGTGGCACTACTGAGACCGGCGGCCAGCGACCGCGGCCCACGACACCGCACATGCCGGTTACGGATGCCGCGGTGAAACCCCTCATCCGGGTTCCGGCCGGCGACGTCCCGCGGCTGATGGCCCAGCTGCGCAACGCGGTCCTGCTCGACGGACTCGCGGTGCTGCCCATCCCCGGCGACGACGAGCCGTCGGATCCGATCGAGGGACTCGTCGAGGACCAGATCGCGCTGGTCGTCGAGACGAGCGGGTCGACGGATGCCCCGAAGCGCGTCGCGCTCTCCGGCACCGCCCTCCGAGCGAGCGCGGGGGCGACCTCGCAGTGGTTCGGGGGGACGCACGGGCAGTGGCTGCTCGCCCTGCCCGGCACCTACATCGCCGGGATCCAGGTGCTCGTGCGCTCGCTCGTCGCGGGCACCGAACCCGCGGTGATGCCCCGAGGGGGCTTCACGCCGGAGGCGTTCGTCGACGCCGCCCGCACCCTCGACCCGGACCGGCCGTGGTTCACCTCGCTCGTGCCCGTCCAGCTCTCGCGCCTGGTCGAGGCCGCCGACGCCGATCGCTCGGTGCGCGCCGCCCTCGGTTCGTTCGAGGCGATCCTGCTCGGCGGCCAGGCCGCGCCGGCCCGACTCGTCGACCGCGCCGCCGCCCTCGGCGCCCGCGTGCACCGGACCTACGGT
Source organism: Agromyces zhanjiangensis (assembly GCF_040496055.1). Classification (NCBI taxonomy): domain Bacteria; kingdom Bacillati; phylum Actinomycetota; class Actinomycetes; order Micrococcales; family Microbacteriaceae; genus Agromyces; species Agromyces zhanjiangensis. Next base: position 210,901 of record NZ_JBEPKB010000007.1, on the reverse strand, counting down.
TCGAGCGAGACCGCCGGCGGATGCGTCTACGACGGGCGCCCGCTGAACGGCGTCGACGTGCGGATCGTCGACGGCGAGGTGCAGCTCGCCGGCCGCATGCTCGCCGAGGGCTACCTCGGCGACCCCGAGCGCACGCAGCGCGCCTTCGCGGTCGACGCCGACGGGCGGCGGTGGTATCGCACGGGCGACCTCGGCTCGCTCGGCGACGACGGCCGCGTGCGGGTCACCGGTCGCGCCGACGACGTGATGACCTCAGGCGGGGTCAAGGTCGTGCTCGGCGAGGTCGAGCGTGCGGTGCACGGCGTCGACGGGTTCGGCGACGCGATCGTGGTCGCCGTCCCCGACCCCGAGTGGGGCGAGCGCGCCGCGGTCGTCGCCGCCGGGACGGCGGCACGCGCGGGGGGCGCGCTCGAGGTGCTGCGCACGGCGACGGATGCCGCGGGGCTTCCACCCGCCGGGCGCCCGGTTCGCGTCGTCGCGGTCGACGACCTGCCGCGACTCGCGTCGGGCAAGCCGGACCGCGTCGCGGCATCCGCCCTCGCCCGCACCGCCGGCGCCTGACGCGACGCGGTGCGCCGGGCGCGCGCAGCCACGGCCGGGCGGAGCCGGTGCAGCGCCTCCCGGCATAGCATGTCGGGGTGGCACGCCCGAAGACCCCGCGAACCCAGTCAGCCAAGTCCGTTCGCACGGCCGAAACCGCCAAGCCCTCGAAGCCGCGTACGAACGGCCGCTCGGGCAACCCGGCGAAGGTCGTCGCGGGCGCCCCGCGCGCGCAACGAGGGCCCGCGACGTTCCGCGACTGGGTCGGTGGTGCGCGACTGCGCACGCTGCCGCTCGCGATCGCGCCGGTCGCGCTCGGCACGGGTGCCGGGGCGGTGATGCTCGGCTACCTCGACGAGCCGTTCCACCCGTGGCGTGCGGTGCTCGCACTCGTCGTCGCGCTCGCACTGCAGATCGGCGTGAACTACGCCAACGACTACTCCGACGGGGTGCGCGGCACCGACGAGCACCGGGTCGGCCCCGCCCGACTGGTGGGCTCGGGCGCCGCGACGCCGAAGCGGGTGCTCACCGTCGCACTGGCGTTCTTCGGCGTCGCCGCGCTCGCGGGCCTCGCGCTCGTGGTCATCACGCAGCAGTGGTGGCTGCTCGCGGTGGGAGCCGCCGCGATCGTCGCCGCCTGGTTCTACACGGGCGGCAAGCGCCCGTACGGCTACTACGGCCTCGGCGAGCTGTTCGTCTTCGTCTTCTTCGGTCTCGTCGCGACGGCCGGCTCGACGTACGTGCAGGCGCTCGACGTCAACCTCGAGTCGTGGACGGGCGGCATCGGCGTCGGCCTCATCGCCTGCGCGGTGCTCATGGCGAACAACCTCCGCGACGTGGAGCAGGATCGCGTCGCGGGCAAGCGCACCCTCGCCGTGCTCGTCGGCCCGCTCGTCGGACGCATCCTGTTCGCCGTCTTCATGCTCGCGCCGTTCGCGATCACCGTGTTCTGGGCGCTGCTCTACCCGCCGGCCTGGCTCGTGTTGTTCGCGCTGCTCGCCGCGCTGCCGGCGTGCGTCATCGTGGGCTGGGCGCGCACGCCGCGCGAGCTCATCATCGGCCTGCAGCTCGCGAGCGTGACGGCGCTCGCGTACGGCGTCGGCATGGGCCTCGCGTTCGCCTACTGAGGCGGATGCCGCGGGGGCGGATGCCGCGGGGGCGGATGCCGCGACCCTCGGCGCGACGCCGGGCGGGGTCTAGTCGGCCCCGCGCTGCTCGGCCCGGTCGACGGCCGCGTCCTCGGCCTCGTCGTCGTCCGTGACGACCGGCTGCTCGCGGTGGCGGGCGGCGTAGAGGTCGGTCGCGAGTTCTTCGCGCTGCTTCCTGAGGAAGATGAGCGACGCGCTGAATCCGAACAGGGCCGCCACGATCACGGAGATCCACGGGGTGACACCCGCGACGAGCAGGACCACGAGCGGTGCGGCGAAGAGGAGCACGCGCAGCAGCGTGTAGCGGAGCCAGACGGGGAGGGCCTTCACCCGATCAGTGTAGGCGGCGCAGTCTGGGTGCTCCCTCCCAGCCGAACGTGATGCGACGCGCCTAGAATCGGTGCATGGTCCGCCTCTGGTTGATCGCCGGTGTCGCCGCCGTGGTCTTCACGATCTACGCGGCGGTGGACTGCGCGCTCTTCGATCGCACTCGTATCCGCGGCCTTCCGCGCGGGTGGTGGATCGTCGTCATCCTGCTCGTGCCGGTCATCGGCGCCGCGCTCTGGTTCATCGTGGGGCGCGGCCGCGCCGTCCGTGTGGGTCGCGTGAACCCGCACAGCAACGCGCCCGACGACGACCCCGAGTTCCTGCGCCGGCTGCGCGCCGACGCCGAGCACCAGGAGCGGATCCGCCGCCTCGAGCAGGAGCTCGAGCAGCTCGACCACGAGCTCGATGCCGACCGCGATGACGGCGCCCACGGCGCCGACGGCCACGGCGCCGCCAGCCCCCGAGGCGATGACGCACTCGGCACCGACCGGCGACGCAACGACGGAACCGACGGACCCGGCGACTCCGGACCCTCGGGTCTGCCGAATGGCTGAGGCCCGTCCGATCGCGAGTCCCGCCACCGCAGCCGCGCTCGCGCTGCTCTCCAACCTCGTCCGCGCCGGGGTGACCGACGTCGTCGTGGCGCCGGGTTCCCGATCGCAGGCGCTCGCGCTGGCCGCCGCGGAACTCGAGCGCGTCGGAGGCATCCGCCTGCACGTCCGCATCGACGAACGCGGCGCGGGCTTCCTCGCGCTCGGCCTCGCCGTCGAGACGGGGCGTCCGGCGGTGGTCGTGACCACCTCGGGAACCGCCGTCGCCAACCTGCACCCGGCCGTGCTCGAGGCGCACCACGCGGGGGTGCCGCTGATCGTCGCGACCGCCGACCGCCCGGCGGAGCTGCGCGGCATCCGGTCGAACCAGACCACGATCCAGCCCGGCATCTTCGCCGGCGCCGTTCGCCTCGAGCGCGACGTCGCGCCGCCCGACGGTCGTGCGGGTGAAGCGGATGCCGCGGCAGCCCTCGCGCGCGAAGCCGTCCGTGCGACCCTCGGCCTCGACGCCGACGGCGGGTTCGCGGCGCGTCCCGGTCCGGGCCCGGTGCACCTCAACCTGCAGTACCGGGAGCCGCTCTCGTCGGCGCTGGCGCTCGACGCGGCACCGGTCGTCCGGGCGGAGGTCGCGGCATCCGTCGCCAGCGTCACCGCTGCCGCGCGGGCCGAGGCACGCGTCCGCCGCCTCGAGCACGGCCCGCGCACGATCGTGATCGCGGGCGCCGGAGCCGGCCCGGAGGCCGAGGAACTCGCCCGCGCCGGCGGCTGGCCGCTCATCGCGGAGGTCACGAGCGGTGCACGGTTCGGTCCGAACCTCGTCGTCGCGTACCGCGAGCTGCTGCGCGAGCCCGGCTTCGGCGACGAGGTCGAGCGGGCGATCGTGTTCGGGCATCCGACGCTGTCGCGCGAGGTGCCGGCGCTCGTGCAGCGCGAGGGCGTCGAGACGATCGTCGTCGCGCCCTGGGGGATCGAGTGGTTCGACCCCGGGCACGCGGTCGACCGGTTCGAGCGGGCGGTGGCCGTCGACCAGCACGAGCCCTCGGCCGAGGAGCGCGCGTGGACCGGGCGCTGGGTGCGGGCGAGCCGGATCCTGCTCGACCGACGCGACGAGGACGCGAGCGGACCCGGCGGTGCCGGCGGCGCCGGCGGGGGCGGGCTCCGCAGCGGCGTCGACGAGACCGGGCACGTCAGCGACTACGCGGCGCAGCGCGCCTACCTCAAGGACCAGCTCGCGCGCATCCGTCGGCCCGTCGACCGCCGCATGCTCGTCGAGATGCTCTGGGCGGCGACCTGGCCGCACGACCGGCTCGTGTTCGGCGCCTCCCGCCTGATCCGCGACGCGGACCGGAACGTGCCCGGTCGCCGCATCCCCGTGCACGCCAACCGCGGACTCGCGGGTATCGACGGCACCGTCGCCACGGCGATCGGGATCGCCATCGCGAGCCAGTCGGCGGCGCCGGGCGCGTCGGCCGACGTCGCGGCGGGCGGCAGCGGGTCGCAGGCGGATGCCTCGGGTGCCCCGGACGCCCCGGTCACGCCGACCGCGACCGGCACCACGCGCGTGCTCATCGGCGACCTGACCCTGCTGCACGACGTCGGATCGCTGCTCGTCGGCGCCGGCGAGGCACGGCCGCGCGTGCTCGTGATCGTCGGCAACGACGGCGGCGGCACGATCTTCGACGCGCTGGAGGTGGCGGCATCCGCGCCCCCCGAGGCGTTCGACCGCGTGCAGTACACGCCGCAGTCGGTCGACCTCTCGTCGCTCGCGACCGCCTACGGCTGGGAGTACCGGCGCGCGGCCACGCGCGGCGAACTCGATGAGGCGCTCGGCACGGCGGTCGCCGGGCCGACGCTCCTCGAGGTGCCGCTCGCGCGTTGATCGCGCCGCGTCCTGGTTCCGTTCGGCGGATATCCGATCGGACACCCCGGCGAATCTGACGGAACGCCGGCGCGCCCGATCGTATATCCGCCGAACTGGACGGCGAGGTTGGGACGGCGGCGAGCGCCGGGCGGGGCGCGACCCCTTGCCGTGGCATCCGTCGCACCCCGAAGATGGGGGAGCGCCGCGGCGGACGCGGCCGTGAGGGGAGCGCCGTGGGGCTGGAGAAGTACTGGGCGAGCGATCCGATGGACGTGCTGCGCGTGCGGCAGGACTTCGTGCTCGCCGACGTCGACACGGGTTCGGTGCCGGGGTTCGAGGGGAAGAAGCGCGACGCCGAGAAGTCGCTCGACGTCGGCGCGAAGATCTTCGCCGACCTGCAGGAGCAGCTGTTCGCCGGGCACCAGATGGGCGACGACCCGCGCCGCGTGCTGCTCGTGCTGCAGGCGATGGACACCGCAGGCAAGGGCGGCATCGTGAAGCACGTGATGAGCGCGGTCGACCCCCAGGGCGTACAGCTCGCGACGTTCAAGAAGCCGACCGAGGAGGAGCTCGCGCACGACTTCCTCTGGCGCATCCGCAAGGAGGTGCCGGAGGCCGGCATGATCGGCGTCTTCGACCGGTCGCACTACGAGGACGTGCTGATCGCGCGCGTGCGCGAACTGGCGCCGCCCGAGGAGATCGAGCGCCGCTACGACGCGATCAACGAGTTCGAGGCCGAGCTCGCGGCATCCGGCACGACGATCATCAAGGTCATGCTGCACATCTCGATGGACGAGCAGCGCGCGCGGCTTCTCAAGCGGCTGAAGCGGCGGGACAAGCACTGGAAGTTCAACCCGTCCGACATCGACGAGCGGATGCTCGCGCCGAAGTACCGTGAGGCGTACCAGGTCGTGTTCGATCGCACGACGACGCCCTACGCGCCGTGGTACGTCGTGCCGGCCGACCACAAGTGGTACGCGCGGCTCGCGGTGCAGCACCTCCTCATCGACGCGCTCGAGGGGATGAAGCTCGACTGGCCGCTCGCCGACTACGACATCGAGGAGCAGAAGGCGCGGCTCGCGACCGGCTGAGGGCGGCGGACGGTTCCCGCCCCCTGCCCGCCGCCGACCGACGGCACCTGCGGCTCGCGACTGCGCGGTTTCGCGACGAATGCGAGGGTCGCGAGGCGCGCACGTGTCGCCGACGTGCGCACTCGGTACGAGCAGCCTCCGGGCGCGCCCGCCCCTACGGGACGGGGGGTGACGGCGGCGGCGCCCCGAACGCCTCGACGATGGGCCGGAACTTCATGTCCGTCTCGGCGAGCTCGTCGGCCGGCACGGAGTCGTGCACGATGCCGCACCCGGCGTATGCGCGAACCGTGCCGTCCGCCGACACCTGCGCGCAGCGCAGTGCGATCGCCCACTCGCCGTCGCCGTCGGCGTCGACCCAGCCCACCGGGCCGGCGTAGCGCCCCCGGTCGAACCCCTCGAGCTCGGCGATCGCGGCCAGCGCGACGCCACGGGGTGTGCCCGCGACCGCGGCCGTCGGGTGCACGGCGCGAACCAGGTCGAGCGAGCTCGATCCGTCGCCGAGCGTGCCCTTGAGGTCGGTCGCGAGGTGCCACAGGTTCGGCAGCTGCAGCGTGAACGGCTCGGGGCTCGCGTCGAGGCGGGCGGTGTGCGGTGCGAGCGTCGCGACCGCGCTCTCGACGGCGAGGGCGTGCTCGGCGAGGTCCTTGTGCGAGGCGGCCAGGCGCGCCGCCTGGCCGCGGTCGGATGCCGCGTCCCGCCCGCGCGACGCGGTGCCGGCGAGCACGCGAGCCGAGACCGTGCCGTGGTCGACGCGCACGAGTGTCTCGGGGCTCGCGCCGATGAGGCCGTCGACGGCGAACACCCACGTGTCGGGGTAGTCGTCGGCGAGCTTGGCGAGCGCGGCGCGCAGCCCGGCGTCCTCGTGCAGCGTGCCGACGATCTCGCGGGCGAGCACGACCTTCTCGAACCGTCCGTCGTCGATGCGGCGCACGGCCTCGCCGACGGCGGCGGTGTAGGCCTCGGGCGGCAGCGCACCGGACTCGAAGCGCACCCGTGGCACGTCGCGCTTCGGCGCGGGCGCGGGCAGTTCGACCGGGGCGGTCGGCGCAGCGGATGCCCCGTGGACGAGTTCGATCCGGGTGACCCACGCCCGCCCGTCGCGACGGCCGAGGACGAGCTCGGGCACGACGAGCACGCTCGTCGCCGCCGACTCGTCGGCGAACGCGATCGCGCCGAACGCGACGAGCCCGCTGCCGGGGAGCCCGACGCGATCGTCGACGTCGGCGAGGCCGGTCACGCGCTTCCATTCGCGGGCGGCCTCCGCGACGCGGTCGGGCCCGGTCGTCTCGATGCGGAGCACCTCGCCGATGCCGATGATGCCCTCGCCGCGGCGCATCCAGAGCAGGGGATGACGCGGGTCGAGTCGCGGCACGAGCGGTGCGGTCTCATCGACCGCGACGGTGCGGACGCGCAACCTCGTGTCGGCGGCGGGAGGGGCCGCGGCATCCGTTCGCGTCACCGGACCAGCCTACGCCGGAGGGTGTCGGGCCGATTCACGCGCGGGTCCCGCGGACGACCGCCGACTGCGTTGATCGTCGCCCGCCTCAGGCGGGGACGACGTCGACGCCGCGCCAGAACGCGACGTGCTCGCGGATCTCGGCGGCCGCGTCGGAGGGCGTCTCGTAGGTCCAGGCGGCGTTCGGGTTGCGCTGGCCGTCGACCTCGACGTGGAAGTAGTTCGCGGTGCCCTTCCAGTGGCACACGCTGCGGTTGTCGCTGGCGACGAAGAACTCCGGGCGGATCGCCTCGCGCGGGAAGTAGTGGTTGCCCTCCACCACGACGGTGTCGTCGGACTCCGCGATGACCGTGCCGTTCCAGATCGCCTTCATGCCGTTCCCTTCCTCCGATCGGATGGCGCAGCCGCGCCGTCCACCTCGATCCAACGCCGTCCCGCTGAGTTTCCATCCCGATGCATGGAAACTCTCAGGTTCGTGGAGCGGGTTCGCAGGATGAGGGACGCGGCGGCGCCGCAGGCGGCAGGACGGCGCACGTGGTCCTGCGAACTCGCACGACCTCGGGGTGCGGCGGGCGGATGGAACGGGCCGCGCCGGCCACGCGGCATCCGCCCGCCCTCACCGCGCCCGCCCAGCCCGGCGACCGTAGACTCGCAGGCATGACGCGCGCAGACCTCGGCAAGGACCCACGGGACGTCTCGGCGATGTTCGACCGGGTCGCGGCGCGCTACGACCGCACCAACGCGGTGCTCTCGGTCGGCAACGCCGCGCTGTGGCGCGTCGCAACGACGAAGGCCGTCGCGCCGAAGCCGGGTGAGCGCGTCCTCGACGTCGCCGCGGGCACCGGCACCTCGAGCGCGAGCCTCGCGAAGTCGGGCGCGAGCGTCGTCGCCGCCGACTTCTCGCCGGGCATGATCGAGGTCGGCCGCCGCCGCCAGGCGCACGTGCCGAACCTCGTGTTCGTCGAGGCCGACGCGATGGCGCTGCCGTTCGGCGACGCCGAGTTCGACGCGGTCACGATCTCGTTCGGCCTGCGCAACGTGAAGGAGCCGAAGGTCGCGCTCGCCGAGTTCCTGCGGGTCACCAAGCCCGGCGGACGCCTCGTTGTGTGCGAGTTCTCGCACCCGCCGGTCGGCGTCGTGCGCGCAGGCTACGACTTCTACCAGAAGGTCGTCATGCCGCCGCTCGTGAAGCTGTCGAGCTCGAACGACGACGCCTACGACTACCTCAACGAGTCGATCAACGCGTGGCCCGACCAGCCGACGCTCGCCGGCTGGATCCGCGAGGCGGGGTGGTCGGATGTCGCGTGGCGCAACCTGACGGCGGGCATCGTCGCGCTGCATCGGGCGCGCAAGCCGATCGCCCCCGCGGAGAGTTGAACGCGGCGCGTTCGACACGCTCGCAGCATCCGCTCGGCCGGCTCTCGGTAGGCTGGGGCTCGTGAATCCGAGCCACACGGTCCGTCGCGCCTCCTCGCTCGCGGCCAATCTCGGCCTCAGCGAGCGGGTGTTCGCCTCCGCGGCCGACCGTGCCATGGCCCGGGCCATCGACGACGGGCTCGAGCGCGTCGAGGCGGGGCTCGCCGAGCAGGTCCGCTTCGCGGACACGGTGGCGGATGTCACGAGCCGCTACCTGCTCGAGGCGGGCGGCAAGCGCGTGCGCCCGATGCTCACGCTGCTCACCGCGCAGCTCGGCGACGGCTCGGTCGACGACGTCGTGACGGCGGCGATGGCGATCGAGATCACGCACCTCGGCTCGCTGTACCACGACGACGTCATGGACGAGTCGGAGCGCCGACGCGGCGTGCCGAGCGCGCAGACGGTATGGGGCAACTCGGTGGCGATCCTCACGGGCGACCTGCTGTTCGCGCGGGCGAGCCAGCTCATGGCGAAGCTCGGGGAGCGCGCCATTCGCATGCAGGCCGACACGTTCGAGCGCCTCGTGCTGGGCCAGCTCAACGAGACCGTCGGTCCCGACCCCGACGAGGACCCGATCGAGCACTACATCCAGGTGCTCGCCGACAAGACCGGCTCGCTCATCGCGGCGGCCGCGCAGTCGGGCATCATCTTCGGCAACGCCGACCCGGCGCTCGAGGCGCCGATCATCGAGTTCGGCGAGAAGATCGGCGTCGCGTTCCAGCTCATCGACGACGTCATCGACCTGTCGCCCCAACCGGAGGAGACGGGCAAGGTGCCCGGCACCGACCTGCGCGCCGGCGTCGTGACGCTGCCGCTGCTGCGCCTCGAGGAACTGGCGAAGGCGGATGCCTCGTCGGCCGACCTCCTCGACCGCATCCGTCGCGACGTGCTCCCGGCGCCGGCCGACGAGGCGGGGGACCCGTTCGACACCAACACGCTCGCCGCCCGCATCGTGCCCTCGCGGGCGACGATCGATGCGATCGTCGACGAGCTCCGCGAGCACGAGGCCACGCGTTCGACGCTCGCGGAGGCCCATCGGTGGGCGCATGAGGCCGTCGCGGCGCTCGCGCCCGTGCCCGAGGGCAGCGTGAAGAAGGCGCTGACGCGCTTCGCCGACACCATCGTGGAGCGCTCGAGTTGAGTTCGGCTCCCGAGACGACAGGAGGATCCGACCGGTGACGAGGAACAAGTTGCGCCTGGCCATCGTGGGCGCCGGCCCAGCCGGCATCTACGCGGCCGACATCCTGCTCAAGTCGGAGCGGAACTTCGACGTCTCGATCGACCTGTTCGATCACCTCCCGGCGCCGTATGGGCTCGTCCGCTACGGCGTCGCGCCCGACCATCCGCGCATCAAGGGCATCATCACGGCCCTCCGCGAGGTGCTCGACCGCGGCGACATCCGCATCTTCGGCAACGTGCGCTTCGGCGAGGACATCACGCTCGCCGACCTGAAGAAGCACTACAACGCCGTCATCTTCGCCACCGGCGCCGTGAAGGACGCCGACCTCAACATCCCGGGCGTCGAGCTCGAGGGCAGCTACGGGGCGGCCGACTTCGTCAGCTGGTACGACGGGCACCCCGACCACCCGCGCGAGTGGCCGCTCGACGCGAAGTCGGTCGGCGTCATCGGCAACGGGAACGTCGCGCTGGATGCCGCGCGCATGCTCGCGAAGCACGCGGAGGACCTGCTGCCGACCGAGATCCCCGCGAACGTCTACGAGGGGCTGAAGGCGTCGCCCGTGACGGACGTGCACGTGTTCGGCCGTCGCGGCCCGACCTCGGTGAAGTTCACGCCGCTCGAGCTGCGCGAGCTCGGCGAGCTGCGCGACGTCGACATGATCGTCTACGACGAGGACTTCGACTACGACGATGCCGCGCGCGCGGCCGTCGCCGGCAACAAGCAGGTCTTCGTGATCGACAAGGTGCTGCAGCAGTGGCGGCAGCGCGAGACCGGACAGGCGTCGCGTCGCCTGCACCTGCACTTCTTCGCCAAGCCCCTCGAGGTCGTCGACGACGGCAACGGCCGCGTCGCCGCACTGCGCTACGAGCGCACCGCGCCCGACGGCGAGGGCGGCGTCGTCGGCACCGGCGAGATCCGCGAGATCCCGATCCAGGCGCTCTACCGCGCCGTCGGCTACTTCGGTTCGCCGCTGCCCGGCATCCCCTTCGACAAGAAGTTCGGCGTCATCCCGAACCACGAAGGCCAGGTGCTCATGCGCGACAAGGAGACCGGACAGTCGCGCCAGATGTACGGCGTCTACGCGACCGGCTGGATCAAGCGCGGGCCCGTCGGCCTCATCGGCCACACGAAGTCCGACGCCATGGAGACGATCAAGCACCTCATCAACGACCTCGGCAACTGGTGGCGGCCCGAATCGCCGTCGGAGGAGTCGGTCATCGAGCTGCTCGAGTCCCGAGGCATCCAGTGGACCGACCTCGACGGATGGCACCGCCTCGACGAGCACGAGCAGGCGCTCGGCGCCGCCGAGGAGCGCACGCGCATCAAGGTCGTGCCGCGCGACGAGATGGTGGGGATCTCGCGGGGCGAGGTCTAGCTCCGCGGCGCGGTCTCGGGCGCCGCTGCCCGCGGCCGCTCAGGCGTTGCAGTACCACTCTCCGAGCAGCGGTGGCGCGGAGGCGAACGAGCCGCCGAAGTCACCCGACTCGCAGTACGGCGTGAGCACCTCGATGCCCGTCTCGACCAGCTCGATCGGGGTCGGGATGCTGCCCGTGTACGGATCGGCGATGCACTTCCACACCCAGGTCTCGGTCTCCGACGTGGTCATGATCCCGGTCAGTGAGGCGCACGCCTCCTCGAGCGTCTGCTCGATGGTGAACTCGGCCGACGCGGCGGCCGTGCCGCCGTCGGTGAGGTGGAACGTGACGGCGAAGACGTGGTCGCCGACGGAGAGCCCGGTCAGGTCGACCGAGTAGGTCGACGCCTTCTTGGTGGTGGTGTCGGCGACGTCGTCGCAGGGTATCTCTCCGCCGTCGAGCTCGCAGACCTGCTCGGCGACCGCCTGCATGCCGCGGTTGAGGCCGTAGGTGACGGTGACGTCCTGTCCGTCGGGCGAGCCGGCGGTGGCGGATGCGGCCGGTGCGTTGCTGTGGGCCGGCGGAGCGGCGTACGCCGGGCCGGCGATTCCGAACGTCGCGAGTGCTGCAGCGGCGAGGACGATCGTGGTGCGGGACAGGATGCGCATCGTTGCCTTCCCTTCCGGCGGTCGGCCCCGCCGATGGGACGAACCCTAGGGGACCCCCGCTCGATCCGCGAGGGTCGTTCGGGCCGCCGGACCGGTCGGATTCACGACATTCGGCCGACCGGCGGCTCGCCGACGAACTCGTGCGCCTCGCGCGCGAGCTCCGACCAGAGTTCGCGGTCGGAGACGCGCACCCACGTGCGGCTGTCGCCGCCGCGCATCGAGTGGAACGGCACGACAACGCCCCGCGCCTGCAGGTCGGATGATCGCGCCGCGGGCAGGTCGACCACGAGCTGACCGCCGTCGAGGAACGCGAAGAGCTTCCCCTTCACGAGCAGACCGTCGGGCGTGGCATCCACGTCGTAGTCGGCGTCCTCGAGCAGTTCATTCGCCACGGCGTCGTAGGTCGCCTGCACGTCGTCCATGTCTTCCCCCTGTCGATGGCTTCGCGAGGGAGCCTACGCCGCACGTGCGGTTGGCGCCGCGCTACGCTGCACACCATGCCCCTCGCCCCCGTCGTCCTCGTCGTCGGGGTCGCCCTCGTCGGCGCCGTGCTGGGCTGGTGGCCGCTCGCGGCGTGGGCCGACCGGAACATCCACCGCGACCGGGCCGAGCGGATGCCGCAGCGCGCCCTCCGCACCTGGTCGGCGGGCACGACCGCCCTGCTGTTCGGGCTGCTCGCCTGGCGGTACGGCCCCGATCCCGTGCTGCCGGTGCTGCTCGCGCTCGCCGCCGCCGGCGTCGCCCTCTCGATCGTCGACCTCACCGAGAAGCGGCTGCCCAACGCCATGGTCTTCCCGGCCCTGCTCGTGCTCGGCGTGCTGCTCGTGGTGGGGGCCGCGCTCACCGGGGAGTGGCTCCGCCTCGCCTGGGCGGCCGCCGGCTCCGCCGGCATGTTCCTCTTCTACTTCGTGCTCGCCCTCATCTCGCCGAAGGCGATGGGCATGGGCGACGTGAAGTTCGCGCTGCCGCTGGGGTTGGTGCTCGGCTGGTTCGGCTGGTTCGTGTGGATCGCCGGGTTGATGGGGGCGTTCCTCGTCGGCGGCGTGGTGGCGATCGTGGCGCTCGCGCTCAGGCGGGTGACGCTGCAGGGGTCGGTGCCGTTCGGGCCGTCGATGGTGGCAGGGGCCGTCCTCGCGCTGCTCGTCCTGGCTGCCTGACGGGCACGTCGCTGCCGGATTCGAGCTCCGCTGTCCCCTGCCTTCGGCAGCCCTGTACCCCGAAAAGCGGACTTTAGCATTCGGATGCCGACACTCGAGTTACGCGCAGGTCACGTTTGTACCCCGGCCTGTACCCAGTCAGGGGGTGCCCCGAAGTGGGGCATAGCGTCTGATTCGTTCGCATCGATACGTTCTTCGAGCCGCTTGCACGCGTGGGCGGCACCCCAGATTCTGTTCGACCCGAAGGGTGTCACTCATGTCCAAGCTCGTCGCAAAGGCTCAGGCCCGTCTCGCCACGCTCCGCACTCGGGAGGAGGGCGCGACCGCCACGGAGTACGCGCTCGTCCTCGGTCTCGTCGCCATCGCGCTGGTCGTTGCGGCGACCGCTCTCACCGGTATCCTCGACAACTTCGTCGCCGCCATCGGCGCGTGGATGGCCGGTCAGGGAGTCAGCTGACCTCTCCGCGCGAAGCGTGTCAGCGGGGTTCGGGGGCGATCATGCTCCCCGAACCCCCTTCGCAGTAGGGTTGGGAACCGATGAGGAAACGTCAGAGTGAGCGTGGAGCCGCTGCGGTCGAGTTCGCTCTCGTCTTCCCGCTGGTGATCATGCTCCTCATCACGGTGCTGGAGTTTTCCCGCCTCTGGAACATCCAGGCCACGATCGCGGACGGCGCTCGGATCGCGGCCCGCTACGCTGCGATTCATCACGAGGACGCCGACGTCATCGCACAGGCCACCAGCCAGGCGACGGCGATTCCCGGGTTCGTCGACTGGTCGGCCGCAACGATCGACATCGACATCGACTGCGAGGGAGCGGAGACCGCGTCCTCGGCGATCGAGGTCTCGCCCGGTTCGATCACCGCGTGGTTCGCCGACGCACTCGGAACTCCGATCACCCTCAGCGCGACAGGAAGAATGCCATGCGGCGGTTGAAGCATTGGGACCGAAGCGTCCTCCGAGATGAGCGCGGCGCCAACGCCGTGCTCATCGCTCTGCTCATGATTCCGCTCATGGGTATCGGAGCGCTCGCACTCGACGTCTCAGCGCAGCACGCCGAACGAACACAACTCCAGCATGGAGCGGACGCGGCGGCGCTCGCCGTCGCGAAGATGTGCGCGCAGGACGAGGCACTCTGCAGCAACACGTCGGCGGCGACGACGGCGAACGCCTTCATCGCGGACAACGGCGGGACTCCCGTCGATGGCGCAGCGGAGATCGAGCTCCTGGACCTCGCGGACAACACCGTTCGACTTGCCGCTGCCGCCGAGTTCCCACACTTCTTCGCGTCCCTGGTCGACGGCGATGCTGACCCGAACAACACGACCGTCCGCGCGCGTGCCACCGCCGAGTGGGGATCACCCAAAAAGGGCTCGACGATCCCCTTGGCAATCGCGGAGTGCGAGTTGTCCAAGCACTTCGATCCCGGAACGGAGACCACGGGCGACCCGTTCATCCTCCTGCTCATCGGCCCGGGCAATGGCGCGAAGACGCCAGAGGAGTGCGCGCCGGGGTACCCCGGCGGCTTCGGCTGGCTCGAAGGCGATGATGTCGACGGCGATGGGAGCCCGGACTGCGAGGTCATCGTCGAGGTGGATGTACCGGAGAACGGAGTCCCAGGCAGCTCGGACACCAAGGCGGGCGGATGCCCCGACGACTACATCGCCGCGTTGCTCGGCGAGACCGTACTGATCCCGCTCTACGATTCGTACACCCCGGGCAGCGGTGGAAGCGGGGGCAGCTACAACATCAGTCGATTCGCGGCCTTCAAGGTGACGGGCTTCCATGTCGCGAGCGGGAAGTGCAGTGCATCCGGAGTCAAGGTCGGCGGCAACTGCTACCTCCCCGGCGAACAGAGCTCACCCGGTTTCAAGGGAGGTGAGTTCGGGCTCCAAGGGTACTTCGAACGGTACGTCGCCATCGGCGAGGACTTCGATCTCGGCGACTCTCCTGATGGCGGGCTCTCGATCGCGCGCCTCGTCGGGTGACCTGACCGCCCAGTTCCCCTCACGCCCCCGAAACAGCAAGGACCCGAATGAAGACCCGTATCATCGGGGCGATCGTCGCCCTCATCCTGGCCGTGGTCGGCGCCTTCGTGCTCGTCAGCTATGTCCGTGGCGCTGATCTCCGAGCGGCGCAGGGCGCCGAGCTGGTCGATGCGTACGTCGTCCAGACGTCGATCCCAGAGGGCACCTCCGGCGACAACGTGGGGGAGTTCGTCAGGGTGGACACGGTTCTCCAGCGCAATCTCGCTGAAGGCGCGGTCACGGACCTCGACGAGTTGGCCGGACTCGTCGCCGACGCCGAGCTCCTCCCAGGCGAGCAGCTGCTCATCACCCGGTTCGTCGATCCGAGCGAACTCGCAGCCCGAGGAGATGTCCCCGTCCCCGAGGGAATGCAGCTGCTCTCGTTCACGCTCCCCGCTGATCGTGTCGTCGGCGGGCAGGTGCGTGCCGGCGACCGGATCGGGCTCGTGGGCACCGTTGATCCTGACGAAGTCGGCGACGCCGAAGACGTCATCAATCCCATCTCCCAGTTCGCGTTCCACGGGGTGCTCGTGACGAAGGTGCAGGGCGTTGCCGCCATCGACCCGGAGACCGGCGAGGCAGCCGATCAAGGGTCGGGGGACAACATCATGCTGACGATCGCGCTCGATGCCCCCGATGTCGTGCGCTGGGTCTGGTTCACTGAGGGCGAGGCCGCGCAGTACGCACAGATGTGGCTCACGCTGGAGAACGAGTTGACCGACAACAGCGGTGCTGGCGCCGTCGACGGAAGCAACGCCTGGCAGTGAAGCCCTTCCTCCTGATCAGCCGCTCTGCCGAGTACGAGACTCGTCTGAGGTCACTGCTCGGCAATCGGCTTGCAGTCGTGCCGGGTGAGTTCCTGCTGCTCGGCGCTGACTCGGTGATCGACCGCGTCGATGGCACGCCGCGGATCGCGTTGCTCGGCCCAGTCCTCAACTTCGATGAGACGCGCGGACTGGTCGGCGGTCTCACCGAGCGGTATCCCGACATCGGGCTCATCGTGGTGCGGGAGCAACGTACCGATCTCGAGGACTGGGTGGATGACCTGCCCCTGCACGCCGTTCTGAGTCCGCACGCCGCAGACTCGACGACCAACGAACTCCTCGATCGCCTGTCGAGTTGGCTCGTCGCGAACGGTCGCGCGCAGTCCGAGGACTTCGAAGAGCCCCCGATGTCCGAAGCGGGAATGGCGATCGCCGCTCTCGTGGGCGCGCCGGACGTGGACACGTCGGAACCGGTCGCCGAACCGGAGGAGATTCCGACCGAACCCGAAGAGCCCGAGTGGGAGTTCCCGCCGCTCGAGAGCGGGATCCCGTCTGAGGCGATCGCGGTCGTCGCGCCGAAAGGTGGTCAGGGGAAGACCACTCTGGCGGTGAATCTCGCGACCGGCCTCGCGGAAGTCGCGCCGAATTCGGTCGTCCTCGTCGATGCCGACCTGCAGTTCGGCGATATCACTGCTGCCCTCAATCTCACACCCCAGCGCACGATCGTCGATGCCGTGGCCGACGCCGCTCAAGATGAGCTGGTGTTGAAGACGGCATTGGTCCACCATCCGGATGGATTCTTCGTCGTCGCCAGTGCCCCCTCTCCCGAGTTGGGGGACGAGGTGCCGAGCGAAGCGCTCGGGCGTCTGATCGGGAGACTTCGAGACACGTTCCGCTACGTCGTCGTCGACACGACTCCCGGGCTCGGCGACCACACCCTCGCCGCAATCGAGCACGTCACCGACGCAGTGTTCGTCAGCAACATGAGCGTCGCCAGCCTGAGGGCGATGCGCACCGAATTCCGCCTGCTCACGACGCTCGGCCTGATGCCGGGCAACCGGCATTTCGTTCTGAACCAGGTGGACAAGATGAGCGGCCTCACAGTCAAGGATTCTGAAGCTCTCGTGGGCGCGCGGATCGATGTCGCGGTGCCGAGGTCCACCGCCGTGCTTCTCGCGAGCAACCGTGGGATCCCATTGATTCATGACGACGTCCGGGATGTCGCCGCGCGTGCCGTGCGGGAACTGGTGATGCGAATCGCCCCGGACGCGTATCCGAAGCGCACCAAGATCCAGAGAAGGTGGCGATCCAATGGGACTGAATGATCGGCTGAACGCCCTCCGCAATCCGCAAAGCGTCCAGCCGGCGGCAACGACCAACGCCGTCGTCGAGCCGGACGAAGTCGACCGCGGTCCCGAGTTGGTCGTCGAACACGACGATGTCACGAAAGCGGACACCCCGACGGTCGCGTTCCCCCAGGCCGCGGTCACGACCCAGCTGCGGCCGGCGCCGACCACGGATCCATTGGCCCCGGTCAAGGAGAAGGCGGCTCAGGAACTCTTCGTTCGGATCGGGTCCCGGCTGAACGACGCGACGCTGACGGAGGAGCAGCTCCACACCCTCGCTCGCGCGGAACTCGCTGAGATCGTCGCCGGCGAGCAGCTCGCGCTCACCACCGCGGAGCGAAACCGGCTCATCGATGACATCGGTGCCGACGTGCTCGGGTACGGTCCTCTCGAGCCCCTGCTCGAGGACCCGACCGTCACCGAGATCATGGTCAATCGATACGACCAGCTGTATGTCGAGCGGAGCGGGCGTCTGATGGAGACGCCGCATAGATTCACCGGAGAGCCGCAGCTCCGCCGAGTCATCGAGCGCATCGTCTCTCGAGTCGGTCGGCGCATCGACGAATCGTCTCCGCTCGTCGACGCGCGACTCGAAGATGGATCGCGAGTGAATGCGATCATTCCGCCCCTAGCGGTGAACGGCTCATCGCTGACCATCCGAAAGTTCGCGGGGACGCCGTACACCGTCGAGGACCTCGTCCAATTCGGCACGCTCACACGCGAAGTCGCCACCGTGCTCGATGCCGCGGTCCGGGCGAAGCTGAACATCCTCGTCTCCGGTGGTACCGGCACCGGTAAGACCACCATGCTCAACGTCCTGTCTGCCTTCATCCCCAGCGATGAACGAATCATCACCATCGAAGACGCCGTCGAACTCCAGCTGCAGCAGGATCACGTCGTTCGGCTCGAGTCGCGCCCGCCGAACATCGAGGGGCGTGGTGAGATCACGATCCGCGATCTCGTCCGGAACTCCCTCCGAATGCGTCCGGATCGGATCGTGGTCGGCGAGGTGCGTGGGGCGGAGAGCCTCGACATGCTTCAGGCGATGAACACCGGTCACGAGGGCTCGATCTCGACGCTGCACTCGAACTCACCGCGCGACGCGATCAGTCGCATGGAGACCCTGGTGCTCATGGCGGGAATGGACCTGCCGCTCCGCGCGATCCGCGAGCAGATCTCGTCAGCCATCGACCTGATCGTCCAGATCACCCGTCACAAGGACGGGGTGCGTCGCGTGACCCACGTGACCGAGGTACACGGAATGGAGGGCGAGATCATCACCCTCCAAGATGCCTTCACCTTCGACTACTCCGCTGGATTCGATGAGGATGGTCGGCTGCGAGGACGAATCGAACCGACGGGCGTGCGGCCGCGCTTCGCGGAGCGCATCGCCGACCACGGCATCCCGCTCCCCGTCTCGGTATTCCAGCCTGACCTGCGCAACATGCTCGGAGAGATCCGGTGAACCCGGGTGCATTGGTCGCGGGGATCAGCGTCTGCCTGCTCGCAGCGCTGGCACTCGTCCTCCTCGTCATCGCCCCGCCGGCTCCGCGCGTCGCGGCCGATCGTCGTCGCGCGCCGGGCGTCGAATACGTTTCGACGCTCGCACGGATCACACGCCGCACGACCGAGGCCATCGACAGTGCCACGTCGAGGCGGACGCGACGCTTCTTCGGGCCGGAGGAACTCGAACTCGCCGGTGTGAAGTCGGAGCCGAGCGCCTTCCTCATCATGGTCGCGTCGTCCGCGAGCGTCCTCGCCCTGGTCGGTGTCCTCCTGGGCTTCGCCAGCGGTACGTCCCTTCTGTGGGGGCTGATCTTCGCGCTGCTCGCTCCGATCGGGGCGAAGGTGATCCTGATCAACCGAACGGCGCGACGCCGCGCTCGATTCGCGGATCAGGTGGATGACACCGTCCAGCTGATGGCGGGCGGCTTGCGCGCCGGTCACGGGCTCTCTCGCACCGTGGCGGCAGTCGCCAACGATGCGGAGGCGCCGACCAGCGAGGAACTGGCCAGAGTGGTGAACGAGACCCGCCTCGGTCGCAACCTCGCGGACTCGATGGCGGTCACGGCCCAGCGAATGCACAGCCCCGACTTCGAGTGGGTGTCTCAGGCGATCGCGATCAACCAGGAGACAGGCGGCAACCTCGCAGAGGTGCTCGACCAAGTGGGCAAGACGATTCGGCAGCGCAACGAGATCCGTCGTCAGGTGAGGGCGTTGAGTGCAGAGGGCCGGTTGTCCGCGGTCGTTCTCGTCACCCTGCCGATCGCCGTGTTCCTGTTCCTCGCCCTGGTGCAACCGAACTACGTCACCGTCTTCTTCACCAACCCGATCGGCATCATCGCGCTGATCGTCGCGGTGCTGCTCCTCATACTCGGCGCCGTCTGGGTCTCGTTCGCGGTGAAGGTGAAGTTCTGATGGACCCCGCAATCGTCGCCTACATTGCGATCGCGGTGACTGCACTGGCGATCGGCATCTTCGTGTTCTTCCTCTTCCCGTCACGGAAGCCCGCTACCGAGCCTTCGACTGAGTCGGCCCGGACGATCGGCCCGGTTCAGCAATCGAGTTTCGGCGCATCGCTCATCGCCGCGGCTCCTCGGGGTTACGTCGGTTGGATCGAACGCCAGGTCGTCTTCGCAGGCCGACCGCCCGGGTGGACGCTGCAGAAGATCGTCACGTGGAAGATCGTCCTTGCGTTGTTCGGTGCCGTCTTCGGCGCGATGTTCATCTTCAGCGGCGGACCGAACGCGTTCAAGGTACTGCTCGTCATCGCGGGAACCGTGCTGCTCTTCTTCCTCCCCGACGTCATGATCAACAGTCGGGCCCATGACCGACAGCAGTCGATCAAGTACTCCCTGCCCGATACGCTCGACCAGATGACCATCGCCGTCGAAGCCGGCCTCGGATTCGATGCTGCGATGGCCAAGGCGGCACGCAACAGTCGGGGCCCGCTGGCCGAGGAACTGATTCGCGTGCTCCAGGACATGAGCATCGGACGCAGCCGCCGTGACGCCTTCACCGAGCTCGAGGGCAGGACGAGCCAGGAGGACCTGCGGAGGTTCATCCGCGCAGTGATCCAAGCGGACGCGTATGGCGTCGCGATCGGTGACGTCCTCCGCGTGCAGGCAGGCGAGATGCGGTTGAAGCGTCGTCAGCGCGCCGAGGAACAGGCGATGAAGGTGACCGTGAAGATCATCTTCCCGCTGGTGTTCTGCCTACTGCCCGTGCTCTTCATCGTGCTCCTGACGCCTGCGGCGCTCGGCATGATCGAGACGTTCACCGGCATCGACAGCTTCTGAGGAACGCGCGGGATCCTCGTGATGGGGTCGGCCCGCAGCGGCCACGACGAGCCCGGCACCCCGCAGGTGGAACTGCGGGCGCGTGAGGAACAGGGGATAGAGCGACACGCACACCACGGCGAACGCGGTGAGTGCGAGCGTCTCGTGGTCCATGAGGACGACGATCGACAGGTGAAGCCCGACACCCAGCAACGCAGCCACTCGACGGCTCGCCCGGAACCAGAGACCGAACGCGATGACCAGCTCGACGACGATGGTCATGATGGCCGCGATCGTGTATGCCTGCCACGGCAGGCTGACCCAGACCCACGTCTCGAGCGGTTTGCCCGACGCGAAGGTCGGGTTGATCTTGCTGATCGCTGAGAAGAAGTAGACGACTGACAGCTGCGTCATCATGAGCAGCTGGGGCCAGAACGGCACGAGCCCTGGTCGACGTGTCCGACGGAGCGACCAAGCGGTGCCGGACTTCGCGAAGAGGAGATACGCGAGAAGGAGGGTCACGAGCAGTCGATGATTGCTGTAGGTCTGTTGATCGGCAAGGAACGTGACGAGGCTGAGCACCAGGGACAGCCCGGCGGCGAACTCAGTCCTCCACCCGAGCGTCACGGCGCTGCCGGCCGCGACCTGGAGGATGGCGAGGAGGATGAGCGAGATGAGATTCAGCTCCGGCACCTGGGGAAAGACTGGGGCGGCGAGCAGTCCGGAGGAGATTCGCGCCAGGATCTCGAAGGCCTCGAGCGACATCAGGACCGTGGCGACGCCGATTCCCATACGAGCGATCGCGACCGGGCGAGGATCGACCTGAAGTTCTATCAGGCGCATTCGACGATCCTCTCCCTCTCGAACTGAGTGATCTTGACGGCGGCGACCCCATCCTCGGCGGCGCAGACCCGCTCGGGGAGCGTCCGGCTCCAATCGATCTCGGGCCTGAGCTGCCCTACGAGCGGTTCCGCATCGAACGGGCGCTGCTCGCCGTCCTCGTCGATCACGACAACCTCGATGCCACCTCGAGCCGAGTACATCTGGAAGCTGAACCGCTGGGGGGGAGCCGGGAGGAACGCGATGACCGGCACGATGACCTGCAGGGCGACCACGATGACCATGGCGATCGCGACCCTTCGCGGGTGAGGGGCCGTACGACGGGCCGTCGTCTCGGGTCGGCTGGGGCGAGCGCGCACATGCCTACCCTAGGTGGCGCTCGTCGGCGGGCCAATGCGCGAAGACCTCTTGGGTCGGCTGGCATCCGGGAGGACGCGAGGTGCCGGCAGCTCGCCCGTCTTCTTCTGTCGACCCGCGGGCCTGCCTAGGCTGTCGACATGGCGGCGGATCGGATTGAGCGCGTGGAGCAATCGCCGTCGGCCGGGTCAGGTGCCTGGCAGCACGACGTCCTCGGGCCGGGGTTCGAACGGCTCACCCTGCCGCTCGAGGCTGACGACGAAGGCGAGGTCGTGGCGACGCTCGTCCGGCATACCGCCGGCACGGGTGGTGAGCCCGCGGCATCCGTCAGGCGCCGATGGCGCTGGCCGTGGGAACGGGGCGCCGAGCCGCAACCGCCGCCCGCGGCATCCGGATGCGACGTGCTCTACGTGCACGGGTGGAGCGACTACTTCTTCAATCCCGAGCTGGCGCGGTACTGGAGCGATGCGGGAGCGCGGTTCTACGCGCTCGACCTGCGGAAGTACGGGCGGAGCCTGCGGGAGTGGCAGACGCCCGGGTACATGACCGACCTGGCCGTGTACGACGAGGACCTCGAGGCGGCGCTCGGCGCCATCACGCGCGAGAGTGGGCCGGAGGCATCCGCTCGTCCGTTGATCCTGGTCGGGCACTCCACGGGAGGGCTGACGCTCAGCCTGTGGGCGGCGCGCAACCCGGGGCGTGCGGCGGCGATCGTGCTCAACAGCCCGTGGCTCGAGTTCCAGCTGAGCGGGATCGGGCGGCAGGCGATCCAGCCGGTCATCGGGTTCCGCGCCAGGCTCGCGCCCATGGGGCCGCTGCCGAACGTCGACCTCGGGTTCTACGCGCGGTCGGTCGCGAAGGAGCTCGACGGGGAGTGGGATTACGACCACGCGTGGCGGCCCGACCGCGGGTTCCGCACGCATCCGGCCTGGCTGACTGCGATCCTCGCCGGGCACGCGACCGTCGCCGCCGGCATCGACGTGGGGGCGCCCGTTCTGACGGTGCTGTCGAGTCGCTCGGTGCTGCAGGGCACCTGGGATGACGCCATGCTCACCTCCGACATCGTGCTCGTCGTCGACGAGATCGCGCGCCAGTCGCTCAAGCTCGGGCCGAACGTCACCGTCGCGCGCATCGACGGGGCGCTGCACGACGTGTTCCTCTCGAGGGAGCCGGCGCGGGCGTCGGCCTACGCGGCGGTCACGCGGTGGCTGGAGGGGTACCGACCGCGGCCGTGATGCAGCAGGCACCCGGTAGGCGGCGTGAAGTCATGACCCGAGGCCGAGGCCGAGGCCGAGGCCGGGGCCGGATGGCGCGTTGCTGGACTAGCATCCGACCATGACACGCACCGAGGCGTCGGGTACGCAGTCGACGGGTTCACCCGCGGGGCTCACGGTCGCCGGCATCGTGGCGGGGCTCGGCCCCCTGTGGTTGTTCGCTATCGCGGCCTTCGCGGGTCCGGGCCCGTGGACGTCGAGCCTCATCTTCGCCGTCCCCGTTCTCGCATCGACCACGGTCGCCATCTGGGCCGCGCTCCGGCTCGCGCGCCGCGGGCACCGCGCCGCCGCGTGGACGGTGGCGATCGTCGCGCTCGTCGCCGGCGTCATCGGGTACGCGGCGTGGGTCTACCTCGCGTCGCTCGGCATCCGGTTCGGCGACGGGCCGCTCTGACGCTCATGTTCGATGACGCGATCGTCGGGTCGGCCTGCGGGGCTCCTCGGAGCGCGACTGACATGCCGGAGAGGTGGCTCAGCAGAACGATCTCCTTGTGCGACGCTCCGAGCTCGTGCGGGAGATCGGTCTCTTCGAGGTCGGGCCGCGCCCCGGCGGTGGGGTGCGCGTCAAGTTGGGCGCGCGCTCGGTCAAGTGGTGAGGCCGACCGCGAACCGGATCGTGGCGGTGATGCGCGCCCGCGGACGCTACTCGCCAACGGTGTCGCCGTGCCGATGGGCGACCCGCCATTCGCCGCCTTCGCGCCGGTACACCTGCGTGACGCGCAGCGTGTAGGCGCGCGGCACGCCGTCGACGGACACCGCCGTGTGCTCGAGCGCCACGGTGTACGCGGCGTCGCCGACCACGTCGGAGGCGAGGACCTCGATCTCGAATCGCGTGCAATCCGAGAAGCTGCGCTCGAGGAAGGCGAACAGCTCACCGGTCTCCGCCAGCCCGATGGCGTTCCTCCAGGCGCCGAGCACGCTCACCGGTTCGACCGGCGACCAGAGTGCACGACGAGGGCCCGCGTCGCCCTCGTGCAAGGCTCGCTCCGCTGCGGTCAGCGGGCCGCGGATCCACTCCAGGAAGTCGTCGTGCTCGGTCATACCGTCAGGATGCGGCGGTCGAGGCTCGAGCGCAATCGGTCGACGCAGGTAGTGCGCGGGGTCGCCGTTCGTGCGCGGCCGCGCCGCGGCATCCGCTCGCCCTGATCTCAGGCCGGCGGGATGCCCCGGTCGTCAGCGGAAGTTGACGAACTGGAGGTCGACGTCGAGGTCGGCGGCCTTCAGCAGGCGGATGGTCTCCTGCAGGTCGTCGCGGCTCTTCGACGAGACGCGGAGCTCGTCGCCCTGGATCTGCGACTTCACCGACTTCGGCGCCTCGTCGCGGATCATCTTGCCGATCTTCTTGGCGTGCTCCTGGTCGATGCCGTTCTTCAGGCCGATCTCGATGCGGAACTCCTTGCCCGACGGATAGGGCTCGCCCGAGTCGAGGGACTTCAGCGAGATGCCGCGCTTGATGAACTTCGACTGCACCACGTCGAGCACCGCCTTGACGCGTTCGTCGGTCGAGGCCTTCAGCAGGATCTTCTCGCCCGACCACTCGACCGACGCCCCCACGCCCTTGAAGTCGTAGCGCTGCTCGACCTCCTTGCGGGCCTGGTTGACGGCGTTCTCCGCCTCCATCTTGTCGACCTTGCTCACGATGTCGAACGTCGAATCAGCCATGCGCGCCAGTCTACCGAGGGGGTGCTCGTGCCTCTCCCGATTATCGTGCCGCTCGAAGTGAGGTTTCTGCGTGTGAGTCGCCTGCGGGAGTGGACTCGGGCGCAGGAACCTCACTTCGGAGCGAGATGCGCCACGCCGCGGCGGCGCCCGTCCTCCACGGGAGGCGTGCCCGCGAATGCGCTCACCCGGGTCGTCGCTGCAGGCGGAAGGAAGGACGCTTCACGGCACCATCGGCGGAGTGATCGATGAGCTTCCCACTACCGAGCACGGGCTCGTGCTCGCACGAGACCTGCGCGCAGCCGGGCGCGAAGCCGAGCTCTATGCTGCGGTACGAGCGGGGGCGCTCGAGCGCGTTCGGCGCGGCGCGTATCGGGTGCCCGGAACTGCCGAGGCGACCATGCCCGTGGCGAAGGTTGCGGCGATACGTTATCGGGCAGCCGTCCAGGCAGCGGCGCTGAAGCTCGCCAAGCCGGTGTTCACCGGTCACTCAGCTGCGGCACTCGCCGGGCTGCCGATCGTCGGGCCCTGGCCGTCCCACGTCGTCGTGATGTCGCGTGACGGTCTCGGGAGCCGTCGCCCAGGCGTGGTGTCCGTCGCGCGGCCTGCGTCGCTCGAGGTCTACGAATCCGATGGGTGTCGGACGACGAGCATCGAGTTCACGCTGATCCAGCTGGCGAAGCAGGCGCCGCTCGCGGCGGCCCTGGTTGCGGCGGATGCCGCACTGCACATTCCGAGACGAGGCGATCGCAGCACACCGCTCACGACACTCGTGGCGCTGCGAGCTGAGCACGAACGCCTCGGACGGTACCCCGGATGCCTTCGCGTCGACGCAGTGCTCGACCGAGCCACGACCGATTCGGACTCACCGCTCGAGACCATGAGTCGCTTGGTCCTCGAGGAGTTCGGCTTCCCGATCCCAGTACTCCAGCACCGGGTGTGGTTGCCGGAGTTGCAGCGCAACGCCGACCTCGACTTCTTCTGGCCCGAGTACGAGATAGCCGCGGAGGCGGATGGCGATGGCAAGTACCTCGGCGCGGGCGGTGTCGCTGCCAGTGCCACGAGCGTGGTGCGGGAGAAGGAACGGGAGGACGCGATTCGGCGCCTCGTTCGCGGATTCGCTCGCTGGGACTGGAACGACATGTGGAGGAAGGAGCCCGTGCGGGCGCGTCTCAGTTCCGCGGGCCTTCCCATGGTGCGGACGCCGATCAGATTGATCGCGCTCGGCTCGAAGTGAGGTTTCCACGTGTGAGCGAGGTCTCGAAACGCACTCAGACGCGGAAACCTCACTTGGAGCGAGTCACCGAGGGCGTGCGGAGGTGGCGTGCAGGATGCGCTGGCGCTCGAAGTGAGGTTTCTACGAGGGAGTGAGTTCTCGAACCGTGCTCACACGTGGAAACCTCGCTTCGAGCGGGAGGGCGCGCGTGGGCGCGGGAGGGGGCGCGCGGGCGCGCGGGCGCGCGCCGCGGAGTGCGGGCGCCGCGGGGCGCGTGCCGCGGGGCGCGCGCCGCGCGCGTCAGCGGAGCCAGAGGGTGGTCTCGCCGGGGACCACGGCGGGCGCGTCGGCGGCGCGAGGGCTGCTCGCGAGCACCACCTCGAGGTCGGCGAGCCCGGCGGGCAGCGCGAACGGCGTCGTGCCGAAGTTCGTCACCACGGTCCATCCGGTCGGGCGCTGGAAGGCGAGCACGTCATCGGCGCCGCCCGAGCCCTCGTCGTCCAGCGCGATCCACGCGAGCTTCTCGGCGCCCTGCAGCTCGTGCCGCAGCGCGAGCGCGCGGCGATACATCGAAAGGGTCGACGACGGATCGGGCGCCTGCGCGGAGACCGCGTAGGA
Organism: Agromyces zhanjiangensis; assembly: GCF_040496055.1. NCBI lineage: Bacteria > Bacillati > Actinomycetota > Actinomycetes > Micrococcales > Microbacteriaceae > Agromyces > Agromyces zhanjiangensis. Next base: position 184,775 of record NZ_JBEPKB010000007.1, on the reverse strand, counting down.
CGCGAACCACGACGGCTGCGGCAGGTGCGAGGCATCCGAACCGGCCGACCCGAAGCCGAACGACGGCGCGTCGGCGACCCAGGGCAGCGGCACGCGGCATCCGTCACGGCCGACCTCGACACCGGCGTTGCGGAAGAACGTCGGGTCCTGGCGCTCCGAGTCGGGGATCTCGGGGACCTCGGGCAGCCCGAGTTCCTCGCCCTGGTACAGGTAGGCGCTGCCCGGCAGGCCGAGCAGGAACAGCGTCGCCGCGCGCGCTCGCCGAAGCCCGCGTTCCGCGTCGACCGCAGGCGAGACCCCGCCCGCGAGCAGCCACGCCTTGCCGAGGTCGTACTCGACCGTGTCGTCGTCGGGCAGGCCGTAGCGGGTCGCGTGCCGGACCACGTCGTGGTTCGAGAACACCCACGTGTTCGACGAGCCCGTCTCGCCCGCGAACGCCATGTTGCGGTCGACGATCTCGTGGAACTCGCCGGCGTCGAAGTTCGCGCGCAGCAGGTCGAAGTTGAAGGCCTGCCCGAGGCTGGTCGGTGCCGCGTACCGGTGGCGGCGGGTCGGCGCGACCCACGCCTCGGCGACCGCGATGCGCGGCGGGTCGTACTCGTCGAACACGGCGCGCCACTCGGCGTAGATCTCGTCGAGCTCCTCGCGGTCCCACAGCGGGTGCGAGCCGTCGGTCGCGAGCTTCGTCGCCTCGAGCTCGGCGTGCGAGCGCAGCGGATAGGTGAGGTCCTTCGCGAGGGCGTGCGCGACGTCCACGCGGAATCCGTCGACACCGCGGTCGGACCAGAACCGCAGCGTCCGCAGGAAGTCGTCGCGCACCTCGCGGTTCGCCCAGTTGAGGTCGGGCTGCTCGGGCGCGAACAGGTGCAGGTAGAACTGCCCGTCGCCCACGGGCTCCCACGCCGACCCGCCGAAGATCGACTGCCAGTCGCTCGGCGGCTCCGAGCCATCCGGGCCCTCGCCGTCGCGGAAGATGTAGCGCTCGCGCGCCACCGACCCGCGCGGCGACGCGAGCGCCTCGCGGAACCACTCGTGCCGGTTCGAGGAGTGGTTCGGCACGATGTCGGCGATGAGCCGGATGCCGGCGGCGTGGAGCGCTGCGATCAGCTCGTCGAAGTCGGCGAGCGTGCCGAGCTTCGGGTCGACGTTCCGGTAGTCGTCGACGTCGTAGCCGCCGTCGGCGAGCGCCGACGGGTAGAACGGCGAGAGCCACACCGCGTCGACGCCGAGCTCGACGAGGTAGGGAACGCGCGAGGTGATGCCCTTGAGGTCGCCGATGCCGTCGCCGTTCGCATCCGCGAAGCTGCGCGGATAGATCTGGTAGACGGCGGCCTGGCGCCACCAGTCGGGATCGGCGGCGAGCACGGTGGCGTCGGCGAGGGTCGACGGGCGGATGTCGGTCATGCGGTGCGGTTCCTCTCGAGGGAGCGGGATGATGCGGCCGAACGGATGCCGCGGGGCGGGGTCTGCACGCAGCGCCCGCCCCGCGGCATCCGCGCACATTACTTGATGGAGCCTCGGGTGACGCCGGAGATCACCCAGCGCTGGCTGAAGATGTAGACGATCAGGAGCGGCGCCATCGCCATGAGGTACGACGCGAACGCGACGGTGTAGTCGGTGTTGAACTGCCCCTGGAACACGTACTGTGCGAGCGGCAGCGTGCGCGCTGCCGGGTCCGTCAGCACGACGAGGGGCATGATGAAGTCGTTCCACGCCCACACGCAGGTGAGGATTCCGACCGTCGCGTTCATCGGGGTCAGCAGCGGGAAGATGACCTGCCAGAACACCCGCCACGTCGATGCGCCGTCCATCCGCGCGGCCTCTTCGAGCTCGATCGGGATCGAGCGGATGTAGGCGGTGTAGATGAAGATGTTGATCGACAGCCCGTAGATCGTGTACAGCAGGATCATCCCTGCCTGGTTGTCGAGCCCGAGGATCGCGGTCTGCTTCACCAGCGGCAGCATGATGATCGGGAACGGGATGAACAGGGCCGCCAGCAGGTAGAAGAAGACGCCCTTGAAGAACGGCCGGTGGATGTTGCGGGCGAGCGCGTACGCGACGACCGAGCTGGTCAGCAGCGTGAACACGACCGACCCGACCGTGATCATCGCGGTGTTCAGGAGCACCTGCGGGAAGTTCGTCCGCTCCCACGCCTCCGGGAAGTTCTCCCAGCGGACGGGGTTCGGCCACTCGAATCCCGTGCCCGACACCAGTTGGTCCGGTGTCTTCAGGGCCACGACCACGGCGAGGTAGAGCGGGATGAGCACGGTGAGCGAGCAGACCGCGATGAGTGCGGTGGCCCACCAGTTGATCCGGCGGGTGTCGTCGGTCTCGCGGCCTCGGCCGCGCCGGGGGCGACGGCCGCCGCCGACGGCGTCGGTCGTGCCCGTGGACAGGGCCTCCTCGGCCTGGGCGAGTGTGGCGGTTGCGGTGGTCATCAGAAATCGGCCTCTCTGCGCTGAAGGACCCGGAACTGGAAGAGGGAGACGACCGTGATGACGATGAAGAAGATCACCGCGTTGGCCGACTGGTACGCGAACTCGCCGCCTGAGAACCCGCCGCGGAAGACCAGCAGCGTGACCGATTCGGTCGAGGTCCCGGGGCCGCCGTTCGTGAGGGCCACGATCTGCTCGAACACCTGCAGGTAGCCCTTGAGGCTCAGCACCACGTTGATGGTGAAGAACGCGCCGATGAGCGGGAAGGTGATGGAGCGGAACTGTCGCCAGGCGCCCGCGCCGTCGATGGACGCCGCTTCGTAGAGCTCCTGCGGGATCGTCTGCAGGCCCGACAGGTAGATGATGATCGCGAACGCGCAGGCCTGCCAGACGGCCAGCACCACGATCGCCGTCCAGGCCCAGTCGGGGTTCGTGAGGATGTTGTCGCGGAACAACGGAACGCCCGAGAGGAGCTTCGGCAGCGAGTTCGAGAAGAAGAACTGGAACACGTAGCCGATGACGAGGATCGCGAGCACGTACGGCACGAAGTAGACGCCGCGGAAGAAGTTCCGGCCGACGATCTTCGCGTTGAGGCCCATCGCGATGGCGAGCGAGATGACGTTCGTGAGGATCGTCGCGACGATGGCGAAGAGGAACGAGAACCCGTACGCCGCGAGGATCCGGTCGTCCCGGAAGAGGTTGGCGTAGTTCGACAGTCCAACGAAGTTCCATGCGCCGTAGCCGGCGTAATTCGTGAAGCTGAAGAAGATGCCGACGATCACGGGCAGCGTGTGGAAGGCGGCGAACGCGATGACCGCGGGCCAGACCATCCAGTAGTAGGCGGGCATCGCCCGCTTGCCCGAGGTGCGCAGGCGCTTGGCTCGTTGCTGCTTCGCGCCGCCGGCCGAGGTCGAACGCACCGCCTGGGTGAGGGTGCTCATGGTCATTCTCCCGTCACTGGGATCGTGCGAGCGGCGACCTTCGCCCACTCGCGGTCGAGGGTGGCGAGCGAGGCCTCCGCGTCGCCGGTGAAGAGGGCCTGCTGCACGGTCACGTCCAGCGGGATGCCGGGCGGCACCTGGTGGTCGATGAAGCCGGTGATGCGGCCCTCCTCGAACCACGGCGCGACCGACTGGATCGCCGGGGCATCGCTGAGCTCGGCGCCCTCGACGGAGGGCACCATGTTCTGCGACGCGGCGAACGCCTCGATGACCTCCGGCTGGAAGAGGTAGTCGATGAATCGCTGCGCCTCCTCCTGGTGGGGTCCGTCCTTGCCCATCGTCACGACGACGTCCACGCCGGAGACGAGCAGGCGGTCGTCGGGGTCGTCGGTGCCGGGGTAGGGGAAGATGCCGAGGTTCACATCGGGGTTGATGCCCTGGATCGGGTTCACCGCCCAGATGCCCTGCATGAGCATCGCGGCCTCGCCGTTCGCGAACGCCGCGTTGCCGTCGTCGTAGGTGCGGCCGCGGTAGCCCTCCTGCGCGTACGAGTAGAGTTCGGCCTGCTGCTCCATCGCGGTCGGGAAGTCCTTCTCGAACGAGACCGGCGAGTCGGGGCCGACGTCCTCGCCCTCGGCTCGCATCTCGTCGAAGAAGTCGCCCTGCGCCGGGTACGCACCGAGCGCGTTCCACGACGGGAGCACCGTCCACGAGTCGGCGAGCGTGCCGTAGAACGGCGTGATTCCGGCATCCGCCAACGCGTCGCACACCGCGATGAGCTCGTCGAAGGTCTCGGGCACCTCCAGGCCCTGCTCCGCGAAGATGTCGCGGTTGTAGATGATGCCGTTGGCGTTGTTGACGTAGCCGAGGCCGTTGACCTCGTCGCCGTACGTGCCGAGGTCGGCGAGGATCTGCTGCACTGCGGGGTTGATCGTGTCGAGCAGCGGGTCGCCCGTGAAGTCGTGGAAGACGCCCGCCTGCGCGAGGCGGCCGAAGTTGCCGTTCGCGTTCAGGGTGATGACGTCGGGCGTGCGGTCCTTCACGAGGAGGGTCCGGATCAGGGTGTCGGCGTCGGCGACCTGGTTCTGCACGACGTCGATGTCGGGGTTCTCGGCCTCGAAGTCGGCGATGATCTGCTCGAAGTCCTCGAGGGCCTCGCCCTTGAACTGGAAGAAGTCGAGCTTCACGCGGTCGTCTCCGGCGCCGCTCGCGCAGCCGGCGAGGCCGAGGCCGGTCACGGCGACGAGGGCGACGGATGCCGCGGCGAGCGCTCGGCGGCGGGCGCGTCGTCTCCGATGCGGCTGCCGGCGGGTCGAGTGGTGGGTCATCATGCGCCTCCTTGCGCGAGGTGGTCGGTCGGGATGGTCAGGCGGAGGTGAGTTCGAGCAGCACGAGCTGCGCTGGGTGCAGCGCCGGGGCCTGCAGGCCCACGGTGCCGAGCTGGCGGCCGGTCAGCGTGATCGGCGCGTCGGCCCATGGCAGCGGCGACTGGCCGGGGCCCGCCGCGGGGTCGCCGCCGGCGACGCGCACGACGTAACGCCGCTCGGGGTCGAGGCCCGGCAGCGTGAACCGGCCGGGCGGGAGGGTCACGCCGGTGGTCACCTGCGTGAACGTGAAGAGGGCGGATGCCGCGTCGTGCGCGACCACGCCGCGGACATCGGTCGCGGCATCCGTCACATCGCCGTGGACGAGCACGCCCGAGTGGATGAGGTCGCGATGGCGCGTGTGGCGGGCGACCCAGGCGGCGACCGCGTCGAGGCCCGCGTCGTCGAGGTTCGCGAGGTTCCACTCGATGCCGAAGTGGCCGAGCATCGCGACGCCGGCGCTGAGGTCGAGGCTCACCGAGCGGCCGGTCGAGTGGACCTGGGGGCTCGTGAGGTGCGCGCCCATGAGCTCGGTCGGCACGAGCAACCCGGTGTACTTCTGGATCTGCAGGCGCTCGATCGGGTCGAGCGTGTCGGAGGTCCAGATGCGGTCGGTGTGCTCGAGGATGCCGAGGTCGACGCGGGAGCCGCCGGACGCGCACGACTCGATCTCGAGGCCCGGATGCCGGCGCTTCAGCGCCGCGAGCAGGCGGTACAGGGCGAGCACGTTCTCGTGCACCCGCGGGCGACCGGTGTCGGCGGCGCCGGCCTCGAGGAGGTCGCGGTTGTGGTCCCACTTGAGGTACGCGATGTCGTATTCGGCGAGCAGTGCGTCGAGCCGGTCGAGCAGGTACTGCCAGGCGTCGGGGTGCGCGAGGTCGAGCACGTGCTGCTGCCGCGCGGGCACGGGGAGCTCGTCGCGGCCTCGGAGGATCCAGTCGGGGTGCTCGCGCGCGAGGTCGCTGTCGAGGTTCACCATCTCGGGCTCCACCCACAGCCCGAACTCCATGCCGAGCCCGCGGACGCGGTCGATGAGCGGCCCGAGCCCCTGAGGCCAGACGCCCTCGTCGACGTACCAGTCGCCGAGGCCCGCGGTGTCGTCGCGGCGTCCGCGGAACCAGCCGTCGTCGAGCACGAAGCGCTCGACCCCGACCTGCGCGGCCCGCTCGGCGAGCGCCGTCAGCGTGTCGAGGTCGTGGTCGAAGTAGACGGCCTCCCACGTGTTGAGCGTGACCGGTCGGGGGCGGCGCGGATGCTGCGGCCGGGCGCGGAGTTCGTCGTGGAACCGCTTCGACAGCTCGTTCAGCCCGTCGCCCCACGAGCCGATCGCCCAGGGTGTCGTGTACGACTCGCCTTCGGCGAGCTCGATCTCGCCGGGCACGAGCAGCTCGCCCGCGGCGAGGAGCGCTTCGCCGGTCGGGGTGCGCTCGGCGCGCAGCGCGTGATTCCCGCTCCACGCGGTGTGCACCGCATGCACGAGCCCGCGCTCGAAGCCGAAGCCCGTGCGACCGGCGGCGAGCAGGAGGCTCGCGTCGGAGCCCGGGCGGCCGCGTCGGCTCTCGCGGAGGTGCGTCCCGATCGTGAAGGCGTGGCGCTGCGGGCTGCGCTCCCGGAGGTGGCGGCCGGTGGTGTCGAGGAGCTCGTCGGCGCTGGGCGGCACCGGGAACGTGGGGGCGAGCGCGACGAGCGCGTAGGGCTCGGGGGCGAGGTTCTCGAGCGTGATCCGCTGGCGCACGAGGCCCGAGTCGGTCACGCGCACGTCGACGGTCGCGGTGAGGCCGGCCGCGGCATCCGTCGCCCTGATCACGGCCGAGGCGCCGTCGACGTCGATGGAGTCGGTGACGAGCTTCGTCGAGAAGGCGCGGCCGGCGCGGTGTCCGGCGAGGCCGGGGGTGCCGAGCCAACCCTCGGCCTCCTGGGGGATGAGGGTGAGCGGCGCGGGGCGGTCGAGGTTGCCGGACACGCGCTGCGGGAGCGCCGCGACGGCCATCGCCTCGAGGTCGGCGGTCGGGAGGGCGCCGAGGTCGACGCCCCAGTGCACGATCACCGGCAGCGCCGCTCGGGCGGGGTCGAGCACCACGCTGGTGCCGCCGTTGCGGAGGTGGATCGGCGCTGATCGGAGCATAAGTTATTTCTACGACAGAAATAACGGAGTGTCAATCCTTACTTCCCGAGGCGGTGCACTGGGGCGGATGACTCCGGTTCATGTCATGATGGAACGAATCGCGTGAGGAGGCGAAGATGACCCAGGTGGAACTCGGCGACTCCGCACGAGAACTCGCACGCGAGGTCCTCATCCACGGCCCGATCTCCCGCGCCGACCTCGGCCGCCGCCTCGGGCTCTCGCCCGCGAGCCTCACCCGCCTGTCCAAGCCCTTCCTCGACCGGGGACTCTTCGTCGAGTCCGCCGAGGCCGTGCAGGGCGCCACGGGGAGGCCGGCGAGGCCCCTCGACGTGCGCGTCGACGCGCGGCGCTTCGTCGGCATCAAGCTCACCGGAGAGGCGGCGTACGGCGTGCTCACCGACCTGCGCGCCACCGCGCTCGCCCAGGTCGAACGTGCGCTCGACGGCCACGAGATCGAGCGCGTCGTCGAGGTGATCGCGGGGCTCGTCGGAGAGCTCGCCGGCGTCGGCGCCGCGGGCGTCGTCGACGACTCCGTCCCCGGCGGCGTCGGCCTCAGCATCGGCGGCAACGTCGCCGGCCAGCGGGTCGTCACTCGCGCCCCGTTCCTCGGTTGGCGGGACGTGCCGCTCGCCGAGCTGCTCGAGGCGCGGCTGGGCCTCCCGGTCGACGTCGAGAACGACGTCACGGCGCTGACGACCGCCGAGCAGTGGTTCGGGCCCGCCCGCGCGCACGACGCGTTCGCGGTCGTGACCGTCGGCGCCGGCGTCGGCTACGGCCTCGTGATGCACGACCGCGTCGTGACGACGCCGGACACCGGCCTCGGCCTCGGCGGCCACCTGCCGCTCGACCAGAACGGCCCCCTCTGCCTCGACGGTCATCGCGGCTGCTCGACGGCGATGCTCTCGATCCCGAGCATCTGCGCGCAGGTCGGCATCGCGCTCGGCCGCGAGGTCGGCTACGACGAGGTGCTCGAGCTGGCCGCTGCGGGGCATCCGGCCGCCCGATCGGTGACGGATGCGGCGGGCCGCGCGCTCGGCCGGATGATGGGGTACATCGCGAACCTCACGATGGTCGACGCGATCGTCCTCTCGGGGGAGGGCGTCGGGCTCTGGGAGGTGGCCGGCGAGACGGCGCTCACCGCGCTCGCCGCGGACCGCGACCCCGAGGCGACCCCGGTCGAGGTGCTCGTGGACTCGACCGGCTTCGCCTCGTGGGCGCGCGGAGCGGCGGCCGTCGCCATCCAAGGGGCGCTCGGCCGGCTCCGCCTGCCCGCCTGACGCGAGCTCGCTGGGCCCTGGGCCCCGCGCTCATGCGCTCGAAGTGAGGTTTCTGCGTCTGCGCACAGTATCGAACCGAGCTCACACGCAGAAACCTCACTTGGAACCGCGCGTGGGGCGGGCGAGCTCACGCGAGGGATGGCGAGGCGTGGCGCGGATCAGCGCTCGGGCGGCACCGCCGTGGACGAGCGGACGCGGAGCTCGAACGGAAGGGGCGTCGCGGCCGGCGGCGGGGCATCCGGACCGGGCTCGAGCTGCTCCATGAGGATGTCGACGGCCTTCTCGCCCTGCCCGCGCGGGAACTGCGCCACAGTCGAGAGGCCGAAGAACTCCGAGAGGTCGTAGTCGTCGATGCCGATGATCGAGACGTCGCGCGGCACGACCATGCCCAGGTCGCGTGCGGCGAGGATCGAGCCGATCGCCATCTCGTCGGAGGCCGCGAAGATCGCGGTCGGCCGGTCGTGCGGAACGCCGAGCAGCTGCTTCGCGGCGTGGTAGCCGCCCTGGATCGTGAAGTCGGCCGGCGCGAAGATGCGGGGATCGGGCTCGACGCCCGCGTCGCGGAGCGCGGCCTCGTACCCGAGCCGGCGGTTCGTCGGCAGGTGGAAGTCGAGGTCGAACTCGAGGTCGCCGCCGATGTGCGCGATGCGACGATGCCCGAGGGCGATGAGGTGCTCGGTCGCGAGCCTCGCGACCGCGGCGTCGTCGATCGTGAGCGTGCGCACCCCGGGGATCGGGCCGCCGACGCCGACGAGGGGCTTGCCCAGGTCGTGCAGGCGCTGCACTTCGTGCTCGGTCAGCTCGAGCGAGACCGCGACGACGGCGTCGACCCGCTGGCGCAGCAGGAAGTGCTCGAACACGCTCGAGCGCTCGCGGCCGTCGCCCGACAGGTTGTACAGCGTGACGTCGTAGCCGTGCCGCAGCAGCGCCTGCTGCGCGCCCTCGAGCACCGACGCGAAGAACCACCGGTTGAGGAACGGGATCACGACGCCGACGTTGCGCGTGCGACCCGACGCGAGGCTCGAGGCATTGGACGAGACGACGTACCCGAGCTGCGCCGCGGCATCCACGACCTTGGCCTTCGACGCGGGGGAGACGTGACCGCGGCCGCTCAGGGCGCGCGAGACCGTCGCGGTGGAGACCCCCGCGAGCTTGGCCACCTCTTCGATGCCGACCATGGATTCCTCGCCTGACGCCGTCCGCCGGGAGCGCGGACCGGGACAGCCGATCCTATCGCCGCGCGGAGTGGCGCGTTGAGGGGTGCACCGGCGTGCGGTAGAAATGAGCGAGTCCGGGGTGGGCCTTCGGGGGGCCTGGCTTGCCCATACCCACCTCTACTCGAAGGGATCACCGCCGTGAAGTGGGTCAAGCGAATCGCCATCGGCCTCGTCATCGGGTTCGCCCTGTTCTACACGATCACCAGGCCCGAGGATGCCGCGAACGCCGTCCAGGGCGCGTTCGCCGCCGTCTGGGGTGCCGCCGAAGCCGTCGGCCGGTTCTTCACCTCGCTCGCATCCTGACGGGGCATCCGTGAGCGCCGACGCACGCAGCATCTTCGACCCGCACGTCGAGCGGTTCCTCATCGCCGACGAGGGCGAGGTCGTGGTGGACGAGGTCGCGAAGCACTGGGCGGCGATCGTCAAGCCGGTGCTCGGGCTCGTGGCATCCGTGCCGTTGCTGCTCCTGGCGTTCGTCGTGCCGCCGCAGGCGTGGTGGTTGCCGGCGATCCTCGCGATCGGGCTCGCGGTCTACTGCCTGTGGCGGATCCTGCAGGCGCAGATGGACCGGTTCGTCATCACGAACATGCGCGTGTTCCGCGTGCACGGCATCCTGACGCAGAACATCGCGACGATGCCCCTCTCGCGGATCCTCGACATCTCGGTGCACCGGCCCGTCGTCGGTCGCATCTTCGGGTTCGGCCACATCATCTTCGAGTCGGCGGCCCAGCGGCAGGGCCTCAACGAGATCCGGTACGTGGGCTCGCCCAACGAGCGCGACCTCACGATCCAGCGCGTCATCGCTCGGGCCGGCCTCCGCGGGCCGGTGAGCCGTGCGACCGGAGCGCCGCTCGGCCCGGCCGCGATGGGCCCGGGTCCCCGGGCGTCCTCGGCGACGGGCTCGGCGCCGCGCGTCTCCCCGGCGACGCCCGACCACGCCGAGGGGCTCGGGCCGAACGACACCGTCCCGATCGAGCGCCTCTGACCCGACCGGGGCCGACGTTCGCCTCGATTTCACGCATCGGCCCGCCGCGGGTATCCTTGTGTGGCCCCCGGTCATGTGAAGAACGTGGTCGGGCGTTCGGCGAGTTACCCAAGCGGCCAAAGGGATCTGACTGTAAATCAGCTGTCTACGACTTCGGGGGTTCGAATCCCTCACTCGCCACCGTCTGGAAGCCCCGGTTCGCCGGGGCTTCTCGCGTTTCCGGGGCGGATGCCGCTGATCGCCGCGTGATGCATGAGATTCCGGGCGATGGGCGCACCCGGGTGTGGAGCGGACGGAGTCTGCACTGTTCTCCGACCCACGGCCCACGGCCTCCGGCCGCGGCCTCGGGCCCCGCCGCCGCGTGCCGGGCCGCGCCGCGAAACCGGTTGCGATGCGACCGCACGATCGTCTACGCTGATCAAACGATTGAGCAATCAAACGATTGATCACCATTGCGCCCCACGGCCCGACGCACCGACGCGGCGGCCCCCGTCGGGCGACGACACCTCGAAGGCGCCTGCATGAACGCATCGAAGCCACTGCCGCTCGACGGCATCCTCGTGCTGGACTTCAGCCAGTTCCTGGCCGGGCCCGTCGCCGCGATGCGCCTCGCCGACCTCGGCGCGCGGGTCATCAAGATCGAGCGGCCCGGCACCGGCGACATCGGCCGGACGCTCGCATTCGCCGGGCGGACGGCGGACGGCGACACCGTCTCGTTCCACGCGATGAACCGGAACAAGGAGTCGATCACCGCCGACCTCAAGGCGCCGGCCGACCTGGCCTACGTCAAGCAGCTCGTGGCGCAGGCGGACGTCGTCATCCAGAACTTCCGGCCCGGCGTCATGGAGCGGATCGGACTCGACTACGCGTCGGTGCGCGAGATCAACCCGTCGATCGTCTACGCGAGCGCCACCGGCTACGGCACGGAGGGACCGTGGAAGGATCGACCCGGCCAGGACCTGCTCGCGCAGTCCATCTCCGGACTGCCATGGCTGAGTGGCGGCCACGACGACGGCCCGGTCCCGGTCGGGCTCTCCATCGCCGACCACCTGCTCAGCTGCCACATCGCGCAGGGGGTCACGGCGCTGCTCGTGCGCCGCTTCCGCACGGGGGAGGGCGGCCACGCCGAGTCGAGCCTCCTCGAGTCGATGCTCGACCTGCAGTTCGAGCTGCTCAGCACACGACTGAACGACGAGACCATCAGCGTGCAGCGAGGCGGCCCGCACTCGGCGCACGCATTCCTCGCGGCGCCCTACGGGACGTATCCGACCGCCGACGGCTACATCGCCCTCGCGATGAACCCCATCCCGAAGATCGGCGAGCTCCTCGAGCTCCCCGAGCTCGCGGCCATGGTCGACCCGCAGGAGGCCTGGGACCGACAGGAGTGGATCGAGGCCGTACTCGCCGAGCGCTTCGCGACCGGCACCACGCAGTCCTGGCTCGACGTCCTCGACGCGGCCGACGTGTGGTGCGCACCGGTGCTGACCCTCGACGAGCTCCTCGAGTCCGACGGCTTCGCCGCCATCCGGATGACGCAGCAGGTGCGCCGCGGCGACACCACCCTCTCGACGACGCGTGGTCCGATCCGCATCGACGGCGAGGTGCTCACGAGCGCCAAGGCCGCGCCGCGGCTCGGCGAGGACGACGCGCGCGTCCGTACCGAGTTCCCGCCCGTCGAGGTGACCGCATGACCATCGTCCTCCGCGGCATCACCTGGGAGCACGAGCGCGGGTACGGCAGCGTCGCCGCGGCGGCCGAGGCGTACCGGGCCGTCGCCCCCGACGTCGAGGTGGCGTGGGAGTTCCGCTCCCTCCTGGCCTTCGGCGACCAGCCCCTCGACGAACTCGTCGAGGCGTACGACCTGCTCGTCATCGACCACCCGCACATCCCGTTCGCCGCCGAGCGCGGACTGCTGCTCCCGCTCGACGGTCAGGGCCACGACGACGAGCTCGACCTGCTCGCGACGCAGTCGGTCGGCGCGTCGCACGCGTCGTACCGGCACCGGGGACGGCAGTGGGGCCTGGCGACGGATGCGGCGGCGCAGGTCGCGGCCTGGCGGCCCGACCTGCTCGACGCGCCCCCGCGAACCTGGGAGGAGGTCCTCGCGCTCGCCGAGGAGGGCCGCGTGCTCTGGCCGGCGAAGCCGGTCGACGCGTTCTCGAGCCTCGTGACCATCGCGGCCGGCCACGGCACCGAGGCCATGCGCGAGCCGGGTGTCTTCCTCCCGCGGGATGCCGCGCTCGAGGCGCTCGGGATCATGCGACGACTCGCAGAGCTGACGCCCGACGACAACCTCGGGCTCAACCCGATCGACGTCGCCGACCGGCTCGCCGCGGGCGACCGGTTCGCGTACAGTCCGCTCCTCTTCGGGTACACGAACTACTCGCGCGCCGGCTTCCGCGAGCATCGCCTCGCGTACGTCGACATCCCCGCGGGATCGGCCGGGGTCCGCGGCTCGCTGCTCGGCGGCGCCGGCATCGCGGTGTCGGCGCACACGCGGCATCCGGACGCGGCGATCGCGCACGCGTTCTGGCTCGACTCGGCCGAGGTGCAGGAGGGCGTCTACTTCGACGGCGGCGGGCAGCCCGGCAACGCCGTGGCCTGGGAGTCCGACCGGACGAACGAGCTCACGCTCGACTTCTTCCGTGGCACGCGAGCGACGCTCGAGTCCGCCTACGTGCGGCCGAGGCATCCCGACTACCCCGATCTGCAGAACGAGATCGGGCCCCTCATCACCGCCGCCCTCGCCGGGCGGATGACCGACGACGAGCTCATCGCGCGACTCGACGAGGCGACCGAGCGCCACCTGGAGGACTGACATGCAGACGATCGACCGCTGGTTCGAGGACATCGAGATCGGCGAGCGCCGGCAGACCGTCGGGCGCACGATCACCGAGGCGGACATCGTGCTGCACGCCGGGCAGACGGGCGACTTCTTCCCGCACCACATGGACGCGGAGTGGATGGCGACCCAGCCCGCCGGGCAGCGGATCGCGCACGGCACGCTCATCCTGTCGGTGGCGGTCGGCATGACGGCGGGAGACATCAACCCGCAGTCGATGAGCTACGGATACGACCGCATCCGGTTCATCCGCCCGGTGTTCATCGGCGACACGATCACGGTGACGGCCGAGATCACCGACCGGTCCGAGCATGCGAAGCGACCGGACGAGTTCGGCTACGTGCACGAACTCGTGTCGGTCGTGAACCAGCGCGGCGAGACGGTGCTGGTGCTGACGCACCTCTACCTCGTGAACCGTCGCGCGACGGTCGAGTCCCTACACTGAGCCCATGGCCACCCTGAGCGACGTCGCGGCCCGGGCGGGAGTCTCGGTCTCGGCCGTCTCGCGCGTCCTGAGCGATGCGCCGAGCGCGCGCGTCAGCGCCGCGACACGGCAGCGGATCCACGATGCGGCCCGCGAACTCGACTACCGGCCGAACTTCGCCGCACGCGCCCTGAAGTCGGCGCGCACCAACGTGATCGGCCTCGTCGTCCCCGACGTCACGAACGCGATCTTCGCCGAGCTGATGCGCGGGGTCGAGGAGGAGGCGCTCGCACACGGGAACATGGTGCTCATCGCGCGGACCGAGGGCATGCCCGAGGGCGAGGACACCATCCCGCGACTGATCGGCGAGGGGCGAGTCGACGGCGTGCTGCTGCAGGTCGGCGATTCGATGCGCGCCGAGGAGCTCCGCATCCTGCTCCACGCTCCGCTGCCGCTCATCTTCATCAACTCGATCCATCCCGACCACGTCGGATCGGTGACGCTCGAGGACGCGCGTGCCATCCGGATCGCGACCGACCACCTGATCGGGCTCGGGCATCGCCGGATCGGCTTCATCGGCGGGCTCCCGCGCTCCGACTCCGGGCAACGGCGCGAAGCGGGCTTCCGGTCGGCGATGGCCGATGCGGGGCTCGAGGTCGCGGAGGGCCTGGTGACGCGCCTCGGGTACGAGCCGGCGCAGGGCGGGGCGGCGATGGCCGTCCTGGCCGCGCTCGACGAACGGCCGACGGCGATCGTCGTCGCGAACGTGAACGCGGCGCACGGCGCCCTGCTGGAGGCCCGGCGGCTCGGGCTCGGCGTGCCCCAGGACCTCTCGATCGTGGCGATGCACGACGCGTGGACGGCGGCGAACGCCTGGCCGCCGCTCACGACGGTCCGCATGCCGCTCGCCGAGCTCGGGCGACAGGCGGTCAAGGACATCATCCGGCGGATCGACACGGGCGAACTCGCCGACCGCGTCGTGCGCGACCCCGCCCCCGAGCTCGTCCTGCGCGAGTCCACGGCCGAGTTGTCCGGGTAGCCACGCCGATAGAACTGATCTATTCACGGCCCATGCCGTCAGTCCTTCCACCGTCTCCCGAATTCTGCTGAATTCATCCAATGAATCGGCTAGAGTGGAGCAAACGCCGAACGGCACGTATGCGGTCCCTCGCGAAGCGGCGCGGTCCACGCACCCAGGTCGGCGCCTCGCACGACCCATCACGTCCGTTCCGCCCGCGGCGCAGCGACCACGCCATCGCGCGGCAGACCCAGGAAGCCCACGACATGACCACCATCACCGCTGTCACCGCCCACGACGTCCGGTTCCCGACCTCGCTGAGCATGGACGGATCCGACGCCATGAACAAGGACGGCGACTACTCCGCGGCGTACGTCGTGATCCACACCGACGACCCCGACGTGCGCGGATACGGGTTCACCTTCACGATCGGGCGCGGCAACGACCTGTGCGTCGAGGCCGCGCGCCAGCGCGGGCTGCCGCTCGTCGGCCGATCGGTGGAGGAGGCCGTCGCCGACCTGGGCTCGGTGTACCGCGAGCTGTCGTCGGATTCTCAGCTGCGCTGGCTCGGGCCGGAGAAGGGCGTCGTGCACCTCGCCATGGCGGCCGTGATGAACGCGATGTGGGACCTCGCCGCCCGCGTGGCGGGGAAGCCGCTGTGGCGCCTGCTCGCCGACATGACCCCGGAGGAGCTCGTCGACGCCGCGGACCTCCGCTACCTCTCGGATGCCCTCACTCGCGAGGAGGCCATCGCGATCCTCGCCGAGAAGGCGCCGACCCGCGCGGCGCGCATCGCCGACCTCGAGTCGCGCGGCGGGTACCCCTGCTACACGACGAGCGCGGGCTGGCTCGGCTACTCGGACGAGAAGCTCCGACGGCTGCTGCAGGAGGCGGTCGACGAGGGGTACCGGCACGTGAAGCTGAAGGTGGGCTCCGACGTCGAGGACGACATCCGTCGCCTGCGCATCGCGCGCGAGGTGATCGGCTGGGACGCGAACCTCATGATCGACGCGAACCAGGTGTGGGACGTCCCGCAGGCCATCGAATGGGTGGGCCGGCTCGCCGAGTTCGAGCCGATGTGGATCGAGGAGCCGACGAGCCCCGACGACGTGCTCGGCCACGCGGCGGTGCGGAAGGCGGTCGCGCCGATCGGCGTCGCCACCGGCGAGCACGGCATGAACCGCGTCCTCTTCAAGCAGATGTTCCAGGCCGGTGCGATCGACTACTGCCAGCTCGACTCCGCTCGCCTCGCGAGCGTCAACGAGATCGTAGCGGTGTACCTGATGGCGCAGAAGTTCGGCGTGCCGGTCTGCCCGCACGCCGGCGGCGTCGGCCTGTGCGAGCTGGTGCAGCACCTGTCGATCTTCGACTACGTCTGCGTCTCGGGCACGCTCGAGAACCGCGTGACCGAGTTCGTGGACCACCTGCACGAGCACTTCGTCGACCCGTGCATCGTCGAGAACGGCCACTACACGATGCCGTCGCAGCCCGGCTACAGCGCCGAGATGCACGAGTCGTCCGTCGCGCGGTACGCGTTCCCCGATGGGGCGTACTGGGCGGGTGCCCGGCCCGGGGCGCACGTCGAGGAGTCGGTGCTCGCCGAGGCGTAGGCGGCCGAGGGGCCGGTCGTTCCCCGACCGGCGACGTCGCCGGCGCTCGGCCGGCCGCGCTCAGCCGGCCTCGGGGTCCTCGTCGGCGTGCTCCGCGCTGAACTGCTCGACCCCGAGCAGGTGCGTCGACATGCGGATGCTCGCGCGGCCGGGGTCGCGGCGGGCGAGCTCGGCGAGGATGGCGCGATGCTCCCGCTGCGTCTCGCGCACGGATCCCCGGTGGCTGATGGCGCGCCAGAGGCGGGCGCGGAAGGTGCGTCCGACGAGGGCGTCGACGAGCGCGGCGAGGGGCGGGTTGCCGCTGGCCGCCGCGATGGCGCGATGGAACTCCGTGTCGGTGTTGATGAACTCCTCGAGGTCCATCTCATCCTCGTGCTCGAGCTCGCGGTCGACCCGCGCGAGGATCGCCTCGAGGTCGGCGAGCTGCTCGTCGGTGACCCGCGTGGCGGCCAGCGAGACGCTCTCGGCCTCGAGGACGCGTCGCACGGCGAGGAGGTCGGCCGCGTGTGCGGGCTGCTGCAGGTCCGCGAGGAACCCGAGCGGGCTCAGCAGCGCCGCCGGATCGAGCGCCGTGACGTAGGTGCCGTCGCCCTGGCGGGTCTCGAGCACGCCGAGCGTCGCCAGCGCCCGCACGCCCTCGCGGAGCGAGCCGCGCGAGACGTTGAGCATCGCCGCGAGGTCCTTCTCGATCGGCAGCCGGGAGCCGGGCTTCAGCTCGCCGCGCGTGAGCATGTCCTTGATCCCCTGGATCACGACGTCGGTCTGGGAGCGGGCGGAGCCGTGCGCGTCGGACATGGCGCCCATCCTAGGTGGCCGGTTCTGCGTGCCGGGCTCGTTTCATCCGATCAATCCTTGTGATCAAACGTTTGAGCAGTTATCGTCGCAACCACACATCCGATCACGACCCTGAGGAGCGCCTCGACGATGAGCGACCTGACCGCAACCGTCCGAACCATCAGACCGGTGCTGCTGTCGCACCGGTACGACCCCGGTGACGAGCTCGTCTGGGTCGGCGGGACGATCCGATCGTGGGATGCCGCGCTCGTGGAGGTCGAGCTCGCCGACGGCACGCGCGGCATCGGCGAGGCCGGTGCGGGCATCATGGCCGCCACGGCCGTGCCCGGCATCGTCGATGCCTTCCGCCCCTACCTGGTCGACGTCGCATTCGGGTCGCCGCTGGAGGTGGCCGACCACCTCCGCGCCTACACCGCCTTCTGGTCGCGTGGGGGCATCCTGAGCGGCGTCGCCGGCGCCATCGAGACCGCGGTGCTCGACGCCGCCGCGAAGCGGGAGGGCGTACCCGCGTACGACGTCCTCGGCGGCGCGGCGCGGCAGCGCATCGAGGCCTACGCCAGCGGCGGCCTCGGCACGACGTTCGACGAGGTCGCCCGATGGGCCGCCGGCCAGTTCGCCGCGGGCTTCGGGACGGTGAAGTTCCGCGCGATGTCCGACCCCGACACGACGATCGCGTTGCTCGACCACGTCGTCGGCGGACTGCCGCCGCGATCGCGCTTCGTCATCGACGCGGTCCAGGCCTGCGCGTCGTCGCCGTGGTCGGTCGAGGACGCCGTCCGCGTCGGCCGGCATGCCGCGAGCCTCGGTGCGCGCTGGTACGAGGAGCCGTGCCAGGCCGACGACGTCGCCGGGTTCGCGCGCGTGCGCGCAGCGGTCGACGTCCCGATCTCCGGGGTCGAGTCCAACGGCACCGTGCGCGAGTTCGCCGAACTGGTCGCGGCCGGCGGCGTGGACATCGTCCAGCCGGACGTGACCTTCGTCGGGGGCCCGCGGGCGTTCTCCCGGGTCGCGGCGCTCGCGCGCGAGGCATCCGTCGACTGCGTGCCGCACGTGTGGGGGAGCGGCGTGACCTTCGCGGCGAACCTGCACACCGTGCTCGCCGAACCCTCGGTCGAGCTCTTCGAGTACTGCACGCTGCCGAACCCGCTGCGCGATGCGCTCCGGGTCGAGCCGGTCGACTTCGCCGACGGGACCATCGGGGCCCCGACGGCGCCGGGACTCGGCGTGCAGCTGACCGACGAGATCGAGCAGCGGTACGCGTTCCGGCCGGGGGGCGGGCATGTCATCCGCTGACCTCGGCTTCACGCCCATGGCGGGCGACGACCGCCTGTCGACGGCGATCCTCAGCGATTCGTGCGACGCCGTCGGGCTCCGCGACCAGGTCCTCCAGCATCGGCTCGCGCCGATCGTGCCCGGGTCGCGCGCGATCGGCAGGGCCAGGACGGTGCGCTTCGCCCCGGCGCTCGAGGACGACCCGGCGGACCCGTACCGCGATGCGATCGACTTCATCGATGGCATCGGTCGTGGCCAGTTCGTCGTCGTGGCGACTGATCGCAGCAACGACTCGGCGTTCTGGGGCGAGCTGTTCAGCGCCGCGGCGCTGGGTTCGGGCGCCTCGGGCGTCGTCACGGACGGCAACCTGCGCGACACCGACCGCATCGCCGCCCTCGGCTTCCCGGCCTTCTCCGCCTCGCGCCGGCCGATCGACTACCGGGCGCGCATGCGCGTCATCGCGCACGACGTCGACGTCGTCCTCGGCGGGGTCCGCATCGCGCCGGGCGACCTGGTCATGGCCGACGACGACGGCGTCGTGGTCGTGCCGCGCGAGCACGAGGCGTCCGTGCTCGCCCGGGCCCGCGAACGGGCGGCGCGGGAGTCCACGGTGCTCGCCGAGTTGCTCGCGGGCGACTCCCTCCGGGCGGTGTGGGATCGGCACCGAGTGCTCTGACTCGCTGGTGGCGGCCGTGGGCGGGGTATCTCCGCTCACGGCCGTGCGCGCCCGATTTATCCAATCTCTCCGGATGTTTCGGGGCCCACAGGGTCGTTCCTCGATTCTCGCTCACATATTCATCTGATCTATAGTACGATCGACCGCGCTGGATCGCTCGGCACGGGATGTGCTCAAACGTTTGCTTAGAGGCACCGAGTTGGTATAACGTTTGAGCACCCCCGGGGCCGGGACCCGGCAAGCTCCGACCGACCACGACAACCACGACGGCGTGATGTCTGCGCCACCTCATCCAAGGAGTGTCAATGAAGACCACGAGGTTCCTCTCGGCGAGCGCAGGGGTTGCGACGATCGCAGCGGCCGCGCTCGTCCTGTCCGGCTGCGCCGCCGGCGACGCAGCCGACACGTCCACCCAGACCGACTCCGGCGGGAAGATCACCGTCTGGGTCGACCCGCCCCGCGTCCCCGCCGCGGAGGCCTTCCAGGAGGCCTACCCGGACATCGAGATCGACGTCGTCCAGATCGACGGCACGGTCGGCGGCAAGACGGTCAAGCAGTCCTTCGCCAACTTCGACTCGGCCGGCTCCGGATGGCCCGACGCGATCTTCTTCCCCTCGAACGACGACATCGCGTGGGCGACCAGCTCGACGAGCAACTACGCCGCCGACCTCACCGACCTCCTCCCCGACGTCATCGAGGGATACGACCCGGCCGTCCTGTCCTTCTGCGACATCGACGGCCAGATCCGATGCCTCCGCAACGACGCCGCTCCCGACGTGTTCTGGTACAACAAGGCGTTCTTCGACGACAACGGCTACACCCTCCCGACCACGTGGGAGGAGTACGCCGAACTCGCCGTGACGATCGCCGATGAGCACCCCGGCAAGATCAGCGGCTTCCTCGGCGATGCCTACGCGATCAACCGCTACCTGCAGGGCGCGAACTGCCCGACCAACGACCGGGTCTCCGAGACCGAGGCGCACATCGACCTCTCCGACCCGAACTGCGAGCGCGCGACCGAGCTGCTCACCGAGATGTACGACGGTGGAGCGCTCTCGACCCAGGGCATCTTCGACGGCGACGCGGCCGAGGCCGGCGTCAACCTCGTCATGAGCCCCGGTGCCGTGTGGTGGGGCAACTACCTCTTCCGCGACACCTGGCAGATCCCGGCCGGCGAGATGAGCGCGGTCGCTCCGCTGACCTGGGACGGCGAGTCGTCGCCCTCCACCGGCAACGAGGGCGGCGGCCTCTGGGGCGTCTCCTCGCACATCACGGGCAAGCAGCTCGAGAACACGCTCACGTTCGCGACCTTCGTGGCCACCGACCCGCGCTGGCAGGTCGACCTCTCGACGGGCCTGCCCGGGTACGGCCCGGTGCAGGACGCCTGGCTCGCCAAGATCGAGGCGGACGCCTACTTCGCCGACATCCCCTCCGTGCAGCAGGCGTTCAAGGATGCCGCAGGCGCGGTGCAGCCCTACGCCTACATGCTGTACGACACCGGTTCGGTCTGGACCGAGAAGGTGAGCCCCACGCTCATCTCCGGCGGCACCATGCCCGACGCGATCGCCGCGTTCGGCGAGGAGCTCGTCAACCAGGCAGAGTCGGTGGGCTACACCGTCCAGTGACGAACCGCGCCCCGGGGGAGTCGGCGGACTCCCCCGGGGCGCACCCCCACTCGTTCCGCATCGCAGAGGATGACGACATGACGACAGCGACCACCCAGGCCGAGAGGCCGCGCGCGGCCGAGCGGTCGCGATCGACCGAGGCGGGCGCGAAGCGCCGGGCCGCGAAGCGCCGGGCGCCGCACCGCGTCGAACGGCGCGGCGCGTTCATCCTCATGGCGCCGTACCTGCTGCTGTTCGTCGTCGCGGCGGCCATCCCGATCGGGTACGCCTTCTGGATCAGCCTGCAGAAGGCGCCCACGCTCGTGAACCCGCAGACCGGGTTCGGCGGCTTCGAGTCGTTCGTGACGGTGGTCACGGACTACCGCTTCTTCGGCACCTTCGTGAACATCTTCACGGTCATGATCATCTGGCTGCCGATCATGATCCTCGGCATCGTCGCGATGGCGCTGCTCATCCACGCGAGCCCCGGCCGATTCGGCGGAGCGATGCGCTTCGTCTACTACATCCCCGGGGCCCTGGCCGGCATCGCGAACTTCGTGCTCTGGGTCTACCTGCTGAACCCGTCGCAGTCGCCCATCGCCTTCCTCTGGCAGGACCTCGGCATGACCACCCTCAAGGAGGTCGTCACCACCGAGAACCTGCCGCTCATCCTCACGGCGATGCTGTTCTTCCAGGGGCTCGGCACCTGGATCGTCATCGTCAACGGCGGCCTCAACGGGATCTCGGACGAGATCTTCGAAGCCGCGGCCCTCGACGGCGCCAACGCATGGCAACTCGCGTGGCGCATCAAGCTGCCGCTGATCCGCCCGTGGATCGGGTACGCCGCGCTGATGAACCTCGCCTACGGATTCCAGCTGTTCCTCGAGCCGTACCTCATGAGGCAGATCTCGGCCGGCTCGATCGACAGCGAATGGGCGCCCACCCAGCTCGGGTACGCGTTCGCATTCACCAACCGCAACTTCCCCGCCGCGGCGGCGATGTCGATCATCCTGCTCGTCATCACCCTCGCGATCGGCATCATCATCGTCTTCCGAAGCGGACTCTTCGGCGAGCGCGAGGAGAAGGCCCGATGACCACCACATCGCACGAGACCCACCAGATCGTCGGCTCCCGGCACTGGGGCGTCGGCCGGATCGCCCGCATCACCATCATGCTCGCGTTCGCCGCACTGTTCGTGCTGCCGATCATCGGCTTCATCGCCATGGCGTTCCGCAGCCAGGAGGGGATCGTCGCCGGCGGCGACGGATTCCTCGGCCTCGGCGGGATGTCGTGGGAGAACGTCGCCTACAGCTGGCAGCAGCTCATGGGCTTCGGGCCGGCAGGCGGCGGCGTGTTCCTCCGCTGGATCATGAACTCGCTGATCGTCGCCGTCGTCGGCGGCGTGCTCGCCCTCGTCGCCGCCCTGCCCGCGGGATATGCCCTCGCCCGGCTGCGATTCGGATCGCGCCGGTTCTGGCTCTTCGCCACGCTGCTGGCGATGGTGATGCCGAACACGGTGCTCGTGATCCCGCTCTTCCTCGAGGTCAACGCGATCGGCGCCGTCGGGCAGCTGTGGCCGGTCGCGGTCATCATGGGCTTCTTCCCGTTCGGCGTGTACCTCGCGTACATCCACTTCATGACGACCATGCCGCCCGAGCTCGTCGAGGCGGCCCGGATCGACGGGCTCGGCGAGGTGGCGATCTTCTTCCAGGTGGCGCTGCCCATCTCGAAGCAGGTCGTGGCCCTCATCGCGTTCTTCTCGTTCGTCGCGAACTGGACGAACTTCTTCCTCCCGCTCGCCCTGCTCACGTCGAACCAGGACAACAAGACGATCTCGATCGGGATCCAGGAGCTCATCGGCGCGAGCCCGCTCTTCAACGCGACCGTCGCCGCGGGCCTCGACGTGAAGCTGTACATGCCGCAGCTCGCCCTCGCCACCGTGATCTCGATGATCCCGCTCCTCGTCGTGTTCCTCGGCGCGCAGCGATTCCTCATCCGCGGCCAGACCGTGGGCGCCGTGAAGGGATGACGCGAATGACCGACCTGCCCGAGTTCGATCCCGCCGCGGCGTACACGCTCGAGTTGCCGAGGCATCCGCGCCCGATCGTCATCATCGGCACCGGCGGCATCGTCAAGGACGCCCACCTGCCCGCGTACCGGAAGGCGGGCTACCCCGTCTGGGGGCTCGTCAACCGCACCGTCGCGCGGGCGCAGGCGCTCGCCGACGAGTACGGGATCGCGAACGTGTTCGGCACGGTCGCCGAGGCGGTCGCCGCCGCGCCGGCCGACGCGGTGTACGACATCGCGCTGATGCCCGAGCAGTACCTCGAGACGCTCGAGCAGCTCCCCGACGGCGCCCCCGTGCTCATCCAGAAGCCCCTCGGGCAGACCTACGAGCAGGGCGTCGAGTTGCGCGACCTCTGCCGGTCGAAGGGGCTCGTCGCGGCCGTGAACACGCAGCTGCGCTTCGCGCCGTACGTCGCCGAGGCGCGCAGGCTCATCGCCGAGGGCGCGATCGGCGAGCTCTACGACCTCGAGATCCGCGTCTCCGTCGACACGCCGTGGCACCTGTTCCCGCACGTCTTCGGGCTCGAGCGGCTCGAGATCAACATGCACTCCGTGCACTACGTCGACCTCATCCGATCCTTCCTCGGCGACCCCGACTCGGTGAGCGCCGTGACGAGCCGCCACCCCGAGAAGTCGGAGGTCGCGAACACCCGCTCCCTCATCGTGATGCGCTACCGGGACCGGCCGATCCGGGTGACCGTCAGCACGAACCACGATCATGCGTACGGGCCGGCGCACGAGGAGAGCTTCATCAAGTGGGAGGGAACCAGGGGCGCGATCCGTGCGCAGATGGGGCTGCTCCTCGACTACCCGACGGGTGGGCCGGATGCGCTCGAACTGGCGCTCCTGGCCGAGAAGGAGCGCGGGTGGGTTCCCGTGCCGTTCGAGGGCTCCTGGTTCCCGGACGCGTTCATCGGCTCGATGGGTGCACTCCAGCGGTTCGTCGAGGGGTCGGTGCCGACGCTGCCGACCTCCGTCGACGACGTGCTGCACACGATGGCGGTCGTCGAGGCGGCGTACGAGTCGGAGGAGCGTGAGGGCGTCCCGCTGCAGGTGAGCGACGCGCTGCTCCCGCAGTAGCGTGGGGGCATGACCCAGAACGCCGCGGACGCGGCATCCGTCGACCTGCTCGCCATCGCCCGCCGGATCGCACTGACGGCCGCCGAGGCGGCGCTCGAGGAACGCCGTCGCGGCATCTCGGTGGCGGCGACGAAATCGACGCCGACCGACGTCGTCACGGCCGTCGACCGCGACACCGAGGAGCGCATCCGCTCGATGATCCTCGATGCACGCCCCGACGACGGCATCTTCGGCGAGGAGGACGACACGCATGTCGGCTCGAGCGGCCTGAACTGGGTGGTCGACCCGATCGACGGCACGGTGAACCTGCTCTACGGCATCCCGTCGTGGTCGGTGAGCATCGCGGTGGTCGACGGCCCGCCCGACCCGGGGCACTGGCACGCGCTCGCCGGTGTCGTCGTGAACCCGGTGACGGGCGAGGTGTTCGAGGCGAGCGTCGGCGGCGGGGCCCGACTCGTCGACGGGCTCGGGGAGCGCGAACTGCGCGTGAACGAGGACGTGCACCTCTCGAGGGCGCTCGTCGCGACCGGATTCGGGTACGCGGCCGAGCGGCGGGCGACCCAGGCGGAGGTGCTCGTGAGCGTGTTGCCGCGCATCCGCGACATCCGTCGGATCGGCTCCGCCGCCCTCGACCTCGCCGCGGTCGCCGCGGGCCGGCTCGACGCCTTCTACGAGCTGGGCCTGAATCCGTGGGACCACGCCGCGGGCGCCCTCATCGTGCGCGAGGCGGGCGGACGGGTCGGCGGCCTCGGAGGGGCGCCCGAGGGCGACCGGATGCTCGTCGCGGCTGCGCCGTCGCTGTTCGACGACCTGACCTCGCTGCTGGAGGAGGCCGGGGCGTAACCGGACGCATCCCTCCGTATACCGCATCCACGTGGCGATCCGACGATCGACCGGTTACGCTTTATCGATCCGTGATCTCGGCCCTGCCCGGTGAACACGAGCCCCCCGTCAGCCCCCCGAACGAGCGAAAGTCCCCCACGTGCCCGAGTCCCCCCTCGTGCCCGACCATTCAGCGCCAGGCACCAGAGACCGCTTGCGGTCAGAGCGCACGCCGACGCGCCGCGAACTGCGGGACCGCTCCTCTTCCACCTCACCGGCCGAGCCGGCCGACCGACGGGTCGGCGACTCGGCCGTCGGCGTATCCGGGGGCGTCTCGTTCGAGTCGTACCTGCCGTCGAACGGCGCGTCGGTGACGGGCCCCGCGCGCGAACCCAGGCGGCGGGCGGATGCCACGGGGCCGCTTCGTCCGCGTGATCGCCGCGATGCGGCGGTCGACGCCCCGCAGGCCCATCAGCCCTCCGGCTCAGCGCGCCCGGCGTCCCCTCCCGTCGCGCCGACGGAGTCGCGCCGCTCCCGGCGCGACCCGCTCCCGGCGCAGGAGTCGGCACCGAACCGCCGCGAGTCCCCGGCGTCGCACCCCGCGAGCACCGCTCGGCCGGCCGCTCCGCAGCCGTCCGGCACCCATGGTGCGGGCGTGGACCCCGCAACGCGGACCGGCCGCCGCGCGGCCGCGGGACCGGTCGACGGCCCGGCCGCAGGCCTTCGCGCCGACCGGCCCGGTTCCGCCCCGCGAGGCGCTGCGGTACCGGCGCCGGGCGCGCCTCCGACGGCTCCGGCGCGCGCACCCCAGGCGCCCGCCGCGCCGACATCCGCGACCCCGGCTCCCGCGGCGCGCCGGCCCCGCCCCGCCGCGGCCCCGGCGCCCACCGAGCGGCCGTACCGACCCGAGTCGGGAGCGCCCGAGCCCGGGTGGGCGCCGCAGCGGCGGCCCGAGGCCGAGCTGCCACCCGGTCGCGAGTCGGTGCAGCGCAGCGCCGCTCCGCGCTCCGCGCCCGCCCCCCGCCCCGAGGAAGTCCCCGCCCGCACGCAGCACCCCGCGGCGCCGGCCGGCGGCCGTCTCGACGACCCGCGCGTCAGGCCGCGGCCCGACGGGCACCCGCGGCGACCGCAGGCGGGTCCTGCGAATGCGCCGGCCGCTCGTCCGAACCCTGCCGGGACGACCGGGCCGACCGATCCGTCGTCGCCGACGCGATCGCAGCCGTTCCAGCCCGGGGCGGCTCCCGCTCCCCGCGGACCGAGCTCCGCCGCCGTATCGGCCCCGCCGTCGCAGGGTCACCGGCAGACCGGCGTCCCGCGGCATCCGCACCCCGACCCCCGCGTGGCCCAGGGCGGGGTCCGTGCCGAGCGAGGTCCCGATGCCGGTGAGCGACCGGGCGGTCCGCGCCCCCTGGCGCACCCCTCCGCAGGACTCCGCGACCCCCGCCTCGCCGCGTCCCGCGACCCCCGCCTCGCCGGGCGGCCGGAGGTCCAGCCGCGTGCGACCCGGCCCGGTGACGGGCCCATCGATCGTCCCGTTGGCCGAGAGGCCGCGCGCCTCGACGCACTGCCCGCCGACCGCCGCGTCGCGGCATCCGATCCCGCCGTCATCACCGCGAACGACGTGAGCGACCTCTTCGGGGCCGGGCACCGCGAGGACCGCGACCTCGACGGGGCCGTCGAAGCCGCCCGACTCCGCGAGCGCGGCGCCCGGGCGGGCTCGAACGGACGAGGTGAGCCCTCGGCATCCGCGCACCGCGCCCCGGTCGGCCGCCGGACCCCCGCCGATCGTCGGGCGCCGCAGCGCCCCGAGGGTCGTCCGGAGGACGGACCCTTCACGTCGAAGTCCGCGCCCGCGCGGAACCGGAAGCGCGCCCTGACCACGCGCTTCGCGAGCGTCGTCGCGATGGGATTCGTCGCGATGCTCGCCGTCGCGACATCCGTTCCCTCGCTGTCGCTCCTCACTCCGGCGGAGGTGCAGGCGATGGCCCTCTCGCAGACCACCGGCACGACGCCCGACGGTCAGCGCGTCGACATCTCGGGCGGCACGCTCGCCGCGGGCGTCGGTCGAGAGGACTACCAGGCGCAGACCATCGAGGAGTATGCGCAGGCCGCCGGCATCCGCGCCGAGGCGACCTTCACGAACAACCCGCTCGGCACGATCCAGTGGCCCTTCGCCGTCGGCGTGCACATCGGCGACCGGTTCGGGTACCGCAACTGCTACGGGTGCTCGGTCGACCACCACGGGCAGGACTTCAACCCCGGCCTCGGTGCGCAGATCCAGGCCATCGCCGACGGCGTGGTCTCGAACTCGACCGACTCCGGCGGCTCGCTCGGCGTCGTCACCATGATCGACCACGTGATCGACGGGCAGGTCGTCACGAGCGTGTACGCGCACATGGAATACGGCTCGCGCCGCTTCGAGGTGGGCGACACCGTCGAGGTCGGCGACGTGCTCGGCACGACCGGCAACACGGGCATGTCGACCGGTCCGCACCTGCACTTCGAGATCCGCATCGGCGGGATCGACGGGTACTGGGTCGACCCGCTCGAGTGGCTCTACGCGAACACGAACTGAGCTGATCCCGCCCGCGGCCCGCTCCGCGGGCGTCGTCGTGCGCGCACGGCACGCGAGCCCCCCGGCGGCGCGGCGCGGCGTCGCCGCGCGGAATGCATGAGATACCGACCTTCGACCTCGCATGGCGTGCCATCGGGCGGAATCTCATGCACCAGTGCAGCAGCTCTCCACAGCCGGGCTCCATCCCGCGAACAGGAGGCGCAGCGCGGGGCACACTCGACCCATGTCCTCGGCGGCCCGGCTCACGCGCGAACACGGCGGCGTGCTCTCGGCGACCCGGCTCGTGGAACTGGGCTGCGCGCCGGCCCGCGTCCGCGCAGCAGTGGCCGCAGGCGAGCTTCGCCGGGTCCGCAACGGATGGTTCGCGACGCCGGACGCGCCCCGCGAGATCGTACGAGCAGTCCGTGTCGGTGGGACGGCCACGGCGGCGACCGTCGCACGGCGCCACCGGCTCTGGGTGCATGCCGACGATCGCCTGCACGTGCGCGTGCGCCACTCGACCGGGCGCCTCTCGTCGCCCGACGATCGCAGCATCCCGCTCGATCGCGAGCGAGACGGCGTGTGCGTGCACTACCGCACGCGTGGTGGGCTCGACCGGGCGAGCGACCCGCTCAGCGTCGCTCTCGCGGAGATGTTCTCCTGCGCTGGGGAAGACGACGTGCTCGCGACCATCGATAGCGCCGTCGAGCGTGGTGTCCTCGCGATGGGGCACCTCGACCTGATCCGCGACGGCATGCCCCGGTCGCGACGGCATCTCGTCGATCGAGTCGATCCGTCATGCCAGTCCGGGCTCGAGACCCGGGTGCGACTGCTGCTCCGGTCCAAGCGGATCGAGTTCCGCGCGCAAGCGGCGATCGAGGGCGTCGGCACGGTGGACGTCCTCGTCGGGGCCCGCCTGATCATCGAGGTCGATGGTCGCGCATTCCACAGCGGCGCGGCATTCGAGGCGGACCGTCGGCGGGATTTCGAGGCACTCATCCGCGGATACGTCGTGATGCGCCTGAGTTACCGCCAGGTCATCGAGGACTGGGAGCGCACGCGCGCGGGCATCCTGGCGCTCGTCGCCCGGGGCGAGCACCGAGGTCCGCGGCGAGCGACACCGATGGCTGCGCTGCCGTTGTCGGTGCTGCATCGGGAGTCGCCCATCGAGAATGCATGAGAATCGGGCGGATGCCGGCGCTGGGGAAGCCTTGCACGGGAATCTCATGCAACGTGGGCGGAGCGGCGTGGAGCGGAAGGTGGAGACCGGCGGGCGTGCCATCCTGCGAACTCCGGCGCAGCGCGATCGGGGGAGCGAGCTGTCGTAGAAACCCGGCGAACGGATGCTGCGCCGGACGGTGAGCGGATGCCATGTGGCATCCGCTCACCGTCGCGACCAGCAGCGTGGGCGACCCGTCTGCCGGGGCCCGGGCGCAGCGCGGCGGGCTAGGCGGCGAGCCAGGCGGTGGTCTCGCCGGGGAGCGTGCGGCCGTCGAGCGCCGCGCTCGAGAGGATCACGTCGCCCTCGGGGAGCTCGACGGGGGACGAGCCCGTGTTCGCCACGACGAGCACGCTGCCGTTGCGGACGGCGAGGACGTCGTCGCCGAACCCGTCCAGCCACTCCAGCTCTCCGGTCGCGAGCGACCGGGCGCGACGCTCGGCGAGGAGCGAGCGGTACAGCTCGAGCGTCGAACCGGCGACGCCGCGTTGGCGGTCGCGCGCGAACTCCGCCCACTCGGCGGGCTGGGGGAGCCACGTCGTGTCGGCGGGGCCGAAGCCGTACGACGGCGCGTCGGCCTCCCAGGGCAGCGGCACGCGGCATCCGTCTCGGCCGTAGCGCTCGCCGTTCGTGCGGAACCAGGTCGGGTCCTGGCGGGCCTCGTCGGGCAGGCCGATGGCCTCGGGCAGGCCGAGTTCCTCCCCCTGGTAGAGGTACGCGGAGCCGGGCAGCGCGAGCATGAGCGCGGTCGCGGCGCGCGCGCGTCGGAGGCCGACCACCGGGTCGGGCAGGCCCGGGCTCTTCGGGCCGATGCCGTGGCCCTGCAGGCTGTCCGAGGTCAGCGCGAGGCGTGAGGCGTGGCGGATGACGTCGTGGTTCGAGAGCACCCATGTCGAGGGTGCGCCGACGGCGCCGAACGTCTCGATCGAGTGGTCGATCACCGCACGCAAGGGTGCGGCCTCGAACGGGGTCTCGAGGTAGGCGAAGTTGAACGCCTGGTGCATCTCGTCGGGGCGGACCCACTTGGCGACGCGCGAGAGCGGGTCGACCCATGCCTCGGCGGCGAGGATGCGCTCGCCGTCGTACTCCTCGAGCACCTTCCGCCAGTCGCGGTAGACCTCGTGCACGCCCTCCTGGCCCCAGTACGGAGCGCCGACGTTCTCGTCGTGGATCTCGGGCTCGAGCGGGACGCCCGCCTCGAGGCCGTGCTGATTGCCGCCCATCGAGCCGGCGTCGGCCGGCGGGGTGTAGTCGGGCAGCCCCTCGGCCTTGATGAGTCCGTGCGCCACGTCGACGCGGAACCCGTCGACGCCGCGGTCGAGCCAGAACCGCAGGATGCGGCGGAACTCCTCGCGGACCTCGTCCTGCTCCCAGTCGAAGTCGGGCTGCGAGCTGTCGAAGATGTGCAGGTACCACTGCCCGGGGGTGCCGTCGGGGTCGGTCGTGCGGGTCCACATCGATCCGCCGAACACCGACTCCCAGTTGTTCGGCGGGAGCTCGCCGTGCTCGCCCTTTCCGTCGCGGAAGACGTAGCGGGCGCGCTCCGGGCTGCCGGGGGCGGCCGCGAGCGCCCGCTGGAACCAGACGTGCTGGTCGCTGGAGTGGTTCGGGACGAGGTCGACGATGACCTTGAGTCCGAGCCGGTGCGCCTCGGCGAGCATGTCGTCGAAGTCGGCGAGCGTGCCGAAGAGGGGGTCGACGTCGCAGTAGTCGGCGACGTCGTACCCGGCGTCCTTCTGGGGCGAGGTGTAGAACGGCGACAGCCAGATCGCGTCGACGCCGAGGTCGGCGAGCTCGGGCAGGCGCGAGCGGATGCCGGCCAGGTCGCCCATGCCGTCGCCGTTCGCGTCGGCGAAGGACCGGGGGTAGATCTGGTAGATCGCGGCGGTGCGCCACCATTCGGAAGTCATGGAGAAAACCTTAAGCCAATCTCAGATATCTGGAAGCGCTTGCACCTTCAAGTGCCCCGGAGGAGCCTAGCAAGCCGGTATCGATCACGTAACGCCGAGTTGTCAATGTGACGCGGAACAGGTATACCTGAAACCGCTTGCAATCACATGGCGGGCAACATCACACGGAAGAACGGCCTTTCGGGCACGGTGCGCGGAACTCCCCACCAGGCGAAGGCGCCGATCTCACGCACACTGAGAAGGGCACACCAATGCGGGTGAACACGAAGAGCCTCCTCGCGGCCGGCGCCGTCGCCGTCGTCGCGACCCTGGGTCTCGCGAGCTGCGCGAGCGGCGACTCGGGCGAGGGCGACAACGGCGCTGCGGCCGGCGGCACGCTGACCGTCTGGGTCGACGCCGAGCGCGTCGACGCGCTGAAGGGCGCGGCCGAGGCCTACACCGAGGAGACCGGCGTCGAGGTCGAGCTCGTCGGCAAGGACAACGCGACCATCAAGGACGACTTCATCCAGCAGGTGCCGACGGGCGAGGGCCCCGACATCACCATGGGCGCCCACGACTGGCTGGGCGAGCTCTCGACCAACGGCGTCGTCGCTCCGCTCGAGCTCGGCGACTCGGCCGCCGACTACCTCCCCGTCGCGATCGACGCGGCGACCTACGAGGGCACCGTCTACATGCTCCCGTACGCGGTCGAGAACATCGCCGTGCTCCGCAACGCGGACCTGGTCGCCGAGCCGGCGACGAGCTTCGACGACATGATCGCGAAGGGCAAGGAGGCCGGCCTCGACCAGCCGTTCGTCGTCGAGCAGGGCGCAGAGGGCAACCCCTACCACCTCTACCCGTTCCAGACCGCGTTCGGCGCCCCGGTGTTCGGCACCAACGACGAGGGCTACGACCCGACCGACCTCCAGCTCGGCAGCACCGGCGGCACCGAGTTCGCCGAGTGGCTCAGCGGCCAGGGCAAGGACGGCACCGGCGTCTTCAACACCGACATCGACGGTGACATCGCCAAGCAGGCGTTCCTCGACGGCACGGCTGCCTTCTGGCTGACCGGCCCGTGGAACGTCGGCGCCGCGATCGACGGCGGCGTCAACGTCGCGATCGACACCGTCCCGAGCCCGACCGGCGACGCCGCGTCGCCGTTCGCCGGCGTCAAGGGCTTCTTCGTCTCGTCGGAGTCGGAGAACAAGGTCGCCGCGAACGACTTCCTCGTGAACTACATCGGCACCGAGGACGTCCAGCTCGAGCTGTTCGAGGCCGGCAACATCCTGCCCGCCCTCTCGGCCGCGGCCGAGTCCGCCTCGAGCGACCCGATCATCGAGGGCTTCGCGGCCGTCGGCCAGGAGGCCGTCCCGATGCCCGCCATCCCGGCCATGGGCTCGGTGTGGCAGTACTGGGGCATCGCCGAGGCCTCGATCATCAACGGCGAGGACCCGGCGGCGACGTGGGAGAAGCTCACCGCCGACGTCCAGGCTGCGATCGGCTAAGACGGACACGGGCTCCGGCCCGGATGCCGCGAGGCATCCGGCCCGGAGCCGCACCCGTTCCCAGAGCGTTCGACGAGAAGAGCGAGCAGATGAGCACCACGATCGACGAGGACGTCGCCGCGAAGTCGACGACGCCTCCCACGAAGCGGCAGAAGCGCGCCGCACGCATCGCGGACGCCGCGTCAGGCGGCATCCGCTCCATCCTGGTCAAGCTGCTGCTCCTCGGCATCGTCGACGCGATCGCGGTCTACGCGATCCTCGTCCTCGCGCTCGCGCAGGAGTGGCTGGTCCTCGCGGTCGTGGTCGGCGTCACCGCGCTCGTCAACTGGATCTACTTCTCACGGAAGGCGCTCCCGGCGAAGTACCTCACGCCCGGCGTCATCTTCCTGGTGCTGTTCCAGGTGTTCGTGCTCGTCTACACGGGCTACATCGCGTTCACCAACTACGGCACCGGGCACAACGGATCCAAGGAGCAGGCCGTCAGCTCGCTCATGGCCGCCTCGCTCGAGCGCGTGCCCGAGTCGCCCACCTACCAGGTCACGGTCGTGGACCAGCTCGGCACGCTCGGCCTGCTCGTCACCGATCCCGCCGGCGACGCGAGCCTCGGCACGAACGAGCAGCCCTTGCAGCCGGTCGACCCCTCCGAGGTCGACGGGGGCAAGGCCGTCGCCGTCGACGGGTGGACCACGCTGCAGTTCAGCGACGTGATCGCGCGGACGAACGAGATCACCGAGCTCGCGGTGCCGTTCTCCGACGACCCCAACGACGGCGCCATCCGCACCCCCGACGGCTCGAACGGCTACCTCTACACCTCGAACCTCGAGTACGACGAGGCCGCGGGGACGATGACCGACCTCTCGACGGGGACGGTCTACTCCGACACCGGCACCGGCGCGTTCACCGCCGAGGACGGCACCGAGATCCTCCCCGGCTGGCAGATCACGGTCGGCTTCGACAACTTCGTCCGCGCCGTCACCGATACCCGCCTCGCGGGACCGCTCGTCTACGTCACGCTCTGGACGTTCGCGTTCGCCCTCATCTCGGTCGCGACGACGTTCTTCCTCGGCCTCTTCCTCGCGATCGTCTTCAACGACATGCGCATGAAGGGCCGCAGGTACTACCGGGTCGCGATGATCATCCCCTACGCGATCCCGTCGTTCCTCTCGGCGCTCGTCTGGGCGGGCATGATGAACGAGAGCTTCGGCTTCATCAACCAGGTGATCTTCGGCGGCGCATCGATCCCATGGCTCACCGATCCGTGGATGGCGAAGCTGTCGGTCATCATCGTGAACCTGTGGCTCGGGTTCCCGTACATGTTCCTCATCTGCACGGGCGCGCTGCAGTCGATCCCGGACGACGTGAACGAGGCATCCAGCATCGACGGCGCCTCGCCGTGGCAGACCTTCCGGCACATCAAGCTGCCGCTGCTGCTCGTCTCGGTCGCGCCCCTGCTGATCGCCTCGTTCGCGTTCAACTTCAACAACTTCAACGTCATCTACATGTTGACGAACGGCGGGCCGAGAGACACGAGCGCGCCGATCCCGGTCGGCTTCACCGACATCCTCATCTCGATGGTCTACAAGGTGGCCTTCACCGGCCAGAACCGCGACTACGGCCTCGCGGCGGCGTACTCGATCATCATCTTCATCGTGGTCGCGGTGATCTCGATCATCGCCTTCCGCCGCACCAGGTCGCTCGAGGAGATCAACTGATGGCTGACAAGGACACCAAGCAGCCGCGTCGGTCCTGGGTCGAGAGCCCGGCGATCGAGGGCGAGATGCTCGCGCTCTCGCTCGAGGCGCAGGCCGAGCGCGACGAGCACCCGCGCGGAGTCCCGGCCAAGCGCCCCTTCCGCTTCGGCAAGTGGTTCAAGGCCACCGGATGGCGCCACCTCGTCGGCATCGTCGTCGTCGCGTTCGCCCTCTTCCCGGTCGTGTTCGTGATCTCCTCGTCGCTGAACCCCAACGGCACCCTGACCGGTTCGAACGCGCTGTTCTCGCAGATCGGGTTCGACGCGTACGCGCGGATCCTCACGAACCCGCAGGTGCCGTTCACGACCTGGTTCGCGAACACGCTGATCATCGCGGGTGTGACCGCGATCCTCACGGTGTTCCTCGGCGCACTGGCGGCGTATGCGTTCTCGCGCATGCGGTTCACGGGCCGCCGGTTCGGCCTCATCACGATCGTGGTCGTGCAGATGTTCCCGCAGATGCTCGCCGTCGTCGCGATCTTCCTCGTGATGACCGCGATCAGCGACTGGTTCCCCGCCATCGGCCTGAACACGCACATCGGCCTGATCATGGTCTACCTCGGCGGTGCGCTGGGCGTGAACACGTACCTCATGTACGGGTACTTCAACACGATCCCGGCCTCGATCGACGAGGCGGCGAAGATCGACGGCGCCGGCCACGCGCGCATCTTCTTCACGATCATCCTGCGGCTCGTCGCCCCGATCCTCGCGGTCGTCGCCCTGCTGTCGTTCATCTTCTCGGTCAACGAGTACGTCGTGGCATCCGTGATCCTGATCGACACCGAGAACCAGACCCTCGCGGTGGGCCTCACGAAGCTCGTCTCGAACCCGCGGTACGCGGACTGGGCGGCGTTCTCGGCGGGGGCCGTCATCGCGGCACTGCCGGTCGTGCTGCTCTTCCTCTACCTGCAGAAGTACATCGTCGGCGGGCTCTCCGCAGGCGCGGTCAAGTAGCCGCGAGCCCGTCGGGCGGATGCCAGGCCGAGGCGGCTGCGTTCCGAATTCAGGACGCAGCCGCCTCTGCGTGCGGTCGGCGCGGCGATTCGTCCCTCGCGGATCGTCGACGCGCGTGCTGGTCCTGAATCCTGCGCGCGCAGTCGCTCGGGTGACGGATGCCTCCGGCACCCCTCGTCCGGGCGATAGCATGGCGGCCTGACCCGCCCAGCCCGTTCTCCCGATCCGAACCGGAGCAGCCCTGCCATGAGCGCCCCCACGCCCCCGCCCGTTCCTCCCGCACCGCCGCTCCCGCCCACCGGGTCGTCCGACGCGTCCACCCTGCCGTACGGGACCGCGCCGCTCGAGTCGGCGCCCGGCGATGCCGGCCAGGTCCCCTCCACCTACGTCCCCGCCTACGGATCCGGGTACGGCACGGCGCCCGCTCCGTGGACGCCTCCCGTGACGGCGCCGCAGAACGTGCTCGCCTGGGTCGCCTTCGGCCTGGGGCTCGGCTCGCTCATGTTCGGTCCGATCAGCTCGATCGCGGCGATCGTGTGCGGCCACATCGCGCGCGCGCAGATCCGCCGGACGGGGGAGCAGGGCGCCGGTGCCGCTCTCACCGGGCTCATCTTCGGCTACGTGCTGACGATCGGGATGGTCGTCGCGATCGTGCTCTACGTGCTCCTCGTGGTGGCCATCGTCGCGGGCACCGCATACTCCTCCGGGGTGCCGACGAGCCTCTGACCGGGCACCCGACCCACGATTTAACGCACACGCGCCGAGGTGATATTCTCGTGTGGTTGCCGCGACAGCGGCACACGCCCCGATAGCTCAGTGGTAGAGCACTTCCATGGTAAGGAAGGGGTCGTCAGTTCAATCCTGACTCGGGGCTCTGGTTCCTCCGGTTTCCGGAGAAGCCTCGCGGCGGGGTAGCTCAGGTGGTTAGAGCACACGGCTCATAATCGTGGTGTCGCGGGTTCGAGTCCCGCCCTCGCTACAGGAAAACCCCGGGTCATCCGGGGGTTTTGTCGTTTCCGGACATCTCTCGTTCGGACCGGGTCGGCGAAGTCGATGCGGCGGGCGCGACGGCGACGTGCACGGCGGCGCCCTATCGGGCGCTGGCCCTGACGACCGCGGGGGCCGCGCCGATCGGCACGACCCCCGCGATGGGACCGGGCGCTGCGTCAGACGCGCGCGGTGCGCCGCACCACGTCGCCGAGCGCGTCGGCGTCGAGCGCGAACAGGTCGCGCGACCCGGCCGTCGCAGCGCCGACGAGGCCGGACACCGCCGGGAGCAACTGCTCGGCGTAGAAGCGTGCCAGCGGCAACTGCGTCGCCGCGATGGCGTCGCCGTCGAGCTCGCGCGCGGCGAGCGCGGACTTCGCGAGCAGCCAGCCGCCGACCACGAGACCCCAGATGCGCAGGTACGGGCTGGAGCCCGCGAGCACCGAGGTGGGGTCGGAGGCGCCGGTGTTGAGCATCCACGCGGTCGTCTGCTCGAGCACGTCGAGGCTCGTGTTCAGCTGTGCGCGGATGGACGCGAACTCGTCGCCCGCGGACGCCAGCTCGCCGTCGAGCTCGCGCATGGTCGCGATGAACTCGAGGAACGACGCCCCGCCCCGGACGCCGAGCTTGCGGCCCACGAGGTCGGCGGCCTGGATGCCGTTCGTGCCCTCGTAGATCGCGGCGATGCGCACGTCGCGGTAGTGCTGCGCGGCGCCGGTCTCCTCGATGAAGCCCATGCCACCGTGGATCTGCAGCGCGAGCGACGTGAGCTCGTTGCCGAGGTCGCTACCGAACGACTTGCAGATGGGGGTGAGGAGGCCCACGAGCTCGTCCGCGCGGGCGCGGGTCGCGGCATCCGGGTGGTGGGTCGAGACGTCGACCTGCACGGCGTTCAGGAGCATCATGCGGCGGAGCGCGGCGATGTACGACTTCTGCGTCATGAGCATGCGGCGCACATCGGGGAAGTCGATGATCGGCGAATCCTGCGTCGAGCCGATCGCGCGGCCCTGGATGCGCTCCTTCGCGTAGTCGAGCGACTGCTGGTAGGCGCGCTCGGCGACGGCGAGCCCCTGCGTGCCCACCGAGACGCGCGCGCTGTTCATCATCACGAACATGATGCGCATGCCCAGGTTCTCGTCGCCGATGAGGTACCCCGTGGCGTCCTCGTACGACAGCACGCACGTGGGGGAGCCGTGGATGCCCATCTTGTGCTCGACGCCGACCGTGTGCACCCCGTTGCGCTCGCCGATCGAGCCGTCGTCGTTCATGAGGAACTTCGGCACGATGAAGCATGAGATGCCCTTCGTGCCGGCGGGCGCGTCGGGGGTGCGGGCCAGCACCAGGTGCACGATCTGCTCGCTCAGGTCGTGGTCGCCGAACGTGATGAAGATCTTCTGGCCGGTGATGCCGTACGTGCCGTCGGGGCGCTTGACCGCCTTTGTGGTGAGGGCGCCCACGTCGGAGCCGGCGTGCGGCTCGGTGAGGTTCATCGTGCCGGCCCACTCGCCGCTGACCATCTTGGGCAGCCAGGCCTGCTTCTGCTCATCGCTGCCGTAGTGCAGGAGGGCCTCGATCGCGCCCTGCGTGAGCAGGGGCGCGAGGGAGAAGGCCATGTTGGCCTCCATCGTCAGCTCCTGGATGGCGAGCCCGATCGCACGCGGGAAGTCGCCGCCGCCGTACTCCTCGGGCAGGGGGACCGAGCCCCAGCCGGCCTCGACGTAGGCGGCGTACGCCTCCTTGAACCCGGTCGGCGTGGTCACCGTGCCGTCGGCGTTCAGGCGGGCGCCCTCCACGTCGCCGGCGCGGTTGGTGGGGGCGACGACCTCGGCCATGAAGCCGCCGACCTCCTCGAGGATCTCGGTGGCCGTGTCGAGGTCTGCGTGCTCGAAGCCCGGAAGCTCGGCGACCCGGTCGTAGCCCACGACGTGCGTGAGCGCGTACGCCAGGTCGGCGACGGGCGGACGGAAATCAGTCATCTTCGGACTGTAGGCGCGGGCACCCGGCCGCGGGCCGAATCTGTCGCTATCGACGAAGCGTGTCGGCCGAACCGGCGCCCGGCTTGTGCCGACCGGCAGTCGGGCACCCCGGCTGAGTCGCGAGTCCGTGCGCGGACCGGGTCCGCCCGCGCGGCGTCACACCCCGGCGAAGTACCTCCGGCGGAGGAAGCGGTCGGTGCCCGGGCGGAAGTACCCGGCATCCGCCCAGGCGGTGGACTCGACGAGGTGCTTCCGATCGAACGCCTCGGCCGGCGAGGTCGCGCCCCGGAACTTGAGCGATTCCCGGAACGCGTAGTGCGAGAACAGTCGCATGAACTCGCCGAGGTAGACGTCGGCGACGGCCTGGATGCCGCGGATGACGAGCATGTTCTCGTCGTTGGTGTCGGTGGAGGCCTTCGAGAAGTTCGCCGAACCGACGACCACGACCGGATCCGCGCCGAGGGGATCGATGAGCAGGTACTTCGTGTGGATGTAGAGCACGTGGGCCTCTTCCGTGGCGCGGTCGGTCTCGGCGAGCCAGCGGTCGAACGCGTTGAGCTCGATCCGCGCGCCGACCGCGACCGTCGTGTTCGGGCGGCGGCGGATGCGGTCGATCGTGGCGGCCTGCTGCGCGAACTTCGCACCGTTTCCCTTGCGCTCCATGAGCGCGAAGCGGAGCACGTCGTCGGTCTGGTCGTAGACCTCGACGAACCGGTCGTCCATCCCGAAGGCGAACGTCGTGAACAGCGCGCCCGTCGCAGCGCCGGCGAGCTCGGCGTACCAGTCGAGGGCGTCGAGGTCGAGTCTCGGCGAGAGGACCACGGTGGTGTCGGTCGGGCCCACTGGCGCCGGCGCCGGGGTCATGGCGGTCGCCTCGATCGCGGTGGGCTTCCGGGTGACGTCGCGCTCGAGCAGCGCCCAGTAGTCGGCGTAGGTCGCGGCGACGGCGGGATCGCGCACGATGTGCGCGTTGTTCGAGTGGCCGAACAAGCCGTTCGGCGACAGGTTCGTCGACCCCGTCCAGACCTCCGAGGGCACGCCGGCGCGACTCAGGACGAAGAACTTGTTGTGCGCGAAGCGCCCGGACCGCTCCCGGGCGGCCACGACGCCGTCGAGACCGCTGCCCGCGAGTGCCGCCTCGTTCCCGACCTTCTGCGTGTCGCCGTCGTAGAGCACCTTCACGGTGGCGCCGCGCGTGATCGCATCGCGGAGCGCGGCGTACACCCTCGGATTCTTGAACTCGAAGAAGGCTCCGTGGAGGGCATCACCGGCTCCCGCCTGGGCGATGAACGCCTCGAGGCCCTCGACCAGTCCTCGGGAGAGCCAGTCGAAGGCCGCCGGCCCCACGTCGTCGGGGCGACGGTTCTGGAACCGGCGCGCGTACTCCTGCGACGCGATGGCACCGCGGTTGAAGAACACCGCGTGCCGACCCAGGTCGACGGGTTCGGTCGTGACGGCGAGCTCCACCGTCGGTCCGGGGACCAGCGCACCGGGTGCGCCCGTCATGGCGACCACGCGATACGTGTAGCGCGCGTTCGCCTCGACGGAGTAGTCGGCCCATTGGAACGTCTGGAACGGATGCCGCCGCGAGGAGCGTCCGACACCGGGAGGGGGGTCGGGCTCGACGCTCGCGAACGTCTTCATCCCCGTCATCCACCGGACGTCGCCGTCGGAGTGGCGACTGCGGCGTATCGCGAAGCCGAGGACCTGAAGTGCCTCGATGTCGGCGCGCTCCATGCTGAAGGCGAGCAGCACCACGTGGTTTCCCGCGATCGCCCGAGCGGTCAGCCCGTCGCGACTGTCTGACGTGCGCATGCACGGAGCGTCGGCGGATCGCTCCGGCGCCGCAACAGTGCAGGCCCTGAGGTCGATGGGCTGCGAGCATCCGCAGCCCGGGCACCCGCAGTCCGACGGGTGGAGACGTCGGATCGTTCCCACGGGGAGGATGCGTCCCGCTCCAGTTCCGCTCGATGAGGAATGGACCGAGCCGTGACGCGTTGGCCATAGACGGGGTCGGTCCGCGTGCGCGCGCCGGCCCGGCGAGGAGGACGCATGACGGAACAGACCGCGGTGGGACTGCGATCCGAGCGAGGGCCCGTACTTGCCGCCCTGATGCTGTGCACCGGGCTCGTCGCGATCGAGGCGACCATCCTCGCCACGGCGGTGCCGTCGATCGTCGCCGACATCGGCGGGTTCGCGCAGTTCCCGTGGCTGTTCTCGATCTACCTGCTCGCGCAGGCCGTGTCGGTGCCGGTCTACGCGAAGCTCGCCGACACCGTCGGACGCAAGCCGATCATGCTCGTCGGGATCGGGGCCTTCCTCGTCGGCTCGATCCTCGCGGGCTTCGCGTGGGACATGACCTCGCTCATCGTGTTCCGGGCGATCCAGGGCCTCGGCGCGGGCGCGGTGCTGCCCGTCTCGATCACGATCACGGGCGACATCTACACGGTGCGGGAACGCGCGCGCGTGCAGGGATACATCGCGAGCGTGTGGGCCGCGTCATCCGTCATCGGCCCCTCGCTCGGCGGACTCTTCGCCGAGTTCCTGTCATGGCGGTGGATCTTCTTCGTGAACATCCCGCTGAGCCTGATCGCGGCGTGGATGCTGATCCGCAACTACCACGAGACCGTCGAGCGGAAGCGGCACCGCATCGACATCGCCGGCGCCGCGGTGCTCACGGTCGGGCTCACGCTGCTGATCCTCGCAGTGCTCGAGGGCGGGCAGGCCTGGGCGTGGAACTCGTGGCAGAGCCTCGGTGCGTTCGGCATCGCCGCGGTGCTCATCGTCGTGTTCGTGCTCATCGAGCGGAAGGCGGCGGAGCCGGTGCTGCCGCTCTGGCTGTTCTCGCGTCGGCTCATCGTGACGACGTCGCTCATCTCGCTCGGCGTCGGCGCGGTCCTCATCGGGCTCACCTCGTACGTGCCGACGTTCCTCGAGGTGTCGGCGGGCGCGACGCCCATCATCTCCGGACTCGCGGTCGCCGCGCTCACGCTGGGATGGCCGATCTCGGCCTCGCAGTCGGGTCGGTTGTACCTGCGGATCGGATTCCGGAACACCGCGTTCCTCGGGCTCGGCATCACCGTGCTCGGCGCGGCCGGGCTCGTCGCCGCGACGTTCGAGCCCAACCCCGTCACGACTGCGCTCGCCTGCTTCGTCGTCGGCCTCGGCCTCGGCCTCGTCGCCTCGCCGACGCTGATCGCCGCCCAGTCGTCCGTGCCGTGGTCGGAGCGCGGTGTCGTCACCGGCGCGAACATGTTCCTGCGGTCCATGGGAAGCGCGGTCGGCGTCGCGATCTTCGGTGCGGTCGCCAACGGCGTGATCGGCGAGTCCGGACTCGGGCCCCATTCGGCCGCGGCGATCCAGGCGGCATCCGCTGCCGTGTTCATCGGCGTGGTGATCGCCGCCGTGGCCACGATCGCCGGCGCGGTCGCGATGCCGCGTGCGCACGTCGACGACGTCGAACACCGCCCGACCGAGCAGGCCGCACCGGCGCCGGCGAACTGACGGCGCCCACGGCCCGCGCCGTGGGTCGGAGGTCCCGCCGGGCGTGCGTGCGTCGTGGTCAGATGAGCCCGACGAGGGGGTGCGTCGATGGCCAAGACGAGCGCGGCGGCGGCGGATCGGTGGCGCGAGCGGCGGACCCCGCGCCGTGCGGCGTCGCGATTGACCGACCGCTGGACCGTCGTCGACGGCGTCGACGTGTTCTACCGCGAGTCGCCGCATCCGCCGCCGGACGCGCGCGTGATGATGCACGTGCACGGGTTCGGCATGTCGGGCCGGTACCTCCTCCCGACCGCCGAGCTGCTCGCGGACGAGTTCCACACCTACGTCCCCGACCTGCCGGGGTTCGGCCGCAGCGGCCGTCACCCGCAGGGACTCGACATCCCGGACCTGGCCGAGGCCGCGGCCCGGTTCCTCGACGACCGCGGCGTCGAGACGGCCACGCTCGTCGGGAACTCGATGGGATGCCCCGTGATCCTCGAGTTCGCCGACCGCTTCCCGGACCGCATCGAGCGCGCCGTGCTCGTGTCGCCCGCGGGCGGCGTGTACAACCGTCCGCTGTCGCGTGCGATCGGGCAGCTGGCGCAGGACGGCACTCGCGAGCCGCCGCGGATGGCGCGCGTCGCCGTGCCCGACTACGCGCGGTTCGGCGTGCCGAGCACGCTCAAGCTCTTCCGGGCGCTGACGCAGTACCCGTCGCTCGAGCGCCTGCTCGCCCTCCAGCTGCCGACGCTCGTCGTCCTCGGCGACCGCGACCCGCTGATGCCCGGACCCGCGCGCGTGCAGGAGGTGGCCGGGCAGGTCGACAACCACGTGCTGGCCGTCACGATCGAGGGTGCGGCGCACGCCATCAACTTCAGCCACGCCCGGGCGCTCGCGCACATCATCCGGCGCTTCATGGACGACCTGTCGATCCTCGACGATCCGACATGGACCGGCGGGGCCCGAGTGGTCGAGATCCACCGCGGCGTGCACCATCCGTCGGCGAAGGACGACGAGTCGCGGTAGCACCCGCCCGGCCGTCGGCGCCGGGGTTGCAGGCGGGGAGCAGGTCTGGGAGCCTTGCGCCGAGCGCACCCGATGACGGGTGCCGAACCCACGGGGGAGGGTTCCATGGCCGACGCGAGCACGTCAGAGCGGCTCGACCGCAGCTCCATCGTCACCCTCGTCGCGCTCTCGCTCGGCATCCTCGTGGTCGCGAACGACTTCACCGCGTTGACCGTCGCCGTGCCGAGCATCGAGCACGACCTCGACAGCAGCCTGAACCGCGCCCAGTGGGTCATCAACGGGTACACCGTCGTGTTCGGCGTGCTCATCGTCACGGGCGGGCGGCTCGCCGACCTCTTCGGCCGGCGTCGTGTCTTCGTGATCGGCGCGCTCATCTTCGCCGCGTTCTCGTTGCTCGGCGGCCTCGCGCCGAACATCGGGCTCCTGATCGCGGCGCGGGCCCTCATGGGCATCGGCGGTGCGATGATGTGGCCGTCGGTGCTCGGCATGGTCTACGACATCATGCCCAAGTCGCGGAGCGGTCTCGCGGGCGGCCTCATCATCGGCGTGGCCGGACTCGGCAACTCGATCGGACCCCTGCTCGGCGGCATCCTCACCGACACGCTCGGCTGGCGCTGGATCTTCTTCGTCAACGTGCCCGTCGCACTGCTCGCGGTGCTGGTCGTGATGCGCAACGTCCCCGAGTCGGCGCGGGGCGGCGGCGTTCGCGTCGACTTCGCGGGCATCGCGAGCCTGTCGGCCGCGGTGGTGCTCGTGCTCGTCGCCCTCGACGTCGGCAGCGCGAACTCGTTCGCCTCGCCGTGGGTGCTCGGGATGATCGCGATCGGTGTCCTGCTGCTGCCCGTGTTCGTGCTCGTGCAGCGACGCCAGGGCGACGACGCGCTCGTGCCGCCCCGGGTCGTCGCCAGTCGGCAGTTCAGCGGCGCGCTCATCTCGATCGTGCTGCTCGGTTCGGTCTTCTTCGGCGTGCTCGTCTACGTGCCGCAGTACCTCGAGAAGGAACTCGGGTGGAGCGCGCTCGCGGCCGGCGCGGGCCTGCTGCCGATGATGCTCACGTTCGCCACGGTGTCGTTCGCGGCGGGCCCGCTGTACCACCGCATCGGCAGCCGGCTCGTCGTCGGGATCGGGGCGGCCTGCCTCACGGGCGGCGTGCTGGTGATCGCCCTCACGATCGGCACCGGCTACCTTCCGCTCGTCCCCGGGCTCGTCCTGTGCGGCATCGGGGTGGGGCTCTACTTCTCAGCGGTCACCACTGCGGCGGTCACCGCGGTGCGCCCGGAGGACTCGAGCCTCGCCGGCGGCATCGTCTACATGGGCAACGTGGCGGGCGGGTCCCTCGGGCTGGGCGTGAACACGGCGATCGTGCTCGCCGCCGCCGCCTTCACCGCCGGCATCCGCAACGCGCTCCTCGTCGACGCGGCGCTCGGCATCGCAGGGACCATCGTGGCCATCTCGCTCATCCGCTCCGAAGGCTCGCGGACGCGCACGCCGACGTAGGGACGACGGCCCGCGCCGCGCGCGGCGCGCCGATCCGGCCGCCCAGGGGAAACGGAAGACGGGTCGGTCCCGCCGAACCGGAGTCCGGCGGGACCGACCCGTCGCCTGCGCCGCCCAGGGCGGTGCGCCGCCCGAGGGCGGACGCGGCGTCAGAGCGCCTGCGGCAGGATGTCGAAGGACACGCGGCCGTCCTCGGCGACGCTCGCGTCGAGCGTCTTGTCGTCGAGCGCGATGGTCGCGCGCTCGCCGAGGTACACGCGCGCACCCGACTGCTCGACCACGGCGTCACCCGATTCCGGGGCGGGCGTGATCGAGACGCCGAACTGGGTGGCGTCCTGGTCCTCGGCCTCGATGCGCAGCCCCGATCCCTCGGGGGCGCCGTTGCCGGCGACGATCTCCTTCACGACGGTCGCCGCGGTGTCGGTCAGTGTGAGCATGTCGTCCTCCTCTGATCGCGAGTCGGCCACGATTCCAGATCGGGCCGAGGACCGCCACCCCGCAGCGGGCGTTTCGCTCGTCGCGTACCCTCGCGCCCGCGCGCGTCGCGGGTGGCCGCGGGTGGTCGCGGCGCGCGCGCGGCGCGACGTCGAAGCCCGAAGCGGATGCCGCGCCGAGGTCAGGTCGGCGGAAGCGGCTCGCTCGTGCCGCGGAGCAGCACGGGCAGCGTGCGGGTCGCGTACGGCGACGCGTCGAAGTCCTCCTCGCGGTTGCCCATGAGCAGCCAGCTCTCGAACGACCGCTCGTAGGTGTCGACGACGACGCGCACCGCGAGCGTCGGCGACCAGGTGAACCGCCGGTCGAGCTTCGCGATGAGGTCATCGAACACGGGCACCAGGCGTTCGACGAACGACCGCTCGGCGGCCGCCGCGGCGTCGCCGCCGCCGCCCTGCGAGGTCAGCGCGCGGAGCCGCCGCTGCGCGCGGATGATCAGGCCGCCGCGATCGAGCGGCCACGAATCGGCGAGCATGCGTGCCGCGACCTCGACGGGATC
Source organism: Agromyces zhanjiangensis (assembly GCF_040496055.1). Classification (NCBI taxonomy): domain Bacteria; kingdom Bacillati; phylum Actinomycetota; class Actinomycetes; order Micrococcales; family Microbacteriaceae; genus Agromyces; species Agromyces zhanjiangensis. Next base: position 140,390 of record NZ_JBEPKB010000007.1, on the reverse strand, counting down.
GGGGGAGTCGGCGTCGCGCTCGGACTCGACGATGTCGATCGCGTCGAACGCGTCGACCGCCGAACGGAGCCGGCTCACGCAGTCGTGCACGAGCTGCTCGTTCACCGAGTCGAGCAGGGCGTCGTCGGTCGAGAAGAACCGGCGGAACGCCGTCGGGTGCACGCCGTTCTGCTCGCAGATGTCGGCGATCAGCCGGTCGTCGAGCGCCCGCCCCGACCCGAGCGCGATGCGCGCCGCCCGCGTCAACCGGTCGATCGTCACCTGACGCTGCTCGCTCCCTCGGCTCACGCCCGGCCTCCGCTTCCGTCTCGTCCCGATCCTCGACGAGCGTACTCCGCCGGTGCGTCGGCCGCCGGGGCCGCGTAGGCTCACGCACCGTGCACGAATCGACGGAATCCGGGAGCCCGGGGCTCGCCCCGCTCGGCTTGGGCCTCGCCGCCCTCGGCCGACCTGCGTACATCACCGCCGGGCGTGACGAGTCGCTCGGCGACGACCGCAGCGTCGACGCGATGCGTGGCCGCGCGCACGCGATGCTCGACGCGGCGTGGGAACGCGGCATCCGCTTCATCGACGCCGCCCGGTCGTACGGGCGGGCCGAGGCGTTCCTCGGGTCGTGGCTCGCCGCGCGCCCCGAGCGTCGGGCCGACCTCGCGATCGAGTCGAAGTGGGGCTACGCCTACGTCGGCGACTGGCGCATGGACGCCGAGGTGCACGAGCGCAAGGAGCACTCGCTCGCGATGCTCGAGCGCCAGTGGCCCGAGACCCTCGCCGCGCTCGGCGGCGCGCCCGACCGGTACCTCGTGCACTCGCTGACGCCCGCGAGCCCGGCGCTCGCCGACGAGGCGCTGCTCGACCGACTGCGCGGGCTCGCGGCATCCGGCATCGCGGTCGGCATCTCGACGAGCGGGCCGCACCAGGCCGACGCCCTCGACGCGGCGCGCACCCTGCCCGACACGCCCTTCGGCACCGTGCAGGCGACGTGGAACCTCCTCGAACCCTCCGTCGGCCACGCGCTCGCGCGGGCGCACGGCGATGGCTGGTTCGTCGTCGTGAAGGAGGCCGTCGCGAACGGACGGCTGACCCCCGCGGGCGACGAGGCGGATGCCGCTGCGCTCGCCGCGGTCGACGGCCAGGCGCTCGACGCGCTCGCGATCGGTGCGGCGCGCGCCCAGCCGTGGGCCGACGTCGTGCTCTCCGGGGCGATGACGCCCGGCCAGCTCGACGCGAACCTCGCCTCGAGGGCGCCGACGACGGATGCCGCGGCCCTCGCGGCGCTCGCCGAGGACCCGACGGGGTACTGGGCGGCGCGGAGCGCACGGACCTGGGGGTAGGCGCGGCGCGCGGTCGCGCCATCCGTCACCGCATGGGGCGGTTGCACAGGGCCGAGGTCTACCCTGAAATGTGACTTCCGACGACATCCCCACCGAGGCCGAGGCTCCCGAGGAGCCGAAGACGCCCACCTTCGCCGACCTCGGACTCGAGGGGGCCGTGCTCAAGGCGCTCGACGACGTCGGCTACGAGACGCCCTCCGCCATCCAGGCCGCGACCATCCCGACGCTCCTCGAGGGGCGCGACGTCGTCGGCCTCGCGCAGACCGGAACCGGCAAGACCGCCGCGTTCGCGCTGCCGATCCTCGCGCGCCTCGACACCTCCGACCGGAGCCCGCAGGCGCTCGTGCTCGCCCCGACGCGCGAGCTCGCACTGCAGGTCTGCGAGGCGTTCGAGAAGTACGCGGCGCACCTGCCCGACCTGCACATCCTGCCCGTCTACGGCGGCCAGGGCTACGGCGTGCAGCTCTCCGCGCTCCGCCGCGGCGTGCACATCGTCGTCGGCACGCCCGGTCGCGTGATCGACCACCTCGACAAGGGCACGCTCGACCTGTCGGGCCTGAAGTACCTCGTGCTCGACGAGGCCGACGAGATGCTGAAGATGGGCTTCGCCGAGGACGTCGAGACGATCCTCGCCGACACCCCGGAGGAGAAGCAGGTCGCACTGTTCTCGGCGACCATGCCCGCCGCCATCCGGCGCATGTCGGAGCAGTACCTGAACGACCCCGAGCAGATCACGGTCAAGGCGAAGACCCAGACCTCGGCGAACATCACGCAGCGCGTGCTGGTCGTCGCGCACGCGCGCAAGGTCGACGCGCTCACGCGCATCCTCGAGGTCGAGGACTTCGGCGGCGTGATCATCTTCGTCCGCACGAAGAACGCGACCGAGGAGCTCGCCGAGAAGCTCCGCGCGCGCGGCTACGAGGCCGCGGCCATCAACGGCGACATCGCGCAGGCGCAGCGCGAGCGGACCGTCGAGCAGCTCAAGAGCGGCAAGCTCGACATCCTGGTGGCGACGGATGTCGCGGCCCGCGGCCTCGACGTCGAGCGCATCACGCACGTGGTGAACTACGACATCCCCACCGATCCCGAGCCGTACGTGCACCGCATCGGCCGCACCGGTCGCGCGGGCCGCACGGGCGACGCGATCAGCTTCGTCACTCCGCGCGAGCGCGGCCTGCTCGGCCGCATCGAGCGGACCACCAAGCAGCAGATGACGCCCATGCAGCTGCCGAGCGTCGACGAGATCAACGAGTCGCGGCTCTCCCGGTTCGACGACCGCATCTCGGCGGCACTCGAGCAGTCGGGCCGCATCGAGGGGTTCCGCGACATCATCGCCCACTACGTGCGCCACCACGACGTGCCCGAGGCGGATGTCGCCGCCGCGCTCGCCGTTGTCGCGCAGGGCGAATCTCCGCTGCTCATGGAGGCCGAGCCGGAGCCGCGCGAGCGCGCCCGCGACCGGTTCGAGCGCGACGACCGCGGCGGGCGCGACGGCGGTCGCGACCGCGCGGAGCGGCGGCCCCGCGAGGGCATGGCGACCTACCGACTCGACGTCGGCAAGCGCCACCGCGTGATGCCCGGCCAGATCGTCGGCGCGCTCGCGAACGAGGGCGGACTGGATCGCGACGACTTCGGCGCGATCCGCATCCAGGCCGACTTCTCGCTGGTCGAGCTGCCCGCGAACCTCCCGAAGGACGTGTTCGAGCGCCTGGCCGACACGCGCATCTCGGGCCGGCTGATCGACCTCCGCCTCGACACGGGCGGGCGGCCGCGTCGTCAGTACGATGACCGTCGCGGCGGCGGCGGCGGGCGCGGCTACGGCGGCGGCCGCGGGTACGACCGGGATCGGCGCGACGGCGACCGCGACCGCGGGTACGGCGGCGGCCGCGGGTACGACCGCGACCGCGGGTACGACCGCGACCGCGGGTACGACCGGGACCGAGGGCAGGGCGGCGGCCGCGGGTACGACCGGGATCGCGCCGACGACCGCGGGTCCGGCGACCAGGGACACGGCGGCGAATCGAGCGACCGCAAGCCCCGCAAGCCGCGGCACGGCAGGTCGTAGGGACCCGGGCGCTCAGGCGCGGCGGGCGAGTTCCTCGCTGCGCCAGCGCTCGTAGCGGTTCCACGGGTCGTCCTCGCCGTCCGCGAGCTCCGCGACGTGCCGGACGAGCGGCTCGTCGAAGCGGAACCACTCGCCCCCGGGCCACCGTGACGAGGCGAACTCGGCGTGGCGGCGCTGCTCCAGGACTCGCCCGCCGCGCTCGAACGCGAGCACCTCGTCGTGCGGGATCGTTGCGAGCCGCCGTCTCGGGTTCGACGAGGTGCCGATCTTGACGCGCTCGCGCCAGCGGACGTAGTACACGACGTCGACGCGCGGCGGCGGGAGCTCGGCATCCGGCACCTCGCCGACCCGCCATTCGCAGGCCGCGCACACCCAGCCCGACGGGTACCGCACGCCGACGCGCGATCCGCAGACGAGGCACGCGCCGGGCAGCACGTCGGTCACGCCGTGCTCGCGCGCGACCCAGTCGTGGGCGGCGAGCAGGTGCACGGTGCACAGCGCGAGCGGTGCGCCCGGCTCGGCGGGCGCGCCGCACCGCCCGAGTTCGTCGACGGCCGTGCAGGCCGGGGCATCCGTCGTCATGCCTCGCACGCTATGCCCTGCCACCGACGGCGCCGGGCGAGCGCACCCGTCGAGGTCAGCGCCGCGGTGCCGTGCTGGCGCGCACGACGAGTTCCGGCTGGAAGACCGTCTGGCGCGGGATGAGCTCGGGGTCGGCCGTCTCCTCGAGGAGGATGCGGAGCGCGGTGCGTCCGATCATCCGGCTGGGCTGCCGCATCGACGACAGCGGCACGGCCGCGGCCGCGGCGAACGAGATGTCGTCGAACCCGATGAGGGCGATGTCGTCGGGGACGAGCATCCGGCCGTCCATGATGAGCGCCTGCAGCAGGCCGAGCGCGAGCAGGTCGTTCGCCGCGAAGATCGCGTCGGGCCACTGGGAGCGGGGGCGCGCGATGATCCGCGCGCCGGCGGCGGCCCCGTCCGCGACCGTCAGCGCATCGGTCGCGACGACCTCGAGGTCGACGGGCTCGCCCGTGTTCTCGGCGGCGGCACGGGCCCCCGCGAGGCGGTCGGTGACCTGGCGGATCTCGAACGGGCCGCCCACGAACGCGATGCGGCGTCGACCGGTCGCGATCAGGTGCTCCACCGCCATCCGCCCGCCGGCGACGCTGTCGACCGACACCGAGCTGAACCGGCCGTCCCCGCTGAACCGGTCGACGAGCACGGCCGCGATGCCCCGCGAGCGCAATCGCGCGAGGCGCGGGCTGATGTCGCCGTAGGGTGAGATCAGCACGCCGCGGACCTGCTGCTCCTCGAAGAGGTCGAGGTACATGCGTTCGCGCTTCGGGTCCTCGTCGGTGTTCCCGTACAGGATCGCGATGCCCGATCTCGAGCCCTCGTCCTCCGCGCCGCGCACCACGTCGCCGAAGAACGGGTTCTGCCCGTCGAGGACCACGAACCCGACGGTCGTGCTCACGCCCGCCCTCAGCTTGCGGGCGGCATCGTTGCGCACGTACCCGAGCGCCTCGATCGCCTCCTGCACGCGCCGGACCGATTCGGCCGACACCTCGCCGGGCCGGTTGAGGACGTTGGAGACCGTGCCCACCGACACGCCCGCGTGCTGGGCGACGTCGCGAATGCTGACCGCGGCCATCCTGCTCCTTTGCAATCGAACTTCGAGGTCATCCGTCCGGGTCGGACTTGACCCTCGTCGATGTCCTCCATAGAGTATGCCTGAATCGAGTCTGAATCGATTCATGAATTTTCACCTCAAGGAGGAGGACGTGACTGTGGCCCAGCCCCCCACGACCCCCGCGCCGCCGGCGCTCGAGCTGTCGAAGGTCGTGAAGTCGTTCGGCGCCGTCGTCGCCCTCCGCTCCGGCACCATCACCCTGGAGCAGGGATCGATCCACGCGCTGATCGGCGAGAACGGCGCCGGCAAGTCGACGCTCGTCAAGATCATCGCCGGCCTGTACCGGCGCGACGCGGGCACCTTCAAGCTCCGCGGAGACGACGTCGACTTCCACTCGACCGCGCAGTCGAAGGCCGCCGGCATCGCCGTCATCTACCAGGAGCCGACGCTGTTCCCCGACCTGTCGGTCACCGAGAACATCTTCATGGGCCGCCAGCCCACGAACCGCCTGGGGCGCATCGACCGCAAGGCGATGCGCGCCGAGGCCGAGGAGATCTTCGGACGTCTCGGCGTCTCGATCGACCCCGACCGGATCACGGACGGCCTCTCGATCGCCGACCAGCAGATCATCGAGATCGCGAAGGCGATCTCCCTCGATGCCCGCGTGCTGATCATGGACGAGCCGACCGCCGCGCTCTCGGGCGTCGAGGTCGAGCGCCTCTTCGCCGTCGCCCGCAGCCTCCGGGACGAGGGCCGAGCGCTCATGTTCATCTCGCACCGCTTCGACGAGGTGTTCGCGCTGTGCGACACCGTCACCGTCATGCGCGACGGCAGCTACATCGCCACCGAGGCGATCGCCGAGACCAGCGTCGACGAACTCGTCCGGCAGATGGTCGGCCGCGACGTCGCCGAGCTCTTCCCGAAGCTGCCCGCCGACATCGGCGACGACGTGCTCGTGGTCGAGGGGCTCACCCGGCCGGGCGTCTTCCACGACATCAGCTTCACGGTGCGCGCCGGCGAGATCGTCGGGCTCGCGGGCCTCGTCGGCGCCGGTCGCAGCGAGGTCGCCCGGGCCGTGTTCGGCGTCGACCCGTACGAGTCCGGCACGGTCGCGGTCGGCGGTGTGCAGCTGCCCAAGGGCAACCCGCGCGTCGCCATGGCGCGCGGCCTCGCGCTGGTTCCCGAGGACCGGCGCAAGCAGGGCCTCGTGCTCGACGAATCCGTCGCCCGGAACGTGACGCTCGCCATCCGCGACACCCTCGCCAAGGGCGGCCTCCTCACCAGCCGCGCCGAGAACGCCGCCGCCGCGGTCTGGTCGAGCCGGCTCGAGGTGAAGACCGCGGCCCTCGACGCCGAGACCGGCACGCTCTCCGGCGGCAACCAGCAGAAGGTCGTGCTGGGCAAGTGGCTCGCGACCGAGCCGAAGGTGCTCATCGTCGACGAGCCGACGCGCGGCATCGACGTCGGCACCAAGTCCGAGGTCCACCGGTTGCTCTCCGAGCTCGCCCAGCGGGGCATCGCCATCCTCATGATCAGCTCCGAGCTGCCCGAGGTGCTCGGCATGGCCGACCGCGTGCTCGTGATGCGCGAGGGCTGGCTGACCGGCGAGTTCCCGCGCGCCGAGGCGACCCCCGAATCCGTGATGTTCGCAGCCACGGCCGACAAGGAGGACGCGAAGTGACCGCGACCGCAGCCCCGCCCGCACCGTCCGCGCCGTCCGCGGCGACCAGGATCGTCTCGCACCTGCTCAAGGCGCGCGAGACCGGCATCCTGATCGCGCTGCTGGCCGTCATCGTCGCCGCGACCATGGTCAACCCGAACTTCCTGTTCTCGCCCGACGGCTTCCGCGACCTGCTCCTCACCCCGTCGCTGCTCATGCTCGTCGCCGTCGGCCAGGCGGTCGTGATCATCACCCGCAACGTCGACCTCTCGGTCGGCTCCGTGCTCGGCCTGACCGCCTACCTCACCGGGCGGCTCTTCATCGACGTGCCCGGCATCCCGATCCTCGCCGTCTTCCTCGGGGGCATCGCGCTCGGGGCGGTGCTCGGACTGATCAACGGCGCGCTCGTCGCGTTCGCCAAGGTTCCGGCGCTCGTGATCACGCTCGGCACGCTGTACATCTACCGCGGCATCAACGTGGCCTGGACCGGCAGCGACCGCATCAACGCGTCCGACCTCCCGGCCGCCTTCCGCGGGCTCGGCACGGGGCAGATCCTCTTCATCCCGATCCTCACCATCATCGCCGTCGTCGTCCTCGTCGTTGCGGCGTGGGTGCTGCGCAACCTCCGCAGCGGGCGCGAGTTCTACGCGATCGGGTCCGACCCCGATGCGGCCCACCTCTACGGCCTCCGCGTCACGCGCCGCATCCTCACCGCGTTCGTGCTGAGCGGTTCGCTCGCGGGCCTCGCCGGCGTGCTGTACGCGGCGCGATACGGCACGGTGAGTTCGGGCGCCGGCACCGGGCTCGAACTGCAGGCGATCGGCGCCGCGGTCATCGGCGGCGTCGCGATCTCGGGCGGCGTCGGCACCCTCTGGGGCGCGGCCATCGGCGCGTACCTGCTGCTCACCATCAACCGGGCGCTGCCGATCCTCGGCATCCAGGACTTCTGGCAGCGCGCCGTGGTCGGCGCCCTCATCATCGGCGCGATCGTGCTCGACCGCATGCTCGCCGTCCGACAACACCGCAAGCTCATCGAGGCGAGGGAGGAAGTGCGATGACCGCCACGGCACCGGCGCCCGCACCGGACACGCGCACGACCCGCACGTACCAGGCCTACGCGACGCCCCTCTGGCGACGCGTGCTCCTGAACCGCGAGGCCGCGATCATCGGGCTGCTCATCGTCGTCATCGCCGTCTCGCTGGCGGTCGTGCCCAACTTCGACAGCCCGCTCACGGTGACGTACCTGCTGCGCGACATCGCACCGATCCTGCTGATCGCGCTGCCGATGACGCTCATCATCATCACCGAGGAGATCGACCTCTCGGTCGCGAGCATCGTCGGGCTGTCCAGCGTGATGACCGGCATCCTGACGCAGGCCGGGTGGCCGTTCGCACTCGCGGCGGTCACGGCGATCCTCGTCGGCACGCTCGCCGGCGTGGTCAACGGGTTCCTCGTCACGGTCGTCGGGCTGCCCTCGCTGGCCGTCACGATCGGCACGCTCGCCCTCTTCCGCGGCATCGCCGTCGGCCTCCTCGGCACGACCGCGATCACCGACTTCCCGGAGTTCTGGTCCGACCTGGCGCGCGACAACATCCCGGGCACGCCGATCCCGGGCATCATGATCCCGTTCGTCGTGCTCGCGATCGCCTTCGCGATCCTGCTGCACTTCACGCCGTTCGGCCGCTCGCTCTACGCCATCGGCCTGAACAAGGAGGCCGCGGCCTTCTCCGGCATCGACGTCGGGCGCACCAAGTTCCTGCTCTTCGTGATGAGCGGGGCCATCTCCGGCTTCGCCGGCGTCTACTTCACGCTGCTGTACAACAACGCCCGCGGCGACAACGCCACCGGACTCGAACTGCAGGTCATCGCCGCGGTCCTCCTCGGCGGCGTGTCGATCTTCGGCGGCCGCGGCGCCCTGCACGGCGTCATCGCCGGCGTGCTGCTCATCGGAACGCTGGGCAGCGCCCTCCGGCTCGCCGGGGTCACGAGCGACATCATCAACGTCATCACGGGCGTGCTGCTCGTGCTGTCGGTGGTGTCGGCAAGCCTCCTCGCCTGGCTCCGCCGTCGGCGGATCTCGGCGATCGGGAAGAAGAAGGAGCGCGAACTGGCGGCGTCGCCGTCCTGAGCGCTCCACCTGGAATCACACACAGTCGGTATCCGGCACCAAGGAAGGAAACAACGATGTTCACCAAGCACCGTTCGCGCCGTCTCGGCGTGGCGATCACGGCGGCGGCGGCCGCGACGGTCCTGGCCCTGACGGGCTGTTCGTCCAGCGGCGGCGATGGCGGGGGTGACGGCGGCGACGGCGGGGACGCGAACCTGTCGGTCACGTTCCTGCCGAAGAACCTGGGCAACCCGTACTTCGACACCTCGTCGGCGGGCGGCCAGGAGGCGGTCGAGGAGTTCGGCGGCGAGTTCGCCGAGGTCGGCCCGTCGGAGGCGTCGCCCACGTCGCAGGTCAGCTTCATCCAGACCGCGGCGCAGCAGGGCGTGGGCGCCCTGGTGGTCTCGGCGAACGACCCGGAGGCGATCTGCGACGCCCTGGACGAGGCGTCCAGCGCCGGCGTGAAGGTCGTCACGTTCGACTCGGACACGAACCCGGAGTGCCGTGACCTGTTCATCAACCAGGCCACCGCCGAGGGCATCGCGAAGGTCCAGGTCGACCTGATCGCGGAGCAGATCGGCGACGAGGGCCAGATCGCGGTGCTGTCGGCGTCGGCGAACGCGACGAACCAGAACGCGTGGATCGAGATGATGGAGGAGGAGCTGGCCGCCAGCCACCCCGACATCGAGCTCGTCGAGGTCGTCTACGGTGACGACGACGACCAGACCTCGTTCGACAAGACCGCGGCGCTGCTGCAGACCTACCCGGAGCTGAAGGGCATCATCTCGCCCACCACGGTCGGCATCGCGGCCGCGGCCCGCTACCTCTCGACCTCGGAGTACCAGGGCCAGGTCGCGCTGACCGGCCTCGGCACGCCGAACCAGATGCGCGAGTACGTCGAGGACGGCACGGTCACCGCGTTCGCGCTGTGGAACCCGGCCGACCTGGGCTACCTGGCCGCGTACGCGGCGCAGGCGCTGATCACGGGTGAGATCACCGGCGAGGAGGGCGACACGTTCGAGGCCGGCAAGCTCGGCTCGTACGAGGTCGGCGCCGACGGCGCGGTCCTGCTCGGCGACCCCTACGTCTTCGACGCCGACAACATCGGCGACTTCGACTTCTAAGGAGTCACCGCACGCACGCGAACGGGCCCGGGGCGATCGCCCCGGGCCCGTCCCGCATGTTCGGCCGGTCAGGCGTCGCCGTGCGCGCGCCGCTCCATCTGGTAGATCGCGGCCTGCGTGCGCCGCTCGAAGCCGAGCTTCGACAGCAGGCCCGACACGTAGTTCTTGACGGTCTTCTCCGCGAGGCCGAGCTCTTCGCCGATCTGGCGGTTCGTGAGGCCGTCGGCGATGAGCGCGAGCACCTGGCGCTCGCGGAGGTTCAGTGCGCTGAACCGCGGGTCGTCGTGCTCGGCGGCCTTCGCCTGCTGCGACACGCGTGCGGCGATCGACCGGTCGATGAGCGAACGGCCGGATGCCACCTTCCGCACGTCCTCGACGATGGTCGTGCCGCGCACGTTCTTCAGCACGTACCCGGCGGCGCCGGCGAGCACGGCCGACATCGCGGCCTGGTCGTCGTCGTACGCCGTCAGGATCAGGCACGCGAGCTCGGGATGGCGCGACCGCAGCTCCCGGCAGAGGTCGATGCCGTCGCCGTCGGGCAGCCGCATGTCGAGCACCGCGACGTCCGGCGACGTCGCCTCGATCCGGGCGAGGGCCTGCGCGACCGTGCCGGCCTCGCCCACGACCTCGAGGTCGGGCTCGCGGTCGAGGAGCTGCGCGACGCCGCGGCGGACGATCTCGTGGTCGTCGACGAGGAACACGCGGGTCATGTCGTCGGGTCTCCTTCCGTGGGGGTGAGGGGGGCCGTCCACCGGGCTCGGGTCCCGGCAGGGCTGCTGGCGAGGTCGAATGCGCCGCCGAGCCGCTCGGCGCGGACGCGGAGGTTCTCGAGGCCGCTTCGCCGAGCCGAGTCGCCCATGCCGCGTCCGTCGTCGGACACCTCGGCCGTCACGCGTCCCTCGGCGGCGACGACGGTGAGGGTGACTGATGCCGCGCCGGAGTGCTTCACCGCGTTCGACAGCAGTTCCCGGACCGACGCGGCGAGCTCGTCCGCGAGCGCGCCCCCGGAGAGCAGGTCGACCGGGCCGGCGAACGAGACGGCCACGGGCTGGGGGAGGTGCCGCGATGCGGAGCCGGCGAGGTCGAGCACGCGGTGGCGCAGCGTCGGCGCTCCGCCGTCCTGCGGCGTCAGGGCGAACACGATCGTGCGCACCTGGGCGATGGCCTCGTCGATCGCCTCGACGGCCGATCCGAGGCGATCGGCCACCGGGCCTGGTGAGTCCGCCGCCGCGGCCTCGAGGTCGAGCCCCGCGCCGTAGAGCTGCTGCACCACGTGGTCGTGGAGGTCTCGTGCGATGCGCGCGCGGTCCTCGAGCAGGAGACCGCGCTGCTGGGCCTCTCGTGCGGCGGCGAGCTCTCGTGCGAGCGAGACGCGGTCGGCGAGGTCCTCGGCGATGCGCATCTCCGCCGCCGTGAAGTGCGGGGCGCCCGGCCGGCGGGCGGCGGCGATCACCGCGCGCGGCGCACCGCCCGACCGCAGGGCGGCGAAGAGCACCGGCCCGCAGGACCCGTCGTGGTGCAGCGCCAGCGCGTCGGGCTGCTCGACGCGCCCGCCCGGAGTCGCGCGCGTCTCGCCGCCCTCGAGCACGACGGCGCCGAGGGTCCGTTCCGCGTCGATCACGCTGCCGGCGAGGCAGGCGTCGGCCTCCTCGCCTCGCACCTCGAGGACCCGGACCGACGTGCGATCGTCGCCCACGAGGATCGCGACGCGATCCGCGGCGCCGCGGTCGACCAGTTCGTCGGCGAGCAGGGCCGCCGACCCGTCGACCGACGAGTTCAGCAGGGCCGAGACGACCTGGGCTGACGCCGCTGCCCACGCCTCGCGCGTCCGGGCCTCGGCGTAGCGGCGGGCGTTGTCGATCGCGAGCCCGGCAGCGGTCGCGAGGGCGGAGATGAGCTCGACGTCCTCGTCGCTGAAGGCGCCGCCGCGCCGGTTCGTCAGGTAGAGGTTGCCGAACACCTCGTCCCTCACGCGCACGGGCACGCCGAGGAACGACCGCATCGGCGGATGCCCGGCGGGGAACCCGACCGATCGCGGATCGTCGGCGATGATGTCGAGCCGGATCGCATCGGGGTGGTCGATCAGCGCTCCGAGGAGGCCGCGCCCCTCGGGCAGGTGCCCGATCTGCTGCACGGCGTCGTCCGGCATGCCGACGTGGACGAACTCCTCCAGGCCGCCCTGCGGGGCGAGCACGCCGAGCGCGCCGTACTCGGCGTCGACGAGTTCGACGGCCGATGCGACGATGCTCCGCAGCACCTCGTCGAGCTCGATCTCGCCGATGACCGAACGCGTCGCGTTGAGGAGGGCGCGCAGCCGGCCCTGGGTGCGCATGACCTCGCCGGCGCGCTCGACGAGCTCGCTCAGGGCGCGGTCCAACTCGGCTCGCGGACCTTCTGGGAACGACAGCGGCGCGGGGTGCTGCATGCCACCTCCATCCGGGCGGATGGTGCGAATCTACCACTCGGCGTGTCGCGGTCGGGCGAGGGACCAAAGGCCCCGGTACGGGGGCCACCGGCGCGGATGCTGGTCCCATGACGATCGTGGTCGGCGCAGATGGGAGTGTCGCCAGCCGGGCCGCCGTCGAATGGGCGGCGACCCGAGCGCAGCGCACCGCTGATGCGCTGGTGCTGGTCACGGTCGTCGACGACGGGTGGGGCAGCCTCGGCGGGTCGGCGCTCGCCGAGCTCCGCGCGACCGCGGAGGATCGCGCGGAACGCGAGGTCGACGTGGCCCGACGGTCGGCGCCCGAGGTCGACGTCCGCGGTGTCGTCGAGGTCGGCAGCCCGATCCTGGCGCTCGCGGAGGCGTCCCGCGACGCAGATCTCGTCGTCGTGGGCACGCACAAGGTCGGGTACTTCCACGGCCGCGCGCTGGGCTCGCGCAGCCTGCAGCTGGCCGCGGTCGCCGCGTCGCCGAGCGCCGTCGTGCCGGTGACCTCGTGGCGCGGCCGGTCGGGCGTCGCCGTCGGGGTGTCCGAGGGGTCGGACAGCGACGACGCCGTGCGCTTCGCCGCCGAGGAGGCTGCGAGGCTCGGGGAGCCGCTCGTCCTCCTGCGGGCGGCGGACGGCGACGAGATGCACGAGCGGGCACTCGAGCGCGCCGTGGCGAGCGTCGCCGACCATGCGCCCGACGTGCAGATCGACGTCCGCAGCACGGGCGGCGACGCCGCCGAGGCGCTCATCGCGGTGTCCCGGCGGGCCGTGCTCACGGTCACCGGGCGACGCGCCGCGAGCCGCGGGTTCCTGCCGCTGGGCCGAACGAACTCCGACCTGCTGATGAACCTCGCGGGCCCGGTCGTCGTCGTGCCGCAGGTCGCCGTCGAGGCGTACCTCGTCGGCTGGGCGGTCGCCTGACCACTCGTCGGCGAGCGGATGGCGCATCCGCCCCGGCACGTCAAGACCCCCCGTTCGGGAGGCAGTCCCGCCCATCCGCAGGTATGCTGCTGCACTGCGACGGAACGACGGACGAGGCGATGGACGGCATGGAAGACCCCGGTGCGAGCCCGGGTGCGGGGCGGCGAGGCCGACACGCGGCCCCTCCGACCGTCTCGGCCGGGCCGCTGAGCCGGGCCGCCACGGCCGTCGGCGCCGCGATCGCGGCCGGGCTCGCGGCCGTCGCGGGCGCGGTCGCACGGTTCCGCGCCGGGCCGGTGCTCCCGTGGGTCTCCGCGCACCGCCTCCTCGTGCTCGTCATCGGCGCGCTCGTCGTCTCGGGCGCGGCGTTCACCGCGACGGCCGCCGTCATCGCCCAGCCTCCGGTCGCCGAGCAAGGAGACCCGGTCGACGACGGCTCCAGGCCCAGACCCGGTTCCGAGTTCGTGATGCCCAGCCCCGTGTCCGGGTCGCCGACGCCGACGACCGCGCCGCCGAGTGCGTCGGCGACGCCCGCCCCGACCGCTCCCGCCGACGAGCCGGCGATCGCCCCGGATCCGACGGCCGATCCGGAGCCCACGACCGTGCCGGAGGCGACCGAGGAGCCCACCGGCAACGGTCGGCCGGATCCGCCCGGTGCGAGCAACCGTCCCGACAAGAACAAGGACTGAGGGCCCGGATGCGGCCGCGCATCCGTCGCGTTCAGCCCCGTCACACTCCGTCGTCACCTGTCGTTCGGATCGGTGTGGTGCGCTAGCGTCGTCTCCACCCGGACGCACCCCGCAACGATCGGAGCCCACGTGAGCACCCGGCAGGCCGAGCACCCTCGGCCGTCGCACTTCCTCGTCCACGTCAGCGACACGCACCTGCTCGCAGGCGGCGGGCGGCTCTACGATCGCGTCGCGGCCGACCGGCACCTGCAGGAGCTCTTCGAGCAGTTCGAGGCGTCCGGTGGGCGGCCGGATGCCATCGTCTTCACCGGCGACCTCGCCGACCGCGGCGAGCCCGAGGCGTACGAGCTGATCCGGCGCATCGTCGACCCCGTCGCCGCACGCCTCGGCACGCGCGTGATCTGGGTCATGGGCAACCACGACGAGCGCGACGCGTTCCGCCGCGGCCTCCTCGGCGACGGCATCGGCGGGCAGCGGCCCGTCGACCGCGTCGACGACGTGGCCGGCCTCCGCGTGATCACGCTCGACTCGACCGTGCCGGGCCACCACCACGGCGAGGTGACGGGTGAGCAGCTCGACTGGCTGGCCGAGGAGCTCGCCATCCCGGCGCCGCACGGCACGATCCTCGCGATGCACCACCCGCCCGTGCCGAGCGTGCTCGACCTCGCGGTCTCCGTCGAGCTGCGCGACCAGGCCGCGCTCGCCGAGGTCGTCGCGGGCAGCGACATCCGCTCGATCATCGCCGGGCACCTGCACTACTCGTCGACCGCGACCTTCGCGGGCGTGCCGGTCTCGGTCGCGTCGGCGAGCTGCTACACGCAGGACCTCACGGTGCCCGCCGGCGGAACGCGGGGGTGGGACGGGGCGCGCGCCTTCAACCTCGTGCACGTCTACCCGACGACCGTGCTCCACTCGGTCGTCCCGCTCGGTGAGCACGCGCCGCTCGACTTCATCGACGCCGAGGAGTCGGCCCGTCGCCTCGCGGCCGACGGCATCGTGATCGCCGATGCCGCGGCGCCCGTGGCCGCCTCGTCCGACGCCGGGTCGGTGTCGTTCGCCGCCACGCCGTCGACGCTCGCGGTCCGGCCGTAGGCCGGCGCGCAGCCCCGGTTCAGGCCGTGAGGCTCGGCCGCTCGTCCGTCGCCGAGGTCCGGGCAGCGACATCCGCCTGCGGCTTCTCCCACGGCGCCGCGAACGGGAAGTAGCGCTCCAGGAAGTCGATGACGGCCTCGGTGCGCTCCTCGACGGAGATCTCGGGGAAGCTGCCGTCGTTCAGGCAGAACATGTCCATGTCGCGGCGCTTCAGCAGGCGCTTCATCGCGGGCAGGGCGCGCTGCAGCGTGGTCTCGATGTACTTCACCTTGGCGTCGGTCTGCACCACGGCGCGCCCGGTGAGGAGCGCGAAGTAGTGGTAGAGCGAATTGGTCACCGAGATGTCGGTCGCCGAGCGGAAGCGGCTCGCCGCGGTACGGCGGAACTCGTCGGGGAAGGTCGCCTCGAGCTCGGCCATGACGCTCCGGCGGAGCGGTGCCGCGCAGTGCTCGAGGTGGCGCGTCGTGACCTTGCCGAACCGCTCGTGGAGCAGGGCGCGGTTCACGCGCGCGGCGTTCTCGAAACCCGACCGGCTCGGGTCGGACTCGCCGAGGCCGATGCGCGTGCCCGCCTCCACGAACTTCGTCACGCCTCCCGGCGAGAAGAACAGGTCGGGGGAGAGGGGCCGCCCGAAGAACATGTCGTCGTTGGAATAGAGGAAGTGCTCGGCGATGCCGGGGATGCGGTGCAGCTGGCTCTCGACCGCGTGCGAGTTGTACGTCGGCAGCACCTCGGTGTCGGCGAACATGTCCTCGGCGCGCACGACCGTGACCTTCGGGTGCTTGGCGAGCCACGCCGGCGGCCGCGAGTCGGTGCAGATGAAGATGCGGCGCACCCACGGTGCGAAGAGGTAGACCGAGCGCAGTGCGTACTTCAGCTCGTCGATCTGCCGGTACCGGGCCTCGGAGTCGTCGCCCTCGCCGACGACGTAGGTCTGCATGCGGCGCGCACGCTCGCGCAGGAACTCGACGTCGGACCCGTCGACCCAGGAGAACACCATGTCGATCTCGAAGTCGACGTCGCTCGCGAGCGGCTGCCACATGTGCTCGAGCGTGCGCCAGTCGCGACCGTGCAGGTGCACCGTCTCCTCGACCGCCTCGCCGCGCGGGAGGGTGCGGCGCATCAGCGCGTTCTCGATCGGGGCCTCGATGACGTCGTCGCCGAAACGCCAGAACTCCAGCTGGACGGCGGACTCCGCGCCGTAGCGCAGGCGGCCGACCGGTTCGATGCGCGGTCGGTAGAGGCGCACCGCGAGCGGCTTGCGCGCCGATGAGAGCGAGCCGTCGGCGACGAGCACGTCGGGTGCGTCGTTCGCCTTCTCGGGGATGAGCGTCGCCGAGTAGAACGGCTCGTTCGCGAAGGCGCGCGCGAAGGAGCGGACCACGCGCTTGCGGTCGCGGCGGTCGACCGCGATCACGGGCCGTCCGCCGTCGCGGCGCACGAGCAGGTAGTCGACGCGGGCGGCGTCGAGTGCGGATGCCACGGCGAGGAGGTCCTCGACCATCGACTCGTGCGGGGTCGCGTGCCCGTTCCGCAGCGCGAACTGGCCGCGGCGCACCACGAGGTCGTCGCGGTCGAAGCGCGCGTGCTCGGCGTCGGGCTCGACCAGGACCAGCTCGGGCACCCCGCTGAGCTGCAGTCCGCGATCGTCGGGCACGCGCCGGTGGAAGGCGTCGCCCTCGATCGGGGGGCGGTCGTCGCGGGGCTGGTCGGACTCGTTCGTCGTCACGTCGTGGGGTGCTCCGGTTCGGGGTGGGCGGATGGCGCGAGCGCGCCGGATGGGTCAATCGTACGGCCGCCGCGGAAACGTGCTCGTGGCGCTTGACAGCGGGGCCGTGTTGCGCCGCGTGTCGCGTCGTGACGCACGGTGACGAGGAGCCGTTGAGGCGGCGCGTCGGGCTTCCGTAGCCTCGACGGACCCGCCAGCCAGGAGGCGTCATGACCAGCACCGCGACCACCGTGCCCGCCGCTCAGGGCGCGCTCGACGACGCCCGCGCCTCGCGCGTCGCGCCCGGCCCGCTCGCCGAGCTCGTCGACGCCGGGCTCGAGGTGCCGGTGCTCGGCGGTGGGCGGGTCCGCCACGTCAACCTCGACGTCGCGGCATCCGCCCCCGCTCTCGCCGCGGTCGCGGCGCACGTCGCCGCCGTGCTGCCCTACTACGCGAGCGTGCACCGCGGCACGGGCTACGCGTCGCAGGCGTCGACGGCCCTGCTCGAGGACGCACGCGTGAGCGTCGCGCGGCACGCCGGCGCTCGGCTCGACGACCTCGTGATCCTCACGCGCAACACCACGGACGCGCTGAACCTGCTCGCCGGCGCCGTGCCCGGTGACACCGTGGTGCTCGACATCGAGCACCACGCCAACCTGCTGCCGTGGGAGCGCCGCGGGCGACGCGTCGTCGTCGCCCGCCCGACGTTCGCCGCGACCCTCGACGCGCTCGCGGCGGAGCTCGCCCGCACACCCGCGGCACTGCTGTCGGCCACGGGCGCCTCGAACCTCACGGGCGAGGTGCTGCCGCTCGACGCGCTCGCCGAGCTCGCGCACGCGCACGGCGCTCGACTCGCGGTGGACGCCGCGCAACTGCTGCCGCACCGACGTGTCGACCTCGCGGCATCCGGCATCGACTACCTCGCGTTCTCGGGGCACAAGGCGTACGCGCCGTTCGGGGCCGGGGCGCTCGTGGGCCGAGCCGACTGGCTCGACGCGGCTCCTGCGCACCTCGCCGGCGGCGGCGCGGTCGAGGCGGTGTCGGTCGCGTCCGCGGACTGGAAGACCGGGGCCGAGCGACACGAGGGGGGCACGCCGAACGTCGTCGGTGCCGCCGCGCTCGCGCGGGCCCTCGCCGAACTCGAGCGGCTCGGCGACGACGCCCGACGCGCGCACGAGGACGCCCTCGCCGCCCGGCTGCACGACGGCCTCGCGGCCCAGCCGGGCATCCGCGTGCTGCGCGGCTTCGGCGACCTCGACGACCGGCTCGGGATCGCGACCATCGAGCTCGAGCGCGGATCGGTCGGGCTCGTCGCCGCCGCGCTCGCCGCGGAGCACGGCATCTCGGTGCGGGCCGGTCGCTTCTGCGCGCACCCGTTCTTCGATCGCCTCGCGACCCGCGCCAACGGCCTGCGGGTCAGCCTCGGTGCCGGGTCGTCGGCCGACGACGTCGACCGCTTCCTCGACGCGCTCGCGGGCCTGGTCGCCCACGGCCCGGCGGCCGCCTACGACCGGACCCCCGCTGGGTGGTGCCCGCGGACCGACGACCGTCCGCGCCCGAGCTTCGGCTGAGGTCCGGCACCCCGGCCGACGCGCCTACACTGGTTCGGGTCGAAGGGGGGTCGGATGCGTCCGCTCAGCGAAGACGAACTCCGGTCGTCGTTCGTGAACGCGACCGATCGGGAGCTCGAGGAGCTCGAGCTGCCGCTGGAGTACCTGCTGGTCGACTGGGAGCACGTCGATGCGCTCGCCTGGCGCGACCGCAAGGCAGGCCGACGCGGCTACCTGGTCACGCTCATCGACGACGAGCCCGTCGGCATCGTCCTCCGGGCGGCCGATCCGCCGGCGTCGCGCTTCCGCGCCGGCATGTGCAACCTCTGCCACACGCAGCAGCCCGCGAACCAGGTCACCATGTTCTCCGCGCGTCGCGCCGGAGAGGCCGGCCGGAACGGGAGCACCGTCGGCACGTACGTGTGCAGCGACCTGTCGTGCCAGGAGAACGTGCGCCTGCATGCGCCGCTCGCGCCCGCCGAGGTGCGCAGCGGGGCCCACGCGTGGGCGCGCATCGACGGCCTCGCCCGCCGGACTCGCGCGTTCGTGGAGGGCGTGCTCGCCGACTGACCGGTGCCCCGCCGCAGCCGACCGACCCCCGCATGCGTCAGGCGTCGAGTGCGACGGGCTCGAGCGCGGGCCGCTTGGCGGTGCGGCCGTCGCCGGATGAACGGCCGGTGAGCCGGCGGCCGATCCACGGCAGCACGTACTCGCGGTAGTACGTCGCGGTGTTGCGGCTCTTCCTCCCCGCCGGCGCGGCGGCGACCTCGGCGACGCCCCATTCCTCGGGCACCGGCACGCCGAGCGCGGTGAGCACGTTCGAGGCGACCTTCGCGTGCCCGAGCGAGTTGAGGTGCAGCTTGTCGGCCGACCAGTAGCGGATGTCGCGGAGCGACCGGTCGCCGAAGTTGTCGACGAACGTCACGCCGTCGAGCTGCGCCAGGTCCTGCAGCGCGACCGTGAGGCGCGAGCCGCGCGCGTCGAACACGCGCCCGAGCGGCAGGTGGTCGGTCGGGTTCGCTCCGCTCAGCATGAGCACGTGGATCCCGGCCTCGCGGATGCGGTGGATCGCCAGCCGGAACCGGTCGGCGACGACCTCCTCCGGCATGCGCGGGCGCAGCATGTCGTTGCCGCCGCCGTTGAAGCTGATGACCTCGGGCCCGAGCGCGATCGCCGCCTCGAGCTGCTCATCGATGATCGGGCCGAGCTTGCGGCCCCGGATCGCGAGGTTGGCGTAGCGCACCGGCTCCGGCGCGGCGGCCTTCGCGAGGCCGAGGGCGACGAAGTCGGCCCAGCCGCGGGAGACGCCGTCGGGCAGCTCGTCTCCGACGCCCTCGGTGAAGCTGTCGCCGATCGCCGCGTACGAGTGGAACATGCCCTCCACGCTATCGCGAGGCATCCGTCGCGACGGACGCAGGCCGGGCGGACACCGCCGGGCGCCGCCGCAGCGCCTCAGTGGGCGTGTTCGAGTTCGCAGTCGGCGCCCGGATAGAGCAGCGCCTCGTGTCCGTCGTCGAATCGCACGAGGTACGGCGGGCCGCCGTCGGAGCCGCGCACCTCGAGGACCTCGCCGTGCTTCTCGGCGCTGCCCACCTGCTTGCCGTGGATGACCAGCCGATCACCGACCGTCGCCTGCATCGCGAACCTCCTCGTCCTCCCGTCAGGGTACGCCGACGCGTGCGGGGCCGGTAGGGCCTCGCGGGCTCGCCGCGCGCCGTCGTCAGTCGGTCGCGAGCAGTGCCGCCCAGAGGTCGGCGCGCGCGTGGAAGCCGGAGAGGTCGCGGCCGAGGAGCTTCTCGGCGAGCGCGATCCGGCTGCGCACGGTGTGGCGGTGCACGCCCAGCTCCTGCGCGGTCGCGTCGAACTGGCCGCCGTGCTCGAGCCAGGTGCGCGTGGTCTCCAGCAGCGTCGTGCCCTGCTCGCGGTCGTACTCGATGAGGGGCTCGAGCGTCGCCCGGGCGACTGCGCGCGCGTCGGTGCGCGCGAGGAAGGCGAGCACCCCCTGCCGGCTGATGTCGTCGAACCACACGACGCCCGGTGCGGTCTCGCGGGCTCGGTCCACGGCGCGAAGCGCCTGCTCGTGCAGGCGCGCGAGCTCTGAGACGGATGCCGCGTCCGAGACGCCCACGGGAACGTCGAACTCGTTCGCGACCTCGTCGGCGACCTCGCGGTCGGCGTCCTCGCAGACGATGACGACCGATTCGCCGTCGCGGCCGAAGAAGAGGCGGCCGCTGCGGTCGTCGACCTGGAGCTCGAGGAACTCCGCCAGGCGGTCGGCGTGCTCGGGGGGCAGGTCGGCCACGGCGACGCGCACGGGATCGGCCGGCAGCGGGCCCCACATCTCCGCCGAGACCTCGGCCGCCAGCTCGACGTCGCCCGCGAGCATCGAGCGCAGCAGGCCCGAACGCAGGTGTCCCCGCGCGCGGTCGAGGTCGCGGTTCTGCTCGAGCGCCAGCCCGGCGAGCGCGATGACCGCGGTCACGACCTCGCGGCCGGCCTGGTCGAGTTCGGGGGAGTCGCCGATGGCGAGCACGCCGCGGAGCGCGCCGCCGGCGCCGAGCGTCTGCAGGGTCATCCGCTGCGTGCTGCCCACCGAGGCGCCCGCCTCGAGCGTGCGGCTCGCGCGCTGGCCGCGGCGGAGCATCGAGCGCGCCTCGCCGACGACCTCGCCGAGTGCGGGCTGGCCGAGTCCGCCGACGGGGGCCTCGCGGTCGAGGGCGCCCGCGGCATCCACGAGCCCGACCCAGGTGCCGAGCCGATTGCTCAGCTCGCTGAGCGTCGCACCGAGGCCGTCGGGGCGGAGCGCGGCGAGCGAGATGGCGCGCTGCGCCTGCAGCGCCCAGGCCTGGCGCGCGTTCGCGTCGGCCGCGTTGAGCTCGGCGATCGTGCGTGCGACGCGGATGAACGGCGTGCGGTAGGGGACCTCGAACAACGGAACGCCGTGCTTCGCGCACGCCTCGACGAGCAGGGCGGGCGTGCCGTCGCGGACGACCTCGGTGCCGAACCCCAGCGCCGAGATGCCGGCGCCCGCGAGGCGGGCGACGTACGCGTCGAAGCCGGCGGGGTCGTCGCTGCCCGAGTCGGCGCCGAACTGCGTGCCGGTCGTGAGGAGAACCTGCCCGGGCTCGATGAACGGGGCCGGGTCCTCGAGGTCGGAGTTGTGCACCCACGGGACGGGCGCGTCGAGTGCGGTGGCCGGCAGCGCCGACTCGTCGGTCAGCAGGCTGAGCGCGAGGTCGTCACGGCCCAGCAGGGTGCGCACGGTGGGCTTCACGGAACCTCCTCGATGTACGCCGCGTCGAGCATCGTGGGTTCGAGTGTACATCGGGGAGGGGGTGGCATCCGTTTCGGGCTGCCTACCATTGCCCGACATCGCCACCGTCGTCACCGCATCGGAGCACCCCATGACCATCGTCGAACCCACGGCCACCACCGTCGGCGGCCCCGCCCTCCCGCAGGAGCGCCGCCTCGTCACCAGCATCCCGGGCCCGCGCTCGCAGGAGCTCATCGCCCGCAAGGCGCAGGCCGTCGCGAAGGGCGTCGGGCACACCATCCCCGTCTCGGTCGTCGCGGCCGGGGGCGGCGTCATCGTGGACGCCGACGGCAACTCGATCATCGACCTCGGCTCGGGAATCGCCGTGACCGGCGTCGGGAATTCGAACCCGCGTGTCGTCGACGCGGTGAAGGCCCAGCTCGACGCGTTCACGCACACCTGCTTCACCGTCGCGCCGTACGAGGGCTACGTCGCCGTCGCCGAGAAGCTCAACGAGCTCACCCCCGGCGACCACGAGAAGCGCACCGCGCTGTTCAACTCGGGCGCCGAGGCCGTCGAGAACGCCATCAAGGTCGCACGCCACCACACGAAGAAGATGGCCGTCGTCGCCTTCGACCACGCCTACCACGGCCGCACCAACCTCACCATGGGGCTCACGGCGAAGAACATCCCGTACAAGAACGGCTTCGGCCCGTTCGCGCCCGAGGTGTACCGCGCCCCGCTCAGCTACCCCTTCCGCGACGGCGGCCTGTCGGGCGCCGAGGCCGCGGCCCGCGCCATCACGCAGATCGAGAAGCAGATCGGCGCCGAGAACCTCGCCGCGATCATCATCGAGCCGATCCAGGGCGAGGGCGGCTTCATCGTGCCCGCCCCCGGCTTCCTGTCAGCGCTCGTCGAGTGGGCGAACGCGAACGACGTCGTCTTCATCGCCGACGAGGTGCAGACCGGCTTCGCCCGCACCGGCGCCTGGTTCGCGAGCGAGCACGAGGGCATCGTGCCCGACGTCATCGTCACCGCGAAGGGCATCGCCGGCGGCCTGCCGCTCTCGGCCGTCACCGGCCGCGCCGAGATCATGGACTCCGCCATGGCCGGCGGCCTCGGCGGCACCTACGCCGGCAGCCCCATCGCCTGCGCCGCGGCGCTCGCCGCGATCGAGTCCTACGAGGAGGACGGCCTCATCGAGCGCGCCAAGCAGATCGGCTCGGTGCTCATCGGCCGCCTGAACGCGCTCCGCACCGCCGACCCGCGCATCGGCGACGTCCGCGGCCGCGGCGCCATGGTCGCCGTCGAGCTCGTCGACCCCGTCACCGGCGCGCCCGATGCGGCGCTCACGGCGAAGGTCGCCGCGCACGCCCACGCCAACGGCGTGCTCGTGCTCACGTGCGGCACCTACGGCAACGTGATCCGCTTCCTCCCGCCGCTCACCATCTCGGACGACCTGCTCGTCGAGGGCCTCGAGGTCGTCGCGGAAGGACTGCGCAGCGCATGAACCCCGTGACGGCGACGACGGCGTCGCCCGTGATCCTCGCGGACGCGGCATCCGTGCCCGCGATCGCCGACGCCGAGCCCACCCCGCTCGTCGACGCCCGCGCCCAGCTGGCCGAGGCGATCGAGCTGCTCGGCTACGGCGACGGCCTCCACCGCATGCTCGCGACCCCGCGGCGCGAGCTGGCGGTCGCGGTGCCGCTGCGCCGCGACTCGGGCGAGACCGAGGTGTACCTCGGCTACCGGGTGCAGCACAACTTCTCCCGCGGCCCGGCCAAGGGCGGCCTCCGCTACGCGCCGAACGTGAACCTCGACGAGGTCCGCGCGCTCGCGATGTGGATGACCTGGAAGTGCGCCCTGCTCGACGTGCCCTACGGCGGCGCGAAGGGCGGCATCGCGATCGATCCGCGCGACCACTCGGTCGGCGAGCTCGAGCGCGTCACACGCCGGTACACCAGCGAGATCCTGCCGATCATCGGGCCGGAGCGCGACATCCCCGCCCCCGACATCGGCACCGACGAGCGCACCATGGCCTGGATGATGGACACCTACTCGGTGAACTCCGGGTACACGGTGCCCGGCATCGTCACCGGCAAGCCGATCTCGCTCGGCGGATCGCTCGGGCGTGCGTCGGCCACGAGCCGCGGCGTGACGCACATCGCGCTCGCGGCGCTGCGACACGCCGGCATCGAGCCCGGTCGCGCGACCGCGGCCGTGCAGGGCTTCGGCAAGGTCGGCGCGGACGCCGCGCGCTTCCTCGCCGAGGCGGGCGTGACCGTCACCGCGATCAGCGACCAGTACGGCGCCGTGCGCAACGACGCCGGGCTCGACGTCGAGGCGCTCTCGGACCACGTGCGCGCGACCGGCTCCGTCGTCGGGTTCGCCGGCGGCGACGCGCTCGACCGCGACGCCGTGCTGACCGAGGACGTCGACCTGCTGGTGCCGGCTGCCGTCGAGGGCGTGCTGCACGGCGGCAACGCCGCGGACGTGCTCGCCACGGTCGTCGTCGAGGGCGCGAACGGCCCCACCACGCCCGCCGCCGACGCCATCCTCCGGGAGCGCGGCGTGCTGGTCGTCCCCGACATCCTCGCCAACGCGGGCGGTGTCATCGTCTCGTACTTCGAGTGGGTCCAGGCCAACCAGGCGTACTGGTGGCGGGTCGACGAAGTCGAGAGCAGACTTGAGGAGCGGATGCTGAACGCCTGGCGTCATGTCCTCGGCTACGCCGAGGCCCGCGACCTCTCGCTCCGCACCGCCGCCACGGCACTGGCCGTCGAGCGTGTCGCCGAGGCGCACCGCCTCCGCGGCCTCTACCCGTGATCGCGCGCCACCAGCGCACACCGAACGAAACGGACATCCGAGCATGACCACTGCAACGCAGGAATCCGCACTCCTCGACCAGGTCGCCGACGGCCTCTTCATCGGCGGCGAGTGGGTCGCCGCCGAGGGCGGGAAGACCTTCGAGGTCCGCGACCCGTCCACCGGCGCCGTGATCAAGACCATCGCCGACGCGTCGGCCGCCGACGGCATCCGCGCGCTCGACGCGGCCGTCGACGCGCAGGCGTCGTGGGCCGCGACGGCGCCGCGCGAGCGCGGCGAGATCCTCCGCCGCGCCTTCGACACGCTCATGGAGCGGGCCGACGACTTCGCGCTCCTCATGACGCTCGAGATGGGCAAGCCGCTCGCCGAGGCGCGCGGCGAGGTCAAGTACGGCGGCGAGTTCCTCCGCTGGTTCAGCGAGGAGGCCGTGCGCATCACCGGTCGCTACGGCTGGAACCCCGAGGGCACCGGTCGCATCGTGGTCGCCCAGCGCCCCGTCGGACCGTCGTACTTCATCACGCCGTGGAACTTCCCGCTCGCGATGGCGACCCGCAAGATCGCCCCGGCGCTCGCCGCGGGCTGCACCGTGGTCGTCAAGCCCGCCGCCCTCACGCCGCTCACGACCATCGCGTTCGTGCAGCTGCTCGAGGAGGTCGGGCTGCCGAAGGGCGTCGTGAACGTCGTCACCACGACGAGCTCGTCGAAGGTCTCGGCCCCGATCATCGCCGACCCGCGCCTGCGCAAGCTCTCGTTCACGGGTTCGACCGAGGTCGGCCGCAAGCTCATCGAGCAGTCGGCGCAGGGGATCCTCCGCACCTCGATGGAGCTCGGCGGCAACGCCCCGTTCGTCGTGTTCGAGGACGCCGACCTGGAGAAGGCGGTCGAGGGCGCGATGGTCGCGAAGTTCCGCAACATCGGCCAGGCGTGCACGGCGGCGAACCGCTTCATCGTGCACGAGTCGGTGGCCTCGGAGTTCGCCAGGCGCGTGACCGAGCGCGTCCAGGCGATGCGCGTCGGCCGCGGCACCGAGGACGACGTGCACATCGGACCGCTGATCGACGACGACGCGGTCGCGTCGACGCACGAGCTGGTGACGGACGCCGTGGCCAAGGGCGCGACGGTCCTCGCCGGGGGTGCGCCGATCGACGGCGCGGGCTCGTTCTACGCGCCGACCGTGCTCCACGACGTCGCGGACGACGCCCGACTCCTCCGCGAGGAGATCTTCGGGCCGGTCCTCGGCATCACCACGTTCGCCGACGAGGACGAGGCCGTGCGCCTCGCCAACTCGACGGAGTACGGCCTCATCTCCTACGTGTTCACGCAGGACCTCGCCCGCGGTCACCGCATGATCGACCGCCTCGACACCGGCATGATGGGCCTCAACACGGGCCTCGTCTCGAACGCGGCCGCCCCCTTCGGCGGCGTCAAGCAGTCGGGCATCGGCCGCGAGGGCGGCTTCGAGGGCATCCACGAGTTCCTCGACACGAAGTACACCCTGATCCCGGCCTGATCGCCGGCGACGGATGCCGCGGCTCGCGCCGCACGCGCGCCGCGAGCCGCGGCATCCGCCCCACTCTTCGCTCCGTTCCGGAGCGTCAGCTTCACACGCACAGAAAGCACTCCCACCATGCAACGCATCGACACCGACGTCGTCATCGTCGGCGCAGGCGCCTCCGGCCTCACGGCCGCGACCGAGCTCGTGAAGGCCGGGCGCGACGTCGTCGTGCTCGAGGCCCGCGACCGCGTCGGCGGCCGCCTCTGGACCGGCGACGTCGACGGCGCCATGCTCGAGATCGGCGGCCAGTGGGTCTCGCCCGACCAGGACGCGCTCATCGAGACGCTCGACGAGCTCGGGCTCGAGACGTACGAGCGCTACCGCGAGGGCAGGAACGTCTACATCGCCGAGGACGGCGAGCGCCGCCTCTTCGATGGCGAGATCTTCCCGGTGCCCGCGCAGACCGAGGGCGAGATCGTCGGCCTGATCGAGAAGCTCGACCAGCTCGTCGCCGAGATCGACCCCGAGGCGCCGTGGGCCCACCCGCGGGCCAAGGAGCTCGACGAGATCTCGTTCGCCGAGTGGCTCGGCACCCAGACCGACGACGAGGAGGCGAAGCTCAACATCGGCATGTTCATCGCCGGTGCCATGCTCACCAAGCCGACCCACGCGTTCTCGGCGCTGCAGGCGCTGCTCATGGCGGCATCCGCGGGGTCGTTCTCGAACCTCGTCGACGCCGACTTCATCCTCGACAAGCGCGTCGTGGGCGGCCTCCAGCAGGTCCCGCTGCTCCTGGCCGAGCGCCTCGGCGACCGCGTGAGGCTCGGGCAGCCGGTGCGCACCATCCGGTGGAACCCGGAGGCGCCCGAGGCGGGCGTCACGGTGATCAGCGACTCGCTCGAGGTGCACGCGAAGCAGGTCGTGCTCGCGCTCGCGCCCATCCTGTACGACCGCATCTCGTACGAGCCGCCGCTGCCCCGCCTGCAGCACCAGATGCACCAGCACGTCTCGATGGGGTTCGTCATCAAGGTCCACGCCGTCTACGAGACGCCGTTCTGGCGCGAGCAGGGCCTGTCGGGCACGGCGTTCAGCCCGTACGAGCTCTCGCACGAGGCGTACGACAACACCAACCACGGCGACACGCGCGGCACGCTCGTCGGGTTCGTCTCCGACGAGGCCGCCGACGAGGTCTTCCGTCTGAGTGCCGAGGAGCGCAAGGAGCGCATCCTCGAGTCGCTGTCGCACTACTACGGCGAGCAGGCCAAGCACCCGGTCGTCTACTACGAGTCCGACTGGGGCTCGGAGGAGTGGACCCGCGGCGCGTACGCCGCGAGCTTCGACATGGGCGGCCTCGCACGCTACGGCGCCGACCTCCGCACGCCCGTCGGCCCGATCCGCTTCGCGTGCTCCGACATGGCCGGCAAGGGCTACCAGCACGTCGACGGCGCCATCCGCATGGGCCGGCTCGTCGCGTCGCAGGCGCTCGAGGCCCTCGAGGTGCGCGCGTGACCGGCACCAGCATCCTGGTCGGCTACACCGCGAACGCCGCGGGCGCCGACGCGCTCGCGGTCGCGAGCCGCCTCGCGGCCGCGGCCGACGCGCCGCTCGAGGTCGTCATGGTCCTGCCGTCCGAGGTCGGCAACTCGAGCGTCCCGGCGGATGCCGGCTACGAGCGGTACCTGCGCGCGCAGTCGCGCGAGTGGCTCGAGGCGGCGTCGACGCACCTGGGGGCGGATGTCGCGTCGAAGCTGCACCTCCGCTACGCCGAGTCGTTCGCCGAGGGCCTCATCGACGCCGCCCACGAGTTCGACGCGCGCCTCATCGTGATCGGCACCGCGCGCGGCGGCCTCCTCGGCCGGTCGCGCATCGGCTCGGTCGCGAACGAGCTGCTGCACTCCTCCGACGTGCCGGTGCTCCTCGCGCCGTCGGGCTCGCGCGAGCTGGCCGCCTCGCAGGGCATCACGCGCATCACGGCGGCGGTCGGCACGCGCCCGGGAGCCGACGCGCTCCTCGAGTCGGCCATCCGCCTCGCGCGGGCGACGCAGGCGCCGCTGCGCCTGCTCTCGCTCGTGCCCATCGACCTTCCCGCCGGCCTCGACGCCGACCTCGCCGCGCTCACGAGCTCGGTGCACGCCGAGGAGGTGCTCGACGAGGCCCGCCAGGCGTTGCCCGAGGGCATCGAGGCGACCGTCGAGACCGCAGCGGGCGAGACCATCGAGGACGCCGTGCGCGCCCTCGACTGGCACCCGGGCGAGCTCGTGCTCGTCGGCTCGAGCCGCCTCGCGGCGCCGCGCCACCTGTTCCTGGGGTCGACCGCGGCGAAGATGCTGCGTGAGCTCCCGGCGCCCATGATCGTGGTGCCCCGCACCACCCGCTCCTGAAAGACGCTGCAATGTCGCAACACTCCTCCACTTCCGCTCCGCTCACCGAGGCGACCCGCGCGGTCGACTCGGCCGAGCACGGCATCACCAAGAAGGGCCTGTCGGCCGGTTCGGTCGGCCTGATCGGCGCCATCGTCATCGGCATCTCGTGCATCGCGCCGGCCTACACGCTGACCGCGGCGCTCGGGCCGACGGTGTCCGAGGTCGGCACCCAGGTTCCGGCGATCATCCTGCTCGGGTTCATCCCGATGCTGCTCGTCGCGTTCGGCTACCGCGAGCTGAACCGCCGGATGCCCGACTCGGGCACCTCGTTCACGTGGGCGACGCGGGCCTTCGGCCCGTGGATCGGGTGGATGGCCGGCTGGGGCCTCGTCGCGGCGACGATCCTCGTGCTCTCGAACCTGGCGGGCATCGCGGTCGACTTCCTGTTCCTCGCGATCTCGCAGATCGTCGGGAACCCCGACATCGCGGACATCGCGGCGAACCCGTTCGTGAACGTGGCGGTGTGCCTGCTGTTCATGCTCGGCGCGACGATGATCTCGTACCGCGACATGCGCACCACGCAGAAGCTGCAGTACTGGCTCGTCGGGTTCCAGGTGCTCGTGCTCGTCGTGTTCTCGGTCGCCGCCCTCGTCGAGGTCGCGAACGGCAACGCGTTCGACGCGACGCCGATCGAGCTCAGCTGGTTCAACCCGTTCGCGGTGAGCGACTTCAGCGCGCTCGCGGCGGGCCTGTCGCTGTCGATCTTCATCTTCTGGGGCTGGGACGTCACTCTCACGATGAACGAGGAGACGAAGGGCGCCGAGAAGACCCCGGGTCGCGCCGCGACCCTGTCGGTGCTCATCATCGTCTCGCTCTACCTGCTCATCTCCGTCTCGCTCATCTCGTTCGCGGGGGTCGGCGAGGGCGAGTACGGTCTCGGCAACCCCGAGATCCAGGACAACGTGTTCTTCGCACTGGCGGGCCCGGTGCTCGGCCCTCTCGCGATCCTCGTGTCGCTCGCGGTACTCACGAGCTCGGCGTCGAGCCTGCAGTCGACCTTCGTGTCGCCCGCGCGCACGCTTCTCGCGATGGGGCACTACGGCGCGCTGCCGGAGAAGTTCGCACAGGTCAGCCCGCGCTTCTTCACGCCCGGGTACGCGACGATCGTCTCCGCGGTCGTGGCCTCGGTCTTCTACGCGGTCATGCGGTTCGTGAGCGAGAACGTCCTGTGGGACACGATCACGGCGCTCGGCATGATGATCTGCTTCTACTACGGCATCACGGCGTTCGCCGCGGTGTGGTTCTTCCGGAGGACGTGGTTCCGCTCGGTTCGCGAGTTCTTCTTCACGCTGCTGTTCCCGCTGGTGGGCGGTGTCATCCTGTCGGTGTTGTTCGTGACGACGCTCGTCGACAGCATGGACCCCGACTACGGCAGCGGGTCGAACATCGGCGGGGTGGGCCTCGTGTTCATCCTCGGCATGGTCGTGCTGCTCACGGGCGTCGTGATCATGGTCTGGCAGGCGGTCAAGCGCCCGGCGTTCTTCCGCGGCGAGGTGCTCTCGCGGGCATCCGCCGACTGAGCCCGTGCGGGGCCGGCGTCTCCTCACCGTGCCGGCCCCGCGCGTGAACGCGAACCGCCCCGCCGGCGACACCCGGCGGGGCGGTTCGGCGTCGCGGGGCCCCGCGCACGCTCGGGCGGGCGCGCCGGCCCGCTCCCGCTACTCGCCCGTCGGGGCGGGCGCGGCGCCCGTGTACATCCCGTACACGAGGTCGGCCGCGGCCGCCGCGGTCGTCGGATCGGAGCCGGCCGCGACATCCGCCTCGGCCCACCGGTCGGCGCTGAGCCGCATGAACGCCATGCCCTCGTCGGTCTGCAGCCACGCCTCGGAGTCGTCGGGCCGGATCTCGCGCGTGGTGAAGTGCAGTGCGAGGCCGAGCAGGGCGCCGTCCCAGCCGATGCCGGTGGGGGAGGGGCCCATCTGCTCCCACATCTCGTCGGTCACGTCGGCGGCGCGTGCGACGTGCTCGAGCTCGAAGCGCGTGTGCTCGGCATCGACCTCGGTGAGCCGGGCGGTGATCCACGTCGTGCCGCCGCCGTACTCCCAGGTCGCGGTGAACGAGTTCGGCGCGTCGCACTCGGTGACGGTGCCGCCGGCGTTGCCCTCGAACTGGTACCGGCCGCCGAGGCGCAGGTCGCCGCTGATGGGCAGGAACCAGCGGGGGATGCGCTCGGCCGTCGTGAGGGCGTCCCACACGTCGTCGATCGGGGAGGGGTAGGTCTGGGCGAGCCTCTGCACGCGCATGCGCTCGCCGTCGCGCTCCTCGGTGACGGCGCCGCGGTCGACCGCGCCGATCTGGGCTCGGATGTCCATGTCAGTGCTCCTGCTCGGGGGATTGCGCCTCGGTCGTCTCGGGACGGCTCGGGCGCTCGGTCGTAGGCGGGCCGGGACGTGCCGGCGTTCCGGGTCGGTCCGGCGGGCCGGGCGGCGAGGGTGCGCCCGGGTCGGCGGATGCCGCGAGCCGGCGCTGCCGGCGCCCGCGCGCGAGCTCGGTGCCGAGGGCGTCGAGGCGCGGCGTCCAGAACCGCTCGAACGGCGTGAACCACTGCGCGGCCTCGGCGAGCGGCTCGGGATCGAGCGCGTAGAGGCGACGCGTGCCCTCGGCGCGCACGGACGCGAACCCGGACTCCCGCAGCACGCGCAGGTGCTGCGAGACCCCGGGCTGGCTGATGCCGAACTCGGCCTGCACGATGCGCCCGACGTCGCCCGCGGCCAGCTCGCCGTCGGCGAGCAGCTCGAGGATCCGGCGTCGGACCGGGTCTCCGAGGATGTCGAGCGCGTGCACGGACGCCATTATTCGCTCACTGCTTATATAAGTCAAGCGTGAATGAAATGCAGGACGTCCCGCCCGATGGGCGCGGCATCGGGCGGGACATCCTGCGAATGCGTGCGCCGGGCGGGCGCCGAGGACCGGGCGGCGCCGAGGGCGCGGGCGCGCCGGCCCTGCGCCGCGGCGCCGCGGCGCAGGGCGTGACGCGTCAGGCGACGGCGCGCTCCGCGCCGTCCGTCACCTCGGCGAGGCGCGACCCGGCCTCGTACGCGGTGGCCCCCGCGACGACCGTGCGGATGACGCGGGCCTCGAGCAGCGCGTCGTCCCCGAGCTCGAAGGGGTCGCGGTCGATCACGGCGAAGTCCGCCGCGAGCCCCGGGGCGAGCCGTCCGCGAACGTCCTCCTCGCGGCACGAGTACGCGGCGTCGCGCGTCGCGTGGCGCACCGCATCCGCCAGGGGTACCGCGTACTCCGGATGGTTCGCAGGGAACGCGTCGTCGAGGGCCGACCGCCGGGTCGCGGCGACGTAGAGGTTGGGCAGCGCCTCGTGCGGCGCCGTCGGCGCGTCGGTCGAGAACGCCAGGACGGCCCCCGCGTCGGTGATCTCGGTCCATGGGAATCCGCGGTCGGCCCGCTCGTCGCCGAGCATCGCGGCCCAGTTCGCCCAGATCGCCGGGTCGGCGTGCACGGGCTGCATCGACGCGACGACGCCGAGGTGCGCGAGCCGCGCGACATCCGCCCGGTCGACGTACTCCAGGTGCTCGATGCGGTGCCTGCGTTCGCGTTCGCCGTTGACGGCGTGCGCGTGTTCGAGCGCGTCGAGCGCGATGCCGCTCGCCGCGTCGCCGATCGCGTGCATCGCGACCTGCAGGCCCGCGGCGTCCGCGGCGGCGACCACGGGCTCGAGGGCGTCCGCCGGCCAGATCGGCTCGGCGTTCGAGCCGTCGACGTACGGATGCCGCATCGCGGCCGTGCACGCGTCGATGACGCCGTCGAGCACGAGCTTGATGCCCGCGATCCGGAGCCAGGGCGTGTCGACCTCCGCGGCGAGCGCGACCGCGCGCTCGACCTGGGCGAGGTTCTGCGCCTCGTCGCCCGTGTTCGCGACGAACCAGTGCGCCACGACGCGGATCGGCAGCGTGCCGCCGCGCCGCTCCGCCGCCCGCCGGAACGCGGCGAGCCCGAGCTCGTCGAACGCCATGTCGACGACACCCGTGACGCCCGCCGCGAGGTACGCGGCGATCGTCCGCTCGACGGCGGCATCGCGATCGGCGTCGGTCGCCTGCTCGGCGAGGTGCTCCCAGGCGTACTGCTGCGCCGCGGTCTCGTAGAGCATGCCGTCGGGTTCGCCGGCAGCGTCGCGGCCGATGCGGCCGCCGATCGGGTCGGGGGTGTCGCGCGTGATGCCGAGCTCGGCGAGCGCCGCCTCGTTCACCCAGCACGAGTGGTAGTCGTTCGCGTCGAGGTAGACGGGCACGTCGGGCAGCACCTCGTCGAGCATCGTGGCCGTGGGCGCGCCGCCCGGCACCGAGTCGAACAGCCATCCGCGGCCGAGCACGCGCGGCGCGTCGGGTGCCGCGGCGTGCGCCGCGACGAGCCGCGCCCGGATCTCGTCGAGCGAGCGCGCGTCGGTCAGGCCGACCCGGCCGAGCGCCTCGCCCATCATGACGAGGTGCGTGTGCGCGTCGACGACGCCGGGCAGCACGAGCCGCCCGTCGAGGTCGACGACGTCGACGTCGGACGTCTCGCCCGCGCCGGGCGCATCGGGCGCAGCGGCGGAGGCCCCGACGGCGGAGGCCGCGGCGGCGGCCCGCACCTCGTCCTCCGTCCCGACGGCGAGGATCGTCCCGCCGTCGACGGCGATCGCCTCGGCCCACTCGACCTCGCCGGCGGTGAACACGCGGGCGTTCACGTACACGGTGCGGCGGCTCATGCTCGGACCTCCCGCGCGTCGGCGGCGTCGGCGGACGCCGGGCGCGCGGCCGCGGCATCCGTCGCCGCCTCGGCGGCCTGCGCCTCGCGCGAGAAGCGTGCGACGAGGACCACCGGGGTGATGAGCGCGAAGCTCGCGACACCCAGCACGATGCCGAAGCCCGCGAACCCGAACGCCTCGACGAGCGCGGCGCCGATGACGGGCGTCAGCGCCGAGCCGACGAGGTAGACCGCGAGCAGCGGACCCGACCAGCGGCCGTCGGCGTCGAGCGCCGCGGCGGTCGCCACGAAGTAGAGGAACGCGATCGCGTAGATCGTGTTCCACACGATGAACACGACGATGAACGCGGTCGGGTCGGTCACGGTGGCCTCGATCATCTTCAGGACGCCGCCCGCGGCGAGCAGGATCGCGAGCGGCAGCGCCCGCCCGAAGCGGTCGCCGACGACCGTGATGAGGATGGCCCCGAGGATGCCGCCCGCGGTGGCGCCGCTCAGCGCCAGGCCGAGGCCCTCGGGGGTGAGTGCGGCCTGCTCGGCGCCGATGACGCCGGCCATCGCCCAGAGCGAGTCCTCGCTCACGGCCCAGAGGGCGAAGCACACGAGCAGGGCGAGCCCGGCGATCGTCACGCGTCGCGAGCCGATCGAGCGTCCGGTGCCGGATGCCGCGACCGCGTCGTTCGCGACGGGCGCGAGGATCGGCGCCGCCGGCAGCCAGGCCGTGGTGGCGAGCATGCCGAGCGAGAACACGGCGAGCACGCCGAACACGCTCGCGGGTGCGAGGCCGATCATCGGCACGATCGCGAGGATCACGGTGATCACGGCGCGGTTCGCGAGGCCGTTGACGCCGGCGACCCGTTCCGGGTTGATGAAGGCGGCGAGGGCGGCGCCCGAGGAGGCGACCGCGCCACCCGCGCCGATGCCGCCGGCGATGAGTCCGGCGACGACGGCGGCGGGCGCCGGGACG
This sequence comes from Agromyces zhanjiangensis, assembly GCF_040496055.1. NCBI lineage: Bacteria > Bacillati > Actinomycetota > Actinomycetes > Micrococcales > Microbacteriaceae > Agromyces > Agromyces zhanjiangensis. The sequence continues at coordinate 106,415 of NZ_JBEPKB010000007.1, read as the reverse complement.
AACGCGGCGATGCCGAAGCCGGCGGCGGCGACCGCGAGCCCGATCCGGGCGACCGCGAGTCGCTGCGGGCCGGCGCACAGCCGGGCGACGACGAGGCCGGTGATCGCGGTGGCGAGGAGCGTCGCGGTGACGATCCAGCTGGCGGTGAGGACGTCGGCGCCGAGGGCGGCCTGGAGCGCGGCGATCATGTACGGCGAGAGGTTCACGCCGAGGTAGCCGGCGATGCCGATGCCGAAGGTCGCGACGGCGCCCGGCAGGCGGAGCGGCACGCGCGCGGTGGGAGTGTGGTCGGTCACGGGAGTCTCCTGTCGGGGAGTGCACGTCGTTGTGCGGGGGGAGGATTCGCGGTCCGCCGGGTGTGGCATCCGCTTAAACGAATGGTGTTCGTTTATTATTCACCCCGACCCGCCCATTGGGAAGGGGTGATTCGGAATCCGTTCCGACGCAGCCCTAGGCTGGGCGCGACGAGGAGGTGCGCATGCCGAGGCCGAAGGTCCCGCTGCTGTCCGCCGACCGCATCGCCGACGCGGCGCTCGAACTCGTCGACTCGGGGCAGCCGTTCGGCGTCAACGCCCTCGCCCGCGCGCTCGGTGTCACGCCCTCCTCGCTCTACAACCACGTGCGCGGTCGCGACGAGATCATCGAGCTCATCCGCGGCCGCCTCGCGGCGCAGTACCTGCCCGGGCTGCCCGAGGGCGCCTGGGACGAGATCGTCGCGGCGACGATGCGCGCCGAACGGCGCATGTACGCCGAGCACCCCAACGCCATCCCGCTCATCGTGGGAAAGACGATCACCGACGCGCTCGTCATCGCGAGCTACGACAACCTCGCCACCGGCCTGCTCGACGCCGGGTTCCCCGAGGACGAGGTGCTCACTGTCGTCGCGATCCTGGACTCGTTCGCGCTCGGATTCGGCCTCGACCTCGCCTCGCCCGACGACATCTGGCAGCCGCAGGGACCCACCCGGACCCTCGGGCGGCTGCTCGCCGGCGCCGAGCGCGGCGCCGCACGGTCCGACCGCGCGTTCGAGGAGGGACTCGAGCTGCTGCTCGACGCGCTGCGGCTCCGTCTCTCGCGGCTCCGCGAGGCCGACTGACCCGCGTGGCGCGGCACTCGGGCGGGGTTCCGCGCGCCGTCGGCGACGGCTAGCGTGAACGAGGGCGCCCGGGGGAGGGCGCACAGGCGGAAGGACGGCCCGTGGCCTCGTACGACGACATCATCGCCAACATCCCGATCGCCGACCTCGCATCACGCCTCGGCGTCGACGAGGCCACCGCGCGGGCGGCGGTCGACCAGGCCCTGCCGGCGCTGCTGGGGGGCATGGGCGCGAATGCGCAGGATGCCGCGGGCGCGGCCTCGCTCGAACGCGCCGTGCAGCACCATCCGCCGCAGCTGTTCGACGGCGGCGTGGACCTCGACGACGTCGACGAGGACGACGGCGACCGGATCGTGCACAACGTCTTCGGCGCGAACACCGACCAGGTGGTGCAGAAGCTCGGGTCCGCGGAGGGAAAGGCCGAGCCGGGGCTCATCCAGAAGCTGCTGCCGATCCTCGCGCCGATCGTGCTGAGCTTCCTCGCCGGCCAGTTCGCCAAGCGCCAGCAGGGAACGTCGTCGGATGCCCCGACGGGTGGGGGCGGCGGCATCGGCGACCTGCTCGGCGGCCTGCTCGGCGGCGCCGCCGCCGGATCGGGGGCGTCGGGCGGATCGGCCGGCGGTCTCGGCGGTCTCGGCGGGCTCGGCGACCTGCTCGGCGGGCTCCTCGGCGGCGGCAAGCGCTGACGCCCGCGCCGGCGCCTGTCGGGCGCAGCCCGCTCGCTGCGCTCGGGTGCGCCCGACGAGTGGATGCCGAATGCACCGGAGCGGCCGACGGGCGGTGCATTCGGCATCCACTCGGTGCACGCAGGGCGGGGACGCGGAAGCCGAGGCGCAGGCGAGGCCCCGCGAGGCGTGCTGCGTAGACTGGCACGGTGCCAGTGAACCCCGAGCTGCAGGGGCGCGACTTCGCGCCGACCGCGCCGTACCTCGTCGGCCGCGAGAAGGTGCGCGAGTTCGCGCGCGCCGTCTTCGCGACCAACCCGATCAACCACGACGTCGACGCCGCGCGCGCGGCCGGCCACGCCGACATCGTCGCGCCGCCGACCTTCGCGGTCGTCGTGCAGGAGCACACGCTCGCGCAGCTGCTCGCCGAGCCCGACGCGGGCATCGACTTCACGCGCGTGGTCCACGGCGACCAGCGGTTCACCTCGACCCGCCCGATCGTGGCCGGCGACGAGCTCACGGCGAAGCTGACCGTCTCGAGCGTCAAGACCCTCGGCGCGCACTCGATGGTCACCGCCGAGTCCGTGATCTCCGACGCGGACGGCGCCCACGTCGTGACCGCGATCTCCACCCTCGTCGTGCGAGGAGACGACTGATGCCCGAGACCGTCGCGGCCCCCGCCGCCCCCGACTTCGACGCGCTCGCCGTCGGCGACGTCGTCGCCGAGCGCGAGTTCCACCTGACCCGGGACTCGCTGGTCCGCTACGCGGGCGCGTCCGGGGACTTCAACCCGATCCACTACCGTGACGACGTCGCCGCGTCGGTGGGCCTGCCGGGCGTGCTCGCGCACGGCATGCTCACCATGGGCCTCGCCGTGCAGCCCGTCGTCGACTGGGCGGGCGACCCGGCTCGCGTCGCCGACTACCAGGTGCGCTTCACCCGGCCGGTGGTCGTCGACCCCGAGGCGGGGGCGGATGTCTTCGTCACCGCGAAGGTCGGCCAGCTCGACGCCGAGGCGCGCACCGTTCGCATCGACCTCACCGTGAGCTTCGAGGGGGCGACGGTGCTCGGCAAGGCGCAGGTGCGCGTGGTGCTCGCCTGAGATGAGCGAGCCAGGCACCCCAGACGGCAGCGGCGAGCCCGCCGCATCCGGCGCTCCGGCCGGCAGTGCCGAGCAGCACGGCACCCCCTTCTCCGACCTCACGACACTTCGCGTGGGCGGCCCGATCGATCGTCTCGTCACGGCGAACCAGCAGGGCGAACTCGTCGACCTCGTGCGCGAGGCCGACGCGTCCGGCGAGCGATGGATGGTCGTCGGCGGCGGCTCGAACCTGCTCGTCGGCGACGACGGCTTCCCGGGCACGGTGATCCGGATCGCCACGAAGGGGATCGAGGTGCTCCCGGGCGCGCAACCCGGCAGCGTGCACGTGCGCGTGCAGGCCGGCGAGGTCTGGGACGAGCTCGTGGCCTTCACCGTCGAGCGGGGCTTCTCGGGGCTCGAGGCGCTGAGCGGCATTCCCGGCTCCGTCGGCGCCGCGCCGGTGCAGAACATCGGCGCCTACGGCCAGGAGCTCTCCGACGTGCTCATCGGCATCGAGTTCCTCGACGAGGGCGCCGACGTTCCGCGCCGCATGTCGGCCGACGAACTCGAGCTCGGCTACCGCACGTCGGTGCTGAAGCAGGGGCTCGCCGGGGTCGTCGTCTCGATCGAGGTCGCCCTGCACGACACCACCGCCGAGCGCGAGGTGCTCGGCCAGGCGCTCGGCACGCCCGTCGCCTATGCGCAGCTCGCGGGCGCACTCGGCGTGCAGCTCGGCGACCGCGTGCCGATCGCCGACGTGCGCGAGGCCGTGCTCGCCCTCCGCTCGGGCAAGGGCATGGTGCTCGACCCCGACGACCCCGACTCGGTGAGCGCCGGGTCGTTCTTCACGAACCCGATCGTGTCGGAGCGCGTCGCGCGCACGCTGCCGGGCGACGCCCCGCGATGGTACGTCGAGCCGGAGGAACCCGATGAGGTCGTGCCGCTCGCGGAGCTCGAGGCGCAGTCGCCGCTGGACGCGTTCCTCGCCCACCAGGCCGAGGCCGAGGCCGCCGAGGCGCACGCCCACGCCGATCCGGGCGAGCCGCTGGTGAAGCTGTCGGCGGCGTGGCTCATCGAGCACAGCGGCATCCGTCGCGGCTTCGCCCTGCCGGGCTCGCGCGCGGCGATCTCGTCGAAGCACACGCTCGCGGTGACGAACCGGGGCGGCGCGAGCGCCGACGAGCTCGCCCAGCTCGCCCGGTTCGTGCAGGGGCGCGTGCAGGCCGAATTCGGGATCGTGCTGCACCCCGAGCCGGTGCTGGTCGGCGTCGAACTCTAGGGTCCGATGACGGATGCCGCGGCTCGCGGTGTCGATGCGTCGTCTCGCGATCGGAGGTGTTGCACCGCTTCTCGCGGTGGTACACTTCGGGACATGCCCACCCTTCGACCGCGATTCCAGGTCACCGAGACCCCGGAGGTCGAGCGCGCATTGCGCGCCGCGGCGAGAGCGTGGCCCGGTGCTGGTCGGGCCGAGCTGGTCTCGCACATCTTCGAGCGCGCCGCGGCGACGCTCGAAGAGGAGGAGCGCGAACGGGCCGGCGAGTGGCGAGCCACGGTCGATCTCACCGAAGGCGCCCTCGATGTCGCCTACGAGCCCGGCTACCTCGAGGACCTGCGTGCGGAGTGGCCCGAGTGATCGTGCTCGACGCGAGCGTGGTCATCGCGCACCTCGCCTCGCACGACGCGCACCACGCCACCGCCACGCAGTTCTTCCGGGACCACCCCGACGAGGGGTTCCTGCTGCATGCCATGACGCTGACCGAGGTCCTCGTCGGACCGATCCGCGTCGGGCGGGGCGCGGTCGCCGAGCAGCACCTCGGTTCGCTCGGCATCGCGGAGTGGTCACCCGGCGAAGGTGGGGCGTTCCGGCTCGCGCGACTGCGCGTCGAGACCGGGCTGAAGCTGCCGGACTGCTGCGTGCTCGACGCCGCCATGACGACGCGGCTTCCGCTCGCGACCTTCGATGACCGGCTCGCCCGCGCGGCGGTCGAGTCGGGAGTTCCGGTCGTCGAGTTCGGCTGACCTCAGCCGGCGACCGGCCGCGTCGCCGGCCGGTAGACGTCGACCCCCGCCGGCACCACCCGGATCCGCGTGCGATAGCCGGGGGCCGACAGGTCGGCGGATGCCGCGGCAGGCGCGTCGAGCGCGACCTCGCCGTCGTGCACGAATCCCGGCGGCTGCCCGTTCCTCGGTCGCACGTCGACCTCGAGCTCGGTGGTCGTGAACGCCTCGACGCGCTCGGGCACGAGTCGGAGTCGACGCAGCACCGCCGCCGCGCGCTGCCCGAAGGCGAGGGCCGCGATCGCGCCCGTCCGCGAGCCGCGGTGCAGCACCCGCACGTCGAGCATGCCGTCGTCGAGCTCCCGCCGCTGCAGGGGCGCGTGGATGCCGCGGTCGTTGCGGCCGACGCCGACGAAGAGCGCCCAGACCTCGGCCCGGCGCCCGCCGATCACGACCGCGACCGGTTCGGAGCGTCGCAGCACGCGTTCGGCGGCGAAGATCCCTGCGAGCCACTTCCCGAGTCGGGGCCGCACGCGCTCGCGGAGCGCGATGACGTCGGGATAGACGCCGACCGACGCGGAGTTCATGACCGTGATCGGGTCGGCCTCGCCGAACGCGAGCTCGGCGACATCCGCTCGCACGCCCTCACCGGCCTGCAGGGCGTCGACGGCGTCGTCGGCGGAGGCCACGCCCGCCGTGCGCGCGAAGTGGTTGAAGGTGCCGCCGGGCACGACGAGCAGCGGCACCCCCGCGGCGCGCGCCGCGTGCGCGACCGCGCCCAGGGATCCATCGCCGCCGCACACGCCCACGATGCGCGGCGGTGCCGGCCGCGCGAGGGCGTCGGCGACGACCGCGCCGGGTTCCTCACCGGGCGAGAGGACGTGCAGTTCGGCCTCCGGGAGCCGGTCGCGCAGCACGGCCGCAGGGTCGGAGCGGACCACGCTCGTGCCGGCGGCCCGGTTCAGGACGACGAACACGCCCTCGCCGTCGGGCGAGGCGGGCAGCATGCGATCGCGTCCGGGCGCCGGGAGCGCGGCGCGCGCGCCGCGCCGCGGGCGACCCGTGCGCCGCCCCTCGCGCCCAGTGCGCGGTGTCGATCGACGGGATCCCACCGGCCCAGCGTACGGGCCGGGGGAGGCCGTCGTGGCGAACACGCGCACGACGCGGCGTGACCGGCGAGACGCGCACCACGCGACGCGCACGACTCGGCGCGACCGGGATTCGCGACCTCAGAGCAGCCCGAGTTCCATCGCGCGCGTGACGGCGCGCGTGCGGTCGCCGACCTCGAGCTTCTCGAACACGTGGATGAGGTGGGTCTTCACGGTGGCCTCGCCGATGTGGAGCGCCCGGGCGATCTCGGGATTGGACCGTCCGTCGGCCACCAGCCGGAGCACCTCGAGCTCGCGCGGCGACAGCGCGGGCGAGGGGGCCGCGGCGGCGGTCGCGCCCGTGCGCACGCGGGCGACGAGCTTGGCCGCGATGGAGGGCGCGAGCACGGTCTCGCCGGCAGCGACCGAGCGGATGCCGGCGAGGATCTCCTCCTGCGGTGCGGCCTTGAGGAGGTAGCCGCTCGCGCCCGCCTCGATCGCGGCGAGGATGTGGTCGTCGGTCTCGTAGGTGGTGAGCACGAGCACCCGGGTGCCGGCGGCGCCGGCGGCCGCGAGGATCCGCGCGGTCGCGGCGGCGCCGTCGAGCACGGGCATCCGCAGGTCCATGAGCACGAGGTCGGGTCGCAGCTCGACCGCGAGGGCCACGGCCTCGCCGCCGTCGACGGCCTCGCCGACCACGTCGATGCCCGGTTCCGATTCGAGCAGCCCGACGATGCCCGAACGGACGATGGGATGATCGTCGGCGACCACCACCCGGATCGATGCGCTCATGCGTCGGCTCCCGCCGTCTCGTCGCGTCGTTCCTCAGCCCGGCTCGCGGGGACGACCACCCGCAGCGACGTCCCGCCGTCGCGTCCCGCACCGAACTCGAGCCGCCCGCCCACCAGGGCGACGCGGTCGCGCATGCCGGCCAGTCCGAACCCGCCGTCGCCGGGCGACGCCCCGCCCGGACCGACGCCGTCGTCGCGCACCGCGAGCACGACCTCCGGAGGCGTCCCGGCGGTCGTGACGACGACCTCGGCGGATGTCGCGTGCGCATGCTTGCGCACGTTCGCGAGCGCCTCCTGCGCGCAGCGCAGCAGCACGACCTCGAGCTCCCGGTCGAGCCCTGCGGCATCCGTCGTCACCGAGACCCGGACGCCGGTCTCGCGCTCGAAGTGCTCTGCCAGTCGCCGCAGCGCCTCACCGAGGCCCCCGTCCGATTCGATGGGTGCGAGCGATGCGACGAGTCCGCGCGCCTCGGTGAGCGCGTCGCGCGCCATCCGCTCCATGAGCTCGACGTCGCCCCGTGCGGATGCCGCGGCGTCGCCGTCGACGCCGGCGAGGCGCCGCTCGGTGCGCTGCGCGACCATGACCATGCCCGTGAGGCTCTGCGCGATCGTGTCGTGGATCTCGCGGGCGAGCCGGGCCCGCTCGTCGGCGACGCCCGCGTCGCGGTGCATCGTGGCGAGCTGGCCCTGCGCGGCCTGCAGTTCGTCGAGCAGGCGCGCGCGCTCCTCGCCGAACTGCGCGATCCGCGTGATCCAGAGGCCGAGCGCGATGCTGAAGCCGACCGACAGCGTCGCCACCGCGGCGCCGACCGCGAGGCCGGCGGGCCACGCCCGCACGGCGTAGCCGACGACGATCGCGACCGCGATGGCGACGTTCGCGACGATCGCGCTGCGGGTGTTCGGCGACGTCGACCAGACGAACGGGTACAGGAACGCCTGCAGGATCGCGAACGACGGCTCGATCGTGGTGCCGACCGCGAGGAGCACCGCGTACGTGATCGAGATCGCCAGGTGCGTGCGGGGCGTCGCGACCGGCACGCACCTGCGCCCCCAGGCCAGGTGGACGAGGAGGAACGCCCCCGCGACCGCCCAGACGCCGACGTCGTCGGCGCCGAACGGAGGGTCGAGCAGGGAGATCGCGGCGATCACGACCGCGACCGCGACCGCCGCGGCATCCCACCACCGCACGTTCTGCATGGACTCAGGCTCCCACAGGGCTCTCGCGTCGCGCAGCGATCACGCGTCGCGTCGGATCCAGCGGAAGGTGAGGCGGCTGAGGACGAGGCCGATCACGAGCCAGGCCAGGAGCGCCACGGCGACCCAACCGAGGTCCCACGCCTCGTTCTGCTCGAGCACCGCGAAGTCCTCGGGCAGGAACACCGCGCGCATGCCCTGCGCCATCCACTTGAGCGGGAACAGGCTCGCGACGTTCTGCATCCACTCGGGCAGTTGGTAGAACTGCAGGTACACGCCCGAGATGAACTGGAGCACGAGCAGGATCGGGATCACGACGGCCGCCGCCGACTTGCCGGAGCGCGGCACCGAGGAGAGCGCGATGCCGAGCAGGGCCGAGGTGCCGACGCCGAGCACGAACACCCAGGCGAAGGTGAGCCACTTCTCGGGCTCGGTGGGCAGCGCGATGCCGAAGATCGTCGCGGCGGCGACCAGCAGCAGTGCGGCCTGGAGCACGCCGGTCACGAAGACCTGGCCGATCTTGCCGATGAAGTACGACACCGGCGAGAGCGGTGTCCCGCCGAGGCGCTTCAGCGTGCCGTCGCCCTTCTCGATCGCGATGTCGATGGCGAGGTTCTGGACGCCCGAGAGCAGCATGCCCGCGGCGAGCAGGCCCGGCAGGTAGTAGGCGCCGACCGAGATCCCCTCGGTGCCCGGGCCGGGCTGGATGTCGCCGGCCGAGCTGAACGCGGCCGTGAAGATGCCGAGCATGATGAACGGGAACAGGAAGGTGAAGAACACGGCGTCGGGCGAACGGAAGTAGCTCTTCACCTCGTAGCCGATGCGGGCGGCGCCGAGCGCGAGGCGCCCGGGGCGACGGATGTCGGCGGCGGAGCCGGCTGCGGTCGTCAGTTCGGTGGTGCTCATGAGCGGGCCTCCTCGGTCTCGCGGGTCTCGGCGCCGGAGGCGCGGACCAGGTCCAGGTAGATGTCCTCGAGGCTCGGACGGATGACCTCGAGGTCGGCGGGTTCGGTGCCGAGGTCGCGTGCGACGGAGGCCACCATCTCGGCCGGTCGCTCGGTGCGGACCTCCCGGACGTCGCCGTCGCGGTCGCGCCAGCGGACGATCGGCACGCGCGCCTCGGCGCCGCCGAGCTCGTGGACGGCTCCGACATCGACGAGCCGGCCGTCGATGATGATGCCCGCCCGGTCGCCGAGCTGCGCCGCCTCGTCGAGGTAGTGCGTCGTGAGCAGGATGGTCGTGCCCTCCTGCTTCAGCGAACGGATCAGGTCCCAGAACTCGCGTCGGGCCTCGGGGTCGAAGCCGGTCGTCGGCTCGTCGAGGAACAGCAGCTCGGGCCGGCCGATGATGCCGAGCGCGACGTCGAGGCGTCGTCGCTGGCCGCCGGAGAGCTTCGCGATGCGCGTGCGCGCCTTCTGCTCGAGCCCGACGGCGGCGATCACCTCGTCGACGTCGCGGGGGCGCGGGTAGAGCCCGGCGAAGTGCGCGAGCTGCTCGCGCACGGTCATCGCCCCGCTCTCGGTGCCCGACTGGAGCACGATGCCGATGCGGGACTTCCACTCGAGGTCCCCGCGCGCCGGGTCGACGCCGAGCACGCTCGCGTCGCCGCCGGTGCGGAGGCGGTAGCCCTCGAGGATCTCGATCGTGGTCGACTTGCCCGCGCCGTTCGGGCCGAGCAGCGCGAAGGTCTCGCCGCGCGGGATGTCGAGGTCGATGCCGTCGACGGCGGCGACCGTGCCGTACTGCTTGCGGAGTCCGCGGATCCGGACTGCTGGGGTGGTGTCCATGCCTCGAGCCTCCTCCCAGGCGGGGCGGGCCGGTAGCCGTGGGGCGGTCGATCTTCGCCTCCACCGATCGGTGGATGCCGCCCGGTCAGTCGACGTGCAGCTCGGCGAGCCGGAGCTCGAGGAAACGGCGCTCGGGCGCCGTGCGGGCGAGCGCGATGGCCTCGCGGTAGCGCGCGGCCGCGGCATCCGCGTCGCCCTGTCGGCGGAGCAGGTCGGCCTGCGCGGCGGGCAGCAGGTGGTAGTCGCGGAGCCGGCCGGATGCCTCGAGCAGGGCGAGGTCGTCGAGGCCCGCCTGCGGCCCGAACGCCATGCCGCGCGCGATCGCACGGTTCAGGGCGACGAACGGGGAGTCGGCGAACATCGCGAGCGCGTCGTAGCGGGCGACGATCGCGCGCCAGTCGGTGTCGTCCGCCGTGCGCGCACGGGCGTGCACGGCCTGGATCTCCGCCTGCAGGCGATAGGGGCCGGCCGGCGTCCGGCCGGCGCCCGCCGTCGGAGTCGCCGCGGGCCCGAGGAGCGCCAGTCCCTCGGCGATCCCGGCGGCGTCCCACGTCGCGCGATCCTGTTCGGGCAGCGGCACGAGGTCGCCGTGCGCGTCGACGCGGGCGGCCGATCGCGCGTGCTGGAGCAGCAGCATCGCGAGGAGCGCCCGTGCCTCCTCGGCCCGCGGCATGAGGGCGACGACGAGGCGCGTGAGCCGGATCGCCTCGGCGGCGAGGTCGAGGCGCTGCAGGTCGTCGCCGTGCGAGGCGAGGTAGCCCTCGTTCGCGATGAGGTACAGCACGGCGAGCACGCCGTCGAGCCGTTCTGGCAGGAGGTCGGCGGTCGGCACGCGGTACGGGATGCCGGCGTGCCGGATCTTTCGCTTCGCGCGCGAGATGCGCTGCCCCATCGTCGGTTCCGGCACGTGGAACGCGCGCGCGATCTCGCCGGTGTCGAGTCCGCCGACGGTGCGGAGCGTGAGCGCGACGCGCGACTCCATCGGGAGGGCCGGGTGCGCGCACGTGAAGACGAGTCGCAGGCGGTCGTCCCACTCGGGTTCGCCGGCGAGCGCGTCGCCCGCGACGTCCGCCGGGTCGGGCGGCCCGCCCGCCCTGCCGGAGAGCTCCTCCATCGCGACCCACTCCCTGACCTTCTCCGACTCGACCCCGCGGCGGCGCAGCCGGTCGAGCGCGAGGTTGCGCGCGGCCGTCGTGAGCCACGCGCCCGGGGTGCGCGGGACGCCGTCGCGCGGCCAGGTCTCGGCGGCGCGCGCGAACGCGCCGGACACGGCATCCTCCGCGACGTCCCAGTCGCCCGTGACGCGGATGAGCGTCGCGACCACCCTCGCCCACTCCGACGCGTACGCGTCGCGGAGCGCTGCGGCGACCTCAGGCGGGAGCGGGTCCGTCCCGCCCTCGCCCGAGGTCGTCCGGCGATCCTCGCCCGTCAGAGGCCCGCTCCGGCGAGCGCCTCGGCGGCCGCGGGCTCGAGCCGGACGAACCGGTCGGCGCGCTCGCGCGCATCCCGCTCGAGCGGGTCCTCGCGCACGTCGAACGGCCACATCGGCCGCAGCTCGATCGCGCCGCCCCGAGCCATCGGATGCTTCGCGGCGACCTCGATCGCCTCGGCCAGGTCGCGCACCTCGATGAGGTCGAAGCCGGCGACCCACTCCTTCGCCTCGGCGAACCCGCCGTCGGTCACGAGCACCTCGCCGTTCCGGCGGCGCACGAACGTGGCGTCGGCGGGCGGACGGAGGACCTCGCCGAACAGGCGCACCCCGCGGCCGTCCATCTCGGTCACCCAGGCGTCGAGGTGCTCCTCGGAGGTGCGGCCGTCGGCCGGGGCGCTGCGGTCGCCCCCCGGTTCGACGACCACCTGCATGAGGTACCGGCGGCCCCGCGCGGGCCGGTCGGCGAGGTCGGCCGGCACGATCCGCGCGTCCGGGTCCGCGTCGGGCCATCGCACGAACGGCCGGATCTCGACGCGGCCGAACGAGGCCACCGGATGCTTCGACGCGATCTCGATCGCCTCGTCGAGGTCGCGCGCGTCGATCACGTCGACGCCCCCGATCGACTCCTTCGACTCGGTGAACGGTCCGTCGACCACGAGCACCTCGCCGCCGCGCACGCGCACGGTGGTGGCATCCTGCTCGGGTCGCAGCCGCTCGCCGTACTCGGAGACGCCGCGCGCCTCGACGTCGTCCACCCAGTCGCCCACGTTGTCGTCGGCGGGCACGTAGGGCAGCGCGTCGGCGCCCTCGGCGTAGAACAGTGCGTACTCCATGACGGAAATCCCTTCTCTCGGTCACGCTACGCACGTACGACGAACGGGGGAACCCGGTTTCGACACCTCCTCAGCGGATGCCGCGCCCGCCAGGCGCGGGGACGCGGCATCCGCTCGCTCAGGCGCCGACGAGCAGGCGCGGGTGCTGCGCCTCGACCACGTTGGGGTGGGCGCGGAGGCGGCTCTTCAGCCAGTTCTCGCCGAAGACCGCGTGCAGCGGGTTGGCGGGGTCGTCGGTGACCCCCGCGGCCTCGGCGGCGAGCGCCGGCGGCAGGTCGATCGTCGGGATGGTCGCGTCGAGGGACGGGCCGTGGAAGTACGGGATCGAGATGCGCTCGGTGCCCGGTGCCGGCGAGACCACGCGGTGCAGCGTCGCCTTGAGGTAGCCGCCGGTGGCGATCTCGAGGAGTTCGCCGATGTTCACGACGAACGAGCCGGGAGGCGGGGTGACGTCGATCCATTCGCCGTCCTTCTCGACCTGGAGGCCGGCCTTGCCCTCCTCGACCGAGAGCAGCGTGAGCACGCCGAGGTCCTTGTGCGCGCCGACGCCCTGCGCGGGCTGCTCGGCCTCGACGCCGGGGTAGCGCACGACCTTCATGTACGGCGACGGCGTCGCGAACGCGGCGTCGAAGGCGTCGGCCGGCGCGCCGAGCGACTCCGCCCAGGCGCGGAGGAGCCGGGTGCCGACCTCGTCGAGGCGCCGGATCCACTCCTCGGCGACCTCGCGCAGTTCGGGCAGGGAGTCCGGCCAGAGGTTCGGGCCCTGCAGCACCTGGTAGTCGGGGGTGTCGGGCGCGACGGGGACCACGGGGCGTTCCGCGCCGATGTCGATCTGCTCGCGGATGTCGACGCGGCCGAGCGTGCGCTCGCCGCCCATCCGGGTGTAGCCGCGGAAGTGCGGGCTCTTGACGTTCTCGATCGCGAGCTTGTGGGATTCGGGCAGCGCGAAGAACGCGCGAGCGACCTCGTAGGCGCGGTCGATGAGCTCGGCCGGGACGCCGTGGCCGACGAGCGAGAAGAAGCCGACCTCGTGGGTCGCGCGGCGGAGGTCGTCGCGGAAGGACTCCTGCTGCTCGGGGGTGCCGTTGAGGAGGGAGAGGTCGAGGACGGGGATGCCGGACATGTGCTGGTCCTTTCGAGGTGCCGGGAGGGTGGTGCGCCGACGATGCGGCCCCGGCATCCTTCGACGTCGGCCCCGTGGCATCCGGTCTCGTCGCCCCCGTCGGGAGTGAGCGGGTCTGAGACGGATGCCGCTGGGCTGACGCGGACGCGTCGGATGCGGCGTGAGCTGGGCTGCGGTCGGCGGCGCGTGAGGAATCGCGCCCTGGGATCGTCGGGGAGGACGATCGCCTAGCGGCGACAGCAGCGACAGGTGTTGGAGCTCACGATGGCGGACACGCTAGCACGGGTCGGGCCGCGGTCCGCAATCCCCCGTTCAGGCGGGGAGCACGAGCGAGACCGCGATCGCGAGCATGACGACCGCGATGATGCCGTCGAGCACGCGCCATGCGCGCGGGCTCGCGAGCACGCCGCCGAGCAGTCGCGCGCCGTAGGCGAGTCCGAAGAACCACACCGCGCTCGCGATCGCCGCGCCGAGCGCGAATGTCCAGCGGGCGTCGCCGTGCGTGGCGCCGACGGACCCGAGCAGCACGACCGTGTCGAGGTAGACGTGCGGGTTCAGCCAGGTCAGCGCGAGGCAGGTCAGCACCACGGGGAGCACCGCGGTGCGGGCGCGAAGCGCGGTGGTCGCCGTGCCGGTCGTCGACGGGGGCGCGACGGGGCCCGCACCGAGGCCGCCGGCATCGGCGGGGTCCTCGACCACGAGGCCCTCGTCCGTCCCGCGCAGCGCGCGCCGCGCCGCGAGCACCGCGTACCCGACGAGGAAGAGCGCCCCCGCCCAGCGGGCGACGCCCACGAGCCACGGCATCGCCTGCAGCATCGCCCCCATGCCGCCGACGCCGGCGACGATGAGCAGCGCGTCGGAGACCGTGCAGATCGCGGCGACGACGAACACGTGCTCGCGTCGGATGCCCTGGCGCAGCACGAACACGTTCTGCGCGCCGATCGCGACGATGAGGGAGAAGCCGAGGCCGAGGCCGGCGGCGAGCACGGAGAGATCCACGCCCTCGACGCTAGGTCGCCACAATGCTGAACTCCAGCTCAGGATTCTTCACGAGCATTAGCATTGCTTCATGCAGGTTCCGCTCGACCTCGCGCGCACCCTCGCCGCGGTCGTCGACGGCGGAACGTTCGAGGCCGCCGCCGCCGAGCTGCGCGTCACCCCCTCGGCGGTCTCGCAGCGCGTGAAGCAGCTCGAGCAGCGCCTCGGCCGCGTGCTCGTCGTGCGCTCGAAGCCCGTGCGCCCCACCGAAGCGGGCGCCGCGGTGGTGCGCCTCGCGCGACAGCTCGCGCTGCTCGAGCACGACGCGCTCGCCGCCTTCGGCGGCGACGACGCGGCATCCGCCCGCCCCACGACGGTGCCGCTCGCGGTCAACGCCGACTCGCTCGCGACCTGGTTCCTGCCCGCGCTCGCGCGCATCGCCGAGACCCACGCAGTCGTCTTCGACCTGCATCGCGACGACCAGGACTTCACGGCGGGCCTCCTCGAGTCCGGCACCGTCATGGGCGCCGTGACCTCGCAGGCGACTCCGGTCGCCGGATGCCTCGTGCGCCCGCTCGGCGTCATGCGCTACACCGCCGTCGCGACGCCGGGTTGGCTCGCACGATGGTGCCCCGATGGAGCGGATGCCGCGTCGCTCGCCGCCGCGCCGCGCGTCGACTTCGATCGGCGCGACGATCTGCAGGGCGAGTACCTGCGGTACATCGGGGCGGACGCCGCCGACCCTCCACGGCACTTCGTGCCCGCCTCGAACGACTTCGCCACCGCGGTCAAGCTCGGGTTGGGTTGGGGGCTCCTGCCCGGCTTCCAGTGCGACGACGAACTCGCCGACGGCCGGCTCGTCGCGCTCGGCGGACCGCCCGTCGACGTCCCGCTGCACTGGCAGCAGTGGAACCTCGGCTCGCCGCTCCTCGACGCGATCGCCGACGGCCTGACGCGCGACGCGCGACGCGCGCTCGAACCGGCGCCCCCGACGTGACCGGCTGAACCGGTCAGTCGTCACCGCACGGTGCGGTCACCCGACACCGGCCGGTCTGGTCACCGGTGCGGCGTGCCGGACGATTCCCCGGGCTGATCAGAGGTTCTGGCCGATGTCCCAGAGCCGGTCGGGGCGTCCGTCGATGGCCTCGGAGACCGCGAGCGCCTGGTCGTCCGAGAGCGACGCGACGTAGTCGACCACCCCTCGTCCCACGCCGAGCGCCGTCACCTCGGACGCCTCGGGCACGGGCACGGCCTCGGGGCGCGACGCGCGCAGCTGCGCGTACCCGTCGGTCGCGATCTCGACCAGCTCGCGCAGCCGCAGCGGCACGCGATCCCGGTCGTCCTCGTCGCGGAGCCACGCCGTGAGCCCCTTCACCGCACGCGTGATCACGCGGCTGAGGCCGCGCTGGTACATCACGATGTCGGACCGGTCGAGGATGAAGTGCCGGTGCACGAACTTCAGGATCTCGACCTCGTGCCATGCCCGCTCGTCGAGGGTGACGAGCCCGGCCCGCATGACGCCCTCGGGCGTCGGCACGACCGAGGACTGCAGGTGGTCGATCCAGCGGTTCGTGAACGACGAGAGCGCCCGCTCCGCCGCGATGGAGCCGTCGAACGGGCTCGCGAGCAGGCCGTCGACGAGGTCGTCGGCGACCACGCCGACCGCCGCGCGGAACGCCTCGTCGCCGGCGATCCACGGGTCGGAGGCGTGGAGCTTCCGGCGCAGGGCCTCGAGCGCACTGCCGGGCGGAGCGCTGCGCCGCGCGAGCTCGTCGTCGTCGAGGTCGCGCAGCTGCAGGCTCGACTCGATCCAGCCGCGGAACTCGCGTGCCACGGCGCCCTGGCCGAGGAGACCGGCGCGGTGGAAGTCGTCGACGTCGTGGATCGAGTACGCGATGTCGTCGGCGATGTCCATGATCGAGCACTCGAGCGACTGCCGGAGCGGCGGATGCCCGTCGCGGGCCTCGTACAGGTCGGCCGCGTCGATCCCGTAGGCCGAGAACTTCAGCACGTCGACGCCGCGGTCCGTGCGACGGAACCCGCGCGGCAGCGGTCCGTCGCCGAGATCCGCGACGTCCACGTGGCGGGTCCACGGGTACTTCGCGACCGCGCTCCGCACCGCGGCCGTGAGGTTGAGCCCGCGCGGCGCGACCTCGCTCACGTCGAGCGTCGTGATGATCCGGTAGGTCTGCGCGTTGCCCTCGAATCCGTCGGGCAGGCCCAGCGTGTCGCGAGCGAGGCGGTCGAGCACGCGTTCGCCGAGGTGCCCGAACGGCGGATGGCCGAGGTCGTGCGCGCTCGCAGCGGCCTGCACGACGACGGCGTCGCAGCCGTGCGCGAGCGCGAACCCGCGCGTCGGCGACGCGGCATCCGTCATCTTCACGGAAATCGCGCGAGCGACCGCCGTGACCTTGATCGAATGCGTGAGCCGGTTGTGGATGAGCGGCCCGGCTCCCGGCTGCCCGATGACCTGAGTCACCGCCGACAGCCGCGAGAAGTACGGCGAGAAGCGCACGCGCTCGAGGTCGAGTCGGTACTGCGAGTGCTCGCCGACGACGTCGGCGCTGCTCCGGGGTTCGGGCGTGCGCCGCGCCGCGCGATCCATCGGCGGGATGCCGGTCAGGAGAACAGCTCCTGGAGGCGCTGCACGCCCTCGAGGAGCGGCGCGTCGCCGAGCGCGTAGCTGAAGCGCAGGAAGCCGCTGGGGCCGAACGCCTCGCCGGGCACCGCCGCCACCTCCGCGCGCTCGAGCATCAGGTCGGCCAGCTCGAGCGACGTCGTCGGCGTCACCCCGGCCCACTCCCGGCCGAGGAGGCCGGACACGTCGGGGTAGACGTAGAAGGCGCCCTCGGGCACGGGCACCGTCATCCCGACGATCTTCGACAGTTCGGCGACGATCGTGCGGCGACGCCGGTCGAACGCGCGGCGCATCTCCTCGACCGGTTCCTGCGGTCCGGTGAGGGCCGCGATCGCCGCACGCTGCGAGATGTTCGACACGTTCGAGGTGAGGTGCGACTGCAGGTTGGCGGCGCCCTTCATGACGTCGGCGGGGCCGACCATCCAGCCGAGGCGCCACCCGGTCATCGCATACGTCTTCGCGACGCCGTTCACGAGGATGGCCTGGTCGGCGAGGCCCGGGACGGCCTCGACGATCGAGAGCGCCCGCGGCGGCGCCGCCTCCGGGTCCTCGGCGTAGGTGAGGTTCTGGTAGATCTCATCCGTCACGACCCAGATGCCGTGCTCGAGCGCCCATTCGCCGATCGCCTTCACCTGCTCGGGCGGGTACACCGCACCCGTCGGGTTGGACGGCGACACGAACAGCAGCGCGCGGGTGCGCTCGGTGCGCGCGGCCTCGAGCTGCTCCACCGTGACGAGGTAGCCCTGCTCGGAGCCGGCGAACACGTCGACCTGCCGACCGCCGGCGAGCTTGATCGCCTCGGGGTAGGTGGTCCAGTAGGGCGTGGGGACCAGCACCTCGTCGCCCTCGTCGAGCAGCACCTGGAAGGCCTGGTAGACGGCCTGCTTGCCGCCGTTGGTGACCACGACCTGGTTCGCGCCGACCTCGAGGCCGGAATCGCGACGCGTCTTCTCGGCGACCGCCGCACGCAGGTCCGGCAGGCCGGCCGCGGGCGTGTAGCGGTGGTTGCGCGGATCGCCGACCGCCTCGAGCGCGGCCTCGACGATGTGCGCGGGCGTCGGGAAGTCGGGCTCGCCGGCGGCGTAGGAGATCACCGGTCGCCCCTCGGCCTGGAGGGCCTTGGCCTTGGCATCGACCTTGAGGGTCGCGGACTCGGCGATGGCGGAGATGCGGGCGGAGAGACGGCGCTGATCGGTCACGGTTCCAGCCTATTGCGCGGGACGGTGCGCGTCAGCGGGGGAACGCCCGCTCGCGGACGCGCGTCCGGACGGATCGTCCGGTCGCCGCCGATCGTCCCGGAGGCGGCGTGCGAGGCCGATCCGCGGACCCGGACATGCGGCGGATCTCCACGGGAACGGAAGGGACGCCGCGGCGGTTGTTCCCCCGAGCCGCGGCGTCCGGCGCCTGCCCCCACAGGCGCGTTCCCTGAAACCCTGCGTGGCCCGCCGAAGCGGTCACGTGGATCACGATACGCCGGTCGCCATCGAGGGCGAGGGACGTACGTCCCGTGTCCTCGGTCCGAGCGCCGCGCTCCGGCGGAAGCCGGCCACGGTTTGGTGCACCTTCCCGCGTCGCATACACTTGGTGAGGTTGTTGAAGTCAGCCAAGATCGAACGCGCCTTCTCGGCGGGTGACACACCCATCGAGATCGTCGATCGAAGCGGCTTCGACCCGAGGTGATCCGGCCAGCCGGATCGCTTAGGGCGGTGGCTCAATTGGTAGAGCAGCGGTCTCCAAAACCGCAGGTTGCAGGTTCGAGTCCTGTCCGCCCTGCGAGCCGGCCGGCGAAGGCCGGCCCATGAAAGGTGTACGAGGTGGCCCGGAAAGTACTCGACGAACCCAGCGAGGAAGTCGTCGCCAATGCCAAGCGCGAGAGCGCGGCGCGGCGCAACCCCTTCGCCCGGATCGCCCTGTTCATCCGACAGGTCATCGGCGAACTGAAGAAGGTCGTCACCCCGACGCGCAAGGAGCTGGCGAGCTTCACCGCGGTGGTGCTGGTCTTCGTGGCCATCATGATGGCGATCGTCTATGGGCTCGACCAGCTCTTCTCGTGGCTGGTCGTGTTCGTCTTCGGAACGCCGGGGGTCTGATCGGGCCGTCGGCCCGACACCTGCCCGCCGGGTTCCGGCGGCACGGCAGAAAGAAGGATTGAGGAAGTGTCGAAGAACGAGCGCCAGGACGTCGACTGGGCGACCGCTGCCGAGCAGTCCTCCGAAGAGGACGAGGCGCAGGAGGGCAACTCGCTCGAGCGCGACGAGGATTCCGTCGAGCCGGCCGAGCACCGCGCCGTCCACGTGGTCGACGACGAGGGCAACGACGTCGACCTCGACGCCGTCCTCGACGCGATCGCCGAGGCGACCGACCCCGAGGCAGACGCCGTCGTCGACGACGCCCTCGAGGTCGACTCCGCCGACGAGGCCGAGGCGGCGTTCGACGCCGTCACCGAGGAGGACGAGGACCACGACCCCTACGAGGCGTTCCGCAACGAGCTGCGCTTCCTCCCGGGCAAGTGGTACGTCGTGCACTCCTACGCCGGCTTCGAGCGTCGCGTGAAGGCGAACGTCGAGCAGCGCCGCGAGACCATGGCGATGGCCGACTACATCCACCAGGTCGAGGTGCCGATGGAGGATGTCGTCGAGATCAAGAACGGCCAGCGCAAGATGGTCACGCGCGTTCGCGTGCCCGGCTACGTGCTCGTCCGCATGGAGCTCAACGAGGAGAGCTGGTCGGTCATCCGCCACACGCCCGGCGTGACCGGCTTCGTGGGCAACGCCCACAACCCGACCCCCCTCCGCTTCGAGGAGGCCTTCAACATGCTGAAGAGCCTCGTCGACATCAAGGACGTCGCGCCCTCCAAGGGTGCGAAGGGTGCCGCCACGGGCGGCGCCGCGCGCCAGCTCCCCGCCGAGGTCGACTTCGAGATCGGCGAGACCATCACGATCAAGGACGGCTCGTTCGCGGGCCTGCCCGGCACGATCAGCGAGATCAAGCCCGAGAGCGGCAAGCTCACGGTGCTCGTGTCGCTCTTCGAGCGCGAGACCCCGGTCGAGCTCAGCTTCGACCAGGTCACCAAGCTCTAAGGGCTCACAGGGCCCCCGCAGCAACCCTCCGGTATCATCGGAGGGTTGTGCTGCGTCCAGGACACATCGCACGACAGGCCACCGCGACCGGATCCGCCGGCATCGCGGGAGAGTGCCCCGCTCGGGGCGTTCGAACAGAAAGAGAGAAATCATGGCACCGAAGAAGAAGGTCACTGGTCTGATCAAGCTTCAGATCAAGGCCGGCGCCGCCAACCCGGCCCCGCCCATCGGCCCGGCCCTGGGTCAGCACGGCGTGAACATCATGGAGTTCTGCAAGGCCTACAACGCGGCCACCGAGGCTCAGCGGGGCAACGTCATCCCCGTCGAGATCACGGTCTACGAGGACCGCTCGTTCACCTTCATCCTGAAGACCCCGCCCGCCGCCGAGCTCATCAAGAAGGCCGCCGGCGTCGCCAAGGGCTCGGGCGTCCCGCACACCACCAAGGTCGGCAAGATCACGCCCGCCCAGGTTCGCGAGATCGCCGAGACGAAGATGGCCGACCTCAACGCCAACGACATCGACGCCGCGTCGAAGATCATCGCGGGCACCGCTCGCTCGATGGGCATCACGGTCGAGTAGGGCCTTCCCGCCGATCGCGGGTCTTCGTGACCTACCGACGATCGGCGCAGCGGATGCCGCGCGGCATCCGTTCACCAGAACTCTCATTCGTGGCAGCGCCCGCCAGGCGCGATGACCACACTCTCGCTAGGAGAACCAACATGGCACAGAAGTCCAAGGCCTACCGGGCCGCGGCCGAGAAGATCGAGGCCGGCAAGTACTACACCCCGACCGACGCCGTCGCGCTCGCGAAGGAGACCGGCTCGGCGAAGTTCGACTCGACCGTCGAGGTCGCGCTGAAGCTCGGCGTCGACCCCCGTAAGGCCGACCAGATGGTGCGCGGCACCGTCATCCTCCCGCACGGCACCGGCAAGACCGCCCGCGTCATCGTGTTCGCGACCGGCCCCGCGGCCGAGGCTGCGATCGCCGCAGGCGCCGACGAGGTCGGCGGCGCCGAGCTCATCGAGAAGGTCTCCGGCGGCTACACCGCGTTCGACGCGGCCGTCGCCACCCCCGAGCTCATGGGCCAGGTCGGCCGTCTCGGCAAGGTCCTCGGTCCGCGCGGCCTCATGCCGAACCCCAAGACCGGCACCGTGACCCCGAACCCGGCCAAGGCCGTCGAGGACATCAAGGGCGGCAAGATCGAGTTCCGCGTCGACAAGCACGCCAACGTGCACTTCGTCGTCGGCAAGGCCTCGTTCTCGCAGGAGCAGCTGAACGAGAACATCAGCGCCGCCCTCGAGGAGGTCGTCCGCCTCAAGCCGTCGAGCGCCAAGGGCCGCTACATCCAGAAGGGCGCCGTGTCGACCACGTTCGGCCCCGGCATCCCGCTGGACGTCAACGCCATCTGAGTCGCCTGACTCGTCACGAGGGGCCCGCCGGTTCGCCGGCGGGCCCCTCGTCGTTCCGCGGTGCGTCCTTGCGGTCGCCGCGAGCACGGCGCTAGCTTGTGGCTCGACGGCCGCGCCGGGCCGGACGGCTCCCGGGGTCGGCTGCGGAGGAGCACGATGACGTCGGCGAGCGCGCTCGAGGCCGGCCGGACCGCGGCACGGGAGCTGCGCTGGTCCGATGCGGTCGAGTACCTCGCGCGGGCCGATGCGGCTCGCGGGCTCGCGGCACCCGATCTCGAGCTCCTGTCCACGGCAGCCATCCTCCGGGGCGACCGCGCGGCCGCCTTCGACGCCGGCGCGCGCGCGTACGGCGGCCATCTCGAGGCATTCGATCGCGCGTCAGCGGCGAGGTGGGCCGGCTGGATGGCGGTCGCCCTCGTCGAGGCCGGCGACTTCTCCGAATCGCTCGTCTGGTCGGCCCGTGCGATGCAGGTCGCCGCCGGGGTCGACGATCCGCTGCTGTCCGCGACCGTCCGGATCGGACCCGCCGTCGCCCAGCTCGGCAGCGGCGACCTCGCGGAGGGACGCCGCATGGGCGAGGAGATCCTCGGCGTCGCCGAACGCCATGGGGACCGGGTGCTCATCGCGAACGCGTCGCTGGTGGTCGCGAAGGCGCTCATCGCCGCGGGCGACCTGCCGGAGGCACTCGCGCTGCACGACCGCACGATGGCCGTGATCGAGGCCGGCGGGACCGGGGCGTTCCAGACCGGCGACGTGCTGTGCGCGATGGTCTCCGACGCGATCATGGCGAGCGACCTCGATCGCGCGGCGGCGTGGAGCGAGGCCCTCGATCGCTGGTGCCGTGCGCAGCCGTCGCTCGTCACCTTCAGCGGTCAGCGCTTCGCACTGCTGGCGCAGATCCAGCTGGTTCGTGGGGACTGGGACGCCGCGGCGGCCTCCGCGGAGTCGGCGATGGCGCGATTCCGGGCGGGCGACTTCCGTGCGGCGCACGGTGCGCCGTACGCGCTGGGCGAGGTGCAGCGGCTCCGCGGAGCGTTCCACTCCGCATCCGAGTCCTTCCGCCTGGCGCGGGAGTCCGGGTGGGAGCCCCAGCCCGGCATGGCGCTGCTGCTGCTCGTCACGGGGCGGACCGGGCAGGCCCAGTCCGAGGTCCGCCGGACGCTGGCGGGGGAAGTGCCGTTCATCGGCCGATTCGTGCGGCCCGCCGCGGTCGAGATCGAGCTCGCGGCGGGCGACGTCGACGCGGCGCGCCGGAACGTCGACGAGCTGGTCCGGTCCCGGGACGTGCTGGCGACGCCCCTCTTCGACGCGGTCATCGACCTCGCCGAGGCCCGCGTGCGGTCCGCCTCGGCGGATGCCCCCGGGGCGCTCGCGTCCGCGCGCCGGGCGGCGGACGGGTTCCTCGCGGCCGGCGCACCGTACGAGCGTGCGCGGGCCCGCGTGCTCGCCGCGAGTGCCCTCGTCGCCCTCGGCGACCGGGAGGCGGCCGAGCTCGAACTCGAGGCGGCACGCCGTGCGTTCGCCGCGCTCGGCGCGGAGCCGGCGCTCTCCGACGTCGAGGACGTCCTCGGTGAGCGGCGCGCCGCGCGGCTCACGGACCGTGAGGTCGAGGTGCTCCGACTCGTGTCGACCGGCCTGACGAACCGCGGCATCGCCGAGCGGCTCTCGCTCAGCGAGAAGACCGTCGCGCGGCACCTCAGCAACATCTTCGGCAAGCTCGGCCTCTCGTCGCGGTCGGCGGCCACGGCGTACGCGTACGAGCACGGGCTCGTCTGAGGCCCAGGGCATCGGCTCCGCGAGGTGGAGGCCCGGGAAGCGGGCGTGCGCAGTTCGACCCATGTCGCCCCCACCGGGATGGGTGATCCGGCCGACGCGGCGGAGGGATCCGCTTTCCTAGCCTGACGTCCGAGGCCCGGTTTCGAGTCGGGCTGGAGACGGAGACGATCATGGATGCCACGGGCACGCCGCGTCGTGCAGCCGGAGCGACGGTGAACGGGATCGAGCAGCACGACACGGTCGTGGTCGGAGGAGGGCAGGCGGGCCTCACGATCGGCGCCGAACTCGCGCGCCTGGGCCGGGACCAGGTCATCCTCGACGCGCAGGAGCGGGTCGGCCAGGCGTGGCGGCGGCGCTGGGACTCCCTCCGTCTCAACACACCCGCGAAGTACGACGCCCTGCCGGGCCTGGCGATCGGCGACGACCCGTTCGCCTTCCCCACGAAGGACGAGTTCGCCGACTACCTGGAACGATACGCGGCCGCCACGGCGCTGCCGATCGTGACCGGGGCCCGAGTCACCGTACTCGAGCGGCTCGACGACCACTACGTGCTGACGACCGCCGGCGGTCGGCGATTCGCCGCGGCGAACGTCGTGATCGCGACCGGGCCGCACCAGGTGCCGCGTCTGCCGTCGTTCGCGGGTCGACTCGCGCCGCACATCGTCAGCCTGCACTCCGACCGCTACCGCAACCCCGGGCAGCTCGCCCCGGGTCGGGTCCTCGTGGTCGGCTTCGGCAACTCCGCCTCGGAGATCGCCCTCGATGTCTCGCGATCGCATGAGACGTGGATCTCGGGTCGACCGAGCGGCGAGCTGCCGATCCGCCACGGCCGTGCGGCCGCGCGCTTCGCCTTCCCCGTCGTGAGGTTCTTCGGCCTGCACGTCGCCACGGCCGACAGCCCGTTGGGACGACGGATCCTGGCACACCAGAACGGCCGCGCGGAACCGCTGATCCGGGTGCGGCGTCGCGAACTCGCTGCTGCCGGAGTGCGGATGGTGTCGCGGACCACAGGGACCGAGGGCGGCCGACCGGTCGTCGAGGGTGTCGCGCTCGACGTCGCGAACGTGATCTGGTGCACCGGATTCGACGAGGACTTCGGGTGGGTGCACTTGGACGCGTTCCGGGGCGGACGGCGTCCGCATCACGATCACGGTGCCGTCGACGGCGCACCGGGCGTGTACCTGCTGGGCCAGCACCTGCTGCAGTCCGAGGGTTCCGGGACGCTCGTCGGCGTCGGCCGCGACGCGCGGCGGATCGCGCAGCGCATCGCCGCCACGCCGGCGGTGCCGACGCCCACGGATGACGCGCGAGCGGCGCTGCACGCGATGACGTGACGGGCCGTGCTGCGAGGGGGCCGGTGCACGGCACCAGCGCCGCGGGGCCTTGCCGCTCGGAGGGGGGCGCGGTACCGTGCGCGAAGGAGCGGCTCCCGACTGCCGACCGGCCGCGGGGGGCCGATCCGAGGGCGATGGTCGCATCGACGAGTCTCGAGCAGGCGCGCACCGCATACGCGGAGCGCCGGTGGAGCGATGCCGTCGAATGGTTCTCCCGTGGCGAGGGCGGCACCGCCGCGATGTCCGGCGACGACCTCGACCGTTTCGCGATGGCGGCCGACCTCACCGGCGACAGCGAGCGGGCGATCGAGGTGGGCACGCTCGCCCACGAGGCCCACCTCGCCGCCGGCCACGTGGACCGTGCCGCGTACATCGCGACCTGGATCAGCCTCGAGTCGATCACCTCCGGCAACCCGTCGCAGGGCATGGGGTGGCTGGCGCGCGCCACGCGACTCGTGGAACGGCTCGACGAGCCGGGGGCCGCTGCCGGCTTCGTGCTCATCCCGGAGGCACTGGGAGCGCTCTACACGGGGGATGCCGGCCGGGCGCTCGAGCTCTTCGGCCGGGCGGCCGAGGTCGCCGAACGCACGGGCGATGCGGATGTCGCCGCCTTCGCGCTGCTCGGCAGCGGCCAGGCCTCGATCATGGCCGGCGACCCGGCCGGTGGCATCCGGATGCTCGACGAGGTGATGGTCTCCGTCACGGCGGGCGAGGTCGGCCCCATGCCATCCGGGATCGTGTACTGCGCGGTGATCGGCTACTGCCACCTGACCTTCGAACTCGCACGCGCCGTCGAGTGGACGCGCGCGCTCGACCGCTGGTGCCGCGACCAGCCGTCGCTCGTCGCCTTCAGCGGGCAGTGCCAGGCGCACCGGGCCGAGCTGTTCCGGCTGCACGGGGCATGGGGCGACGCGATGTCGGCGGCGAAGCTCGCCGAGGAGCGGCTGCTCGCGGGCGACTACGGGGCCGCGTTCGGCGCGCACTACCAGCAGGCCGAGCTGCTGCGCCTGCGGGGCGAGTTCGACGAGGCGGAGGCGCGATACGCGAGGGCCGCCGAATCGGGATGGGATCCCGAACCCGGGCTGGCGCTGCTCCGCCTTGACGAGGGACGTGCAGCGCTCGCGCAGGCCCTGGTGCGGCGCAGCGCCGAGAGCGCCGACGATGCGACGCGCTGCCACCTGCTGCCCGCGATCGTGAGCATCGAGGTGGCGGTGGGCGACCTCGACGCCGCCCGGGTCGCCGCGGACGAGTTGGCCGCGATGCAGCGGGTGAACGCGTCGGTCATGCTGCGCGCCATCGCGGCGTACGCAGACGGGGAGGTCCGCCTCGCCGCCGGCGACCCGTCGGGGGCGTTCACGCGGCTGCGAGCGGCCCGCGAGGCCTGGGTCGAGGTCGGGGCACCCTACGAGGTCGCGCGCTGCCGCGTGCTCATGGCGCGGGCGCGTCGCGACCTCGGCGAGGACGAGGCCGCGGCGCTCGAGGAGGACCTCGCCGAGGCGTCGTTCTCTGAGCTCGGTGCGGAGCCGGCGCTCGTGGCGCTCGCCCGGATGCGCGGCGCGGGCGCGCGCGGCGACGGGCGCCTGACCGGCCGGGAGGTCGAGGTGCTCCAGCTGGTGACGCGCGGGATCACCAACCGCGAGATCGCGTCGGAACTCCACCTCAGCGAGAAGACCGTGGCGCGGCACCTGAGCAACATCTTCGCCAAGCTCGACGTCCGGAGCCGGGCCGCGGCGACGGCGTACGCGTTCGAGCATCGCCTCGTCTGAGCGCTGCACGGCCGGCATGGGTAGAACGACCCATGCGCGCCGCACGTGAAGTTGCGTGCTTCTCCCGACGCGGCGGGGAGGACGTCGCGCGTAGCGTCGCGGACATGGATGTACCGGTGCTCGCAGGAACGGTCGCGGCCGTGGTGTTCGCGACCGCCAACCTGCCGATGGTGTGGAAGGCCCTCCGCACGCACGACGTGGGGTCGTACAGCCTCGGGAGCATCGTCATGATCAACGGTGCGAACGCCGTCTACTCGGTGTACGTCTACAGCCTGCCGTTCGGGCCGATCTGGCTGTTGCACTCGTTCTACCTGGTCGCCTCGGCGATCATGCTCGCGCTCTGCGTGCGACAGTTCCGGCCGCGCGGACGCGCCGAAGCGCCGGGGACGCGAGATGACCCGCGCGCCCGGGCCTCGGGTGCCTCGATCAGTGCGTGATCGCGTCGTGGTGCGCGCGCATCGCGGGGCGGATGGCGAGCGCGGCGACGACCAATGCGATCGCGCCGCAGATCCACGACATCCATGCGGGCCCGAAGGCGCCCGTCTCCACGTAGCGCCCGACCCATGGCGAGATGATCAGCAGCACGCCGAGTCCGCCCTGCACGTACTCCATGGCCACCATGCCCGGCCAAGCCAGGTTCACGATGCCCGAGGCGACGAGCAGCACGCCCAGCACCACCATGATCGAGACGGATGCTCCCATCGGTTCGAGGAACATCGTCGACAGTGCGACTGCGAGACCGGCGGCGATCGCCACCCAGTCTTCCCATCGCGTCCACTTCTTCATAGAAACCAACCTCCTTCAGGTGGCGGCTCCCATACCTGGGTGTCGTCTCAACGGTATTCCCGACCGACCGTCCGGTCGAGGGACCGAAGTCCCGGACGTGCGGCGACGTCCCGCGGGTGGTCGAGGTCGACGGCAGGGCGTACGCTCGACGCGTGGTCGCGGCGATCCGTCGGCGGCCCCTGGCAGGCAGTCGGATGTCATCGCAGCGCGCAGCACCGGAACCGACCCTCCTCGTGGTCGGGGGCCGGTGGGGAGGGCGACGCCTCGCGGTCCCGCCCGGCACCACCGTCGTGGGCCGCGACCCGTCGTGCGGCATCGTCCTCGACGTCGAGGGGGTGAGCCGACGGCACGCCCGGCTCGTGCGCACCGGCGACACGGTGACGATCGAGGACGCGGGCTCCACGAACGGCACCTCCGTCAACGGCGAGGCCGCCGCCGGTCCGCACGAGCTCCACCACGGCGACCGCGTGACGCTCGGCTCGCTCGAGCTGTCGTACCTGGGGCCGCGCGAGCGGCCCGTGCCCGGCGTCGTGCACCGGCGGGGCAGGGTGCGGATCGGGCGGGCCGTGGTCGTGGGCGCGCTCGTGAACCTCCTGCTCCTCGGGGTGGTCGTGGTCGTCCAGCTCACGACCGGGCTGACCGGGGTCGCGCCGTGGATCGCGGCACCGCTCACGGGCATGGCGGCGGCGCTCGTCCAGCTCACGAAGGACGCCGTGACGCGGGTGCCCGAGCCGCCGCCGATGCCCACCGGCGAGGTACCGGGCGCGGTGGTCTCGCCACTGGGCCAGGGCGCCCCGAGTGCCGACGCTCGCCCGGCGCCAACCGGGTCGCACGCGACCGCGCCGATGGGATTCGAGGTCCCGAGGCGCAGCCGCGGGCTTCCGGTGTACGTCGCGGCGATCGTCACGGTGCTCGTGCTCGGCGTCGGCGGGGTCGCCGTGGCCTTCGGCGTCGCGACGCTGACCGGGCTCGTCACCGGCGACCCGACCGCGCCGCCGACGGAACCGTAGCCCCTCCGCGGTGGTGCGCCTCGGCGGTGGTGCGCCGGACGCGGCATCCGTTCGCGGGTCAGCTCAAGACGCGGAACCCGCGCTCGCCGGTCGGCGCGAGGTCGGCGGTGCTCAGCGAGCTCACGTCGGCACCGGGCGGGCCCTCGTCGAGCCACGCGAGCATCGCGTCGACGGATGCCCCGTCGCCCTCGATCTCCGCCTCGACCGCGCCGTCGTTGCGGTTCCTGATCCAGCCCGAGACGCCGAGCCGCTGGGCCTCCACGCGCGCGCTGAATCGGAAGCCGACCGCCTGGACGCGGCCGTGGACGATGACGCGCTGCCGGATCATGCGACCCCCTTGCGACGAGGGTAGACCGCGCGTCGCGCGACCGCACGGATGCCGCGCCCGAGCGGCCCGCGTACGATGACCGGCATGGGGGAGGTCACCGAGTACGTCGCCGGGCTCCATGAGCCGGCACGGTCGGCCGTCGAGGGCGTGTACCTCGTCGCGCGCGAGGTCGTGCCCGATGCCGAGGAGGGACGTAGCTACGGCATGCCCGCTCTGCGTTACGCCGGCAAGCCGCTCCTCGCGGTCATGGAGGCCAAGGCGCACATCGGGCTCTACCCGTTCAGTCCCGCCGTGATCGACGGGGCTGCGGACCTGCTCGAGGGGTTCTACCGCACCAAGGGCACCGTCCGGTTCACTCCGGAGCATCCGCTGCCCGAGGACGCCGTGCGCCGTCTCGTGAGCCTGCGCCGCGACGAGATCGACGCGGCTTCAGGCCGCCGCCGCGCGTGAGCGCCGAGGAACGGCCGCGCCTGCTCGGCGCCGCCGTCGACCGCGTCCTCGCGGAGACGCTCCGCGACGTCGCCGCCCGAGTCTCCGATGGCGCCGTCGCCGACTACATCCCCGAGCTCGCCGACGCCGACCGCGATGCGTTCGGCGTCACGATCGCGAGCGTGCTCGGCCGGGCCTACGGCGCCGGCGATGCGGATGCCCCGTTCACGATCCAGTCGGCCTCGAAGCCGTTCGTCTACGCCTTCGCCTGCGAGGAACTGGGCGCGGACACGGTGCACGAGCGCGTCGGCGTCGAGCCGAGCGGCGAGCCGTTCAACGCGATCAGCCTCGACGAACGCGGGCGGCCCGAGAACCCGTTCATCAACGCCGGCGCGATCGTGACGACGTCGCTCGTGCCCGCCGGCGATGCCGATGAGCGCTTCCGGCGCATCCGCGACGCGCTCTCCCGCTTCGCGGGACGTGAGCTCGACCTCGACGACGAGGTGTACCGGTCCGAGGCCGACACGGGGCATCGCAACCGCGCGCTGGCGGGACTCGCGCTCGCCGCGGGCTCGCTCGCGACCGACGACGTCGACGCGGCGACCGACCCGTACTTCCGGCAGTGCGCGCTGCGTGTCACCACCGCCGACCTCGCGCTCATGGGCGCCACGCTCGCCAACGGCGGCGTGAACCCGATCACGCGGGACCGCGTCATCGGCGAGCGGGCCGCCAGGGACACGCTCTCCGTCATGGCGACGTGCGGCATGTACGACCGATCGGGGGCGTGGGCCTTCCGCGTGGGGATGCCCGCGAAGTCGGGCGTCGGCGGCGGCATCGTCGCCGTGCGCCCCGGCGAGTTCGGGGTGGGCGTCTACTCCCCGCCGCTCGACGAGGCCGGCAACAGCGCCCGCGGCGTCGCCATGCTCGTAGCGCTCTCCGACCGGTTCGGGCTGCACATGTTCGATCACGTCGCCGAGCCGGTCTCTCCCGTGGCGGAGGTCGACGTCGACGCCGAGGCCGGGATCGTCGCGTTCGACCTGCGCGGCGAGCTCGACTTCGTCGCGGCCGAGCAGATCGTGCACGACGTCGGGCGCGTGCTCGAGCACACCGATGCCCGCGTCGTGCGGCTCGACTTCGGCGACGTCACCGTCGTCGCCGGCATCGCGGAGCAGCTGCTCGGCGAGACCGCCGCCGCGGCCGAGGCCGCCGGCATCGAGGTGCGGGCCGTCGGCGCCCCCGACCGCGTGCTCGAGCAGTTCGGGCTCGCCGACCGGAGCTGACCGCGGCCCGGACGCGGAAGCGCCCCGGGGCGGGTGCCCCGGGGCGCTGCTGCGATGCGACGGCCGATCAGCCGATGCGGATCATCTTCTTGTTGACGAACTCGTCTGCGCCGAAGCGGCCGAGCTCACGGCCCGAACCGGAGCGCTTTACGCCGCCGAAGGGCAGCTCGGCGCCGTCGGCGAGCACGAGGTTCACGAAGACCATGCCGGCCTCGATCGAGTCGGCGACGCGCATCGCCTGCTCCTGGTCGGTCGTGTAGACGTACGAGCCCAGGCCGAACGGGATGTCGTTCGCGAGGCGCACGGCCTCCGCCTCGTCGGCGGCGCGGTAGACCTGCGCGACGGGGCCGAAGAACTCCTCCTTCGAGGCGGGGTTCTCGGGGGTGACATCCGTCAGCACCGTGGTCTGGAAGAACGCGCCCTCACGCGAGCCGCCGTGCACGAGCGTGGCGCCGTGCTCGAGCGCGCGCTTGACCTGGTCGTCGAGCCCCTCGGCGGCCTTCAGCGACGACAGCGGGCCGAGCGCCGAGTCCGACGAGGTCGGGTCGGTCGCCTCGACCTCGGCGATCTTCGCCGTGAACTTCTCGAGGAAGGGCTCGTAGAGCTCGTCGATCACGATGAAGCGCTTGGCCGCGTTGCACGACTGGCCGTTGTTGTCGAGGCGCGCGTCGACCGCGTTCTGCACGGTCGCGTCGAGGTCGTCGGTCGAGAGCAGGATGAACGGGTCGGAGCCGCCGAGCTCGAGCACGACCTTCTTCAGGTGCTTGCCCGCGAGCTCCGCGACGGCCGCACCGGCACGCTCGGACCCGGTGAGCGAGACGCCCTGCACGCGCGCGTCGGCGATCACGGTCGCGATCTGGTCGTGCGACGCGTACACGTTCACGTAGACGCCCTCGGGCGCGCCGGCGTCGCGGAAGATCTGCTCGATCGCGGCGGCCGACTCGGGGCACTGCTCGGCGTGCTTGAGGATGATCGTGTTGCCGATGATCACGTTCGGGCCCGCGAAGCGCGCGACCTGGTAGTACGGGAAGTTCCACGGCATGACGCCGAGGAGCGGGCCGAGCGAGCTGCGGCGGATGATCGCCGAGCCGTCGCCGTCGAGCAGCGCGACGGGCTCGTCCTTCAGGAACTCGGCGGCGTGGTCGGCGTAGTACTCGTAGATCGCACCGGCGAAGTCGGCCTCGGCGAGGGCCTGCTCGATGGGCTTGCCCATCTCGCGCACGATGATCTCGGCGAGCTCCTGGCGGCGCTCGACGTGCAGTTCGCCGACGCGGCGGATGAGGGCGGCGCGCTCCTCGACCGTGGTCGACTTGGCCCACGTGCGGTGCGCCTCGTCGGCGCTCGCGATCGCGGCCTCGAGCTCGGCGTCGGTGATGGTCGGGAACGTCTTGACCGTCTCTCCGGTGGCCGGGTTGACGACGGCGTAGTTCGTCATGGGACTCCTCTGGGTGATTGGTGCACTCGTCAGCCCGGACGGCGACGACGGTGCACGCCGTCTCCAAGCCTAGGCGGATCGGCGGGGAAGGCGATCGACGCGATGGCGCATCGTCGTGAACCGATGGACGTGCTGTACAACGGGGCGTCGGAAACCCGTGGGTATGGTGACGGGAGGACCCGGGTGGGCCGGGTCCGATCGCCGAGGAGGGCGGATGGCTGAGGCGGACCGGGTCGCGGCGGGCGCGCTGCGCGGCATCCGCGTCGCCGACTTCTCGCGCGTGCTCGCCGGACCGTACGCGACCATGGCGCTCGCCGACTTCGGCGCCGACGTGATCAAGGTCGAGTCGCCCGCGGGCGACGACACCCGACACTGGACGCCGCCCGTCGACGCGACCGGGCGCGCCACGTACTTCGGCGGCGTGAACCGCAACAAGCGCTCGGTCGCGCTCGACCTGACGGATGCCGCGGGGCTCGCCGAGGCGCGCCGGCTCGCGGCATCCGCCGACGTCGTCGTCGAGAACTTCCGCCCCGGCGTCATGGCCCGGTTCGGCCTCGCGTACGAGGACGTGCGGGCCGCGAACCCCGGCGTCGTCTACTGCTCCATCACCGGCTTCGGCACTGGCGAGGGCGCGGCGCTCGCCGGCTACGACCTGCTCGTGCAGGCCGTCGGCGGACTCATGAGCATCACCGGTGACCCCGACGGCGAGCCGTCGAAGGTCGGGGTCGCGCTCGTCGACGTCCTGACCGGGCAGAACGCCGTCGCCGGGATCCTCCTCGGGCTCCGCGAGCGCGATCGCACCGGAGTCGGATGCCTCGTCGAGGTCACCCTCCTGCAGAGCCTGCTCTCGGCGCTCACGAACCAGGCGTCGTCGACGCTCGCGACGGGCGTCCCGCCCCGCCGGCTCGGCAACCAGCACCCGAGCATCGCGCCGTACGCGGTGTTCCGCGCCGCCGACCGCGAGCTCGTGATCGCGGTGGGCAACGACCGCCAGTTCGCGGCGCTCGCCGACGTCATCGGCCGCCCCGCGCTCGCCGACGACGCGCGGTTCCGGACGAACGCCGACCGGGTCGCGCATCGCGAGGAGCTGGGCGACGCCGTCGAGCGGGCGCTGGCCGCGGCATCCGCTCGGCACTGGGTCGACGCACTCGCCGCGGCCGGCGTGCCCGCCGGGCTCGTGAACGACGTCGCCGAGGCGATCGCGTTCGCCGAGGCGCTCGGGCTCGACCCCGTCGTCGAGACCCGCGAGCCCGACCATGCGTCGCCGTCGCACCGGTCGATCGCGAACCCCATCCGACTCGGCGGCGACGGCGCGACGTATCGCACCGCGCCTCCCGCGCTCGACGCCGACCGAGGCGCCGACTGGTTTCCGCGCGGCTGACCGCGACCGCGGCCCACCGGGCCGACGACCACCTGGAAGGACCGACATGACCGTCACCGAACCCGACGCGACCGTCACCGCACCCCGCATCGACGCGGTCTTCGACCTCGACGCGCTGCTCACCGCTGATGAGCTCGAATGGCGCGACCGCGCGCGGCGCTTCGCCCAGGAGCGCATCGCGCCGATCATCGAGCAGGACTTCGAGGACAAGGTCTTCCGCCGCGAGCTCGTGCGCGAGGCCGGCGAACTCGGCTTCCTCGGCATGCACCTGACCGGGTACGGATGCGCCGGGGCCGGCGCCGTGGCGTACGGGCTCGTGTGCCTCGAGCTCGAGGCGGCCGACTCGGGCTGGCGCACCTTCGTGTCGGTGCAGGGCTCGCTCGCGATGAGCGCGATCCACAAGTACGGCTCGGAGGAGCAGAAGCAGCGCTGGCTGCCGGGCATGGCCGCGGGCGAGCTCATCGGATGCTTCGCGCTCACCGAGCCGCAGGGCGGCAGCGACCCCGCGGCGATGACGACGACCGCGCGGCGCGAGGGCGACGAGTGGGTCGTCGACGGCGCGAAGCGCTGGATCGGCCTCGCCTCGCTCGCCGACGTCGCCGTCGTCTGGGCGAAGGTCGACGACGAGGGCGGCGACGACCACGGCGTCGTCCGCGGCTTCCTCGTGCCGACCGCGACGCCCGGGTTCACGGCGACGCCCATCGACGGCAAGCTGTCGATGCGCGCCTCGGTCCAGTGCGACGTGACCTTCGACGGGGTGCGGTTGGCCGCCGACGCGATGCTGCCCGGTGCGCGCGGCCTGTCGGGGCCGTTCGGATGCCTCAACGAGGCGCGCTACGGCATCGTCTGGGGCGCGATGGGCGCGGCCCGGTCGTGCCTGGAGTCCGCACTCGGGCGCTCGATCACGCGCGAGGTGTTCGGCAGGCCGATCGGCGCGAACCAGCTCATCCAGGCCAAGCTCGCCGACATGCTCGTCGAGGTCGAGAAGGGCATCCTGCTCGCGCTGCACCTCGGCCGCCTGAAGGAGCGCGGCGCGCTGACCCCCGCGCAGATCTCGGTCGGCAAGCTCAACTCGGTGCGCGAGGCGCTGCGGATCGCGCACGAGGCGCGCGCGATCCTCGCGGGCGACGGCATCACGAACGAGTTCCCGGTCATGCGGCACGCCGCGAACCTCGAGTCGGTGCGCACGTACGAGGGCACCGACGAGGTGCACCAGCTCGTCATCGGCCGCGCGCTGACCGGCCTGAGCGCCTTCTAGGCCGGCGCTCCCCGCAGGCGGCGACCGCCCCGGGCGCGCCTCGCGTGGCCCGCGCGCCTCGCGCGCCTCGCGTGCCCCGCGCACCGCGGGCGCCACGAGAGGATGCCATCTGCACCGTTCGTCGCGTCCGGCGGTGCATTCGGCATCCTCTCGTCGCACGGTTCATGGGCGCAGCCGACGTGCGCACGAGCGATTGTGGGAAACCACGACGGACGAGCGGATGCCGCGGGCGCGGGCCACACTGGACCGATGCGCATGACCCCACGACGACTCGCGATCGGCATGAGCCTCTGGGCGCCGAACCTGTTCAGCGGCATCCGGGTGCGGCGCTTCGCGCCGGACTGGACGAGCGCCGAGGTGGCACTGCACGTCAACCTGTTCACGCGGAACTACGTGAAGACCGCCTTCGGCGGGTCGATGTCGGCCATGACCGACCCGTACTTCTTCATGCTCGTGCGTCACCAGCTCGGCGGCGAGTTCGTCGTGTGGGACACCAGGGGCGAGATCGAGTTCGTGAAGCCGGGCCGGGGCGTGCTCACCGCCCGGTTCGAGGTGCCGCGCGAACGAGCCGAGGACCTGCGCCGACGCACGCACGGCGGCGCGAAGGTGCTCGAGTGGTTCGAGACCGACGTGGTGGACGCCGACGGCGACGTGGTCGCGCGCGTGCGCCGTGAGGTGTACGTGCGCGAGAAGCGCCGCGTCACCGAGGCGCGCACCGCCTGAGGCCGGCCCGGTGGAGACGACGAGGCCGGCACCCTCGCGGGCGCCGGCCTCGGTCGCATCCGGCGCACGGCGCCGGTCGCGGTCAGCTGTTGATGCCGGGGATGACCAGCCAGCGGTTCTCGAGCACGAGCCAGATCGCGACGAGCATCAGGGCGATGATGGTGAGCGTCATGCCGAGGCGTCCGCGCATGATCAGCGCGACCACGAGTACGACGAGCGTCGCGACGCCGAGCACCAGCGACCCGAAGGGGATGCCGGTGAGGAACAGCGACAGCACGAAGAGGCCGGCCACGATGATCTCGAGGATGCCGATCACCGTCGATCCGCCGCGGGCGCGCAGGCGCCAGATGCCGTCGACGATCGTGAGGACGCCGCCGGCGAGGGCGATGAGGAGGAGCCAGGAGAGCGTGATCATTCAGGTTCCTTCGGTTCTGCGGGGGCAGTGCGACGAGGGGATCCGCCCCTCGACCGCGCCAGCCTAGCCACGAGGAAAAGCGCGCTGCCGCCCATTGCGCACCAGGCCCCGGAGCGTGTATGCCCGCGCGCGCATGGGGCATCCGTCGTCGTCGGCCGCACGACCGTTCGACCCGGATCGGCGACCGATCCGGCCCGATCGGAAATGAAACGCGGCGTCGTCCGGTTTCACCTCGTGGCCCCGACCGTGCTGGACTCGTCCGCATCCGCCGGGGCCCACTGCCGCCTCCGGCGGCCGGCACCATCCACCGGGCCCGCCACGACCGGGCCCTCCCACGTCACGAAAACGGAGCACCATCCATGACTCGCACCCGCACCCTGCTCGGCCTCGCCGCCGCCTCCGCCGCCCTCCTCGCGCTCGCCGCGTGCTCGAGCAGCGATGGGGCCCCGGGCGGGGCGGATGCCGCGGCGGACGAGTACGGCCTGGTGCAGGCCGGCACGCTCACGGTCGCGACCGAGGGCACCTACCGCCCGTTCAGCTACCACGAGGACGGCTCGGGCGACCTCGTCGGCTACGACGTCGAGGTGGCCGAGGCCGTCGCCGAGAAGCTCGGCCTCGAGATCGCCTTCCAGGAGACCCAGTGGGACGCGATCTTCGCAGGCCTCGACGCGGGCCGCTTCGACGCGATCGCGAACCAGGTCTCCATCACCCCGGAGCGCGAGGAGCAGTACCTCTTCAGCACGCCGTACACGATCTCGCGCGGCGTCGTGGTCGTGAACGAGGGCGACGGCTCGATCTCCTCGTTCGACGACCTCGCCGGCAAGACCACGGCGCAGTCGCTCACGAGCAACTGGTACGAGCTCGCGACCGAGTCGGGTGCGAACGTCGAGGCCGTCGAGGGCTGGGCGCAGGCCGTCGCGCTCCTCGAGCAGGGCCGGGTCGACGCGACGATCAACGACCAGCTGACCTTCCTCGACTACGTGAACACGACGCCGGACGCCGCGATCGAGGTCGCCGCCGAGACCGACGAGACGTCCGAGAGCGCCCTCGCGCTGACCCAGGACAAGGAGGCGCTCGTCGCCGCGATCGACGAGGCACTCGCCGAGCTCGCCGCCGACGGCACCCTCGCCGAGCTCGGCGAGAAGTACTTCGGCGCCGACGTCACCGAGTAGCCTGTCGCCGTCCCAGGAAGGCGGTGACCCGTGAACGAGGGCCTGCAACTGTTCCTCGAGTCGTTCTGGCCGATCGTGTGGGGCGGGATCACGGGCACCATCCCGCTCGCCCTCGCATCGTTCGCGATCGGACTCGTGCTCGCGCTCGCCGTGGCGCTCATGCGGCTGTCGCGGAACCGGGTGGTGTCGGGCATCGCCCGGTTCTACATCTCCGTGATCCGCGGCACGCCGCTGCTCGTGCAGCTGTTCGTGATCTTCTACGGACTGCCCGCGGTCGGGCTCGTGATCGACCCGTGGCCGAGCGCGATCATCGCGTTCTCGCTGAACGTCGGCGGCTACGCCGCCGAGGTGATCCGCGCCGCGATCCTGTCGGTCCCGAAGGGGCAGTGGGAGGCGGCGTACACGATCGGGATGTCGCCCGCGACGACGCTGCGCCGCGTCATCCTGCCGCAGGCCGCCCGGGTCTCGGTGCCGCCGCTGTCGAACACGTTCATCTCGCTCGTGAAGGACACGTCGCTCGCGTCGCTGATCCTCGTGACCGAGCTGTTCCGCGTCGCCCAGCAGATCGCGGCGTTCAGCCAGGAGTTCATGCTGCTCTACCTCGAGGCGGCGCTGATCTACTGGCTGTTCTGCCTCGCGCTCTCGGGCGGACAGACGCGCCTGGAGAAGAGGTTGGACCGCTATGTCGCCCACTGACGCCCCCATTCCGCCCTCCGGCGGCGACGGCCCGCTCGCGCCTCGTCGGGCGGGGGCGACGGATGCCACGGTGCTGCTGTCGGCACGCGGCATCCGCAAGGCGTTCGGCGCGAACGAGGTGCTGCGCGGCATCGACTTCTCGGTGCGCCGCGGCGAGGTCGTGACGCTCATCGGCCCGAGCGGGTCGGGCAAGACGACCGTGCTGCGCTCGCTCAACGGGCTCGAGACGCCGGATGCCGGCACGCTCGAGTTCGACGGCGGACCCTCGATCGACTTCGCGCGCCCTCCCGGGAAGGCCGCGCGCCTGGCCATGCGCGACCGCTCGGCGATGGTGTTCCAGCACCACAACCTGTTCCCGCACATGACCGTGCTCGAGAACGTGGTCGAGGGGCCGATCCGCGTGCAGCGCGTGCCGAAGGCGACGGCGCTCGCCGAGGCATCCGCCCTGCTCGAACGCGTCGGACTCGCCGAGAAGCACGACCAGTACCCGCACCAGCTCTCAGGCGGGCAGCAGCAACGCGTCGGCATCGTGCGGGCCCTCGCGCTGAAGCCCGACCTGCTGCTCTTCGACGAGCCCACGAGCGCGCTCGACCCCGAGCTCGTCGGCGAGGTGCTCCACGTCATCAAGGAGCTCGCCGACGAGGGCTGGACCATGGTCGTCGTGACCCACGAGCTGCAGTTCGCGCGGCAGGCGGCCGACGAGGTGCTGTTCATGGACGGCGGCGTGATCGTCGAGCGCGGGGCGCCGACGGACATGTTCACGAATCCCCGCGAGGAGCGCACGCGGCGCTTCCTCGACCGGATCCTGCGACCGCTCGACTGAGGCGGGCGCGCACGGCGTATCCCCGACGGGCGTGGAGGCGGGGCGACTACCGTGATGGCATGTCCGCGCGCGTCCTCGGCTCCGGTTCCGGGGCGGGGAGCGCCGCGACGCGAGCGGGGAGCGCCGCA
The DNA here is from genome assembly GCF_040496055.1 of Agromyces zhanjiangensis. Lineage (NCBI taxonomy): Bacteria > Bacillati > Actinomycetota > Actinomycetes > Micrococcales > Microbacteriaceae > Agromyces > Agromyces zhanjiangensis. Next base: position 68,478 of record NZ_JBEPKB010000007.1, on the reverse strand, counting down.
ACGCGAGCTGCACCGCCGGCCGACGCCGGGACGATCGACGGCCCGCCCGACGCGGCCGTGCTCGCGATCGACCCGGCCGCACTCGCCCGCACGACGAGGTCGCGGCGCGCGCTCGGGGCGTTCCGGCTCGCGATCGCCGTGATCGAGATCGTCGCGCTGATCGCCAACTACCAGTACGTGCTCGAGTTCCCGCTCTTCGCGTCCGTGAACTTCTTCAGCTACTTCACCGTCCAGTCGGCGATGCTGGCCGTCGTCGTGCTGCTCGTGGCCGCCGCCTACGCCCTGACGCAGCACCGCGACCCGCCGGTGCTCGCGGCGTTCCGCACCGTCGTGACGGTCTACCTGCTGGTCTCCGGCATCGTGTTCGCCCTCATCGCGGTGCAGGCGTCGACGCGCGACTACCGCCTCGAGGTGCCCTGGTCGGATACGCTCCTGCACTTCGTCGTGCCCGTGCTCGCCCTGGTCGCCTGGACCGTCGACGCCGTGATCGCGGTCAACCCGCCGGTGCCGTGGGCGACGATCGGCCTGGTGCTGGTCTTCCCGGCCGGATGGCTCGTCTACACGCTCATCCGCGGCGCCGACATCGGGTGGTACCCGTACTTCTTCCTCGACGCCGGCCAGGTGGGCGGCTACCTCGGCGTCGCCGTGTACTGCGTGCTCGTCCTGCTCATCTTCGTCGGGGTGACCTCCGTGCTCGTGGGCGTGCACCGACGACTCGCCCTGCGCGGGGTGCGCCGGCGGGTCGCAGCGCGGAACCGTGCGGCGGGCGCCGCCGAGGCCGGCGACGCCGGCGGCCGGTGAGCGCGGCTCGCGACCGCTAGGGTGCGACGAACGGCTCGAGGGCGCCCAGGACCTCGGCGAGCGCGTCGTCGTCGTCGAGCTCGGCGATGCGCCGCGCGTGCTCGGCCGCGAGGATGCCGAGGAGGATCGGGCGGCGCGGATCCACTCCGACGTCGAGCCAGGCGGCCACGGTCGGCGTCGCGCCGACGAGGGTGAAGACGTTCGCGTCGGCGTCCGTCTCGCCGCCTGCGGCGACCTCGGCGTCGCCCCCGGTCGCGGCGGGCTCCTCGGTCGGAGCGGGCACGACGTCGCCTGCGCCGCCGGTCGAGCTCGCGGCATCCGCCCGCCAGAACGGCTCGTCGAACGCGAGCCACACGACATCTGACGCCCCCATGCCGAGCACGCCGATCGCGCGCTGGTGGAGGAGCGGCAGCGGGGGATCGAAGGTGATCGTGTCGGTCTTCAGCACGCCGAGGGACGCGGTCACGATCACCCGGTGCATGCGCAACGACTCGCCCGTGTCCAGGCGGAGGCCGACGCCGTCGTCGGCCACCGTGATGCTGGTGACGACGCTCGACCCTGCGATCGCGAGGCCGTCGGCGAGGCGGTCGACGAGCGCCGTCCAGCCGCTCACGACGCGGGACGTCGGCCGCCACACCAGGTCGGGGTCGAAGCGCTGCGCCGAGACCCGCGTCGGCGCGGCGCCGGTCGTCGGCTCGACGCCGGTCGTGATCGCGTTCACGAGCCAGTCCCTCGGGCTCAGCCCGTCGGCGGCCGGCTCGCCCGAGATCGGCACCGCACCGGAGCGGAGCAGCGCATTCGTGAGCGACACGTCGGCCGAGTTCGAGGCGGCCCACTCCTGTGCGGTCGCGATCGCGTCCCAGCCCTCGGTGGACGGCGCGACGACGGTTCCGTCGGGCGTGTGGACCTCGATCACGGGAGTGAACGGGCGCGTCGCCACGCCCGCCTCGGTGAGGATCGGTCGGAGCTCGGCGCCGTCGGATGCGAACACGCTGCCGAGCACGACGGGGCCGCCGAAGGCGTCGTCGTCCACCGTGCGGAGCCGGCCGCCGAGGGTGCGGCCCGCCTCGACGACGACGACGTCGTGCCCCGCATCGGCGAGCGTCCGCGCGGCAGCGAGGCCGGCGACGCCGGCGCCGATGACGGCGATGCGGTCGCCCTCGTCGGCGAGGTCGGCGATGGTGCGGGCCGCCCGCACCCCCTCTGCGTAGGCGCCGTGCACGGTCCCGGGCGCGTCGGCGGAGGTGCCCTCGCCCGCGATGACCAGCCGGTCGGCGATCGGCTCCGCGAGCGCGGTGCGGAGGTCGGGAGTGGAACCGACCGCGTCGAAGCTGAACGCGCCGCGGGTGAACGGGTCGCGGCTCCAACGCGAGCGGAGGAACGCCTGCGGGGCCGGGACGCCGCCCGCCGTCGGCGACGGGGTCGGCGTGCGGGTGGGCGTCGGCGTGGGCGTGGGGCCGCCGTCGGTGCACGCGGCGAGCGTGACCGCGAGGCCGCCCAGGGTCGCCGCGAGGAATGCGCGCCGTGGCATCCCCCCGGCGGGCCCGCGTGCGTCCATGTGCCTCAGGCTAGCCGCTCGGACTCCGGCGGCCCGGCACCCGTCCGGCCGCCCGACGGGTGAACGCAGGGGAATCCGCGGTTCAGGGCACTGGAGGCCCGAACCGCGGATGCTCCTGCGTGAGACGGCGCGGAGGCGTGCTACCTCGCGATCTCCGCGTCGGCGACGTCGAGCGCCGCATCGATGATGTCGAGGCCGCGGACCAGGTCGGCCTCGCTGATCACGAGCGGCGGGGCCACGTGCAGCCGGTTGAAGTGGACGAACGGCCAGAGGCCGGCCTGCTTGCAGGCCGCGGCGACCTTCGCCATCGGCGCGGCATCCGCCCCCGAGGCGTTGAACGGCACGAGCGGCTCGCGCGTCTCGCCGTCGCGCACGAGCTCGATCGCCCAGAAGAGGCCGAGGCCGCGCACCTCGCCGACCGACGGGTGCGTCTCGGCGAACTCGGCCAGGCGCGGGCCGACGACACGGGTGCCGAGGTCGCGCACGCGCTCGAGGATGCCGTCGCGCTCGAACACCTCGAACGTCGCGACGCCCGGCGCGCACGCGAGCGGGTGGCCCGAGTACGTCAGGCCGCCCATGAAGGCGACGGTGTCGAAGTGCGACGCGATGCGCTCGGAGATCACGACGCCGCCGAGCGGTGCGTAGCCCGAGTTGACGCCCTTGGCGAAGGTGATCAGGTCGGGCGTCACGCCGAAGTGGTTCACCGCGAACCACTCGCCGATGCGGCCGAAGCCGACCATGACCTCGTCGGCGATGTAGACGATGCCGTACTTGTCGGCCAGGGCGCGGACGCCCTCGAGGTAGCCGGGCGGCGGCACGAGGACGCCGTTGGTGCCGACGACGGTCTCGAGGATGATCGCGGCGATCGTGCTCGCGCCCTCGAGCGTGATGACCTGCTCGAGGTGGGCGAGCGCCCGCTCGGCCTCCTGCTCGGGCGTCTCGGAGTTGAACGACGACCGGTACGCGTACGGGCCGAAGAAGTGCGCGACGCTGCCGTCGCTCGGCTCGTTCGCCCAGCGGCGGGGGTCGCCCGTGAGCGAGATCGCCGTCGCGGTACCGCCGTGGTAGCTGCGGTACATCGACAGCACCTTGCGGCGGCCGGTGACGGCGCGGGCCATGCGCACGGCGTACTCGTTGGCGTCGGCGCCGCCGTTGGTGAAGAACACCTTGTCGAGGTCGCCGGGCGCGACCTCGGCGATGCGTCGGGCGAGCTCGCCGCGCACGTCGGAGGCCATCGACGGCTGGATGGTCGCGAGTCGTCCGGCCTGCTGCTGGATCGCGGCGACGAGGTCGGGGTGCTGGTGGCCGAGGTTGAGGTTCACCAGCTGCGACGAGAAGTCGAGGTAGCCCTTGCCCTGGTAGTCCCAGAACGTGGCGCCGTCGCCTGTGGCGACGGGCAGCGGGTCGATCAGCGCCTGCGCGCTCCACGAGTGGAACACGTGGGCGCGGTCGTCGGCGCGGACCTGGGCCTCGGCGGCGGTGTCGGGCAGCGGATGCCGCGTGCCGCGCGAATCGATATACGACGGCGTCGCCGCGGTCGCCGCGGTCGCCGCGGTCTCCGCGATCGCGGCGTCATCCGTCGCCGTCTGCGCGATGCGCTGCTCAGCATTCAGGAGATCGGTCATGTCTCAGTGCTCCGTTCGGTTCGGAGTTCAGGAGCGCTCGCGACCGAGGCCCGGTCGGATGGCGGAACCGGCTTCCGACCGGGCACACAGCCGCGTGCGCTCCTGAATTCCGCGCAGGGCGCGGGTCGTGCGCTCCTGAATCGTGGAAGGGGGTCAGTGGTTCTGGGGGAAGCCGAGGTTGATGCCGCCGTGGGTGGCGGGGTCGAGCCAGCGGCTGGTGACGGCCTTCTCGCGGGTGAAGAAGTCGAAGCCGTGCACGCCGTACGCCTTGCTGTCGCCGAACAGCGACTGCTTCCAGCCGCCGAAGGAGTGGTAGGCGACGGGCACGGGGATCGGCACGTTGATGCCGATCATGCCGACCTCGACCTCGTTCTGGAAGCGGCGCGCGGCGCCGCCGTCGTTGGTGAAGATCGCGGTGCCGTTGCCGAACGCGCCCGAGTTGATGAGGCCGAGGCCCTCGTCGTACGACGCGACCCGGACGACCGACAGCACGGGGCCGAAGATCTCCTCGGTGTACGCACGGGACGTGGTGGGGACCTGGTCGAGCAGGGTGGGGCCGAAGAAGAAGCCGTCGTCGTGGCCGTCGACCGTGAGCCCGCGGCCGTCGACGACGACGGTCGCGCCGTCGGCCTCGGCGATGTCGACGTAGGAGGACACCTTGTCGCGGTGCACCGCGGTGATCAGCGGACCCATGTCGGGCTCACGGAGCTCACCGTCACCGGCGTCGACGCCCGCGCCGTTGCCGATCTTCAGGCGTCCGATGCGCTCGGCGATCTTCTCGATGAGCTCGTCCGCGACGGGCTCCACGGCGAGCACGACCGAGATGGCCATGCAGCGCTCGCCCGCGGCGCCGTACCCGGCGTTCACGGCCTGGTCGGCGACGAGGTCGAGGTCGGCGTCGGGGAGGACGAGCATGTGGTTCTTCGCCCCGCCGAGGGCCTGGACCCGCTTGCCGTGCTTGGAGGCGGTCTCGTAGATGTACTGCGCGATCGGAGTGGACCCGACGAACGAGATCGACTGCACGACCGGGCTGGTGAGCAGGCCGTCGACGGCGAGCTTGTCGCCCTGCAGGACGGTGAACACGCCGTCGGGCAGGCCCGCCTCCTTCCACAGCTCGGCCAGCCACAGTGCCGCGGACGGGTCCTTCTCGGAGGGCTTGAGGACGACGGCGTTGCCCGCGGCGATCGCGATCGGGAAGAACCACATCGGCACCATCGCCGGGAAGTTGAACGGCGAGATGACGCCGACCACGCCGAGCGGCTGCTTGAGGGAGTACACGTCGATGCCCGACGAGGCGTTCTCCGAGAACGCGCCCTTGATCAGGTGCGGGAACCCGGTCGCGAGCTCCACGACCTCCTGGCCGCGGAGGATCTCGCCCATCGCATCGGAGAGCACCTTGCCGTGCTCGCGCGTGATGATCGCCGCGAGCTCGCCCTTGCGGGAGTTCAGCAGCTCGCGGAACGCGAACAGCACCGTCTGGCGCTTCGCGATCGAGTAGTCCTTCCAGACGCGGTAGCCGCGCTCGGCCGACGCGATCGCCTCGTCGATCTCGGCCTGGTCCGCGAGCGCGACCTCGGCCTGCACCGCGCCGGTGGCGGGGTTGTACACGGGCGCAGTCCGGCCCGACGTGGACGCGCGCAGCGCGCCGTCGATCCAGTGGCCGAGCTGCGGCACCCCGGCAGTCGAGGCGGGCGATGCGGTCGTGTCGGTGAGGCTCATGACAGTCCTTCGGTGGGTCGTGACGACGGATGCCGCGGTAGCGCGTCGTCGGTGGCTTGGTCGGCTCGAACGTCGGGATCGGACAGATCGACCGGCGTCGTCTAAGCTGGCGTTTCCCCAGTCTTACAGAGGCAGAGAGGCCGAGAGGATGCCAGAGCGTCGCGAAGACGAAGCAGATCGAACGGATCGTCCGAGCTTGTCGGCGGCCGGGCAGGCCGGTGCATCCGGCGCGTTCGGGACGGACGACGCGCTGCCGACGGTCGGCGAGATCCTCGCGCTCGACGCGGTCGCCGCGGGGGTTCCCGAGGTGCTCGTGGGCGACGCGGCGCTCGATGCGCGCGTGCGCTGGGTGCACGTCTCCGACAGCGCCGGCGTGGCCCGACTCCTCGACGGGGGAGAGCTCCTGCTGTCGACCGGATCGGGCTGGCCGACCGAGCCGGACGAGCTCCGGGCGTTCATCGCCGGACTCGTCGAGGTCGGCATCTCGGGCCTGGTGCTCGAACTCGGCGCGCACTACCGCTACGTGCCGGCCGTCGTGCACCGCACCGCCGCCGAACACGGTCTCGCGCTCGCCGCGCTGCACCGCGAGGTGAAGTTCGTGGGGCTGACCCAGGCGGTGCACCGCCGCATCATCTCCGAGCAGACCGCGGCGCTGCACGCACGCGACGAGGTGCGCGAGCGGTTCACGGCGCTCGCCCTGCGCGGCGCGCCGGCAGACTACGTCGTGCAGCAGCTCGCGCAGACGCTGGATGCGCCGGTGCTGCTCGAGAACCTCTCGCACGAGGTCGTCGCGGCCGACCTCCCCCCGGCATCGGAGGAGGAGGTGCTCACGGGCTGGCAGCTGCGCTCGCGCGATGCGCACCGCCGCTGGTCGACGAACGGGGTCGGCGGGCGCGGGGCGCCGACGGGGTCGTCTGCCGCCGCCCCGGACGCCTGGCTCATCGTGCCGGTCGAGGCGCGCGGCATCCGGTGGGGGCACCTCATCGCGCTGCCCGGGCCGGCGCACCCCGCCGGTCGGACCAGCGTGCTCGAGCAGGGTGCGATCGCCCTCGCGCTCGGCCGGCTCGCCGACGGCGAGGACGACACCTGGGGGCGCATTGGCCGGCAGCGACTCGTCGAGCACCTGCTCGGGGGGCGGTTCGCGGCGTCCGGCGGTGCGGCCGCGCGCCTCGAGGCGGCGGGCCTGCCGGTGTACGGCGCCGACCTCTACGGCGTCGTCGTGACGGGGCGGGGTGCGGAGGGCGAGGCGGATGCCGCGGCTCGCGTGCTCGGCGGGCGTGCGCTCGACGGCCGCCCGGTCGGCACGGGTGCGGCGGCATCCGCCCGGGTGCTGCTCGTGTCGCTGCCGGCCGGCACCCGCTTCGACGACGACGCGGCGCGACGCTTCGCCGGGCAGCTCGCCACGAGGGCCGACGGCGCGACGGACGCCTCGGGCGTCGTGCTGTCGATCGGTGCGCGCTCCGCCGACGTCGACGGGCTCCTCGTCTCGGTGCAGGAGGCGCTGGACCTCTCGCGCACGCCCGTCGCGCGCGGCGCGCGGGGCCCGATCGTGCGTCGGTCGCAGGATCGCCCCCTCGTCCGGCTCGTCACGGCCCTGCGTGACGACCACCGGCTCCAGGAACTCGGGGAGCGCATGCTCGCGCCGCTCATCGAGCACGACCTCGCGCGCGGCGGCGACCTGCTCGACGTGCTCGCTGCGATGCTCGCGCACCCGGGCAACCGCACCGCTGCGGCGCAGGCGAGTCACCTCTCGCGCTCGGTGTTCTACCAGCGCCTGGCGCTCATCGGCGACCTGCTCGACGTCGACCTCGACGACGGGGAGACGCAGACGGCGCTGCACCTCGCGCTGCTGGTGCGACGGAGCGGAGCGCGCTGAGTTCGCCGGCGCGACATCCATTCACTTGCTATTGACAAGTCCACTTGCAAAGAGCAAGCTATCGGATGTCGGCCGACCGGCCGGACCCGACCACCGGACATCCAGGGGGAAACCATGACCACCAGCATCTTCGTCAACCTGCCGACCACCGACCTCGAGCGGTCCAAGTCGTTCTACGAGGCCCTCGGCTTCACCATCAACCCGGCGTTCACCGACGAGAACGCGGCCTGCGTCGTGCTCGACGAGAACATCTACTTCATGGTCCTCACGAAGGAGTACCTCGGCACGTTCACCGACAAGCAGATCATCGACACGACGACGCACGCGCAGACGAGCATCGCCTTCACCCGCGACTCGCGCGACGAGGTCGACGTGGTGCTCGCGAAGGGCCTCGCCGCGGGTGGCACCGAACCGCGCGAGGCACAGGACTACGGCTTCATGTACTCGCGCGACCTCGAGGACCCGGACGGCAACATCCTCGGGTTCCTCTTCATGGAGCCCGCCGCGGCGCAGATGGGTCCCGAGGCCTACCTGGCCGAGCACGGCGTCGACGCCGCCGCGAGCGCCTGACCCGCGAGGTCGAGCGACCCCGCATGGCGACGCGAGCGGCGCGCGGCTACGGCCAGCACGGCGGCACGGCGAGGGCCCTCGAGCGGGTCGGCGACCGATGGGCGCTGCTCATCGTGCGCGACCTGCTCGTGGGCCCCCGCCGGTACGGCGACCTGAAGGCGGGCCTGCCCCGGATCCCCACCAACATCCTCAGCGATCGCCTGAAGGAGCTGCAGGAGGCCGGCGTGCTCCGCCGCGTGCCGATGGTGCGCGGCGGCTACGAGCTCACCGAGCTCGGCCGCGCCCTCGAACCCGTGCTCGTCGCGCTCGAACGATGGGGGTGGGGCCTCGGCGGGGAGCCGGGCGACGACGAGGGCGTCAGCGCCGACTCGCTCGCGTTCGCGCTGCGCGCGGCATTCCGACCGGATGCCGCGGCCGAGCTCCCGCCCACCGAGTACGTGCTCCACACGGGCGAGGTGTCGCTCTCGGCGATCGTCGTCGGCCGCACGCTCGACATCGTGCCCGTCGGCGACGGCGCCCTGCCGCAGCCGCGTCGACGCTCCGCGCTCGAGCCGGTGCCGCAGGCCGTGCTCGAGCTCGACGTCGCGCCGACCGCGTTGTCCGGACTGTTGTCGGGCGACCCCGGCGCACCCGGGATCGCCGTGCTCACGGGCGGCGGCGAGCTGCTCGAACGCTTCGGGCGCACGTTCCGCATCGACCCGGCCCCGACGACGACGGGTGCGGCGGGACGGATCGCCGCGTAGTCGTCGAGGACGACGTCGTCGCGCTCATCGGAGTGCAGGCCGGCGCAGGCGTGCCGAAGGAGTTCTGCGGCTACGCCCGATGGACGAACCCACCCGGATCGGCTCAGCCGGACCCGCCGATCACGCCCCCGCTGTGGACGGGTCGGACCTCGACGCCGCCCGAGCTCGTGCGGACCGCCGGGTTCTCGCGCGCGATCGCGATCGCCGCGTCGAGGTCGGGCGCCTCCAGCACGTAGTACCCCGCGACGAACGGCGCATCGGGCACGAACGGCCCGGCGGTGACCCCGCTCCGGCGAACCGAGACCGCCTCGGCGCGCGGCGTCAGCGCGTAGGCGAGGACCATCGAGCCCGAGGCCGCGAGCTCCTCGGCGTGCCGATCGTTCTCCTCGAGCTCGGCCTCGGAGGCGTCGCGGGCGTGCGCGGACTCGTCGGCGTAGATCAGGACGGCGAACTGCGGCATGGGAGCTCCTTCCGTGGACGCAGCCGATCCTGCCGGCGACCCCCGACGCGGGGGAGGGCCGTGACGCCGAGCGGACGCGGTGGAGCGGTCCTCCGGCGGATCGCAACCCCGTGACGTTCGACGGGGCGGCGAGGTAGAACGAGGTGATGACCTCCCCGCTGATCCTCGGCCCGATGCTCCGCCACGTCGGCGAGACCTCCGCCACCATCTGGGTCGAGACGGAGGTCGCCGCGAGCGTGCGCGTCCGGGCCGACGGCCGGAGCTGGCAGGCGCGGACCTTCGCCGTGCACGACCACCACTACGCCCTCGTCGAGCTCGACGGGCTCGAGCCCGGGGCCGTGCTGCCGTACGAGCTGGACGTCGACGGCGAGCGCGCATGGCCGGAGCCGGACTCGGAGTACCCGGCATCCGTCGTCGCGACCTGGGAGCCGGGCCGCCGCCTGCGCATGGCCTACGGGTCGTGCCGCACGAGCGTGCCGCATGATCTGAAGGGGAACCTGACGCACGGCGTCGACGCGATGCGCACGTTCGCGCTCGCGCTCGCCGACGCCTACGCCGAGCGCCCGGACCTCATGATGTTCCTCGGCGACCAGGTGTACGCCGACATCACGTCGGAGGAGATGCAGGAGTTCATCCGGAACAAGCGCGACATCGACGAGGAGCCGGGCGAGGAGCTGAAGGACTACGAGGAGTACGCCCACCTGTACCGGCTGGCCTGGTCGGACCCGGCGAACCGGTGGCTGCTGTCGACGGTGCCGACGGCGATGATCTTCGACGACCACGACGTGCGCGACGACTGGAACGCCTCGCACGACTGGAAGCAGAAGATGGAGGCCACCTCGTGGTGGCACGGCCGCATCGTGGCCGGGCTCGGGTCGTACTGGGTGTACCAGCACCTCGGCAACCTGACGCCCGAGGAGCGGTCGCGGGACGAACTCTGGCAGCGGGTGGCCGGTCACGACGGCGACCACGAGCTCGACCTCACCGACGAGGTCGACGCGTTCGCCGACCGCAGCGACCGGGAGCCGACGAGCGTGCGATGGAGCTACACGCGCGACTTCGACGACATCCGCCTCGTCGTCGTCGACTCCCGCGCCGCACGCCAGCTCGACCCGGACGCCCGGGCCCTGCTCGATCCGGACGAGCTCGACTGGTTCGACGCGCAGCTGCGAGGGGACTTCCGGCACGTGCTCATCGCGACCTCCCTCCCGTTCCTCCTCCCGATGGGGCTGCACAACGTCGAGGCGTGGGACGAGGCGATCTCGCAGGGCGCCTGGGGCCGGCGGGCGGCCCGCGTGGGCGAGGTGCTCCGCCAGGCCGTCGACCTCGAGCACTGGGCGGCCTGGGAGGACACCTTCCAGAAGGTCGCGCGGATGGTTCGGGAGCTCGCCGCCGGCGAGCGCGGCGCGGCACCGCAGAACGTGCTGTTCCTCGCGGGCGACGTGCACTACTCCTATCTCGCCCAGGTCGACCGCGACGACGTCCCGGGGTCGCGGATCCTCCAGGCGGTGTGCTCGCCCATCCGGAACCCGCTGCCGCGCGTCATGCGCTGGTTCTCGGTCGTGATGTCGTACGGCGCGGCGACGCCGATCGGCCGGCTCGCCGCGCGTTCGGCCAAGGTGCCCGATGCGCCGTTCCGCTGGCGCACCGTGAAGGGGCCGTGGTTCGCCAACAACCTCGCGATGCTCGTCGATCGCCCCGACGAGCTGAGGCTGACGTGGCACACGGGCGTCGTCGACGACGGCGACCAGCGGCATCCGCACCTCGAGCAGGTCGCCGACGTGCGGGTTCCGGCGGATCCACGCGCGCGGGTGACCTCGGGCTGACTCCCCGCGTCAGGCCGCCGAGGGCCTCACCCGGCTCGGGAACGCGGCGCGCACCTCGTCGTGCGGCAGTGCGACGTTGGCGTGCCCGTCGCGACCGACCATGTCGCGCGCGGCGACGAGCGCGTTCGCGACGGCCTCCTCGGTTGCCTGGACGACGGCCTCGAAGTAGGGGTCGATTCGACCCCACGGCACGTAGCGGGCGGTCTCGTACGGTTCGTCGCCGACCTCGGAGGTTGGGATGCTCGAGGTGAACGAGCCGGGGTTGCCGGTCGAGCAGGCCAGGAAGATATCGCCCGAGAAGTGGCTGCCGGTCGTGCCGGTGCGCGCCAGGCCGAGCGGGACGCGTCGGGCGAGCGCCTCGCACTGGCCCGGCAGCAGCGGCGCGTCGGTGACGACGATGCCGATGACGCTGCCCGAGCCCGCGCGCACGCGCGCCCGCTGGCCGTCGCGGACGAACCACTCGATGTCCTCGTACGGGTTCGGGGCGGCCGTCTCCCGGCCGAGCGGCACGCCTGCGAGCCGCAGCTCGTGGCGGCTGCCGAAGTTGGCCTGGAGGAAGACGCCGACCGTGTGCGTCTCGTCGCCGTGGCGCACGACGCGCGACGCCGTGCCCGACCCGCCCTTGAAGCCGTAGCAGTTCATGCCCGTGCCGCCGCCGACATTGCCCTCGGCGACCGGGCCGCTCGCGGCCGACTCGATGGCGAGGATCGCGTGCTCGGGGCGCACGTGGCCGGCGTTGATCTGGTTCAGGTAGCCGTCCCAGGTCTCGCCGACGACGGGGAGCATCCACTCGGTGGCCAGTTCAGGGTGCACCTCGTGCGCCCAGCGGTCGATGCCGGTGTGCACCGCGCCGACCCCGTGGCTGTTGGTGATGCCGATCGGAAGCGTGAGCGACCCGGATTCCTCGATCCAGCTGCGGCCGGTGAGCTCGCCGTTGCCGTTGAGCGAGTGGACGCCGGCGGCGCAGGGGACGTTCGCCCCCTCGCGGCCGCGCGGCAGGATCGCGGTCACCCCGGTGCGTGCGACGACCTCGTCACCGGGGCCTCCCTCGATGATCGTCGCGTAGCCGACCTCGACGCCGGGGACGTCGGTGATCGCGTTCCAGGGACCGGGGGTGCCGTCGAAGGGCACGCCGAGGTCGCGGGCGCGGGCGGGGGGCTGCGGCGTGGTGGTCATCGTCGACTCCATTACTCGAACAATCGTTCAGATGTTGCGACTTCCGACGATAACAGCCTTGACAGAAGCCGTCGACAGAAAGTTGAATGCATGTTCAAGTTCTTACACCGACCAGCGCCCAGCGCGTGAGGAGACCTTGCAATGACGCAACAGATCCCCGAGACGATCGAATCCGGCGCCCCGCCGACCCAGCAGGCGGCCGGAGCCGGCAGGCTCGCCGGCGGCCGGCTCCGCGTGTGGGACATCGTGTTCTTCGTCGTGTCCGCGGCCGCCCCGCTGACGGTGGTCGCGAGTGCCGCGCCCACGACCATGCGGCTCGGCGGCGTCGGCGCTGCGGGCGCGATCCTCGTCTGCGGCGCCATCCTGGTCTTCTTCGCGGTCGGCTTCACCGCGATGTCGCGGCACGTCCGCAACACCGGAGCCTTCTACGCGTACGCCTCGCGCGGGCTCGGCAAGCCCGTCGGCATCGGGACGGCCCTGGTCACGGTGTTCGCCTACATCGTCCTCTCGGTCAGCTTCTACGGATTCCTCGGCTTCTTCGCCCAGCTGACCTTCGCCAACCTGGTCGGCCTCGACCTGCCGTGGCCGATCTGGTCGCTCATCGCCGTCGCGTGCGTCGCCTTCCTCGGCTACCGCAAGGTGGACGTCGGTGCGAAGGTGCTCGCCGTGCTCCTCACGGCTGAGGTGGGCATCCTGCTCGTGCTGTCGATCGCGGTCCTCGTGAACGGCGGCCCGGAGCCGTGGAGCGCGGCGCCGTTCGCACCCGAGGCCGTCTTCCTCGCGCCGGGCGTGGCCGCGCTGTTCGTCACGGGCTTCGGCGCGTACATGGGCTTCGAGGGCACGGCGATCTACTCCGAGGAGGCGAAGGACCCGGCGCGCACCGTGCCGATCGCCACCTACATCGCGATCGGCTTCCTCGCGGTGTTCTACGCGTTCACGTTCTGGATGATCACGGTCGCCTTCGGCATCGAGGGCGTGGTCGACCTCGTCGCGAGCGACGACTTCGAGTCGACCGTGTTCATCGCGGGCGAGCAGTACCTCGGCTCGTGGGCGGGGATCGCGCTGCAGGTGCTCATCGTGACGAGCTTCTTCGCGTGCCTGCTGGCCTTCCACAACGCCTCGAGCCGCTACGCCTACTCGCTCGCCCGCGAGGGACTCCTGCCCAAGCGACTCGCACGCACCCACCCCACCAGCAAGTCTCCGCATGTGGCGAGCACGACGATCGCCGCGATCGCCGTGGTCGCGATCCTCGCGGCCTGGGCCACCGGTGCCGACCCGATCCTGCAGCTCGGCATCTGGTCGTACGGCGCCGGCGTCGCCGGACTCGTCTTCGCGCAGGCGGTCGCCGCCGTGTCGGTCATCGGGTTCTTCGCCCGCGACCGGCGCGGATACGGCCGGTTCCGGGTTGTGGTCGCTCCCGTCATCGGCGCGCTCGGCCTGATCGGCGGGTTCCTGCTCATCGTGCTCAACTTCCAGTACGTGACGGGTCTCGAACCCGGCGCGAACGCGCTGCTCATCCTGCCCACCCCGGTGCTGTTCGCGGCCGGTATCGTGTGGGGACTGGTCCTCCGCCGTCGCAACCCCGCGCAGTACGCCGCGCTGGCGGAGACGACCGCCGACTGACCCCGGAACGGTGACGTGAAGTACTCCACCAAGCAGGCGCAGCGCCGCGACGCCCTCGTCGCGGCGCTGCGTCGCGTCGCCGGGGAGCGCGGCATCCTGCAGGCGAACGTGCGCACCGTGGCCGCCGAAGCCGAGGTCAGCGCGGGCAGCGTGCTGTACTACTTCCCGACCTTCGACGACCTCGTCGCAGCGGCCGTCGAGGGGGTGCTCGAGGAGTTCTACGAGCGCCGCCGCCGGATCGCCGAGGAGGTCGCCGACCCGCGTGAGCGCCTTCGGGCCATGATCGAAGCGGGCATCCCCGACGAGATCAGCGACGACCTCCGGATCGTGTACGAGAGCATCGCGCTGCTGCCCGAGCGACCGCAACTGCGCCCCCTGCATCGATCGATCATCGAGCGGCAGGTCATGCTGTTCCGCACGACGCTCGAGATCGGCGCCGGGCTCGGGGCGTTCCGGCCGCGCATGCCCGTCGCCGCGATCGCACGGAACCTCGTCGCGCTCGAGGACTCGTACGACATGTACCCCCTGCTCGGGCTCGGCCTCGACCGGGCGGAGTGCCGCCGCGCGGTCCTCGACTACGCGGCCCTCGCGCTCGACTGCGAGCTCTGACGACGCGGCCGACCGGGGGCGGCAGCGGTCAGCGGGCGATGAACAGCTTCCGCAGCGTCTCGGTCACGGTCCACACCGTCGACATGCCCGCGTCGAGGCGCACGATCGACCCGGGTCGGAGCTCGATCGCCGGCAGCGCCGGCTCGACGAACTCGACCGTCGCCCGGCCGGCGATGACGAGGAACACCTCGTCGACCTCGATGTCGCGCATCGCGCCCGGTGTCATCTCCCAGACGCCGAGCTCACCCGCGCGTCCGCCGTCGGCGGGCTCGTCGAGCGCGGTGTAGCCGGTCGTGGGCGTGCCGTCGACGACCTGTTCGGTCGGCACGGGCCGGTGCGTGAGCGGGAGTGCCGCGGCATCCGTCATCGCACCCGCCTCGAGGCGGGCGAACGCGGGCTCGGGCGCGGTCACGAGTCGAACCCGAGGCCGAGGGCGTCGAGGGTCTTCAGCAGCATGTTGCGTCGTCCTCCGTCGTGGTCGGCGCGGTCGAGCGACCAGCGCGTGGCGTTGATGCCGAGGGACGCCGCGGGCTCCGGGGGGAACGGCAGCGGGCGCGTCTTCACCATCTTCAGGCGCGTGCGCTCGGTGTCGCGACCCGCGAGCAGGTCCAGCATCGTCTCGGCCATGAACCGCGTCGACGCGACGCCGAGCCCGGTGAATCCCGACGCGTAGGCGACGCGGCCGTCGCGCGCGAGGCCGGTGAACGCCGTGAACTGCGTCGACGTGTCGATCGCGCCGGCCCACCGGTGCGTGAAGCGCAGCCCCTCGAGCTGCGGGTAGGTCGTGAAGAAGTGGCTCGCGAGCTTCTCGTAGCTCTCGGGGCGGTCCTCGTAGGCGTCGCGGATGCGGCCGCCGAAGTGGTAGATCGCGTCGTAGCCGCCGTAGAGGATCCGGCCGTCGCGCGTCATGCGCGAGTAGTGGAACTGGTTCGCCATGTCGCCGACGCCCTGGCGGTTCGCCCAGCCGATCGCCGCGCGCTGATCGTCGGAGAGCGGCTCGGTCATGAGCACGTAGTCGTAGACGGGCACGGTCATCAGGCGGTTGCGCTTCAGCAGCGACGGGAAGACGTTCGTCGCGAGCACCGCGCGCGTCGCGTCGACGCGGCCGTGCTCGGTGACGAGCTGCACCGCACCGGTCGAGCCGGGGGTGTCGAGGCGCGTCACCGGCGAGCCCTCGAAGATCTCGACGCCCGCCTCTTCCGCGACGCGTGCGAGCTCGGCGGCGAGCTTCGCCGGGTGCAGGATGGCGCTCGTGCGCGTGTTCCAGATGGCGCCGAGGTACGTGGGGGAGTCGATCTCATCGCGAACCTGGTGCTCGTCGAGCAGCTTCACGGTGTCGTCGCCGCGCGACGCGGCATCCGCCGCCGCCTCGTGCAGCCACTCGACCTGATGCGGCTCGACGGCGACGTCGAGGGCGCCGTTGCGCTCGAACTCGAAGTCCATGCCGAACTCGGCCTCGGACGCCTCGATCGCGTCGAGGTTCGCCAGCCCGAGCCGGTCGAGCTCGTCGATCTCGTCGGGCCAGCGCGAGAGGCCGTTCTCGCGGCCGTGCGTGAGGCTCGCCTCGCAGAAGCCGCCGTTGCGGCCCGACGCCGCCCACCCGATGCGCTTCGCCTCGAGCAGCACGACGTGCAGGTCGGGGTTGGCGCGCTTGGCGAGCACTGCGGTCCAGAGACCCGTGTACCCGCCGCCGACCACGGCGAGGTCGGCGACGATCGTGCCCTCGAGGCGGGCGCGGGCGCGCTTCGCCTCATCGGCGAGGTCGTCGAGCCAGAACACGCGGTGCGCGGTGTCGGCGAGGCTGCGGTCGATGACGGATGCCGCGGGGCGGCGGCGTTCGAAGACGGTCGTTCCCATGGGTGGGATCACTCCAAGTCGGTCTGGTGCCCTCCATCCTGCCGCATATTGCACAGATGGACAATAGGCGGATCGTCGTGATGGGCGGGGGCGACCGGACAGGGTGGCCGGGGTTCGCCGGCCGTCCGCCCGGTGCTGTGGATGAAGGACCCTCGTGTCGGCGGTGTAGGGGAGGATCGAGCGCATGCCCGCAGTGCCGCCCGCTCCTCCCGTGCCGCCGCCCGCCCCCGACCTGCTCGAGTTCGACGCCGATCTCACCGGTCCCGAGCTCGACCTCGAGCAGTGGATCCCGCACTACCTGCCCCAGTGGTCGAGCCGCGAACGATCGCGCGCCAGATACGACGTGGTCGACGGCGTCCTGCGGCTCCGCGTCGACGCCGACCAGTCGCCGTGGTCGGTCGAGTACGACGGGCCGACGCAGGTGTCGAACCTGCAGACCGCGGTGCGGTCCGGACCGCTCGGCTCGACCTCGGGGCAGCATCCGTTCCGCGAGGGGCTCGTGGTCCGCGAGGCGCAGGCCGAGCGCCGGCTGTTCACGCCGCACTTCGGTCGCGTCGAGATCGTCGCTGCGATCGACGGGATCGACGAGCATGCCATGGCGGCCCTCTGGATGATCGGCCTCGAGGACGAGCCGTCGCAGTCCGCCGAGATCTGCGTCTTCGAGGTCTTCGGTCGCGACATCGCCGACGACGGCAGTGCACTCGTCGGCATGGGCGTCCACCCGTTCAACGACCCGTCCATCACCGACGACTTCGAGCAGGTGCGCGTGCACGAGGACGTGCGCGAACCGCACCGCTACGCGGTCGACTGGCGGCCCGACGAGGTCGTCTTCTCCGTCGACGGGCTCGTCCGCAAGCGCGTCGCGCAGTCGCCGCAGTACCCGATGCAGCTCATGCTCAACGTCTACGCGTTCCCGCCCGAGCCGCCCGCCGCGGCCCGCTACCCGGAGTCGTTCGCGGTGCACGCGGTGCGGGGATACCGGGCGGAGTGAGCTCGGCGTTCAGGTGCGGGCGACGGCCTGGAGTGCGCGCTCGACCTCGATGAGGGTCATGAAGCTGCGCCGCATCTCGCGCGTCGACGCGAAGTTCAGGACGAGGTCGGCGTCGTGGACCGGGTCGTGGAAGAGGTGCGTCGCGAGCACGCCGATGTGGCCGGTCGGTCGGGGGAGGCCCGCCAGGAACGGCGAGAGCCCGCCGAATCGGATCTGCATGATGCCTGCTCCGTACCGGATGCCCGGACGGAATCGGTTGCGCGGCTCGGCGAGGTACGCGAGCGTCGCCGGCGCGATCAGCGTGCCGTCATGGAGTGCACGGCTGAAGGCGAGCAGGTCGCCGGGCGTGCTCACGATGCCGCCGCCGGCCCAGTCGCAGCTGAGGCTCGTGAACCGGCTCGCCTCCACCCGTCCGAGATGGAGTGGTGCGATGACCGGACGTGTCGAGGCGGCGGTGACGCCCGCTGAGGTCTGCAGCGCGCGGTCGCGGTCACGGTCGGGCGTCGAGTGGAACAGCAGCGCGCTGTCGCGCATGCCGGCCGGGTCGAAGATGCGCTCGTGCAGCACTTCGTGGAACGCGCGGCCGGTCGCCTCCTCGACGATGCGGCCGAGGAGGACGAATCCGGTGTCCGAGTAGCGGAATCGCTCGCCGGGTCGCCCGACCGGACGTTGACGGTTCCGGCTCGCCTCGAGAAGGTCTGCGGGTGTCCACAGCCGGTCGGGCTCCGAGACGACGAGGTCGCGTATCCGCGGCCCGCTCGTGACCGGCCCGTCGAAGTAGTCGGCCACGCCGGCGGTGTGCGAGAGCAGGTGGTCGACGGTGGCGCCGCCCGCGGCATCCGTCATCGAGGTCGTCGCGAAGAGACCGGCGACCTCGTCGTTCGGAAGCAGGTCGGCGACGCGGGTGTCGAACGCGAACGCCCGCTGCTCGACGAGCTGGGCGATGAGCGTGGCGGTGGCGAGCTTGCCGACGCTCGCGACATGGAACCGGGCGTCCGCGTCCCCGAAGCGGTAGTCGATGCCGAGTGCGGGAGCCCGGACCGCCACCTGCGGCGGACCGAGCTCGCCACGGCGGCGCGTCACGCGGGCGAGGTGTCGGTCCAGGCGTGTGGCGAACGACTCGGCTGGGACCATCTGCGAGAATCCTCTCGTCTCGGATCGTGATATCACGAAGAGGGATATCACGAGTAGGAATATACGTCGCCGATCGGCCGCCGACAAGGGGCGGTGCGTGATCGGGGGCGAATCGCGGAGGGAGCGCCGGATGGGCAACGTGATCCTGGGGCTGCTCATGCTCCTCGGGCCGCAGACCCTCTACTCGCTGAACACCCAGTTCCAGCGCGGACCGTCGCTGTTCTATCGGGCGAGCTTCGGGAGCCTGCAGAGCGCGCTGCGGGGCCTCGTCGCGTCGGGGCACGTGACCGTCGAGGGGGTCGTCGAGCGCGGGCGCAGCAAGAAGATCCACACGATCACCGACGAGGGCAGGGACGCGTTCCACGCGTGGATCCGTTCGCCGCTCGCCGGCGGCGACCTCGAGGTCGCCGCGCTCAGCCGGCTCTTCCTGCTCGGGCTCGTCGACGACGCGGCAGAGCGGCGCGACATCCTCGACCACATCGTCGCAGAGGTCGAGCGCGAACTCGCCAGGCTCGAGGAGTTCGCCGCCGCCCTCGACGAGCAGGCCGACGCCGTGCCCGACGAGTACCGCGAGGTGTTCCGCTACCAGCGCGCGACGCTCGACTACGGGCTCATGGCGCACCGCGCCGGACTCGCCTGGTTCCGCGACCTCGCCGCGGGCGAGCCCGGCGCCTGACTCGGTCGCGCTGCGCGCGACGACCCGGCAGGGCTGCGGTCGGACGGAAACGGGCGGCACGAGGTGCCGACGGGCGCCGAGACTCGTCCTTTCGACGCGAGCGAGGTGCGGGCGTGCGGGTCAGGCGCGGGGCGCGTGAGTCTCGAGGAACTGGTACACCTCGGTCTGGTCGACGCCCGGGAAGGTGCCCGTGGGAAGCGCCGCGAGCAGCGACGTCGGGGTTCGGGCGGCCGGCCACGAGGCATCCGCCCACTTGCCCGAGAGCTCGTCGGGCGCGCGCCGGCAGCACGACTCGTCGGGGCAGCGCGACACCGCACGATGCGGTGTCTCACGGCCTCGGAACCACTTCACGTGCTCGAACGGCACGCCGACCGACACCGAGTACTCGCCCTCCTTGGCCTTCTCGATGCGCGACGTGCACCAGAACGTGCCCGACGAGGTGTCGGTGTACTGGTACCAGGGGCTGAAGCGGTCCTCGACGTCGAACACCGTGCGGGCCGTCCAGTTGCGGCACACCGTCGTGCCCTCGACGGCACCGAGCGCGTCGGAGGGGAAGCGCACCGAGTCGTTCTCGTACGCCTTGATGATCGTGCCCGACTCGTGCACCTTCATGAAGTGCACCGGGATGTCGAGCCGCGCCGTCGCCAGGTTCGTGAACCGGTGCGCGGCCGTCTCGTACGAGACCGCGAAGTGGTCGCGGAGCTCCTCCATCGAGATGCGGCGGAGGTTCTTCGCCTCGGTCAGGTAGCGGACGGCGGCCTGCTCGGGCAGCAGGATCGCGGCCGTGAGGTAGTTCGTCTCGATGCGCTGGCGGAGGAAGTCGCCGTAGTTGCCGGGCTCCTCGTGGCCGAGCAGGTGGCTGGCGAGCGCCTGCAGGATCGGCGAGCGCGAGTCGCGCGAGGGCGACTGCTGGGTCGGCAGGTAGATGCGTCCGTTGCGCTTGTCGGTCACCGACCGCGTCGAATGCGGCAGGTCGCCGACGTAGTGCAGCGAGTAGCCGAGGTGGCTCGCCATGTCGGCCACCAGCTGGTGGGAGACCGGGCCGCCCGCGTGCCCGACGGCCTCGAGGAGTTCGGCGGCCTTCGCCTCGAGCTCGGGGTAGAAGTTGTCGCGTGCCCGCATCTCGGCGCGCAGCTGGGCGTTGGCCCGGCGCGCCTCCTCGGGCGTCGCGGCCCGCTCGCGGTGCAGGCGGTCGATCTCGTTGTGCAGCGCGAGGATGGTCTCGAGGGTCTGGTCGCTCATGGTCTTCGCGACGCGGAACGGCTCGAGGCCGAGCGCGGAGAACACCGGGCCGCGCTGCGCGCGCTCCACGGCGATCTCGAGTGCCGCGCGCTCCGACGGGGCGTCGGGCCGGAGCAGCTCGTCGGCCGTCGTGCCGAGCGCCAGGGCGATGGTACGGAGCATCGAAAGTCGCGGTTCGCGCTTGCCGTTCTCGATCGCGCTCACCTGCGAAGGCGCCCGGTCGATCGCCGCGGCGAGCTGCCCGAGGGTCATGCCGGCGGCGAGTCGGCGCTCGCGGATGCGGCGGCCGAGCGTCAGCGCGTCGACCTCGTCGGGCCCGGGCTCGGGCGCGGCGGTGTACGCGGCCTGCGGGGTCGCGATGCGGGCTCGATCGGCGGTGACCATGCCTCATGCTCACATGCGCACTCGACTGGCGCAAACCGAATACTTGCCGAAGTTCTGCGTCAGCGCTGCATTCTGAGCGTTCTGACCGATCGACGGGGCCGGACGGTGATGAAGAAGACCGTGAATTCCGTTGCTCGAGCCACTCCGTGCGGAAATGGGACCGACGGTCCCGTGCGATCGGGACACCGGGACGGCCAGCGTGGAGGCATCGAAATCCTCACGGAAGGAGCCCGCCATGTCCACGCGAGCCGACGACCCCGCCATCCCGACGACGCGGACCCGGCGCCGATTCCATCCGACACGGCTGCTCGGCCTCGCCTTCCTCGTCGTGTTCGCTGCCGGCACCGTCGTCTTCACCCTGCCGCCCTATGTCTACGAGGGCAGCACGCTCGACGACTTCGCCGCGGCCCATTCCGACGACGTGCGGCTCAACCTGACGTCGTTGGTCGGCGTCGTGCTCTTCCCGCTCGCCGGCGTCCTCGTCGCCTGGGCCGCGGCGTTCCTGCGACGATCGGTCGACGTCGGACGCACCTCGCCCTCGATCGGCGGGCAG
This sequence comes from Agromyces zhanjiangensis, assembly GCF_040496055.1. NCBI lineage: Bacteria > Bacillati > Actinomycetota > Actinomycetes > Micrococcales > Microbacteriaceae > Agromyces > Agromyces zhanjiangensis. The sequence goes on along the minus strand of NZ_JBEPKB010000007.1, from coordinate 47,055 downwards.
CTCGGCGTCGTCGGTGCCGCGATCCTCGCGGTCGGGTCGCTCGTGGCCGGGGCCGCATCGTCCGCCGGCGCGCACGTCGCCGCCGGTACCGTCGACGGCGGCTTCGCACCGGTGCCCGAGGTCGGGTACGGCCTCGAGATGCTCGCGAGCCAGTTGTTCAACGTGAGCACCATCGGACTCTCGCTGCTGCTGGTCGCGTTCGGCGTGACCGCCTGGCGCTCGCGTCGGCTGCCGAGATGGCTCGCGTGGGCCGGGTTCGTGGTCGCCCCGATGGTCCCCGTCGCGTGGATGCTGGGCATGTTCCCGCTGCTGTTCGCGGTGGCATGGGTCGCCGTCGCCACGGCCGTGGTGGATACTGACCCCCAGGGCTGAGGCCGCGTCCAGCGGAGGAGGCGTCGATGCGATGAACGTGCTCCGGTCGCCCAGCACGTGGGCGTGGGTCGTGTGTGCGATCGCGTTCACGTCGGCCGTCGCCCTCGCGGTCCTCGTCATCCTCGAGCGCGACGACCTGCCCGTCGCCATCGTCGACCAGCTCCCGTTCTACGTCGGCGGCGCGGTGTTCGTCCCGTTCATCGGGGTCCCGGCCGCGATCATCCTCCGACGCCTTCCGCGGCACCCGATCGGCTGGATCATCATGGTCGCCGTAGGCAGCATCATCCTGGACACCGCCGCGAGGTGGATCGTGATCGAGGGGTGGTACCTCGCTCCCGGGAGCCTGCCCGGCGTGGAGGTAGCGGCTTGGTTCGCCGAGCGGAGCTGGTACCCGGCGATGATCGCGCTGCTCACCTTCGTCCCGCTGCTCTTCCCCGACGGCCGGCCGCCGAGCCGGCGGTGGCGGCCGGTGGTGATCGCGCTCATCGTGTGGCTCGTCCTCGCCACCGTCGGATACGCGCTCTACCCGTCCGAGCCGGTCGACTTCGTCGACGTCCCTCGGGTGATCGGATCGGACGCCGCCCTCCCCCTCGCCGTGCTCATGGTGCTGACCCCGGTCGCGATCGCGACGGGCTGGGCCGCGGTCCTCGTGCGACGGCGCCGTGCCCGCGGCGATGAGCGCGAGCAGTTGCGGTGGATGCTCTGGGCGGCGGCCATCGCGGCCGTCGGATGGGCCGTGCTGTTCGCGACGGGTGCCACCGGCGTCGGGTGGGGCGACTGGTCGCCCGTCGTCGCGATCCTCCTCGGTTGGGGGCCGCTCGCACTGGTGCTCCTCGCGGTAGCGATCGCGATCGTGAAGTACCGGCTCTACGACATCGACCTCGTCATCAATCGGACGCTCGTCTACGGTGCCCTCACGATCACCGCCCTCGCCGTGTACGGCGCGGTCGTCCTCGCCGTGGGATCGATCGCGCCCGCGTCCGCGGACTGGCGGGTCTCGGTGCTCGTCGTGCTGGTGGTCGCGATCGCCGCCTACCCGCTGCGCGAGTGGCTGCAGCGCATCGTCAACCGCCTCATGTACGGCGACCGCGACAACCCGGCCCGCGCGATGTCGCGCCTGGCCCGCCAGGTCGCCGACACGGCGCTCGCCGAGGACCTGATGCCCGCCGTGACCGCCGGCGTCGGCGAGGCGCTGCGCGTGCCGTACGTCGCGGTCGTCCCGGCAGGTTCCGCACGGCCGATCGCAGCATACGGAACCCGGACGAGCGAGGCGCAGGCGTTCCCGCTCGTGCACCAGGGCGAGTCGATCGGCACGCTCGAGGTGGGGCTCCGTGCCCGGGGCGAGGCGTTCTCCGCCGCCGACCGCCGTGTGCTGGAGGATCTCGCCAGGCAGGTCGCCGGGACCGTGCGGGCCGTGCAGCTCGCGGAGGACCTCCAGGCATCGCGCGAGCAGCTCGTGCTCGCCCGCGAGGAGGAGCGGCGGCGGCTCCGACGGGACATCCACGACGGCATCGGATCGGCGCTCGCCGCGCTCGCGCTCCAGGCGGGGAACCTCCGGCGCTCGCTGCCGCCCGATTCGAACGGCGCCGAGGAACGCGTGACGAGGCTCGAGGGCGGCATTCGGGACGCCGTGCTCGACATCCGGCGGATCGTCGACGACCTCCGGCCGCCCGCGCTCGACGACCTCGGCCTCGCGGGTGCCATCCATGAGCGCGCCGACTCGCTCCTGCCAGGGCGGACCACGCTCGACCTCCGGACGCGCGGGGTGGTGCTGCCCGCCGCGCTCGAGGTCGCCGCCTACCGCATCGCGACCGAGGCGATGACCAACGCCGCCCGGCACAGCGGCGCGTCCTCGGTACTCGTTCGCCTCCACGCAGGCGACGGTGCCCTGCGGATCGAGGTCTCGGACGACGGCGACGGGATGGCCGACACCGACACGGGCAGCGACGCCGCCGGCGCCGGCGCCGGCGCAGGCGCCGGCATCGGGCTCCGGTCGATGCGCGAACGCGCCGGCGAGCTCGGCGGATCGTTCGAGGTCGTGTCGCGGCCGGGCGGCGGGACGACCGTCCGCGCCGCGCTCCCGATACCGCCCGAAGGGGAGGGCGCCCGTCATGACCGATGACCTGATCCGCGTGCTCGTCGTCGACGATCACCCCGTCTACCGGGACGGGCTCGTCGGCGTCTTCGCCGAGGCGCCCGCACTCGTCGTCGTCGGGACCGCGGCCGACGGCCCCGACGCCGTGCGGGAGGCCGAGCGACTGCAGCCGGACGTCGTGCTCATGGACGTCAACCTGCCCACCCTGAGCGGCATCGAAGCGACGCGGACGATCGTTCGGGCGAGCCCGCACATCGCGGTCCTCGTCCTGACGATGGTCGATGATCACGACGCCGTGTTCGCCGCGATGCGCGCGGGGGCCCGGGGATACCTGTTGAAGGGGGCGACCCCGGAGGAGATCGTGCGCGCCACCGAGGCCGTCGCCGCCGGCGACGCGGTGTTCGGTTCGGGCATCGCCGGCCGGGTGCTCGCCTACTTCTCCGCGGAACGGGCGGGCGGCCCGGCGGCCGAGGCCTTCCCCACGCTGACCGCGCGAGAGCGGGAGGTCCTGGAGCTGATCGCGTCGGGGGCCCGCAACCAGGAGATCGCGCGCGAGCTCTACGTGAGCCCGAAGACGGTGCGGAACCACATCTCCAACATCTTCACCAAGCTCCACGTCGCCGACCGCGACGAGGCCATCGCGCTGGCGCGCGACGCCGGGGTCGGTCGCGACGAGGAGCCCTGAAGGGTCATCCGAAGTCGCTGGGAGCCCGTGCACCGGCCGATCAGGCCGTGGCAGGCTGTTCCGGTCCGCCGCTGCGGACTCGAACGGAGGACCCGAACATGACCCTGCGCACCACGTCCGCGCTCGCCGTCCCGGCGATCGCGATGCTCCTGCTCGCCGGCTGCACCGGAATTCCCGGCGGCGGAACGGCTCCGACCGCATCGGCCGGAACGTCGGCCGGCTCCGACCAGACGGTCGACGAGGCGTGCACGGAACTGCGAACCGGACTCGACGAACTCTCCGCGGTGGACGGGGCGGCACTGCAGAGCGACCTCGTCGACGATCCGGAGGCGGCGATCGCCACGATGGACGAGGTCGAGTCCGCGATCGTCGCGGCGACCACTGCGGTCACGAATCCGGAGCTCCGGCCGTCGGCCGAGGCCGCCGCGGACGCGGCGACGTCGTTCTTCGATCAGGCCCGCGCCGCAGCACAGGATCCGATGACGGCCGACCCGGCCACCCTGCAGGCCGGACTCAGCACCCTCGCCTCCGCGGTCGGCGAGCTCCAGGCGGCCTGCGAGGGCTGAGGTCGCTGCGGGGCCGGCATGACTATGGTCGTGCCATGGACCTGGTGGACGTCTGGCCGACCTTCGGCCTCACCCTGCGCACGCCCCGGCTCGAACTCCGCCTCGTGCGCGACGACGACATCGCCGCGCTCGCCGAGGCGGCGATCCGAGGCATCCACGACCCATCGGTGATGCCGTTCGCGCACCCGTGGAGCGACCAGCCTCCCGAGATCCTGCGCCGCGAGCTCGCGCGATACGTGTGGCGCGAGCGCATCGGGACGACGCCCGAGGCGTGGACGCTGCTGTTCGCGGTGATCGAGGACGGTGCGCCGATCGGGATCCAGGACGTGCGCGGGCTGCAGTTCGCGGTGCTCCGCACCGTCTCGACCGGTTCGTGGCTGACCGCGACCCGCCAGGGCGTCGGCCTCGGCATCGAGATGCGGGCCGCCGTGCTCGCGTTCTGCTTCGACCACCTCGGCGCGGAGGTCGCCGAGTCGGGGGCGATCGACTGGAACGCCTCCTCGCTCGGCGTCTCGCGCCACCTCGGCTACGTCGAGAACGGGGAGAAGCGCGTCGTCTCCCGCGGGGAGCATGTCGAGCGCGAGGTGCTGCTGCGGCTCGAGCGCGACCGCTTCGTGCGCCCGGACTGGACCCTCGAGGTCGAGGGGTTCGACGACGCCGTGCGAGCGCAGCTCGGCGCCTGACGGCCCGGATCGACGACGCCCGGCCCGGTCGGGCCGGCTCAGGCCGGTCCGAGGAGCGCCTCCTCCTCCGCCTCCCAGTGACGTTCGCGCGACGCGAGGACCGAGGGGACGTTCGCCTCCGCCCAGACGCGCATGGCCTCGATGGGCTCGAGCAGCGACCGGCCGAGCGGAGTCAGCGAGTACTCGACGCGCGGAGGCGCCCCGTCCCAGGCGCGACGCTCGACGAGCCCGTCCGCCACGAGCGACCGGAGCGTCTCGGCGAGCACCTTCCGCGTCACGTCGCCGACCCTGGCGCGCAACGCGCTGAAGCGCAGCGTTCCGCTGGCCAGGGCCAGGACGACGAACATCGACCAGCGCTCGCCGACTCGGCCGAACGCGACCCGCGTCGGGCACTCGGGATCGAGGACGCCGTGGGCAGGTGGGTCCGAGCGGGTCATCGGGGAGTGGGCGCCGGCCACCGGGGGTACGGTCGTCATTGCTCCTCCAGCCGGGGACGTCTCGCGGACGATGACGGCGGCCGAGCGGCCGCCTCAGCAGTAGGTAACGTTGAAGGAACCGGCCGGCATTCCGTTAGCGTCCTCGGCCATGAGGATTCTGCTCACCGGGGGAACCGGTTTCATCGGATCAGCCGTGCTCGACGTGCTCGTCGGCGCGGGTCACGACGTTCGCGCGGTCGTGCGCAGCGACCGCAGCGCATCGGAGGTGACGGCCCGCGGTGCGACCGCGCTGCGCCTCGACCTCTTCGACGTCGAGGCGACCGCGGTCGCGTTCGCGGACGTCGACGCCGCCGTGCACGCCGCCGCTCCCGAGCAGGGTGCGGACGAGCTCAACGCGGCGGTCGTCGAGGCCGCGATCCGGGCGTTCGGCGACGGCGGCGGTCGCTTCGTGCTCACGAGCGGGGTGTGGGTCCGCGGGGCGGGCGCCGACCTGGTCGAGGATGCGCCGCTCGACACGGCACCCGAGCTCGTCGCCTGGCGGGTGCCGCTGGAGGAGCGGCTGCTCGCGTCATCCGTCGACGCCAGGATCGTCGAGCCGGGCGTCGTGTACGGGCATGGCCGAGGGTTGCTCCGGCTGATCACGGACGCCCCCCGCTCCGCGGGCGGCGCCCTGCGGCTCATCGGCGACGGCCGCCAGCACTGGACGTGGGTGCACGTCGACGACCTCGCCCGGCTCTACCTCGCGGTGCTGGAGCATGACGGTCCGGTCCGTCGGGTGATCGGCTCGGACGGCGCCCCGACGACCGTCCGCAGCATCGCCGAGTCGGTCGCCGGTCCCGCGGGGGTCGTGCCCGAGTCGGCCGAGGCGACGCGCGCTCGACTCGGCACCGCGCTAGCGGACAGCCTGATGCTCGACCAGGCGGCCCGGGGCGGGCTCGCGCGTTCGCTCGGGTGGGAGCCCGAGCACACCGGGGTGCTCGACGAGGTGGCCGAGGCCCGCCGCGCCGCCTGAGCGCGCGCGACCGGCGACGGCGTCGACGATCACCGTTCCTGCCGGATGGGTGACCGTCCGGCAGGAACGCGGATCGGGTCTCAGGCCGCGCGCACCGCGCCGGCGTCCGCCGCCGCGTACACGCGCTCGCCCTCGACGAACGTCTGCTCGACGCGCGTCGCACCGATCTCGTCGACCGGGCCCGCGAAGGGGTCGCGGTCGAGCACCACGAGGTCGGCGTACTTGCCGACCTGGATCGTGCCGGTGACGTCGTCGAGGTGGTTCACCCACGCCGAGCCGGCGGTGTACGCCGTGAGCGAGGTCGCGAGGTCGATGGCCTGCTCGGGCAGGAACGCCTCGTAGTCGCCCTCGGCGTACGCGGGCGCCGACTTCCGGTTGACCGCCGTGTGGATGGCGGCGAGCGGGTCGGGCGTCGAGACCGACCAGTCGCTGCCGGCCGCGAGCACCGCGCCCGAGCGGAGCAGGTCGCCGAACGGGTACTGCCAGGCGCTGCGCGGGTCGCCGAGGAACGGGAGCGTCAGGTCGACCATCTGCGGTTCGAGCGCCGCCCAGAGCGACTGCATGTTCGCGGCGACGCCGAGCTCGCGGAACCGCGGGATGTCCTCGGGGTGCACGACCTGGATGTGCGCGATGTGGTGGCGGTGGTCGCTTCGCCCGTTCGCGGCGATGGTGTGCTCGACGGCGTCGAGGCACTCGCGCACCGCGCGGTCGCCGATGGCGTGGAAGTGCAGCTGGAAGCCGAGTCGGTCGAGTTCGGCGGCGGCGGGGTTCAGCACGGCGGGGTCGACGAACGAGATGCCCGAGTTGTCGGTGAAGTGCCCGTGGCCGTCGCAGTAGGGCTCCAGCATCGAGGCCGTGAAGTTCTCGGCGACGCCGTCCTGCATGATCTTGATGCTCGTCGCGGCGAACCGGCCCGCGCGGTACGCGTCGCGCTTGGCGACGAGGTCGGGGATCTGCTCGATCCCGCGCGTGCGGTCCCACCAGATGGCGCCGACGACCCGGCCGGTGAGCTTCCCGGCGTTCGCGGCCGAGACGTACGCGGGCCCGGGGTCGCCCGCGTCGCCGTAGGTGCCGACGATGGCGTCCTGCCAGGCGGTCACGCCGTACGAGTGCAGGTACTGCTGGCCGAGGAGCACGGCCTCGGTGAGCGTCTCGAGGCTCGTCTCGGGGAGCAGGCGGTTGACGAGCGACATCGCGCCCTCGTGCAGCGTGCCGCTCGGGTGGTCGTCGGCATCCCGCTCGATGCGGCCGTCGGCGGGGTCGGGGGTGTTGCGGTCGATGCCGGCGAGCCGCAGCGCGGCGGAGTTCACCCAGGCGCCGTGCCCGTCGCGGTTGGGCAGGAAGGCCGGGCGGTCGGGCACGACCCGGTCGAGGGCCGCAGCGGTCGGGGTTCCACCGGGGAACGCGGACATGGACCATCCGCCGCCGAGCACCCACTCGTCGTCGGGGTGCGCGGCCGAGTACGCCGCGATGCGGGAGAGGTACTCGTCCTGCGTCGAGAGCTCGGCGAGGTCGCACCGCATCAGGTCGAGCCCGCCCCAGACCGGGTGGACGTGCGCATCTTGGAATCCGGGCACGAGCAGCCGCCCGCGGAGGTCGACGACCTCCGTCGACGCGCCGATCAGGTCGCGGACGTCGTCGTCCGAACCGACCGCGACGATGCGACCGCCGCGCACGGCGACCGCACTGGCGCGCGCACGGACCGTGTCGGCCGTGAAGACGGGACCACCGGTGAAGACGAGGTCTGCGTGGGTCATGGCGCTGGGCTCCTTCGGATCGCGGGCAGGACGGGAGTGGACGTACTGGTGGAGCGGATGCCGCGCGGCCGCGGCGTTCGGGTCGGACCGCGGCCGCGCGGGGTTCAGCCGCCCGACATGGTGCGGGCGATCTGCGTCGCCGAGTCGCCGGCGCGCTTCAGCACCACCGCGACGAGGGCGAGCGCCGCGAGCGTGAGCAGCAGCATCACGGTCGAGACGGCGGCGATCTCGGGGCGGAGGCCGCCGCGCAGCGCGCTCAGCACGTACACGGGCCACGGCGTCGAGCCCGAGACCTGCACGAACGCCGCGACGACGGTGTTGTCGAGGCTCAGCGTGAACGACAGCAGCAGGCCGGCGAGCACGGCGGGCATCGCGAGCGGCAGCGTCACGCGCCGGAAGGTCGTCAGCGGCCGCGCGTAGAGGTCGGCGGAGGCCTCCTCGAGCTGTGCGTCGAGGCCGACCAGTCGGGCTCGCACGATGTACGTCACGACCGCGGTCGAGAACAGCGAGTGGCCGACGACGAGGCGCACGGTGCCGTCGTTGAAGATCGACAGCCCCGCGTCCTGGCCGAGGAACACGAGCCACGGCAGCAGCGCCACGGCGTCGACGATCTCGGGCGTGACCGAGACGAGCAGCAGCAGGCCGATGAACCACAGCGCCCACTTGCCGGGCTTCCGTGCGAGCGCGATGCCGGCGAGCGTGCCGAGGAGCGTCGCGAGCACCGCCGCGATCGCACCGGTCCGCAGCGACACCGCGACGGCGTCGCGCACGGCGGGCTTCTCCCACAGCGCCCGGTAGGGCTCGAACCCGAACTCGTTCCACGCGATGAGCAGTCGCCCGTTGTTGAACGAGTACACGAGGATCACGATGATCGGCGCGAACAGGAACAGGAAGACGAGCACGCTCCACACCGTCAGGCCGATGTCGACCGGGGAGCGTCGCGCGCGACGCGCGACCGGGGCGGAGGGCGTGCGCGGCGCAGATGCCTCGGCGGCGCCGGGCGCGGCATCCGTCAGCGTCGCCTCGGGTGCGGTGGTGGTCATGCCGAGGCCTCCAGGACGACGCGGTTGCGGGCGCGGAACGGCAGCGAGACGAGCCACAGCAGCAGCCCGATCGCGGCCGCCGAGACCATGATCACGAGGATGAGCAGCACCGCCATCGCCGAGCCGAGCGCCCAGTTCTGCGCGGCCTGGAACTGGCTGGCCACCAACTGGCCCACCATGTTCCCCTGCGCGCCGCCGAGCACCGTCGCCGTGATGTAGTCGCCCATGAGCGGGATGTAGACGAGCAGCAGGCCCACGATGATCCCCGGACGGGCGAGCGGGAAGGTCACGCGGATGAACGTGCCCACCCGGTTCGCGCCGAGGTCCTTCGACGCCTCGCGCAGCGCGGGGCCGACGCGGTCGAACGCGACGTACAGCGGCAGGATCATGAGCGGCAGGTAGTTGTAGACGACGCCGATCAGCACGGCGGCGCGCGTGTACAGGATCGCGAGCGGGCCGTCGGTGATGCCGACGGTCTGGAGCAGCTGCGACATCCACCCCTCGGGGGCGAGGATGATCTGCCAGCCGATCGTACGCACGAGGAAGTTCGTCCAGTACGGCACCATCACGAGGGCGATGAGGAGCCCCCGGCGGTTCGCGGGCGCCTTCACGGCCATCCAGTACGCCACCGGCAGGCCGATGGCCAGGCACAGGAGCGTTCCGGCGATGCCGACCCACAGGGTGTTCAGGAACACCTCGAAGAAGGTCGGCGAGAGGGCCTCGGCGTACCGGTCGAACGACAGCACGTCGGTCGCGTGGGTGCCGAAGATGCCCGGCTTGTAGCCGAAGCTGAAGTACAGCACCGCGCCGACCGGTACGACGAAGAAGGTGACGAGCCACGCCCACGCGGGGATCGCGAGGGCGAAGCTCGGCAGGCGGAGACTACGCACCGGCGGCGGCCTTCGCCTTGTTCCAGATGTCGACGTTGACCTGCTGGGCCTCGTTGACCTCGCCGTCGTGCATGGTCGCGATCTGCTCCTCGGTGAAGAACACGAGGTCGAGCATCTCGAGGCCGGCCTCGTTCGCGGCCTCCTCGATGCCCGCGGCACCGGTGTGGTAGCCGATGTAGTCGACCTGCAGGAGCTGGTTCTCCGGGACCATCGTCCAGTCGATGAACGCGTGCGCGGCCTCGGGGTGCGGGGCGCCGACCGGGATCGCCCAGTTGTCCATCCAGAGCTCGGTCGCGGGCGAGCCGAGCACCCACTGCCAGCGGTCGGGGTCGGGCGACTCCATGATGCCGATGCGGGCGTCGCCGTTCCAGGCCTGCATGAGCACCTGGGTGGCCTGCGGGATCGCCTGGCCGCCGGGGTAGGAGTCGAACGCCGAGATGTGCGGGGCGAGCGTGTTGACGATGAAGTCCTCGCACGCGGCGAGGTCGGCCTCGTCCGTGGTGTTCCAGTCGATGCCGTTCGCCCAGTAGTAGAGGCCGGTGACCTCGGCCGGGTCGTCGAGCACGCTCGTCCGGCCGCTGGCCTCGTTCTGCGCGGCGTCGAGGAAGTCGTTCCAGTCCTTCAGCTCGCGCGTGATGACGGTCTTGTCGTAGACGAAGCCGGTCGTGCCCCAGGCCTTGCAGATCGTGTACTCGTTCTCGGGGTCCCAGCTGCGGCCGAGGAACGCGGGGTCCATGTGCTCGATGTTCGGCAGCAGGTCCTTGTTGAGCGGCTGGATGATGCCGTTCTCGATCATCTGGGGGATGAAGGCGCCGGTCGGGACGATGATGTCGTAGCCCGAGGTGCCCTTCGCGGCGACGAGCTTGGAGATGAGCTCCTCGTTCGAGCCGTAGGAGTCGAACGTGACCTTCGGGCCGAAGTCCGAGGTGAACGACGCGACGACGTCGGGCGAGTCGTAGTCGCCCCACGTGTAGATGTTGAGCGAGGCCTCGAGCTCGCCGCCGGTGGCGACCGGCGCCGACGAGGTGCCGCCGCCGGGCGACGAGCATGCGGCGAGGAACGCGGTGCCGCCCATGGCTGCGGCGAAGCTCAGGAACCGGCGGCGATCGATCGCGTGCTGGAGGATCGGCACCTGCTCGGTGCTCGCGAGGATCCGGATGGGGGTGGACTTCTCGGCCATGTCGCTCCTTGGGGGTCGGGCGGATTGCTGGGTTCGGTGGTGCGTCGGGCGGTTCGGGTGCGCTCGGGGGACGTCAGTGCGTCGGCGGCGCGACGTAGCCGCCTGCCGCGGCCGCGTCGTCGGACGGGAAGACCTGCACGCTCGCGTCGCTCCACGAGCACGAGACCGCCTGGCCGACGGCGAGGTCGGGTGCCTCGGGGGTGGGGCGACGCGCGATGAGGCTCTGGTCGTCGCCGAGCCGCACGAGGTACTGCATGGTCTCGCCGAGGTGCGAGACGCCGAGCAGCGTGCCCTGCACGCGGTTCGCACCGGTCGACGGCGCGACGCCCGCGGCATCCGCCTCGATGCGCACGAACTCGGGGCGCACCGCGGCCTGCACCGAGGCGCCGTCGGCGATGGGCGCCAGGCGGTCCGAGCGGATGCCGCGCACGAGGCCGTGCGCGGACTCCACCGCCGAGCCGCCCTCGGCCGCGCTCCCGCGGAAGAAGTTCTGCTGGCCGACGAACGCGGCGACGTACGCCGAGGTCGGCCGGGCGTAGATCGTGTCGGCGTCGGCGAGCTGCTCGATGCGGCCGTCGCGCATGATCGCGATGCGGTCGCTCATCGAGAGCGCCTCGCCCTGGTCGTGCGTGACGAACACGAACGTGATGCCGAGCCGCGACTGGAGGAGCTTCAGCTCGAGCTGCATCTCCTCGCGGAGCTGGCGGTCGAGCGCACCGAGCGGCTCGTCGAGGAGGAGCACCGACGGGCGGTTGACGAGCGCGCGGGCGAGCGCGACGCGCTGCTGCTGCCCGCCGGAGAGCTGCGTGGGCTTGCGGTCGGCGAAGCGGCGCATCTGCACGAGGTCGAGCGCCTCGGCGACCCGCTGGCGGACCTCCGCCTTGGGCGTGCGGCGCTGCTGGAGGCCGTACGCAACGTTCTCGGCGACCGTCATGTGCGGGAAGAGCGCGTACGCCTGGAACACGGTGTTGACGTCGCGGCGGTAGGGCGGCGCACCCAGGACGGATCGTCCGGAGATGCGGATGTCGCCCGCGTCGGGCTGCTCGAAGCCGGCGATCATGCGCAGCGTCGTGGTCTTGCCGCAGCCGGAGGGCCCGAGCAGCGAGATGAACTCGCCGGGCTGGATCGTGAGCGAGAGGCCGTCGACCGCGACCGCGTCGCCGTAGCGCTTCGTCACCTGCTGCAGCTCGACGGAGCCCGGTGCGGCATCCCGCTGGTCAGGGTGTGAGACGGTCCTCGCCTCGGTCGCTGTCGTCACCTGTGGGCACCTCCGGTTCACTGACGCCGCGTCGCGTCCGGCCATTCAAACCCCTGTTGCACGCCTGTGCAATGGACACGTGGATAACCGGACGAAACATCGCCCGGAACCGTTGCGCCTGACAGATTGTCCGGGTGATCGTTACGCGGGCGAAACAGCGGCCGAGGGTTCGTCATACGGGCGAAACGCGGCGGGGAGGCATCCGCCGACGAGCACACGACCCGGACCCGCCGGAACAGCCCGCGGCATCCGCCCCGGTCAGGGGAGACGGATGCCGCGGGCTGCGGGGTTCGCGAGGCGTCAGCGCGAGGCGAGGCGACGTGCGCGACCCTCGATGCGGCCCGCGAGGAGCACGCCGCCGAGGATGAGCAGGAACGCGCCCGCCGGCACGCCGCCGCCGACCTGCGAGAGGAAGAGCAGCGGGACCTGCAGGAACGGCAGGGGCAGGGCGAGCCACAGGGACACGCGCTTCGCTCGCACGAGCGACACGCACAGCGCGATCGCACCGACGAGCCACATCGCGTTCGCCAGCATCGCGACCGCGGGGAAGAACTCCAGGTCGATGCCGTTGACCGCGCTCGTGATGGTGCCGACCGTCAGCAGCACGGTGCCGGTCGCCGCGGTGATCGCGCCCCAGCTCGAGCGTGCGTACCGGGCGAGTCCGACGAAGAGCACGGCGAACGCCCAGAGGCTGAGCGTGAACATCGCGAGGATGACCCGGGTGCGCGGGTCGATCGTGGGGTCCTCGTCCTGCGGGAAGAGGAACTGCAGGACGCCGATGACGATCGACAGCGCGCCCGCGGCGATCGCCGCGAAGCCGGCGACGCGGGCGCTCACGCGGCCGATGAGGCGACCGTCGCGGGGGTGGGCAGGGGTGCTCGACGGCGACGGATCGCCGCTCGCGGTCGATCCGGCCGCGAACTCGGCGGCGCGGGCCCGGGCGTCGAGCACGGGGTCGGAGGTGGGGGTCATGGCATGGCCTTTCGGTCGTTTCGGTCGATGACGGTTCGACGCTACGAATGGCGCGCTCGGCCCGGCATCGGCCGGTCGTCGACGGACGCCGCGACGCTCGTCGGGTCTCGGCGACGCCCGAGTCGTGACCGCGCACCGACTTCGGGCGGCCCGGAATGCCGACCTTCGTCGCTGTCGCCGGCGGCCGCCGCGCCCGTAGCATCGACGCGTGCCGACCGACCAGACCTCCGCCGCGCGGGGCGCCGCGCCCCCGCCCGCGGACGCGTCCGCGTCCTCGGCCGCGTCCGACGGCGGGCGGGGCGCCGGCGCGGCGGCCGGATGGCGTCGTTGGACCACGCCGCTCGACCTCGCGATCGCGGGCGGCATCGCCATGTGGGCATCGCTCGAGGCGCTGCTCGTGCCCTCCTCGAATCCGCTCGCCCAGCTCGGATTCGCGATCGCCGTGTCGGCGCCGCTCGCGGTGCGCCGCCGCGTCCCGGCGACCGTGATGCTCGTCGTCGCCGGGGCCCTCGTCGTGCATGCCGCGCTGGCCGGGGCCGACGCCACGTTCAACCCGTTCCCGAGCCTGCTCGTCGCCACCTACACGGTCGCGGAGCGGATCGCCGCCTGGTGGGCGTCCGCCCTCCTCGGGCTCGTCCCCGTCGCGGCGATGCTCGCGGCGCACGCGCTCGGCTACTTCGGGTCGCCGGGCATCGAGACCGCGGGCACGGTGTTCCTCGTGTTCTTCGTGGGCGCGACGTGGGCGGCCGGACGGATCGTCCGGCACCGTGCGATCACCCTCCAGCGCGCGAGGGACAGCTCCGATCGCCTCACGGCCGACGCCGTGGCATCCGAGCGCGCGCGCATCGCCCGCGAACTGCACGACGTGGTCGCGCACGCCCTCTCGATCGTCGCGCTCCAGGCGGGCGCGTCCGAGCAGTTCCTCGACAAGGACCTCGAGCGCGCCAGGCGTCACCTGCAGCTCACGCGCCGCACCGCGCAGGAGGCCCTCGGCGAGATGCGGCACCTGCTCGACGTGCTGCACGAGGACGGCGCCGCCTACGCGCCGCAGCCCGGGCTCTCAGCCCTGCCGACGCTCGTCGAGGAGACGCGGGCCGCCGGGCACGCCTGCCGGCTCGACCTCGACGACGCCGCGGCCGACCTGCCGGACGGCATCGCGCTCGCCGTGTACCGCATCGTGCAGGAGTCCCTGACGAACGCCCGCAGGCACGCTCCGGGCGCCCCCGTCGACGTGGTCGTGCACCGCCGCGACCGCGCCGTCGCGGTCGACGTCGTCAACGGGCCTCCCGCGACGAGCGCACCCCTCGTCGAGGGCGCCGACCGCGGCAGCGGGCGCGGACTTCCCGGAATGGGCGAACGCGCGCGGGTCTACGGCGGGACGCTCTCGGCCGGGCCGACCGGAACGGGAGGATGGCGCGTGCACGCCGTCCTCCCGGTGGCGGAGGCGGCGTGAGCGCCGTCGACGGATCGGCGCCGAGGGTACTCGTCGCCGACGACCACGCCCTCGTGCGCTCCGGGATCGTCGGCCTCCTCGAGGCCGCCGACCTCGAGGTGGTCGGGGAGGCGGGCGACGGGCTCGCGGCGGTCGAGTCCGCGCGGCGCCTCCGGCCCGACGTGGTGCTCATGGACATCCGGATGCCGGGACTCGACGGCATCGAGGCGACGGCGCGGCTCAGCGCCGAGCCCGGTGCGCCGAGCGTGCTCGTCCTCACGACGTTCGACCTCGACGAGTACGTGTACCGCGCGCTCCGGGCGGGCGCCGCCGGGTTCCTGCTCAAGGACGCGCCGCCCGAGCGACTCGTCGACGCGGTCCGCACGGTCGCACGGGGTGAGGCCCTGCTCGCTCCGGCGCTCACGCGTCGGCTCATCGAGCGGTACCTCGCGGCACCGCAACCCGGCGCGGCGGCGGAACCGGCGCCCGACCTCACGCCCCGCGAGCGCGAGGTGTGGCTGCTCATCGCGCGCGGCATGTCGAACCACGAGGTCGGCGAACGGCTCTTCCTCAGCGAGGCGACCGTGAAGGCGCACGTGACGCGCCTGCTGGCGAAACTCGGCGTGCGCGACCGCGTGCAGGCGGTCGTCGCGGCCTACGAGTCCGGTCTCGTGCGACCCGGCGAGGCCGAGTCGGGCTGATCGGGAGCGGCGCCCGGACGGGCGTCGCGATCGGTCGCCGGGTCCGCTGGCTCCGTCGGCTCGCGGGTGGACACGTCGCGTGAGGGCGTCCCATGGTCCGACGGAGCCGCGCCATCGGATCGCGCCCGCTCGATCCGGGTCAGCAGCCGCAGGCCGGCGAAGGTGAGGCCGAAGGCGACGGCCAGGCCGGCGGCGACGACCAGCACCCAGCGGGGATCCTCGCGGAGCGCGACGATCACCCCGACCACGACGAGCGCGGCGCCGAGCACCGGCCCGCCCACGAAGAGCGCGACGCCGAGCACGCCCAGCCGCGACCGCCGCCGTTCGAGGCGACGCTCGTCGTCGGTGAGGCCGTCGTCGTGCGTCACGTGCTCATTCTGCCCCCGGCGATGCCGAGGCATCCGGTCGCCCCGCGGTTGTTCCGCGACGCGGAAGAACCGGGAAAGTTCACCCCCCGATTCGTCGTTCGACCCCCGTGCGGGACGCGCAGCATGGTTCCACAGACCCCCGGACGGAGTCGGAGGAGACGCCGGACGGACACACCGAGACATCCGCACCGCTGCACCGAAGGAGCACCACGATGAGCACGATCAACCGCCCCGGCGACCAGACGCAGACCGCCGCCGAGCTGCAGCTCGAGTGGGACGCGAACCCTCGCTGGGAGGGCGTCAAGCGCGACTACACCGCCGAGGACGTCATCGCCCTCCGCGGCCCGGTCCGCGAGGAGCGCACGCTCGCCAAGCGCGGCGCCGAGAAGCTCTGGGAGAACATCCAGAAGAACACCGGCACCGCCTTCGAGCGCATGGAGGACCCGGAGTGGTCGGCCGCCCTCGGCGCCCTGACCGGCAACCAGGCCGTGCAGCAGGTGCGCGCCGGCCTCAAGGCCATCTACCTCTCGGGCTGGCAGGTCGCGGCCGACGCCAACCTCTCCGGCCAGACGTACCCCGACCAGTCGCTCTACCCCGCCAACTCGGTGCCGGCCGTGGTGCGCCGCATCAACAACGCGCTGCTGCGCGCCGGGCAGGTCGAGCAGGGCGCCGACGACCGCGACTGGATGGCGCCGATCGTCGCCGACGCCGAGGCGGGCTTCGGCGGACCGCTGAACGCCTACGAGCTCATGCACCAGATGATCGAGGCCGGCGCGGCCGGCGTGCACTGGGAGGACCAGCTCGCCAGCGAGAAGAAGTGCGGCCACATGGGCGGCAAGGTGCTGGTCCCGACCGGCCAGCACATCCGCACCATCAACGCGGCCCGCATGGCGGCCGACGTGGCCGGCGTCCCGTCGATCATCATCGCCCGCACCGACGCGCTCGCGGCGACCCTGCTGACGAGCGACCACGACGAGCGCGACCAGCCGTTCGTCACGGGCGAGCGCACCGCCGAGGGCTTCTACAACGTGCAGAACGGCATCGAGCCGGTCATCGCGCGCGGTCTCGCGTACGCCGAATACGCCGACCTGCTCTGGGTCGAGTCGGCCGAGCCCGACCTCGACCTCGCCCGCCGGTTCGCCGAGGCGGTGCACGCGAAGTTCCCCGGCAAGCGCCTGAGCTACAACTGCTCGCCGAGCTTCAACTGGAAGCGCCACCTCGACGACGACCAGATCGCGAAGTTCCAGCGCGAGCTCGCGGCCATGGGCTACGCCTTCCAGTTCATCACCCTGGCGGGCTTCCACTCCCTGAACCACGGCATGTTCACGCTCGCCAAGGACTACAACGAGCGCCACATGTCCGCCTACGTCGAGCTGCAGGAGGCCGAGTTCGCCTCCGAGGCCGACGGCTACACCGCCACGCGCCACCAGCGCGAGGTCGGCACCGGCTACTTCGACCAGATCGCCACGGCGCTGAACCCGAACAGCGCGACCCTCGCCCTCGTCGGATCGACCGAGGAAGAGCAGTTCCAGCACTGATCGACGGGCGCGCGCCCGCGAAGGAGACGAGATCATGACCATCACCATCGAGCGAACGGATGCCTTCGGCTCCACTCGCACGGAGACCCCCACGCCCGAGCCGACGCCGGCGACCGGCAGCTTCCAGACCGTGCAGCCGCACCTGGAGGTCACCGCGCCGCTCGGCGAGCGGTACGACGAGATCCTCACGCCCGAGGCGCTCGCGTTCCTCGCGAAGCTGCACGACCGGTTCGCGCACACACGGCACGAGCTGCTCGCCGTCCGCCTGCAGACCCGGGTCGACGCGGCGAACGGCCGCGACCCGAGGTTCCTCCCCGAGACCCAGTGGATCCGCGACGACCGCAGCTGGCGCGTCGCGGGCGCCGGCCCCGGGCTCGAGGACCGCCGCGTCGAGATCACCGGCCCGACCGACCGGAAGATGGCGATCAACGCGCTGAACTCTGGCGCGAAGGTGTGGCTGGCCGACCACGAGGACGCCACGAGCCCCACCTGGGCGAACGTCGTCGAGGGCCAGCTGTCGCTCTTCGACTTCCTGCGGGGCGACCTCGAGTACACGAGCCCCGAGGGCAAGGAGTACCGCGTCACCGCGTCCGAGACGCCGACCATCGTGTTCCGGCCGCGCGGCTGGCACCTCGTGGAGAAGCACCTGAAGTTCCACGACCGCGCGGGGCGCGCGATGCACGCCTCGGGCTCGCTGGTGGACTTCGGGCTCTACTTCTTCCACAACGCCAAGGCCCTCATCGAGGGCGGTCGCGGCCCGTACTTCTACCTGCCGAAGCTCGAGTCGCACCGCGAGGCCAAGCTCTGGAACGACATCTTCACGTTCGCGGAGCAGGAGATCGGCATCCCGCACGGCACCATCCGCGCGACCGTGCTGATCGAGACCATCCAGGCCGCGTTCCAGATGGACGAGATCCTCTACGAGCTGCGCGACCACTGCGCCGGCCTCAACGCCGGTCGCTGGGACTACATCTTCTCGATCGTGAAGACGTTCCGCTCGCGCGGCCGCCGCTGGGTCATGCCCGACCGCAAGTCGATCACCATGACGGTGCCGTTCATGCGGGCGTACACCGAGCTGCTCGTCTCGACCTGCCACCAGCGCGGTGCGCACGCCATCGGCGGCATGAGCGCGTTCATCCCGAACCGCCGCGACCCAGAGGTGACCGAGCGCGCGCTCGCCGCGGTCTCGGCCGACAAGCGCCGCGAGGCGGGTGACGGGTTCGACGGCACCTGGGTCGCGCACCCCGACCTCATCCCGACGGCGCGCGCCGAGTTCGACGCGGTGCTCGGCGAGCGCCCGAACCAGGTCGACCGCCTCCGCGAGGACGTGCAGGTCACCGCCGCGCAGCTGCTCGACATCCCGTCGATCAGCGGCGAGGTCACCGAGGCCGGCGTGTACGACAACATCTCGATCTGCATCCGGTACATCGAGTCGTGGCTCCGAGGGACCGGCGCCGCGGCGATCGACAACCTGATGGAGGACGCCGCGACCGCGGAGATCTCGCGCTCGCAGGTGTGGCAGTGGCTGCACGACAACACGGTCACCGCCGAGGGCACGCGCATCGACCAGACGTCGATCGTGCGGATCATGGCGGCCGCCGTGGCCGACCTGCCCCGCTTCGAGGGCGACCGGTTCGACGACGCCATCTCGGTGTTCCGGTCGGTCGCGCTCGAGCCCGAGTTCCCGACGTTCCTCACCGTCGGGGCGTACGCCCGGTTCCTCTAGGCCGGGTCGCGCGTCAGCGCACGAGGAGCGGATGCCGCGGGATGGGAAGCCCGCGGCATCCGCTTCGCCGTGTCACCGGAGGGGGACCGGCACGTCGACGCCGCCCTCGGGCGTGACGCGCGCGTTCATCTTCAGCAGGGTGGGCGCCGGCACGAAGCCTCCGGCGAAGAGCGCCTCGCCCTGGCGGAACCACGGCGACCGGGCGATGAGGCCGGTCGGGGCGTAGCCGAAGTAGGTCGCGAGCCCCTCGAGGTCGATGGGCGAGCTCATCTTCATGAGCGCGAGGTTGTCGCACTGCGAGATGATCCCCGGATGCACCTTCGAGGGCCGCTGCGTCGACAGCAGCAGCCACAGGCCGAACTTCCGGCCCTCCGCGGCGATCTGCACCAGGCGCTCGCGCACGGCGATCGCGACGGGGGAGTCGAGCTGGGGCGAGCAGAGGTTGTGCGCCTCGTCGATCACGAGCAGCACCGGTCGGCGCTCCTCGCGCCGGGCCCACAACTCGTCGAGCACCGCGAGCGCGACGACGAGCTGCTGCTCGGGCGTCGAGAAGCCCCCGAGGTCGAGCACCGTGGCATCCGGTCGCTCGTCGATCACGTCGGTCGCCGCGCCGGCGCCGCCGGCCCACACCTCCCACTCCATGAGGCCGAGGTTCTCGACGCGGAGCGCCAGCTCGCGGTGCACCGGATCGTCCGATGCGCGGAGGGTCGGCAGGACCGCGCCGAGGTCGGTCGTGTCGAGCGTCTCGCGCAGGTGCACGAGCGCGTTGTACTCCTCCCGGTCGATGACCGGGTCGAGCTGCAGCACCGCCGCCTTCGACGCCATCGGCATGCCGACGAAGCGGGCGCGCAGCGGTTCGGCGCCCGCCACGTTCGGTCGGAGCACCCGGATGTCGCGCTCGCGCAGCGCATCGGCCGTCGGGCCCGCCGCACCCGGGTTCAACTCGCCGAGCCGGACGAAGTCGGAGTTCGGATCGAACACGACGACGGGCAGCGCCGTGTGCGCGATCAGCTGCTCGAGCACGACGCCGAGCGCGTAGGTCTTGCCCGACCCGCTCTGCCCGCACCAGAAGGTGTGCCGGTTGAACCGGTGCGGCAGCAGCCGCGCCGGCCCACCGGGCGGCGTGAGGTCGGTTCCGATCTCGAGCGCGGCACCGGTCGCCGAGTGCAGCAGGTCGACGGATGCCGGGTCGATCGCCGCCACGCTCGCGGCGACGAAGGGCAGCGTCGCGCGCGTCTCGAGGAACCCGTCGGCCATGACGCCCAGCAGCCGCCCGCGGAGGTGGCCGAATTCCTCGTCGCGCTGCTCGACGAGGCCGAGCTGGCGCCGCTCGCCGTCGTCGACGACGACCAGCGCGCCGACGACGAAGCCGTCGACCGGGCCGGGGATCCGGAACGAGCGTCCGTCGTCGGATCGGGCCGTCACGCGTTCGAGGGGAGCGTCCATGCGCCCGATCCTGCCACCAGCGGAGTGTGCCCGGCGATGACACGACACGCGATGCTCGCGGAATCGATGGCCGGATCGCGGACGCGGCGGTAGCGTCAGGCCTGTGACCGTCACGATCCGGCCCGCGAACCCGGGCGATGCCGAGGCCCTCGCGCGCCTGGCCGCCGTCACGTTCCCGCTCGCGTGCCCGCCGTCGACGACGGCCGACTCGATCGCCTGGTTCATC
This sequence comes from Agromyces zhanjiangensis, assembly GCF_040496055.1. NCBI lineage: Bacteria > Bacillati > Actinomycetota > Actinomycetes > Micrococcales > Microbacteriaceae > Agromyces > Agromyces zhanjiangensis. The sequence continues at coordinate 26,668 of NZ_JBEPKB010000007.1, read as the reverse complement.
GCCGAGCAGCTCAGCGAGGTGCGCTTCGCCGAGTACCTCGTCGATCCCGAGCGGACGATCCTCGTCGCCGAACCCGACCGCGCGACGGGGGCGGGCATCGCGCTCGCCGAGTCCGGGGAGGTCGCAGCGACGGGCGGGCTGGTCGGCTGGTCGATGCTCGTCTCCACGGAGGGCGGCGTGCCGGCGGACGAGGATGCCGCGGCGAGCGTCACGACGCGTCCCGCGATCGAGCTCAGCAAGATGTACGTGCACCCGGTGGCGCACGGCGCCGGCATCGCCGGCTCGCTCATGGGCGAGACCCTCGTCGTCGCCGAGGCGACCGGTGCCGCGGTCGTCTGGCTCGGCGTGAACCAGGAGAACGGCCGCGCCATCCGCTTCTACGAGAAGCAGGGCTTCGAGGTCGTCGGCACGAAGGGGTTCCGGCTCGGCGGCCGCATCGAGCACGACCACGTGCTCGAGCGCCCGCTGCCGTAGGCCCTACTTCGCGGCCTTCACCCGCTCGTACGCGGCGAGCGCCGCGGCCCGCGTCTCCTTCAGGTCGACGATCGGCTCGGGGTAGCCGTCGTCGTCCACCTCGGGGACCCACCGACCGACGTACCGGCCGTCCGGATCGAACTTCTCGCGCTGGAGCTCCGGGTTGAACACCCGGAAGTACGGCGCGGCATCCGCTCCCGACCCGGCGACCCACTGCCAGCCGAACGGGTTCGACGCGTGGTCGGCGTCGACGAGCGTGTCCCAGAACCACTGCTCGCCGCGCCGCCAGTCGATGAGCAGGTTCTTGGTGAGGAACGACGCCGTGATCATGCGCGCCCGGTTGTGCATGCTCCCCGTGTGCCAGAGCTCGCGCATCGCGGCATCGACCACCGGGACCCCGGTGCGACCGCGCTCCCACGCGGTCAGCGCGCTCGGGTGCAGCCGCGGCCAGGGGAACGCGTCGAACTCCTCGCGCCAGTTCCTCGTCGCGAGGTCGGGGAAGTGGAAGAGCACGTGCCACGCGAACTCGCGCCAGCCGACCTCGGCGAGGAACTTGCGCGCGCCCTCGGTGCCGGCCGCCCGCTCGCGCGTCGCGTGCCAGATGCGGTGCGGGCTGATCTCGCCCCAGCGCAGGTGCGGCGAGAGCCGGCTGGTGGCCTGCCGGTCGAGCCGGTCGCGCGCGGTGGCGTAGTCGGCGAGGTCGTCGTCGAGGAAGGCGCGGAGCCGTCGCACTGCCGCGCGCTCACCGGGCTCCCACGACTCGCGCAGCCCGGCAGCCCAGTCGGGGTGCGTCGGGAGCAGCCCCCAGTCGTCGAGGTCGTCCCCGGCCGGCCCGCCTCGCCCGTCGGGGCCGCCGTAGCCGTCGAGCTCGCTCGGCGCGGGCAGCGGATGCCGCGGCTCGTCGGCTGCGAGGCACGCCTTCCAGAACGGGGTGAACACCGAGAACGGCGTGCCCGACCCGGTCCGGATCGTCCACGGCTCGAACAGCAGCGATGCGCCGAAGCTCTGCACCTCGAGCCCGGCGTCGGCGAGGGCGGACTTCAGGTCGGCGTCGACCTCGCGCTCGGCGCCGCCGTAGCGGCGGTTCCAGTAGACGGCGCCGGCTCCGGCCTCGTCGATGAGCGAGCGGATGACCCGCCCCGCCCGTCCGCGCCGGAGAACGAGCCGGACGCCGCGATCGCGCAGGTCGTTCGCGAGCGAGGCGAGCGAGTGGTGCAGCCACCACTTCGCCGCGCCGCCGAGCGGGCGGATGCCGGCGGACTCCTCGTCGAGCACGTACACGGCGATGATCGGCTCGCCCCGTTCGACGGCCGCGTGCAGCGCGGGATGGTCGCCGATGCGCAGGTCGTCGCGGAACCAGACGATCGACGGCGTGGCGGTCATGGTCCGACGCTAGCCGAGGCCTCCGTCGGCGCCGCTGGGGGTTGACTGGGCATCCGCTCGGCGGCACGCGCGGCCGTTCGGGCGATCGCCCACGTGCCGAGGCCCGAGGCGAGGAACACCGCACCGAGCACGGCCCAGCCGGCGAGGCCGTGCTCGAGTGCGGTCGCGGTGACGATGAGCGGCGCGCACATCGCGCCGAGCGAGTACCCCATGCCGAACACGCCCTGGTAGGTCCCGGCACGCACGGGGTCGGCGAGCTCGAAGCTCAGCCCCCACCCGCCGGCCTGCGAGAGCACCTCGGCGAAGGCGTGGGCGAGCGCGGCGAGGAGCACCACCGTCACGGCGCCCCAGGCGGGCAGCCCCGCGGAGAGGGCGTAGACGATGCAGGCGCCCGCCATCAGCCAGGCGGCGATCGCCGACACGCGGCCGGCGACGCGGAGGTCGTGGGTGCCGCGCGAGAGCGGCAGCTGGAACAGCACGACGACCGTCGTGTTGAGGATGAGCACGGCGGAGACGACGACCGCGGGCGCCTCGGTGGCGTGGGCGACCCAGAGCGGCACCCCGATGTTCGTGACGGCGAACTGCATGCCGAAGACGGCGCTGAGCGCGGTCAGCAGCAGGTAGCGGGGGTCGCGCCAGGGCGAGTGGGCGCGCAGCGCGATGCGCTCGGCGCGGAGCGAGGCGGTGACTTCGGTCGAGCCGGTCGCGGTGGTCACCGGGGCTGCCGCGCGCGGTGCGCGCGCGTCCACGGAGTGGGGCAGCCGGACGAGTTGCGTCACACCGAGGAGCGAGGCGACGCCGGCGAGCACGATCGTCGCGCGATAGGCCTCCGGCGTGCCGAGGGCGAGGGCGAGGGCGCCGACGCCGGACCCCGCGGCGATCGACACGTTGGTGACGGTGCGGAGCACGGCGCGTGCGCCGACCCGGGCCTCCCCGGTGAACGCGCGCGCGATGATCGCGCTCCGGGTGGAGTTGGCGGCCTGTTCGACGGCGCCGACGACCACGGCGATGACGAGGGCGGTGGCGAAGTCGCCGGCGAAGACGTAGGCGATGAGCCCGATGCCGTCGGCGATCGAGAGCCCGATGAGCAGCCGTCGTGACCGCAGGCGGTCGGCGAGCCATCCGCCGGCGAACGACGCGAGCACCCCGGCGGCGCTCGCCAGGGTCAGCACGATCGCGACCTCGTGCGCCGGCAGCCCGACGACGAACGTGAAGTAGAGCACGGTGACGGTGAGGAAGATCCCGCGCCCGACGCGGCTGATCATGGTCGCGACGACGAGGGCGCGCAGCACCGGGTCGGCGAGCGAGGACCTCAGGCGGGTGTCGAACGACGGTCGTGCGGGAGCGGTGGTCACCACTCAGTTGTCGCAGGCGGGCCGCCGCCGAGGAATCGATGTAGCGTTGTGCTACATGTTGCGCTACGTGCTCGACGAGCAGGACGTCGCCGCCGTCCGCTTCGGCATCTCCCCGCTGTGCGAGCTCGGGCTGTCGCTGCGCGCCGTGCAGGCTCCCGAGCGGTTCCCGCTGCAGCTGCCCTGGGTCCGGCGCACGGAGGCCTCGCGGGCCGACCTCGATCACCAGGCGCTCGACGCGCTCATCGACGACCGCATGTGGACGCCCGACTTCCTCAACCCGCGACCGGCGTCGCCGCTCACCCGGCTCGACGACGAGCTCGCCGCGCTGCGCGACCTGCCCGCCGACCGGTTCCACGCCGATCTCATCGCCGTGCACGGCCGCGTGCCCGACCCGCTCGACGGGCCCCCGCGCGCGGCGATCGGCCGCATGGTGGCGGCGCTCGAGGAGTTGTGGGCCGCCAGCTTCGCGCCGTACTGGTCGCGCATGCGCGCGGTGCTCGAGGCCGACGTCGTGCATCGTGGCCGGCAGATCGCGCAGCACGGGCTGGGGGCGATGCTGAACGGACTCACCGCGACCGTCGACTTCGACGGCGACGTGCTGCGCGTGCGGATGCGCGACCCGCGCGATCGCACGCAGGCGATCGTCGGCACCGGGCTCACGCTCGTGCCGACCATGTTCACGCGGCGCGCGTCGGCCCCAGTCGGCGACGGACCGCCCATGCTCATGTACCCGGCGCGGGGCCAGGGCGCACTCTGGGAGGCCGAGCGCGTCGCCAACCCGGCGGCCGTCGCGGCGATCCTCGGCGACACCCGGGCCTCGCTGCTCGCCGCGCTCGGCGACCCCGCCTCGTCGACCGAGCTCGGCGTGCGCTTCGGCGTCACCGCGAGCGCCGTGAACCAGCACCTCCGCGCCCTGCGCGACGCCGGCCTGCTCGTGAGCACGCGGCATGGTCGGAGCGTGCTCTACCTCCGCAGCGAACTGGGCTCGGCGCTGCTCGCCGGAGGGCGGACGGCCGCCTAGGTCGGGCCGGGTCGTCGGCGACGCACGGCACGAGCGCGCTCGCGCTCGCCGCCGACGACCCCGCCGCGGTCAGAACCGGAGCGAACGGAGGTAGTCGTACCCGACCTCGGCCGTCTGCAGCGGCGTCACGTCCGGGGTGTCGTTCTCGACGATGTACTCCTCGACCGCGTGCGCACGGAAGATGCGCTCGAACGCGATCGTGCCGGTTCCGAGGTCGGCCATGTCGCCGTCGAGGTGGCGGTCCTTCACGTGGAACTGGCGCACCCGCTGCGGCGCGGCGGCGATCGTGTCGATGGCGAACTGCACGGGGTCGGCCGCGCCGGTGTTCACGCCGCCGGTGACCGCCCAGTACAGGTCGACCTCGAGGTGGACGAGCGCCGGGTCGAGGCGCTCGGTGAGCACCTGCCACGGCGTCCGCCCGCCGCCGAGGTCGGTCGTGAACTCGTGGGCGTGGTTGTGGTAGCCGTACGCGATGCCGTACGAGGTCGCGGCCTGGGCTTCGACGTTCATGCGGTCCGCGAGCGCCTGCCAGTCGGACAGGGAGCTCGAGGCGAAGTACGGCACGTTCAGGTACTTCTGGCCCAGCGTCGCCGCGTTCTCGAGCTTGAGCGCGAGCGCCGCGTCGTCGGCCGACACCCCGTCGTGCGACGAGGTGGCGCGGATGCCGATCGAGTCGTAGAACGCTCGCAGCTCGGTCGCGGTGCGACCGAAGTAACCCAGCGCCTGCTCGACCTTCGGGTAGCCGAGGTCGGCGATCGCGCGCAGCGTCGTGTCGTAGTCCCCGGGGCCCCAGGGTGCGCCCAGGCCCGCGCGCACCGTCCAGAGCTGGAGGCTGATCTTGCCGGGCGGCACGCGCTTCCACGGCTTGGAGGCGACGTCGGCGACCGCCGGTGTCGCTCCGCTGCCGAGCGTGAGCGCGGCGGCGGAGGCACCGAGCAGCCCCATCAGCACGCCGCGCCTGCTGATGCCTCGCTGGCTGAGTGACGCCTGCATCGCCTGGTCGCCGTCGAATCCGTAGCACATGGGGTCTTCCTTTCATGAGGGCTCCGTCGCCCTCGAGCACGTGCGATCCACTCTCGACGACTTATGACATCTCGTCAACAGAAACTGCATGATTCGTAACGCAAGTCGCGTAACCGAGGCGAGAAGTGGAGAGTCGACTCTCGTTTCGCGGGAGCTCGGCCGATCCGCAGGCCGAACCGCTCGTCGCATCCTCACCGCGGACACGCGGATGGGAAGCGACGGTCGGATCCCGCGGAGAACGGTCCTAGGCCGGGTCGTCGGCGACGCGCAGCACGAGCTTGCCGCGTACGTGTCCGCCGCCGAGGCGCGTGTGCGCGGTCTCGCCCTGCTCGAGGGGGAACACCTCGTCGACGTGCACCCGGATCGCGCCGTCGTCGACGAGCCGCGAGATGACCGACAGCGTGCGCGCGTCGGGCGAGACCACGAAGCCCGTCGAGCGGATGCCGCGTGCCGCCGCCTCCTCGGCCATGGTCGGCCACGACTTCGTCGGCACGTTCACGATGAGGCCGCCGCGACGGATCACGTCGAGCGAGCGCGTGCCCGTGTCGTCGATGACGTTGCCGATCAGGTCGATCACGACGTCCTGTTCGCCCGCGACTTCCTCGAAGCGCTCCGACGTGTGGTCGATGACGCGCTCCGCGCCGAGCGAGCGGAGGAAGTCGGCGTTGCGCGGCGATCCCGTCGCCGTGACCTGGGCTCCGAAGTACGCGGCGAGCTGCACCGCGAAGTGCCCCACGCCGCCCGCACCGGCGTGGATCAGCATGCGCTGGCCGTCGTGCGCACGGGCCACGTCGACGACCGCGCCCCACGCGGTGAGCGCCGCGCACGGGATGCCCGCCGCCTCGACGAACCCGGTCCCCCTGGGCATGGGCGCGACCGACATCGACGGGATCGAGACGACCTCCGCGTAGGTTCCCGTCATCCGCGGCACGCGGCCCATGCCGTACACGCGGTCGCCGACCTTCAGCGGATGGGCGGCGTAGGGCACCTCCTCGACGACGCCCGCGAAGTCGAGCCCGAGGATCGCGGGGTACGACGGGATCGCGGCCGAGACGCCCCGACCGAGCTTCGTCTTCCGGTCGATGGGGTTCACGCCGGCGGCGATCACCCGGACGAGCACCTCGTCCTGCACGCGGAGCGGCGCCGGGACCTCCGCCATGCGGAACGCCGCCGCCTCGCCCGTCTCGTCGACCACCAGTGCCCGCATCGATCCCCCCGTCCGCTCGCCGCCCGTCCGACCATTCTGCGGCACATTAGGCTGCGGAGGACCGGTGGATTCGAGGGGGATGGATGCGCGCGCTGTTCGGGGTGCTCCGGGTCGTCGCGGCGGCGGCGGTGATCGTCGCGATCGTCGGCCAGTTCGTCGTGAGCTGGTCGATGGTCGAGGACCGCGCGGCGTTCGTGGCGAACTTCTTCAGCTTCTTCACGATCCTCTCGAACGCGCTCACCGCGCTCGTGCTGTTCGCGGGCGCGTGGCTCGCGTTCACCCGTCCGGCCGATCCGCCGTGGTACGACCTCGTGCGCGCCTGCGCGACCACCTACATGGCGACGACCTTCGTGGTCTACAACCTGCTGCTGCGCGAGATCTCGCTCGACCAGGCGACGACCGTGCCGTGGTCGAACGAGATCCTGCACGTCTGGGCCCCGCTCTACGTCGTCGCGGACTGGGTGCTCGCGCCCGGCCGCCACCGGATCCCCTGGCAGCGGCTCTGGACGATCGCGCTGTTCCCGCTCGCCTGGGCGGTCTACTCGCTGGTGCGGGGCGCCCTGATCGGCTGGTACCCGTACCCGTTCCTGAACCCGGCGCAGCCGGCGGGCTACGGCGGCGTCGCGGTCTACGTGATCGCGATCGCCGCGTTCATCCTGCTGGTCGGAGCCGGCGTGCTCGCCCTGAGTCGGACGCCGTGGCCGCACGCGGCGCCGTCGAGGGCATCGCCGGGCGTCGACCGGTCGCGCGCGGGTCGCGAGCCGGACGCCGACCGCGTCACGACCGGCTGAGGAGGCGACCGACGGCCTCGCGCATCGCCGCCGCCTGCGCCGCCTGGCCGTCGTCGCGCGCCGGCACGCGCGCGAACTCCGCACCGAGCGCCGCCGCCCAGCGCTCCGCGAGCTCGAACGGGTGCACCGGGTCGCGCGGCGCGCCGACGACGAGCGAGCGGATGCCGCGGCTCGCGAGCGCGCCGAGCTCGGCATCGGACGCGAAGGCGCGGTTGCGGGGGATCTCGACCAGGCGGATGGCGCGGGGCGCGGCATCCGTCGCCAGGAACTGCGCCATCAGGCCACGACCGCCGAGCGGCGACGCCTCGGCGACCCGGAGGTAGGGCTCGGTGCGCGCGAACCGCTCGGCGCCGCCCTCGGGTCCGTGCTCCCGCAGGAGCTCGCCGATCACCGGGAAGGCGCGCAGGTTCGTCGGTAGTGAGGCGTCGTCGAACGCCGGGCGGACGAAGACCGCGCGATCCACGTGCAGCAGTCCGCGCACGGCGATCCGCAGCGCGATCGCCGCGCCCATCGAGATGCCGAGGAGCGTGTGCGGGCCGTCGCCGGCGACGCCTGCGGCGACCTCCTCGGCCAGCCGGTCCAGCGCGAAATCGTGCGGCTCGCCGAGCAGCGGTGACGCGCCGTGCGCGCGCACGTCGGGTGCGACGATGTCGGCCGCCGCGTTCGCCGCGTCGAGCACGGGTCCGAAGAGGTCGAGCGGCTGGCGGCGGTCGGCCCCGAGCCCGTGCAGGAGCACGAAGCTCACGCGAGCGGCCCCGGGCGGTAGAAGGAGCGGTCGGGTCCGCCGACGCGTGCGGGCTCGGTGGTCCCGGGCTGCGGCCGGATCGCCTCGAGGAGCATCCCTGCCAGGCGGACGAGCTGCGCGATCTGGTCCTCGTCGCGGTCGACCCACCGGCACTTCGGGTCGCCGATCGGCACGAAGCCGTCGTGCTGCTCCCAGACGACGAGCGTGCGCTCGGCGCCGAGCACGTACTGCTGCCACCAGACCTGGCGGAGGTACCCGCGCGGGATCCCTCGCCACGGCTTCGACGTCGTCTTGATCTCGCACAGCTCGAGCGTGCCGTCGCCCCGCACCGTCAGCCCGTCGGGGGTCGCGAGGTGCCGTCGGTCGGCCTCGGCGTGGAAGAGCAGGCTCGACGGCGCGATCCCGTGCTCCGAGCGGACCCATCGGGCGATCACCGGTTCGCGCTCGCGACCGTGGTCGGTATACCGGCTGCCGCCGAATCCGCGGCTGCGCCCGCCGTACACCTTCTCGCTCGCCGCGGCCCGGACGGATGCCTCGGAGGCGAGCTTCGCGGCATCCGTCGCCGTCACTCCCTGGGCGCGCGCCCGCAGCCAGGCCACCCGGTCGCCCGAGTCGGCGACGATGCGCGTCTCGTGGGGGTGGGGAGGCTGGCGGAGCGCCGACGCGACGCGGGGTGCGACCGACTCGAGGTCGAACAGCGCGAAGGGGGTGTCGGTCACCCGACCACGGTACTCCCGGCCGCCCCCGGCGCTCGCCAGCGGAGGACGCGCGGCGCTACTTCACCGCGCGGAGCGCGCCGCCGGCCGACTGCGCGATCATCGCCTCGATGTTCGCGGGGGAGAGCGAGTGGTGGATGGCGAGCATGCTCGCGCCGAGGACCGCCGCGTCGGCACCCGTCTGGGACAGCGTGATGTGCAGCGACTCGGTCGCGAGCGGCATCGACCGACGGTAGACGACCTCGCGCACGCCCGCGATCAGGTGCTCGCCGGCTTCGGCCATGGAGCCGCCGAGCACGATGACCGAGGGGTTCATCAGGCTGAGGCACGTCGTGAGCACCTCGCCGATGTCGCGCCCGGCCTGGCGGACCGCCTGGATCGCGTTGACGTTGCCGTTCTTCACGAGGTCGACGACGTCGCGCGAGTTCTTCGCAGGGATGCCGGCGGCGGTGAGCGCGCGCGCGATCGCACTGCCCGAGGCGAGGGCCTCGAGGCACCCGAAGTTGCCGCAGTTGCAGGCGATCTCGGCGCCGCGCGAGACGTAGACGTGGCCGATGTCGCCCGCAGTGCCCTGCGCGCCGCGCTGGAGGAAGCCGCCCGAGATGACGCCCGCGCCGATGCCGGTCGCGATCTTCACGAAGAGCAGGTGGTCGGTGTCGGGCCAGGCCCGCTCGCGCTCGCCCAGCGCCATGATGTTCACGTCGTTGTCGACGAGCACCGGCACGTCGATCTCCTGGCGGATCCAGCCGGCGACGTCGAAGCGGTCCCAGCCGGGCATGATCGGCGGGTTGATGGGTCGACCGGTGCTGAACTCGACCGGGCCCGGGACGCCGACGCCGATCGCGAGCAGGTCGCCGAGGCGGCGGCCCGTGTGCTCGATGAGTTCGCGCGTGGCCGCGATGACCGCGTCGAGCACGATCCTGGGGCCCTCGGCGACCGCGATGACCGAGTTGGTCTCCTCGATGATGCGCCCGGTGATGTCGGCGAGCGCCACCCGGATGTGCGACGCGCCGATGTCGACGCCCACCACGAACCGCTCGCTCGCCGTGATCGCGAAGAGCGACGAGGGGCGGCCGCCCGTCGAGGCGGCCTCGCCGACCGGGCCGACGAGGCCCAGGTCGGTGAGGGCGTCGATGCGCATCGCCACCGTCGTGCGGGCGAGACCGGTGATCGTCGCGAGTTCGCTGCGCGTGCGCGGCTGGCCGTCGCGGAGGATCTGGAAGAGATCGCTCATGGCGGTCGAGCCCAGGGCGTTCACATGGGGCCGCGCCTCGCCGTGCGCACTTACGTCAACCATCCGTCGATTCTCCCATACCTTCCGACATAACTCGCATGCACATGCATCCACCGGCATACGCCCGGTGCCGCGTCCGTGCCGCGCGCTAGTGCGACTTCGAACCCTGGCCCGCGAAGCGCTGCTGCAGGAGCACCGCGATCACGATGATCACGCCCTTCGCGACCGCCTGGACGGACGTCGAGAGGTTGTTCTGCGTGAACACGTTGGTGAGCGTCGCGAAGATCAGCACGCCGAAGACGGTGCCCGTGATCGTTCCGCGCCCGCCGACGAGCAGGGTGCCGCCGACCACGACCGCGGCGATCGCGTCGAGCTCGTAGAGCGTGCCGTGGGTCGAGGTGCCCGCCGTCGTGCGGCCGAGGATCATGACCGCCGCGATGCCCGCGGTGAGCCCGGCGAGCGCGTAGAGGTACATGGTGTGCCGGCGCACCGCGAGGCCCGCGAGGCGTGCGGCCTCGCGGTTGCCGCCGATGGCGACGGTCCGGCGGCCGAACGTCGTCCGGTTGAGCAGGATCCACCCGGCGACCGCGACGATCACGAAGATCCAGATGAGCATGTCGACGCCGAGCAGGTCCATGTTCATGAACTCGATGAACTCGGGGATCCGCACGACCTGGGTCGTGCGATTGGCGAGGATCTCGGCGAGTCCGCGCGCGGCGACCAGCATCGCCAGCGTCGCCATGAACGCGACGACCTTGCCGTAGGCGATGACGAAGCCGTTGAGGAAGCCCGCGGCGAGTCCGACGGCGAGGGCCGTGAAGACCATGACGAGCCAGGTCGAGTTGTCGGCCGCCGCCTGGATGGCGGAGAGCGTGGCGACCACCGACGCGAGGCCCATCACCGAGCCGACGGACAGGTCGATGCCGCCGCCGATGATCACGAACGTCATGCCGATCGAGATCACGCCGATGATCGAGGCGAGGCGGACGATCACGAGGATGTTGTCGATGTTGGTGAACCGATCGCCCGCGGTGATCGCGCCGACGACGAAGAGCGCGGCGAGGGCCAGGATCAGCCCGAGGTTGCGGCCGACGGATCCGCTCAGGAGGCTCTTCGCGCTGAACCGGCTCCGCGGCTCGGGCCGCGGTGCCTCGGGGCCGGCCTCGGCCGGGGCGATGGTCTGGGACTGGGACTCGCTCACGCGGCGGTTCCTTTCATGACGAGGTCGAGCACCTGGTGCTCGTCGATCTGGTCTGACTTGACGGTGGTGAGGATGCGGCCGTCACCCACGACGAGGACGGTGTCGGCGAGGCCGAGCACCTCCTCGATCTCGCTGGAGACGACGACGACGGCGTCGCCGTTCGCTGCGAGCCTGCGGATCAAGGCGTAGATCTCGGCGCGGGCGCCGACGTCGACGCCGCGCGTCGGCTCGTCGAGGAGGAGCACTGACGTGCGGTTGACGAGCCAGCGGGCCAGCAGGATCTTCTGCTGGTTGCCGCCCGAGAGCGTGCGGGCCGGGCGATCCGGGTCGGCCGGCCGGAGTTCGAGCGCGTCGATCTGCTCGGCGGCGATTCGGCGCTCGCGCCGCTCGTCGACGAACCCGCCCCGTGCGAACCGGGTGAAGGAGGAGAGCGTGACGTTCCGGAAGATGGGCTCGTCGAGCAGCAGCCCCTGGCTCTTTCGCTCCTCGGGGGAGAGGCCGATGCCGGAGCGGACGGCATCGCGGACCGAGCCCCGGCGCAGTTCCCTCCCGTTCGCGCGGACGGTGCCCGAGGTGGCGCGCCGGGCGCCGTAGATGGTCTCGAGGATCTCGGAGCGACCCGACCCGACGAGGCCGGCGAGGCCGACGATCTCGCCCGCGCGCACCGTGAAGTCGACGTCGGCGAACACGCCGTCGAGCGAGAGGCCCTCGACCTCGAGTGCGAGCGGTGCGTCGTCGGCGATGGGCGTGGCCGGAGGGAAGACGTTCTCGACCTCGCGGCCGGTCATGCGCCGGATGAGCTCCGAGGTCGGGGTCTCGGCGACGACCAGGCCGTTCGCCGTGCTCCGGCCGTCCTTCAGGACGGTGATGCGGTCGCCGATCTCCCGGATCTCCTCGAGTCGGTGCGTGATGTACACCACCGCGATGCCCGCCGCGGTGAGCTCTCGGACGACGCGGAAGAGGTTCTTCACCTCCTCGCCGTCGAGCACGGCGGACGGCTCGTCCATGATGATGAGGCGCGTGTCGTGCGAGAGCGCGCGCGCCATGCTCACGATCTGCTGGTTCGCCGCGCTCAGCGTGCCCACCTCGCGGGATGGGGAGAGGTCGCCGTGGCCGAGTCGCTCGAGCAGGGCCCGGGTGCGCGAGTTCGCCTCGCCGGCGCGGAGGAACCCGCCGACGGACAGCTCATGCCCGAGGAAGATGTTCTCGGCGATGGTCAGCCCGTCGACGACGTCGAGCTCCTGGTACATCGTGGCGATGCCGTGCTCGATCGCGGCCTGCGGCGAGTGGAGGGTGACCTCCTCGCCGTTCCACTCGATCGTGCCCGCGTCGGGAGCGTGCGCTCCGGCGAGGGTCTTGATCAGCGTCGACTTGCCCGCGCCGTTCTGGCCGAGGATGCAGTGCACTTCGCCCGCGACGATCTCGAGGTCGACGTTCTTCAGCGCCTGGACGCCGGCGAAGCTCTTCGAGATCCCGCTCATGCGGAGTAATGCCGGAAGATGGTCGTCTTTGATCACTCGGAAATCATAACCGGATCCTGCGATGTCGCAAGTGATTTTCCTCGAATGCGTCCCGAACGCGCTCTCACGCGCGTCAGGTCCGGGAACTGGCGGGCCATGCACTTATAACGCGTCACAAACATAAGTTGCGCAATTCCGGCTATCTTCTGCTACGCTCACGAAACGTCAGCGTGGACTCCGTTGGATGTGGTGGCATCCGGATGGAACGAGGTCCATCTGGCGGTGCTGCGTCACATCCAATGAGAGGACTACACGAATGAGTGTCACCCGCACCTCACGAGCCCGCATGCTGGTCATGGCGGGCGCTTCCCTCGCGGTCGCCGGCCTGCTGGTCGGCTGTACCGCGGGCGGTTCCGAGTCGAACGTCACGGAGAACCAGAACTCCGCCGAGGAGAACGCTGCGGCCGGCGACACGGTCGTCATCGGCTTCTCGGGCCCCGCGGCCGACCACGGCTGGCTCGGCGCCATCAACTCGGCGGCGATCGCCGCGGCCGACAGCTACCCCGATGTCGAGCTCCGCGTCGCGGAGGGCACGAACGACGCCAACCTCCAGATCAGCCAGGTCGAGACCTTCGTCAACGACGGCGTCGATGCGATCGTGCTGTTGCCGACCGACGGTGCGGCGCTGACCGAGGCGGCGACCAAGGCGATGGAGGCCGGCATCCCGGTCATCAACGTCGACCGCGAGTTCTCGAGCCCGTTCGCGGCTCGCGCGACGATCCTCGGCGACAACTACGGCATGGGCGTCTCCGCCGGCACGTACATCTGCGAGCGCCTCGAGGGCCAGGACGACGCGGTGATCGCCGAGATCGCCGGCATCGACTCGCTGCCGCTCACCCAGGACCGCTCTGCGGGCTTCGCCGACGCGCTCTCCGACTGCGGCCTCGAGGTCACCAACCGCGTCGCCGCGGACTTCACGATCCAGGGCGGCGAGGCCGTGACCTCGCAGCTGCTCTCGGCGGCGCCGGAGATCGACGCCATCTGGAACCACGACGACGACCAGGGCGTCGGCGTGCTCGCGGCCATCGACGCCGCGGGTCGCGACGAGTTCTTCATGGTCGGCGGCGCGGGCAGCGCGAACGCGATGCGCGCCATCCAGTCCGGTGACTCGGTGCTCGAGGCGACGGTCATCTACCCGTCGACCCAGGCGGCCGACGGCATCGCGCTGGCGCGCCTGATCGCGCAGGGCAAGACGATGAGCGACCTCTACACGCCGAGCGTGGCCAACCGGATCGTGCTCGACGCGCCGGTCGTGACCTCGGACAACGTGGACGAGTACATCCAGTTCGCCTTCGAGTCCTGACCCGAACCCTCACGAGGCTGGGCGCCCCTCGGGGCGCCCAGCCTCCCCTACCCAGAAAGGCACTCGATCGGCATGCGTGAACGACTCCGCGTCGCGATGGTGGGCAACGGATTCATGGGGGCCGCCCACTCGCAGGGATGGCGCGTCGCCCCGAGGTTCTTCGACCTGTCGGTCGAGCCGACGATGGACGTCCTCGTCGGTCGAGATCCGGACCGGGCCGCCGCCTCCGCCGCGAAGTGGGGCTGGACCGAGTCGGCGTCGGACTGGCGCGAGGTCGTCACCCGCGACGACATCGACATCGTCGACATCGTCACCCCGGGCGACTCGCACGCGGAGATCGCGATCGCCGCGCTCGAGGCCGGCAAGCACGTCCTCTGCGAGAAGCCCCTCGCGAACTCGTCGGCCGAGGCCGAGGCGATGACGCGCGCGGCGGAGGCCGCCGCCGCCCGCGGCATCCGCTCGATGGTCGGCTTCACCTACCGGCGCCTGCCGGCGACCGCCTTCGCACGCCACCTCATCGCCGAGGGGCGGATCGGCGAGGTGCGCCACGTGCGGGCCTCGTACCTGCAGGACTGGCTCGTCGACCCCGAGTCGCCGATGACCTGGCGACTGCAGAAGGATCGCGCCGGATCGGGAGCGCTCGGCGACATCGGCGCGCATGCCGTCGACATGGCGGAGTACCTCACCGGCCTGCGCGTCGCAGAGGTGTCGGGCCTGCTCGAGACGTTCGTGCGGCATCGGCCGATCGCCGGCTCGTCGTCGGGCGCCATCTCGGGCGGGTCGTCGGCGCCGGCCACCGGCATCGGTGAGGTCACGGTCGACGACGTCGCGTTCTTCCACGGGCGCTTCGCCTCGGGCGCGCTCGGCTCGTTCGAGGCCTCGCGCATGGCCACGGGCCGCAAGAATGCCCTGCGCGTCGAGGTGTCGGGGTCGGAGGGCGCGATCGCGTTCGACCTCGAGCACCTCAACCGCATCGAGTACTACGACGCGTCGGCCCCGGCGGCCGAGCAGGGCTTCACCTCGATCATCGTCACCGAGCCCGAGCATCCGTGGGTGTCGGCGTGGTGGCCCGCCGGGCACCTCCTCGGCTACGAGCACGGCTTCGCCAACCAGGCGCACGACTTCGTCGAGGCGATCGCCTCCGGGTCCGATCCGAGTCCGTCGTTCGCCGACGGGCTCCACGTGCAGCGGGTGCTCGACGCCGTCGAGCACAGCTCGGGATCCGCGGGGGCGTGGGTGGGCGTCGCCGGCGGCCGCGTGGACTGACCGGGGCGGGCGATCGGTCGGCCGGCTCCGCGAACGAAGGGGAGGTGCGGGATGACGTCGATCGGATCCGTCCGGCTCGACGAGCGGCCGGGGCGGCCGGGCTCCGGCGCTGTCGTCGAGGGGAGCGAGGGCGAGTCGGCGGCTGGGCTCGTCGCCCGCGTCGAAGCCGCGGTCGCGCGCACGCCGGCGGCGGTCGCGACCGCCTGGGCCGGGATCGCGACGGCCGCCGACGACCAGCCCGAGCTCGCGGAGCTCGTCGGCCGGCTCGCGGCGCAGCGCGGCGGGAAGTACCTCAGGTCGCGGCTCGCCGCGGCCGCCTACCTCGGCATGGGCGGCGCCGATGCGAGGGCGTGCGACGCGCTGGCGGCGGCGGTGCAGCTGCTCCACCTCGGGCTCTGCGTCCACGACGACCTGATCGACGGCGACGACCGCAGGCACGGTCGGCCGAACCTGTTCGGCGTCACTCGGGACGCGCTGCGCTCGATCGGCTCGGTCGCGACCGCCGAGCATCGGGCGGCGACGGCTGCCGTCCTGGCCGGCGACCTCGCCATCGGCGAGTCCGTCGGGGTCCTCGCCCGCGCCCCGGTGCCGGACGGGATCCGGGTCGGGCTCGTGCTCGAGGTCGTGACCGCCCTCGGGCAGGCGATCTCCGGCGAGCTGATGGACGTGCGCGGCGAGGAGCTCCCGCCCGAGGCGGCTCGCCCCGCTCGCACGGCCGAGCTGAAGACCTCGGGGTACAGCGTGGTCCTGCCGCTCCGGCTCGGCGCGGTCGCGTCGGGACGGGCGGATGCGGCGGCGCTCGCCGCGCTCGGGGAGTTCGGGCGGCACCTCGGGGTCGCCTACCAGTTCATGGACGACGAGCTCGCGGTCTTCGGGGACCCGGAGCGGACCGGCAAGTCGACGAGCTCCGACATCCGTTCCGGCACGCGCACCTTCCTGCTCCAGCTCGCGTACGCGGGGTCGTCGGAGGCGCAGCGGGCGAGCCTGGACCGCGACGTGGGCCGCGCGGACCTCTCCGAGGCGGGCGTCGAGCGGGTCCGCACGATCATGCGGGACAGCGGTGCGTTGGAACGGCATCGAGCCTGCATCGTCCGTCGCGCGGCCGACGCGGTGTCGGCCCTCGACGGCGCGGGCCTCCCGGCGGAGCTCGAGGCGTACCTCCGGGTACTCGCGCGGAGCGTCCCCGGGCGCGTCGCCTGACTTTCGACTGGGAATGATCGGGTTATCCCCGAAGTCCTGCAACTTCTGATTGACCGAGGACTCAAGGTCGGCTAGCTTCGAGATCGGGCCTGGCGGCCCACGCGCAACGGTGCACAGTGAATGGAGTTCGACGATGAACGATGGACGGACCGGTATCTGGTTCGTTGGCGCTCGCGGGAGTGTCGCGACCACCGCGACCGTGGGGCTCGCGGCCCTCGCCGATGGGCTCGCCGCGCCGGTCGGCCTCACCACCGCCGGACCGGAGTTCGACGGCGTCGCGCTTCCCGGCTTCGCCGACCTGGTCGTCGGCGGCCACGACGTCGACGAGACCCCGCTCGCCGACCGCGCCCGACGCCTCGCCGCGGGCGGCATGCTTCCCGCCCGGATCGTCGAGGCCGTCGCCGCACGACTCGACGCGGTCGACGCCGACCTCCGCCCCGTCGCGCGCACGCCGCGCGGCACCCAGCGCCAGGAGATCGAGCTCCGCGCCGCCGACATCCGGGACTTCCGCGAACGACACGGCCTCGCCCGGGTCGTCGTGATCGACGTCGCCTCGACCGAACCGCTCCCCGCCGACCGACCCGAATTCCACGACCGCGCCGCACTCGAGGCGGCGCTCGACGACTCGGCATCCGAGCCCCTGCCCTCGAGCACGCTCTCGGCGATCGCCGCCGTCGCCGGTGCGGCCGCACCCTACGCGTGCTTCACCCCGTCGCTCTCGCTCGACATCCCGGCACTGCGGGACCTCGCGGCCGAGTCGGCGGTGCCGATCGCCGGTCAGGACGGCAAGACCGGCGAGACGCTGCTGCGCACGGTGCTCGCGCCCATGTTCGCCTCCCGCGGCATGCGGGTGCTCTCGTGGGCGGGAGCGAACCTCCTCGGGGGCGGCGACGGCGCGACCCTCGCCGACCCCGACGCGGTGCAGTCCAAGCTCGTCTCGAAGAACCGCGGCCTGCACGACCTGCTCGGCGACGACGTCGTGACCCCGTTGCACATCGACAACGTGCCCGACCTCGGCGACCTCAAGACCGCGTGGGACCACGTGCACGCCGAGGGCTTCCTCGACACCCGCATCACGCTCCAGACCACGTGGAGCGCGTACGACTCGACCCTCGCCGCTCCGCTGGTGATCGACCTCGCGCGACTGCTCTCCCTCGCCGACGGCGCCGGTGTCGTCGGCCCGGTGGCCGAGCTCGGCTACTTCTTCAAGGACCCCTGGGGCAGCGACGTGCACGCCTTCGCCCGTCAGGCCGACGAACTCGTGTCGTGGGCGCTCCGGACCGCGGTCCGGAGGTCCGCCGCGCAGGTGGCGTGAGGTGGACGCATCCACGTTCCTCCGACTGGTCCGCGCGCCCGCCGGGCTGACGGTGCTCGGCGATGCGACCGCGGGCATGGCCGCGACCGGACGGCGCGGCGTCCTGCCCCGGCTCGGACTGCCCATCGCCTCGGTGCTCCTGTACTGGGGAGGGATGGCGCTGAACGACGCCGCCGACGCCGAACTCGACCGCGTCGAGCGCCCGGAGCGGCCCATCCCGTCCGGTCGGGTGTCGCGGCGGGCCGCCGTGGCGACGGCGGGCGGGCTGACGATCGCGGGCATCGCGGTGGCCGGGCTCACGGGCGGCCGTTCCTCGCTCGCCGTGGCCCTTCCGCTCGTCGGCGCCATCTGGGCGTACGACCTCGCGGCCAAGCGCAGCGTGCTCGGCCCGCTCGTCATGGGCGCGTGCCGCGGACTCGACGTGCTGCTCGGCGCCGGGGCGGGGGCGGCGCGGGTCGCCGCGCGTCCCGCACTCGTGATGGCCGGACACACCACGAGCGTCACCGCGCTCGCGCGCGGCGAGGTGCACGGCACGCGCCCCGTGGTGGCGGCCGCCGCCGCCGCGGTCACGGCGGGCTCGGCCGTCGCCGTGGTGCGGCCGGCCGCCGATGCCGCGGGCCTCGTCTCGTGGGTCGCCGCCGCTCGGTTCGCGCTGCCCGCGCTCCGTGCCCAGGCCGCCGCGGTCGGCACGCCGACCGGCCCGGTCGTCCGCGACGCCACCCGTCGCGGCATCCTCGCCATGGTCCCGCTGCAGGCGGCGCTGACGGCGCGCGCCGGCCGCCCGATCGACGCCGTGGTCCTGCTCGCGATCGACGCGCTCGGCGCCGTGCTCACGCGTCGCGGCGCGAGGGGACGTGAGATCACGTGACCGCCCCGACCGCGCTCGCCCGGCCGGTGCTGGGCTACGGAACGAACGGCCTCGCCGACCACCCGCTCCCCGATGCGCTCGACCTCGTGCAGCGGAACGGCTACGGCGCGATCGCGCTGACCCTCGGGCATCCGCACCTCGACCCGTTCGCCGACGGATGGCAGTCCCGCGCCGAACTGCTCCGCCGCGACCTCGACGCGCGCGGCCTCCGGATCGTCGTCGAGACGGGCGGGCGCTACGTGCTCGACCCGTTCCGCAAGCACCGTCCGAACCTGCTCGACGACGACGCCGGGGCTGAGCGGCGCGTGGCCTTCCTGGTGCGCGCGATCGAGATCGCCGCGATCCTCGGCGCGGACTGCGTCTCGCTGTGGTCGGGGGTGCGGCCCGACGGCGTCGACCCCGGCGCGGCATGGCCGCGCCTCGTCGATCGAATGTCCCGGGTCGTCGCCGCGGCCCGGGCCCGCGGCGTCCGGCTCGGGTTCGAGCCCGAGCCCGGCATGCTCGTCGAGACCGTCGCCGATGCCCTGCGGCTTCGCGCCGACCTCGGCGACCCGCCGGAGTTCGGACTGACGGTCGACCTGGGGCACTGCGTGGTGGTCGAACCGGGCGGGGTGGAATCCGCGCTGCGGGCCGCGGGCGGCCTGATCGTGAACGTGCAGGTCGACGACATGCTGCCCCACGCGCACGAGCACCTCGAGCTCGGGGCGGGGGCGCTCGACCTCGACCTCGCGTTCCGCACGCTCGCCGAACTCGGCTACGACGGCGTCGCGGCCGTCGAACTGCCGAGGCACTCGCACGCGGCGCCGCGCCTGGTGCGGGAGAGCATCGCACGACTGACCGACGTACTCGAGGAGATCGGAAGACCATGATCGACGCGACCACGGGACCCCACCCCGATGTCCGGGCCCGACGCGATGGAGCGACCGCGGCGCTGGCGAGGGCCGGTGCGCCGGCGATCGTCGTGGCCGACGAGCTCGAGTCGCGCTACCGGAGCGGGGACACCGAGGAGCGGGTCCTGGTGCTCGGCGTGCTCGACCGCATCGTGGCGGAGCAGGCCGCGCCTGACCTCGTGCGCGCCGTGGGCATCGACCTCGTCCGCGATGCGCTCCGGACGAACGACCCGCGACTCGTCGCCGCCGCGATGGGACCGTTCGCCGGCCGCCACCTCGGGGACCACGACTGGCGGCACGGCGTCGTGAAGCTCGTCTTCATGGGGGTGCCGCTCGCGGGCGTCGCTCGGCTCGACGAACGGGCCGACGACGAACTCGCGCGCATGGCCCAGGACCTCGCCGAGGAGCGCGAGGCGGCCGGCCGCCCGATCCCCGACGACCTGCGGGCGCTGCTGCCCGCGGTCGCCGACGAATCACCCGAGACAGGACGCTGACCATGCGCATCTTCGACCCGCACATCCACATGACCTCGCGCACGACCGACGATTACGAGGCGATGTACGCCGCCGGGATCCGGGCCATCGTCGAGCCCGCGTTCTGGCTCGGGCAGCCGCGCACGGGGGTCTCGAGCTACCTCGACTACTTCGACGCGATCACGGGGTGGGAGCGCTTCCGTGCCTCGCAGTTCGGCATCCGCCACCACGCGGCGATCGCGCTGAACCCGAAGGAGGCGAACGACCCTCGCTGCCGGGAGGTGCTGCCGGAGCTCGACCGGTACCTGCGCCGCGATTCGGTCGTCGCGGTCGGCGAGACCGGGTACGACTCCATGACGCCCGAGGAGGACGAGGTGCTCGAGACGCACCTCGACCTCGCGAAGCGCCACGGCCTGCCGGTGGTCGTGCACACGCCGCACCGGGACAAGAAGCACGGCACGCAGCGCACGCTGGACGTCATCGCGAACTCGGGCATCGCCCCCGAGCTCGTGGTGCTCGACCACCTCAACGAGGTCACGGTCGACCTCGTCGCCGAGCGCGGCTGCTGGATGGGGTTCTCCATCTACCCGGACACGAAGATGGACCCGCAGCGCATGGTCGCGATCCTCCAGCGGCTCGGCACCGAGCGGATGCTCGTGAACTCGGCCGCCGACTGGGGGCGTTCCGATCCGCTGCTCACGGCGAAGACCGGGAGGGCCATGCTGGGCGCCGGGTTCGCCGCCGCCGAGGTCGACGCGGTCCTGTGGCAGAACCCGGTCGCGTTCTACGGGCAGAGCGGTCGGCTCGACGTGACCCCGCTGCCCGGGTTCGAGGTCGGCGCGGAGGCGGAGCTGTTCGAGGGCAATTCGATCCTCCGCGGTGTCGCCGCCGTGCCGACGGCGGCGACAGAGGCGAGCTGATCGTGCACCTCTCGTACTGCACCAACGTCCACCCGGCAGAGGACCTCGACGGGGTGATGGCGCAGCTGCACGCCGCGGCGGGTCCGATCCGGCGTGCCGCCGGGCTCGACGTGCTCGGGGTCGGCCTGTGGCTGCCGGCGCCGCTCGCGGCGCGGCTCGCGACCGAGCCGGCGGCGCTCGACCGGCTGCGCGCGGCCCTCGACGAGGAGCGGCTCGAGGTGCGCACGTTGAACGCATTCCCGTTCGAGGCGTTCCACGCCGACGTCGTGAAGCTCGACGTGTACCGGCCGGACTGGACCGATCCGGCGCGGCTGGAGTACACGATCGATGCCGCCCGCGTCCTCGCGGCACTCCTGCCGCCGGGCGGGGCGGGCAGCATCTCGACGCTGCCGCTCGGGTGGCGGGAGGGGTGGGATGCCGCGGCCGACGCCGCCGCCCTCATCGCGCTCGGTGCCCTGTGCGCCGAGCTGCGCGCCATCCGGGCCGAGACCGGACGCGTCATCCGCCTCGCGATCGAACCGGAGCCGGGGTGCGTGCTCGACGACGTCGCCGACACCGTCGCCTGGCTGGACGCGCATCGCGACCGGATCGACCTCGAGCACGTCGGCATCTGCCTGGACACCTGCCACCTCGCGGTCTCGTTCGCCGACCCGCGGGCCGAGGTGGCCCGCATCGCCGCGGCCGGGATCAGGGTGGTGAAGGTGCAGGCCTCTGCCGCGCTGCACGTCGAGCGCCCGGGTGACCCGGCCGCGCGTGACGCGGTCGCCGGCTACGCGGAGGACCGCTACCTGCACCAGGTCCGCGAGGACGCGGCCGACGGGGTCCTCCGCGTCGACGACCTGCCCGAGGCGCTCGACGCACTGCCCGCGACGGCGCCATGGCGGGTGCACTTCCACGTGCCGCTGCACCTGCCGCCGGCGCCGCCGCTGACCTCGACCACCGACGTGCTCGAGGCCTCGCTCGATGCGGTCGCCGCGACCCAGCCGGTCGACGAACTGCACGTCGACGTCGAGACGTACACGTGGACGGTGCTCCCCGGCGTCGACGCCGACCACCCGGTCGACCTGGTGGCGGGCGTCGCGGGCGAGCTCCGGTGGGCCGCCGCACGCCTGGCCGAGCGGCAGGGGCAGCCCGCATGACCCGCCCGGTGCTGCTCCTCGACGTGGTCGGCCTCACCGCCGACGCGTTGCGGCACATGCCGCGCCTCACGCGCCTGGCCGCGCGCGGGTCGCGTGCGGAGCTCGGCACGGTGCTGCCCGCCGTGACGTGCTCGGTCCAGTCGACGGTGCTGACCGGCCGCATGCCCTCCGACCACGGCATCGTGGGCAACGGGTGGTACTTCCGCGACCTCGGCGACGTGCTCCTCTGGCGCCAGCACAACCGGCTCGTGCAGGGCGAGAAGCTCTGGGAGACCGCGCGGGACCGGGCCGGCGGCGCCTACACCAGCGCCAACCTCGGCTGGTGGTACGCGATGGGCGCGAGCACCGACCTGACCGTCACGCCCCGTCCGATCTACCACGCCGACGGCCGCAAGTCGCCCGACTTCTACGCCCGCCCGCCCGGCCTGCACGACGAGCTCCGCGAGGCCCTCGGCGAGTTCCCGCTGTTCCAGTACTGGGGGCCCACCGCGTCGATCCGGTCGACCCAGTGGATCGTCGACGCGACGCGTCGCGTGCTGGACCGACCCGATGCGCCCGAGCTCACGATGGCCTACCTCCCGCACCTCGACTACGACCTGCAGCGCTTCGGCCCCGACGCCCCGGAGGCGGCGCGGGCCGCCGCCGACCTCGACGCGGCGATGGCTCCGCTCCTCGACCAGGCCGACGCGCAGGGCGTCACCGTGGTCGCGCTCGCCGAATACGGCCTCGCCCGCGCCGACCTGCCCGTCGACGTGAACCGGGCCCTCCGCCGCGAGGGCCTGCTCGAGGTGTACGTGCAGGACGGCCGCGAGCAGCTCGACCCGTGGACCTCGCGCGCGTTCGCCGTCGCCGACCACCAGGTCGCGCACGTCTACGTCGCCGATCCCGCCGACGAGCCGCGCGTCGCCGCCATCCTGCGCTCGCTCGACGGCGTCGACGAGGTCCTCGACCGTGCCGCGCAGGCCCGGTACGGCCTCGACCACCCCCGGTCGGGCGAACTCGTCGCGGTCGCCGAGCCCGGGGCGTGGTTCACGTACTACTTCTGGCTCGACGACGATCGCGCGCCCGAGTACGCGCGCGGCGTCGACATCCACCGCAAGCCCGGCTACGACCCCGCCGAGCTCTTCTTCGACCCCGCCGACCGGCTCGCGAAGGCCAAGGCCGCCGGCAACCTCGCCAGGAAGGCCCTCGGCCTCCGCTACGCGATGAGCACCGTCCCGCTCGACCCGACCTGCGTGCGCGGCACCCACGGCCGACTCCCGGACAGCGCCGCCGACACCCCGCTGCTGCTGGCCTCCGATCCCGCGTTCCTCGACGGCGCGGGCGACCGCGTCCCCGCGACCGCCGTGCGCGACCTCGTCCTCCGCCACCAGGGCCTCGGCGAACGGATGCCGCAGCCGCCCGAGCGCGACCGTGTCGCGCCCCGATGACCACCGAACCCCGAGAGAGGATCCGATCATGACCGACACCCCTGCCACCCACCCCGTCACCCTGTTCACCGGGCAGTGGGCCGACCTGCCGTTCGAGGAGGTCGCGCGCCTGGCCTCGGAGTGGGGCTACGACGGTCTCGAGATCGGCGTCGGCGGCGACCACCTCGACACGAAGCTCGCCGACGAGGAACCCGGGTACCTGAAGGAGAAGCAGGAGCTCCTGAAGCGCTACGGCCTGGAGGTGTTCGCGATCTCGAACCACCTCACGGGCCAGGCGGTGTGCGACGACCCGATCGACTTCCGCCACCAGGCGATCGTGCGCCCCTACACGTGGGGCGACGGCGACCCCGAGGGCGTGCGGCAGCGCGCGGCGGAGGACCTCAAGCGCACGGCCCGCGTGGCCCGGAAGCTCGGCGTCGACACGGTCGTCGGCTTCACGGGCTCGAAGATCTGGCAGTACGTGGCGATGTTCCCGCCCGTGCCCGCCTCCGTCATCGACGCGGGCTACGAGGACTTCGCGAACCGCTGGAACCCGATCCTCGACGTGTTCGACGACGAGGGCGTGCGCTTCGCGCACGAGGTGCACCCCTCCGAGATCGCGTACGACCACTGGACGAGCGTGTGCACGCTCGAGGCGATCGACCGGCGCCCGGCGTTCGGCTTCAACTGGGACCCGAGCCACATGATGTGGCAGGGCGTCGACCCGGTGGGCTTCATCTGGGACTTCCAGGACCGGATCTACCACGTCGACTGCAAGGACACCCGGATCCGCACCGCGAACAGCCGTTCCGGCATCCTCGGCTCGCACCTGCCGTGGGGCGACCCGCGCCGCGGCTGGGACTTCGTCTCCACCGGTCACGGTGACGTGCCGTGGGAGGACGCGTTCCGGGCCCTCGACGCGATCGGGTACACCGGCCCGATCTCGGTCGAGTGGGAGGACGCCGGCATGGACCGCCTCCACGGCGGGCCGCAGGCGCTCGAGTACGTGCGCTCGCTCATCTGGCCGCGCCCGACGGCATCGTTCGACGCCGCGTTCTCGAACCAGTAGGGCGGATGCCACCGGCCCGCGCCGCCCGTACGATCGAGGTCATGCGACCCGAACCGACGGCCGCGCGGCGCGGGCCGCACGCGGCATCCCGACCGCCGCGCCCCGCCGCCCGGCCTGAGCGCGACCTCTCGCGCCCGCTGCCCGCGGCGCTCAGCTGGGGCGTGCTCGTCGCGTTCGCCGCCGCGCTCGCCGTGGGGCTGCTCGTCGGGGCCGTGCCGTGGTGGCTCGCCGTCTGGTTCGGCGCGGCGAGCCTCGTCGACGTCGCGGCGTACGGGGCCGACAAGGCAGCTGCCCGGCGGGGCGCACCGCGCGTCGCCGAGCGGACGCTGCATCTCGTCGACCTCGCTGGCGGGTGGCCCGGGGCGCTCGTGGCGCAGCAGGCGTTCCGGCACAAGACCCGCAAGCGCAGCTTCCGTCGCGTGTTCTGGGCCACCGTGGTGGCGAACCTGCTGCTCGCCCTCGGACTGGTCGCGCTGCTCGGATCGCCCGAACTCGCGCTCGGCGGCATCCGGGAGCTCGTCGGACGCTAGGGCCACTGGTCCCGACGGCATCCGCACGTCCTGTGGTACTTTCCGCGCGAAATCGGCCGCCGGATCCGCCTGTCACGTCGTCGGGCGGGCCGGCTCCGGCAAGGGGGAAGACCATGCATCGTCACGACCGGGCCCGCACCGGGCCGAACCGAATCGCCGCACTCGCCGCCGCCGCCGTCGCATTGGCGCTCACCACCGTGGCCCCGGCGGCCGCCGCGCCGCCGTCCGGCAACAACGGGGGCAAGGACATCGCCTCGACGACCGAGAACTACCTCACCACCTTCTATCCGATCTGGTTCACGCACTTCCAGACCACCGAACTCCCGGTGCCGGTCAACCACTTCATCGGGCCGAACGAGATCTCGCCGGTCTACCAGGCGGTCGTCGCGATCAACGACGACACGCTCTACGCGAGCTCGCCGCTCGAGGTCGGCGACACCCCGGTCGGGGTCTACGTCCCGGCGACGCCGGTCGGCTACTCGGTGCTGCTCGTCGATCCCTACGGGAACGTCTACCCGTCGGGCATCCCGTCGCGGAAGGCGGGCGAGGGCACGGAGAACATCCAGTACGCGCTGATCGGACCGAACGCCTCGGACGACCTGCTGGGTGCGAACGTCGTCAAGCTGCCGCTCGAGCACATGATCATGATCTTCCGGGTCGACAAGCACATCGGCACCGAGGACGTGACCGACGAGGCGAACGAGTTCCGCAAGGGGATCCTCGTCGACGGCGTCCCGACCGCCGTCAAGCCGGTCGAGGAGTTCGGGGTCCCGGTGAAGACCATCGCCGACGACCTCGTCCGCGTCGCTCCGATCGACTTCCTGCGCCAGATGCAGGTCGCGGTCGCCGACGACGGCTGGACCCCGCCGCTGACCCGCCAGGAACAGAAGCTCTCCGATGACTTCGACGCGCTGTTCGGCGACGGGTCGAGCCTGACGTCCGCCGAGCGCGCGCTGTTCGCCCAGGGTGCCCGGTCGGCGCACGACGCCCTCATCGCCAACTACCTCGACAGCCGGGGCACCACCAACTGGACCCACTTCACCAACATCGGCGCGTGGAAGAAGAACGTCCTCGATCGGGCGTCGATCACGGAGTTCTGCCAGTACTGCAACACGATCGAGACGGCCGCGTACTACCACGCCTTCTTCGACGGCAACGGCGCTCCGCTCGACGGGTCGAACGCCGATGGCTACGTGCTGACGTTCCCGGCCGACGCGATCCCGGATGCCGAGCGCTTCTGGTCGCTGACCGCCTACACGCCGCAGGCCATCCAGCCGATCCCGAACGAGCTCGACAAGTACCTCGTGGCGAGCTACACCGAGGGGTTGGAGACGAACCCCGACGGCTCGATCTCGATCTACATGTCGGTGACCCAGCCCGACGGCGTGCCGGTCGCGAACTGGCTCCCGGTGCGCGACGGGACGTTCAACGTGATGCTGCGCGTCTACGGCGTCGTGCCGAAGAGCGACATCGCGAAGGACAAGTACCTCCCGCCGGCCATCCAGCAACGCTGAGGCCGCAGTCGACGGCGCCCCCCCCCCCCCCCCCGGGGGGGGGGCCCCGGCGGGGGGGGGGGGCGAGCGCCCCGCGGATGGCCCGGCTCGGCCCTGCGCGGC